>CAYUIE010000011.1:0-69417 GCA_964444665.1 uncultured Pirellulales bacterium
GATATATCGGCAAAAAGACCTTTATATCTGTATTTTATCTGTGACAGACTACTAGCATAGCCTGAGTCTTTGTTGCAATGATGATGATATTTTGAATTGCGCCCTTTTCTGATACCTTAAACGTACCGCCGTCATATGCCACTTTTAAGACAAATCCTTCTTTCCACAGTAGCATCCCAATCGTCTTAAGAGAGAAGTGCCAAATGTGGTCTATAAGGTGGAAACGTGGTCCTTCAGAGGTATTTGGAATCCTGAATATTATTACGCCATCTTCTGAAAGAATGTACTTAATCATCCGCAATACTTGGCCCGGATCATCGACATGCTCGAGAAAGTCGAAGAACACCACTATGTCGAAGAAGCCCTTATAAGGTACGTACCTTCTACACAATTCATCTAACGTGACTGGCATTACTAAGTGACCTCTTGATATTGCGGCTTTAATCGCATGTGGTGAAATCTCAAGACCTGTTGTATTCCAGCCGAATTCTCCAGCAGCCCTTTGCAGGTAACCACGTCCTCCACCGATTTCAAGGAGCTTTCGTGGATTACCATTTTCATCCCTTGGGCTGATTCCGAAGCTTATCCATATCTCAACGACCTTCCTCGAAATCCGGTTGCGGAAATTTTTGTCTCTTTCGGAACTATCTGAAATGCCTACTTGATTCCTAATTTCGTCGGGATATTTTTCCGCTTTGAAATAATCCTCAGAATAAAGCGTACGATTGAATGTTCTTCCTGGTAGTGGATTGCGCCATATCAAATCACAGTGATTACACCGAACCAGAGAGAATTCCTGCCAGTTAATTAATAATGTTCCCACAACGTTGTAATTGTATGAACTACATAAATTGCACGGAGTGTAGACAAATTCAGCCGGGTCTATCTGAATCCAGGAAACTTGCGCTTCCAAAATACGTGAGGCAATTTTCATTTTGTATCTCCTTTTCATTTTTATGCTCTGAATTATTCCTTTAGGGACAGGAATCTGCCGCGATTTTCCACTACATATTGTTATCTGCTCTGCAGATTTTTTCTCCCGCCTGTATACCAACTATGGATTATATTGTTTACGCATAGTATCATACAATATCCTAAATTTTTCATGGATTAAAAAGCATAATTCTTACATTTCATAACCGACTCTTTTCACTTAACTTATAGTAGGATGCCTCGACTTATTCCAATCTATCCTTTTCCACTCCTCATCACTGACTAGTTACTTGTCGATGATTGCCTTTACGATGTCATTAATTGCCGTGCGGGTTCGGCCATTGGCATTGTGAGTCAGAATTGAGAAGATATATTCGCCTTTTCCCGAATTGCACACGCCAGAGAAAGACTTTACCTTGTTGATATAACCGGTTTTGCCGAAGATTTTGCCCTTATATTTTTCCTCGGTGAAATATTTACGAATTGTGCCGTCTACCCCCCCTACTGCAAGCGAATTTCTATAAACCTGCCAATTTTTGCTTTTACGTACGGCAAGCAGCACTTTGGTAATGGCTGCCGGGCTGAGCTGATTTTTAGCACTTAGGCCGCTGGCGTCATCAATATACACCTCATCGCGGGAAATGCCCAAACTAGTAAGGTACTGTGTGGTAATATCCCGGCCGAGTTGCCAGGAGCCCTCACTTTTCGTTTGACCGGCCTTTGCAGCGATTGTTTTCATCAGGGCCTCGGCGGCCAGGCCGAAGCTGTCTTTGTTGCATCGATTTATTACATCGACTATCGGTGTTGTATAAAGCCTTAATGGTTTGAAATTCTTGCTCAGGTTAATTTTCTTTTCGATGTATTGGCCCCGGACAATTATGCCGGTCCTAACTAAATTCTCGGCCAGCAGGAAGCCGAAAAAGGCGGCCGGCCTGTCGAGCGCTACGCGGATGGGCCCGGTTTTCCTGTAACATTTACCCCGCAATGTTAGGTTATTTGTGCCGAGCTTCCTGGCACACCACAAGGTGTTGGGAGGTTTCGAAGTGATGGCGGCCTTGTTGGTGAGATTTACGTAGCTCGTCTCGGGTTCGAGTGTTATGTCAAGCCGTCCATTTTTGTTTTGTGCGCTTATTTCGACGCAATTGCCGTTAAAATTCAGGCCGCTGACCTGGCAGGCATAATGGCGATTGAGCTGACTTTTTGGCCAACTGGGATGGACACAGGTATCGTCAAATACGGTGCTATCAACGATGATGTCCTTAATTGTCGATATGCCCTGCTCTTTAAGAGCAGTGGTAATCTCGTCAAATAGCCAGTTTGGATTGCGTCCGTGTTTTTCGTCTGTGACTTTATCACCCAGGAGCGGGTCGCCACTGCCCACTATTACCAGAGCCTTGTCCTGCAGACCAATGAGTGTTTTATATTGATATTCCGGCCCAAGGAAATGCAGGGCCGATGCGGATGTAATGAGTTTCATATTCGAAGCGGGGACCATAGACTTGTGCGAATTGTGTGAATATATGGTTTGTCCTGAATCAACATCGATTATGTGAATGGCAAATTGGACTTTTTTCTGGGAAGTTTGGCCGATTATGCCGTTAATTTGCCGTGCTAACTGTCCATTGGTTGTATCAGCCGGGCTGGAAGTCAGCAGCGCTGCTATAAAGAAAAAACCAAGTAAACCGTTAATCATACTTACATTCATACTAAAATTATCGTTGCAATTCAAGAGTGACAAACGAATTATGCTTGAATAGTTAAGTATTTGGCCGGATAATCAGGAAAATTTTTGTAAGGTTTAAAAATATGAAGATAGCATACTTCGACTGTTTTGCCGGTGCTGGCGGCGATATGATTGTGGCCGCGATGCTTGACGCAGGGCTGGACGGCGAATTCCTGAAGTCTCAGCTTGCCGGCCTCGGCCTGAGTCAGCTTGAGATAAAAATTAGCCAGACACACCGAAACCATCTTAGGGCATTGAAGTTCGAACCGCAGGCACGGCAAAATGAGCCGGGCCGGAATCTGGCAACAATAACCGAACTGATAACAGCGTCAGCAATCAGCCAAAATGCAAAAGACCGGGCGGTTGAGGTGTTTAAGAGACTGGCTGACGCGGAGGCGAGGGCGCACGGCAAAAAGCCCGAAGAAATCCATTTTCACGAGGTTGGTGCGCTGGATTCGATCGCCGATATAGTCTCGGCCTGTATAGGGCTGGATGCCTTGGGAATCGAGAGGGTCCATTGTTCGCCTTTGCCGGTCGGTGGGGGCATTATTGAGTGTGCTCACGGCTTGCTGCCGGGCCCGGCACCGGCGACGTTAGAACTTTTGAAAGATGTCCCGGTTATGGGTGGGCCGGTGGCAGCTGAACTGGTTACGCCGACGGCAGCGGCTGTTTTGGTAACGATTGTCGATGAATTCGGCCCCCTGCCGGCTATGAAAGTCGAGAAAACCGGCTATGGGGCAGGCTCAAAAGAGTTCCAGAAGGTTCCAAATCTGCTTCGTCTTGTCATTGGCAGCGCTACCGATATCAACCTGGCTTCGGCCGACTCAATTTGTCTGCTTGAGGCCAATATCGATGATGCGACCGGTGAGGTAATCGGCTTTGTGACCGAGAAACTGCTTAGAAATGGGGCGCTGGACGTCTATACGACGCCGATTTATATGAAACACAGCCGCCCTGCCGTGCAGATATCCGTTATATGTGAGGTTTGCGATGCCGAAGCGCTCGGCCAAATGCTGCTTGAAGAGGGAATAAGCTTCGGCCTTAGAAAGCAAATAGCCCAGAGGATGAAGCTGGTCAGGGATACGATAACGGTAAAAACTGAATATGGGGATATACGTGTCAAATCCGGCCTTTCAGACGGCAAACTAGTGACGGCCAAGCCTGAATATTCCGACTGCTCCGTGGCGGCAGAAAACCATAAGGTAACATTCAAAAAAGTTTCCGAGGCGGCGATGAAGGCTTTTTGGGCTCAAAAAAAATAAATTTTAAGTCCATTCTATCAAGGCAGTTATAGCTCCAGACAGCAACCCTTCGGCAATACATAAAATACTCACATCGTCTTATTAAATAAGCACTTACGTCAAACACGCTCGTTTTTCTTTAAGAATTATTGTTTTATTGACGCAATCTTTCTGTGCCGATATATTAATGGCTGGCTTGGACCGGCACACTGGACCAAACGGGGTGATTGATAAATTGAAATTTGCGGCTTCTTTGCCGTGGCTTACTTCCGGAATCCCGACAAATCGGGGACTCCGGAAGTTTTTTTATTCCTTCCCACCTACGAACTTCTTTATAGTATAGATTTATTAGCCGATATGTATGATAGATATGTAAAATAACTTAAAAGAGGAAGCTTCTTAAACTTTCAAAGGTCTTGTGGATAAAAAATCAAAAACCGGATTACAAGAGAGAGTGATTTTAAAAAATGCACCTGGCACTAAAGTGTTTAAATGGCTGAAACGTATAGATTGGTTACTTGGTATATGTGTGATGTGTGTAGTAATAGCAATTTTCTTCTCCGAGAAAATTGCCGAGCATAGAATGCAGGCTATGGGATTCTTTATTGGTATTGCCTTGGTCTTATGGGGGATAAATACTTTTGCTGAAGGAAAATTCGAATATCCTTACAGAACATCAAAAAGGAAAGACGTCATAAAGGAGTATGGAAAAATGCTAAAATAATTGGGAGTATCATTGCCATTATAGGAATTCCGCTTACTGTTTGGGGAGCGCTTTTCTGGTTTGATTTTATTAGGGACATATATAATAGTCATATAAAGTAAATTTCCCGATTTTATATTTTCACAAAAAGGCAAAATAAATGTTTCTTAAAATCGTATCTCGGATATTTACTGTGATTGGGGCGCTGACAGTTTTATTGTTAATTTTAATTTTGTGCGCACTTATTGTCGGATACCTGATGATAGACAGAGATATTATTTTTGAGGAGAACGAACGTTTTCCTTCTCCTGACGGCAGGGTTGATGCAGTGTTAATGGGCTATGATGCCGGTGCAACAACAAGTTATTCAAATTCACTATACTTGGTCCCATCTGGTTTTAAGATTACAAAGTGGGATGTGAAAATAAGGGACAAATATATCCCCGTCTTTGTTGCCGACCATATCGAAGGATTGGAAATTCAGTGGATAAAAGCAATGCTACTGGAAATAAGATACAATAAGGCGCGCATAAATAAGTTCTGCAACCAATATATGCCGCTACCCAACGAATACAATTACGTTGTCGATGTCAGGGAAATACCTATAGTAACCGATAAATCACTTTCTAAACACAACGAGTAATATTTACAAATCCAGAATTATCAACTCTAACTAAAACGGCAATTTACTTGACGGGGAGGGTCTGGAGTATAAACTTAGAGCACGTTCAGATTCGTTGATTTTTCTAAGAAATCAACAGTTATGAAAGAAGATGTCCCACAAAAGAAGGGTCAGTTTGACGCGAGAGTCTGCTCTAATGAGCAGATTGGCAGGCGCTTTTGGCGGCTTAGGCTGGAGCTGGACAGTCCTGGTGCAAAGAGCTTTTCGGCCGCCCTGCCGGGCCAATTCGCCCAGTTAGACGTCAGCAACCTGCCGCTGCCGGACAAGGAAAAGATACCTGAAGATTTACGTGACTCAGTTAGCCGAAGCATCCTTCTGCGAAGGCCATTCAGCTTTACTGACATCGTCGCAAGCTCGACAAAGACTGAGGTTGAAATTTTATACTGTACTCGCGGGCCGGGTACGCTGCGGATGACAGGCTTGCGGGAAGGCGGTCGGGTCAGCATAATCGGGCCGCTTGGTAATGGTTTTTCAGTGCCTGCCGGTATGCAAACCGCCCTTCTGGTGGCCGGTGGAATGGGTATTGCCCCCCTCGTTTACCTGCATAAGTTTTTATCTCAAAACCACCCAAAGATGGAGGTTGTCGTATTCTTAGGGGCCAAAACGGCCCAGGAACTGCCCTGTGGGCCTGAGGGTTGTATAGGAGGCTCTGAGTACCGGTCAAAGGCCATATTGGCAACAGACGATGGCTCAGTGGGCTTTAAAGGTCCGATAACACTATGTCTTGAGGAATGGCTGCAAAAGACCCGCCCTACCGGCAATCAATGCGTTATATACTCCTGCGGGCCGGAAGCGATGTTAGCTAAAGTGGCGGAGATTGCCAAAATTCAGGACATGGACTGTCAGGTAAGCCTTGAGCGGATGATGGCCTGCGGCATCGGCGTCTGCCAGAGCTGTGCGGTCGAGTGTATAGTATCCAGCTCGAAAGAAACAGTTTACAAGCTTTGCTGTGAGGATGGACCGGTCTTTAACAGTAGAGAAATAGTATTCAGAATATGATGCTATAGTCTGTGAAATCGTATGGACATTGAGTACAAAGAAAATGATAAAGTAACTCCCCAGGAGATGCAATCTTTGGTTGAGTCCATTGGATTTGGGCAGCTTAGGTCCCCTGAGCGAAACAAGGTGGCCATTGACGGCTCGTTGTTTATAGCGAGTGCTCGTTACGATGGTAAACTCGTCGGCCTTATTCGTCTTGTTGGGGATTCAGCATATATCGTTCACATGGCGGATATGGAAGTCCATCCGGATTTTCAAAATAAAGGTGTCGGGCGAAAATTGATGGAAATGGCGTTAAACTACGCCAAGAAAATTAAAGTCGGATGCGGAGATGATTATGGTGAGTTTACACTTTTTGCCAATGTTGGTGCGGACCGATTTTACGAAAAGTTTGGGTTCATCCTGGCACCGAATGGAATGGTCCTAACAGATACAAAATCCCGTCGGAGATACGAACTACAGTTTCAAAAAAGATGGACTGAAAAGAGAGCATCGAAATGATAATGAGTTAAAACCTACTGCCAGAACTGAGTTGTGAGGATTGTCCGATCTTTGATACTGGAGAAGTTGTGTTTTAACCACAGATTTCGTAGATTGCACGGAGAAGCTCTTACATAGGAATATATCAAGGAAGATTGGAATGTCAGATACTTTGATTGCTGTAATTGTTGGTGGTTTCGTTGCGAGCATTGTACCGATTACGAGATTGATTTTTGATTATTTCCGTTGGAAACGCGAGGCAAAGCTCGAGCAACTGAGGTCTGAGAGAAAACGACTAGAAACGTTATATAACAAAGCATTAAAGGAACTACCTAAGGCCCTGGCTGAGCATACTTGGCCAACTGATATAGTATCAGACATTTTGATTTTGATGCCGAAAGAGGTAACAGAATGTATTCGCTCATTCGTGAAAGATAAGGACAAAACTGAATCAAAGTGCCGAGACGCCTATACAAATATCACTTTCACAATGAAGCAATCTCTCTCAAAGGTTGACAAACAAATTGAAAATCTAACAAAATAATTCGATGTGGTGCTAAGATATCTAAATTTATATCAAAAGGCTAGTTCCAGTTCGTAGTTGTATGAATGAAGACATTGATATTTCGGTGGATTTCGCGGGGATTCGATTGGCCAATCCGGTATTTACTGCATCGGGTACGTGTGGATACGCCAATGAGCTTGCGGATTTTACGGATATCAACTCTCTCGGAGGATTCATAACCAAAAGTATTACAGTCAAACCGAGAAGAGGCCTGCCGACACCGCGAATTGTCGAGACAAACTCGGGGATGCTAAACGCCATTGGGCTGGCAAACATTGGCCTTGAGCGATTCATTGCCGAGAAGTTACCGATTATCGAAAAGCTCAGCACCCCCGTTTTTGTTAACATTGCCGGTGAGAGTATAGAGGAATATGTGGCGGTGGCGGAAAGGCTGGCTGGAGAGAAGGCGATTGCGGGACTGGAGTTAAACATTAGCTGCCCGAACGTCAAAGCTGGCGGGATTATGTTCGGAACAGACCCGAAGCATGTAGAAAATGTAACGTATGAGGTGAAGAAGGTCTCCGGCTCGAAAGTGCTAATGGTTAAACTGACTCCAAGCGTTACAGATATAAGTGTAACGGCCCGTGCGGCGGTTAATGGCGGCGCCGATGCGCTCAGCCTGATAAATACTTTCACAGCAATGGTCATTGATATCGAGGCCGGAAGGCCTGTACTGGCCAACCGGACCGGCGGCCTGTCCGGCCCGGCAATCAAGCCGATAGCAGTATATCTTGTTAATAAGATTTATAATGACGTAGCAAAGAGCAGTGGGATACCTATTCTGGGCATGGGGGGAATCAGAAATGCTTCAGACGCTATCGAATTTATTATCGCCGGCGCAACAGCGGTGGCTGTCGGAACATGGAATTTTGTTGAACCGAATTGTGCCGAGAAAATCGTTAAAGAAATTGAACAATACTGTGCTTCGAAAGGTATAAACTGTGTTTCCGATCTTGTTGGTTCACTCCGGTAAAGAGACAGGTAAAAAAACAGGATAAAATTAACACAGGAGAAGTAAAATGACCAGGAGAATTGATTTACCTCGTATTTTTCTCTTATACCTTCTTTTTTGAGGGCTATACAGGCCTTGCAATCACTATCCTGTGCATTTGCACACTATTTGTAACAATGCAGTTTACCGGCAAGGTAGATTGGGATAAAATGTTCGCAAAAGAGAAAAATCTGAAAACTTTGGAGCATCAAACAGCTGATTAAACAGGATAAATAATGGAAGTTCTTCGATTATTACGCGATTATTTTCCGACAGCGGTTTACACGGGTAAGTGCCTAGTCTTCATAAGTGAAGAATGGCGGGTTGAGCTTACAGAGCATCAGGAGGTAAACTTCAGCCGGAGCGAGAAAGGCCCTTCAGTAATCAGGGTCAGGATATTTAAAAAGGCGCTTAACGGCGAGTTTGTACCGGGCCACTACGAAGATTTTCAGCTTGCCTCATTGAATGAACTGGCGGAGCAAATCGAAAAGTACGTACAGTTTGCCGTTGGCAAGAACATAAGAGAGAACGCATAACTTGTGTGGTCCGACGGCCGGGAATTATCCGGAACAAGGCGGTGAAAGTGAGTAGCTTTTGAGGTATGGGTGACTTTGCTATCCAACAACTCAGCGATGCGGTGATTTTTACGGTGAAGGTAGTGCCGGGCAGCAGCAAGACAGAAATTGGGGGGCTGCTTAACGGGATGGTTAAGATAAGAGTTTCAGCGGCACCCGAAAAGGGTAAAGCTAATAAGATGCTTATCGATTTCCTGGCAAAAAAACTTGGAGTAAAAAGCAAAGCAATCACGATAATTTCCGGCCATAAAACTACGGTCAAAAAATTGCAGATTGCCGGCGTACAGGCAAAAAGAATAGCACAGTTGATAGAATGCAGCAATACAACTGAAACGTCGTCGTAAATCCCGGCTTTTGCGGGATAAATTCCGGTAGGAGGAGCGGCGGTTGTCGTAGCCTGTTAACGTTATAAAGAAAGAGTGGCTTTGGTACGCCCCAGCCTCATAAAATTAGATGGCTAATAACACATCTTTAGACACAGCAAAATCAGATGACGGGCCGGCATCATTAAAACAAATGCTGTCGCTGGCCGCACCAATGATAGTTACGAATATCTCATTCACAATTATGCAATTCGTTGATCGTTTTATGGTTTCACGTCTTGGGACCGATGCTCTGGCTGCGGTTTTGCCGGCAGGCATCGTCTCGTTCCTTCCTGCAAGCTTTGCAATAGGTGTTTTGACCAGTATCAACACATTTGTCAGTCAAAGCCTTGGGCAAGGCAGGCTTAAGTCCTGCTCAGAGTACTGCTGGCAGGCTATGTATATGGGATTTTTGTACACGGTTGTTGTGGTTGGGCTTTTATGGCCTAGCGCGCCGCACATTTTCAGAATGATGGGGCACGAACAATCAGTAATTAACATGGAGGTAACATACCTGAGGATTTTGCTTTATGCGCAGGGGGTGATGATGATTAGCTGGTGTACGAGCAATTTTTTTATAGGTGTGCACCGTCCGGTTATCACGATGTACGCGGCAATAGTGGGTCAAAGTGTGAATATAGCCTGCAATTATGTGCTGATTTTCGGGAAGTTAGGTTTCCCGGCAATGGGTATAGCCGGTGCGGGATGGGGGACTTTTATAGGTATGAGTGTGAGTGCGGCAATAAGGATGAGTCTCTTTCTCGGTCGAAGCATAAATGAAAAGTTTCAAAGCAGGCATACAGGACGGATTGACTTTGGCAAAATGAAGGAGCTTCTTCGGGTAGGTTTTCCGGCCGGGATTGGTCTGCTGGTAAACGTCGCATTGTGGGGGGCAGTTCTATTTTGGCTGGTGGGTATTTTTGGGAAGGAGTCATTAGCAGCGACCTCGGCAGTATTCTCATGCATAAATGTTTCGGTTATGCCAGTGGTGGGAATTTCCACGGCGTTAACCGCTGCAGTCGGCCGGTCTATCGGCCGAGGGCGGAAGGATTTGGCCATTAAGCAGACGCGTATTTGTCTGAGAATCGGGATTATTTACATGGGGCTGGCCGGATTATGCTTTTTTATATTCAGACAGCGGCTAATGATGTTCTGGTCAGGTGACGATAAAGTAATTGCTACAGGTGTGAAGCTACTGATATGTGCGGCGATATATCAGGTTTTCGATGCGGCTGCTATTATTTACAGCGGTGCCCTTCGCGGTGCTGGAGATACCCTGTGGCTGGCACTTGTGGCAGCCTTCGGTTCAATAGTTTTACTGGGGGGCGGTGGAATTCTGATGGTCAGGCTGGCGCCGGGATTGGAGGCTCTTGGGCCGTGGATAGCAACGACAGTGGGAGTTATCGCAGTGGGTCTGGCAAATCGATGGCGATTCAAGAGTAATCACTGGATGAAGATAAATATCTTTGAGGAAGTACAAGTAGGTATGTCCTTAGATGGGGCATAAAATGAGAGAATTGTATAGAAAAAAATACCCGCTTATTTCAGGACACGTCTGAAAAATACTATGTGGAAGCTCAGGATAACCTGTACTTTTTTGCTACTCACGGCCGCATCGGCTCAGGGGGCGGAGGTCCTCGCAAACGACGGCAATATGGGGCTCTACGCTCGCTCAATTGATAGGGTTCTGCGACTGGCGGATGAAGAAATAGACCTGGCAACGGCGGCATTGCTGCTCTCTCGGCAGGCAGGCGCGAAGATAAACGTGCAGAGGTATCGTGGGCAGATAGATGATATGGCTTATACGATTCTTAAACGGTTGAAGGATAAAAGGCATAGAGGTCCGTTGGCTGGCTCTGCTAAAGGTCGGGCTGTTGTTAACCAGATAAACAAGTATTTATTTGAGGAGATGGATTTTAAGGCCGTGAATAATGCAGATGAATCACAAGACCTGTTTTTACACTCAGTCCTTAAGAGAAAAAAAGGTTATTGCCTTAGTCTCTCGATCCTCTATCTTTCAATCGGTGAACGGTTAGGGTTGCCTTTATATGGCGTGGTTGCGCCGGGCCATTTCTTCGTCAGATACGACGACGGCAAGGAACGGTTTAACATTGAAACTACCGGAGGAGGAGGCAGTCCGGACGACGATTATTATTTTGAAAAATTCAAGATTCCCGATAATCCGCGGAGTATATATATGAAAAACCTAAGTAAACGAGAATCTCTTGGGTGTTTCTTTAATAATCTCGGCAATTTTTATCAGGAGGCTGGCAATACAGATGTGGCCATGGCTCAGTTGGAAACGGCGGCAAAGATAAATCCCTCGCTGGAAACGGTGCGAACGAACCTTGGTAATATTTATCTGGAAAAGGGGCTGGTGGATAAGGCGATAAGTGAATATCAATTGGCATTATATATTAATCCGAACGCGGCAAAGACGCGGAATAATCTCGGTAACGCGTATATTCAAAAGGGATGGGTAAATAAGGCAATTTCGGAATATAAGACCTCGCTGCGAAACGAGCCTAATTCTATTGAAGCCTATAAGAACATTGCCAAAGCTTATACAAGTTTGGAAATGTTCAATAATGCAATAATAGAATTGAAAAGAGCTTTGTTAGTCATGCCCGAAGAAAAGACCGTGTGGATTGAATTGGGCAATGTTTATAGAGATATGGAGAACTTTGAAGCAGCGATGTTTCAGTATAAAAAGGTGCTTCGTGCAGATGATGATATGATTGAAGCGCGGTATGGTCTGGCGATTACATATCACGAGATGAATTGGGTTGACAAGGCAATCGAAGAGTATGAAAAGGTATCGTCCACAAAAATGGAATCGGCCGTGGCAAGCATACTCAGATTTGGGGCCAGAAAGGCCCTGGGAAATATATATATGGAAAAGGATATGTATGATGCCGCGATTGTAGAATATCAGAAGGCGATTTCGCTTAATAGACAAGACGAATATGAGCCGGAGAAGCTGGCATGGGTATATTACAATATGGGTGTGGCATGGGTGAAAAAAGAGGATTACGATAAGGCGGTCTCAACATACCTGAAAGCTGTGGAAATGAAGCCGGACTTTGCGGAGGGACACAACGGACTGGGTATTTGCTACTATTACCTGAAGAATTATAAATCGGCCTGGGAGCACATAAAAAAGGCAAAGGCGCTTGGCTTTGAAGTACAAAAGGAGCTTTACAAGGCCGTAAAAAGGAAAGTTAAATAGTAAGCTCGATAAAAAAAGCGGATAGGCCAACCATTAAAGACCTATAAAATCTTCAAAAAAGTCTTTTTTTCTTGACATTCCGGAAAAAGATGTTATAATGTTTCTATTCTTAAATGGGGGAAGGAATCTCTTCTACTGTGTACCTTTTTATTTAGCCTGATATTTGTCTGTGATTGTGTAGCTTTCTTGGGAATAAAAAGTGATAAAGCAGACTAATTTGCCTTCGAATTATTACAGCATTTTCTCTACAAAAGGAGTAAATTTGCCTAAGCTGAAGGTAGTCCTGTTTTTTATGCTTATTATTTGCTTGATTTTGTCATCCCCTGCCTCGGCCATACAGTATATCGAGGATTTCGAGTACGACAAACCAGACCAGAACGATTTTATCAATGGATTGTTTCAGCATAGTATCAAGTCGAAAACACCGCTCAACCGCCCCTACTGGGACATCACAGATATCGTGATTCCATCTCCGCCAAGCGGTAATTTCTTATTGTTAGCCCCTGCTGTTGATGAAATAACATTCGCTCTTGATCCAGGTGAATATGTGGATTTCGTCTCCATCGAATTTTGCGATTATGCAAACAGCACAATTTTCGAGGTTACCGGCACGTTGGGAAGATATACATCGGAAATCTTTTGGAACGATGGAATATGGGAATCAACCGACACAAGTGGGCAGCCCCTCGGTCAAATTACTATGGTCAGATTAATCTCCTCTGAGGGTGGATTTGATAATTTGACGATTAATGTCGTACCCGAGCCTGCTTCACTTTTACTATTTGGCCTTGGCGCAGCGTTTTTAAGAAAAAGGCGCTGAGCCATACACAAGAAAACCGTCTTTGTATCTTATTATGTTTCACCTGCAATGTCTTCATACCTTTGATTTACGAAGCCCACCACCGCAATTTCTTAGAGATTGCACATAACAAGAGACTGTATTTATTATGAATAATTGATTATTGACTATTTACCGGCGAATCCATAGACTACAGGCCGTAAATTGTAGGGTACAATGATATGGCTGAAAAAACTGTAAAAGTTGGAATTGTTGGCTTTGGTACCATTGGGTGCGGGGTGGCAAAGATTCTTTTGGAACAAGGCAACTCAATAACAACGAGGACGGGGCTTCGCCTGGAATTGGCTCGAGTGGTTGATGTAGATTTGGACCGGACCCGGCCGGTAAAACTGCCAGCGGGTGTTCTAACAAACGATTTGAATACACTGTTGAATGACAAGAGTATCGAAATTGGAGTGGAGCTTGTCGGCGGAACCGATGTGGCGAAACAAATACAACTGCAAATGCTCACAGCAGGCAAGGACATTGTTACGGCGAATAAGGCGCTGCTGGCTGAATATGGTAATGAGCTGTACAGGACCGCCCATGAGAACGGGCGATGTATAGCGTTTGAAGCGAGCTGTGCCGGAGGGATACCAATTATCTCCGGGATACGAACCGGCCTGGCGGCTAATGATATTAAAGCGATGTACGGTATTCTAAATGGAACATGTAACTACATCCTTTCAAATATGACCAGTGGAGATGATGATTTTTCCGAATCTCTGGCCCAGGCACAAAGCCTTGGTTATGCAGAAGCGGACCCAAAGCTGGATATCAGCGGCATCGATAGCGCACATAAGCTGGTGATTTTGGCGTCCATAGCCTTCGGATACGAAATTACGCTGGAAGACGTATTTGTGCAAGGCATCGAATCGATATCGAGAGACGACGTCCGCTACGGAGGCGAGATGGGTTACACTCTGAAGCTATTGGCAATTGGACAGAAATGTGAGGATGGGCGGGTTTCACTTCGGGTCCATCCTTCTTTTATCGTCAGAGATAATGCTCTTGCCCGAATAGATGGCTCATTTAATGCAGTGAGTATATTCGGCAGCGCTGTAGGACAGGTGATGTATTATGGCCGGGGCGCCGGTATGATGCCAACGGCAAGTGCGGTCGTTGCCGATATTATCGACGTTGCACTGGGCAATGCAGGCAGGAGTTTTTACCACCTGCGCTTAAGGCAAAGAAAGGAAATTGCTTCGTTAATAGAAAAAATCGACGATTACGTGGGCAGGTTTTATGTAAGGCTGATGGTTAAAGACCAGACAGGTGTTTTTGCACAGATAGGCAAAGTGCTTGCAGAGAATATGATTAGCATATCGGGAGTTATTCAGCACGAGGGCCACGGCCCGGAAAACACGGTGCCGGTGGTTATAACAACCTATCTGACGGAGCATAGCAAGATAAGCGCGGCGCTTTTAGGGCTCTCGCGTCTCGAAACGGTATGTGCCGAGCCTGTCTGCGTGCGAATTGTTGAGATACCGGAGGACAAGGATTGAGCGGCAGATATGTGATAATAATACCGGACGGTGCGGCAGACGAACCGATTGAAAAGTTTGGCGGCAAAACGATTCTGGAGGCCGCAAATATACCAAATATGGACCGGATAAGCTCTCAGGGGCGAGCTGGTTTGGTTCGAACAATTCCGCCTGAAATGCCGGCCGGCAGCGACGTGGCGATGATGAGCGTTATGGGTTATGACCCGAGACGCTATTATACAGGTCGGGCGCCAATTGAGGCTGTTGCGCTCAATATTGAACTATCTACGGATGACTGGGTCTTCCGGTGTAATCTGGTAACAATTGCAGATGGGAAAATGGCCGACCACAGCGCAGGGCACATATCAAGTGAGGAATCAGCAAAATTGGTAACAGAGCTTAATGAAGCCCTGGGCAACGAGCAAATACATTTTTATCCCGGCGTTAGTTATCGAAATCTTCTGGTTATGCGGGGCGTCGAGTTTAATGTGCAGACTCAGCCTCCTCATGATATTATTGGTTCCTCCATCGAGAAAAATCTTCCCCGTGGGAAATATGCCGAGCTTCTTATAGATATTATGGCGCGGGCACAGCAGGTACTGTTAGAACACGAGATAAACCGGGTAAGACGAGACCTTGGAGAGAATCCTGTCAGTTCGATATGGCTGTGGGGCCAGGGCAAGAGAGTTCAATTGGAAAGCTTCAAAAAAAGATACGGGCTAACGGGAGCCGCGATAACGGCCGTTGATCTGGTTCGTGGTCTTTCGAAATTAGTGGGTTTTGATATAATATCCGTGCCGGGCGCGACCGGCTTTGTCGATACAAATTACGAGGGTAAGGGCAAACGGGCAATAGAAGCACTGGAGAAGTATGAGCTTGTTTTGGTTCACGTGGAAGCGCCCGATGAGGCGGGCCACAGCGGAAGTCCGGAGCTTAAGAAAAAGGCGGTGGAGCAGATAGACAAGTATATTGTTGGGCCGGTCCTCGAGGCATTACAAAATTACGAGGTTTGGCGAATACTTGTTATGCCGGACCATCCGACTTTCATAAGTAACCAGGCTCATTCACCTGAGCCGGTCCCGTTTGCTATATGGGGACAAAACGTCACCGGCGCACTCCAAAAGCCTTTTAGTGAGGCAAACGCGTCTGAAACAGGCCTATATATAGAAAACGGCTTTGAGTTGATGGAGTATTTTCTGAAATGCTGAGTTTTTGGTGGTGAAGATATGGCGATTATAGTACAGAAGTTCGGCGGGACCTCTGTTGCAAATGCGGATAAGATTCGTAATGCCGCTGCGCGTGTAGTCTCTATGGCCAGGAATGGCTACCAGGTAGTTGTTGTTGCCTCGGCCCGCGGCAAACAGACGGATGAACTCATTTCAGATGCGCTGGAGGTGAACCCCAACCCGCCGCAACGTGAAATGGACCAGCTGCTTAGCACGGGCGAACAGCAAAGCGTCTCGCTGCTGGCTATGGCAATCAATGCGCTGGGACATCCGGCAATAAGTTTCACCGGCGCCCAGATACGAATGATAACGGACAGTGCGCATACTAAGGCGCGAATAATAAGTATCGGGACCGAGCGGATTATAAGAGAGCTTGAGAGTGGCAAAATCGTTGTGGTAGCAGGTTTCCAGGGCATAGACGAAAATGAAAACATAACGACGCTTGGAAGAGGCGGCTCAGATACAAGCGCAGTAGCTTTGGCATCGGCGCTTAAGGCCAAAGAGTGTGAAATCTATACGGATGTGGACGGCATCTTTACAACGGACCCTCGAATCTATGAAAAAGCCGCCAAGATAGACGAAATCACTTATGATGAGATGCTGGAGCTGGCCAGCCTGGGTGCGGGAGTGATGCACGGCCGGTCGATTCAGTTCGGTAAGAGATACGATGTTCAAATTCACGTAAGAAACAGTAACGGGGATAAAAAAGGGACTATAATTACTCATGAGGTGCCGCAAATGGAAGGTATTTCAGTTTCGGGAGCAACGGTACAGGAGAACCTGGCGCAAATCGGGCTTGTGGACGTCGATAACAAACCCGGTAACGCCGCGAAGATATTCGCACGTCTGGCAAACGCCAAGGTTGTGATAAATGATATTGTCCAGACGGAACGGAGTTCAGAAAAGGCGAATATTTCATTCACAATCAGAAAGTCGGACCTGGCAGATGCACAGAAAGCCATCAAGGAAATAAAAAACGAGGTGAATTGCGAAAACGTCTTTATCCGTGAGGACATTGCCGAGGTATCGGTTGTAGGGGTGGGGATGAGGACGCACTACGGTGTCGCGGATAAAATGTTCGGTGCACTCGCCAAAGCCCGGGTAAATATCGATTCAATTACCACCAGCGAGATTCGAATAAGCTGTATCGTGGCGAAGGAAGAGGCCGAAAAGGCGCTGCGAGCGGTGAGTGACGCCTTCGAGCTGGATAAGACCGTCGAGGAAAGGTCGAAACCCAACGAGTAAGAACGAGCATAGCTAAGAAGTAAATATATCTACCTTGCTTTATAGTTTTTGCGTTTCCCTTTCATTTTCGAGAGCGATATTTTGCGCGATAAACCACATAGGCAACATGCAATGAGCAGACGCGCTCGCGGCATTATCATCTTTCTATGCATACTGGCTGCAGGCATTGTGGTATTGCTTGACCAGGCCTGCATCAACCAAAGAAGCAGACCTGTATCGGCCGGGCAGGTTGGCACTTATGATTTCGACAGATATCACGCTAAGTCTTTTACGGTTGTAAAGGTGGTCGATGGCGATACCATTGATATAGATGTGCCTGATGCAGATAAGAAGCATACGAGAATAAGGCTTTGGGGGATTGATACGCCGGAGACAAAACATCCTGAAGTTGGCGTTATGTATTTTGGGCCCGAGGCCGCCGAATTCGCAACTAAATTAGCATTGGGAAAGCAGGTTGCCGTTTATCTTGAAGAACATCGAACGAGGGGTAAATTCGGCAGATTGCTGGCTTATGTGCAGCTACCCGACGGCAGGTTTTTGAATGAGGTTTTGCTTTCTGAAGGATTTGCCTATGCTGATTTGCGGTTTCGGCACAGTTTCTACAACAAATATCAGCATTTAGAGGCCGTCGCACGCAGCCAAAAAAAGGGGCTGTGGAAAAAGGTAAAGCGCAAAGACTTACCCAAATGGCTGAAAAGAATGAAACCAAAACTGCTAAACAAATAATCTCGGCCACAGGTAACACAGAGAAATAATCAATACTTGTCCCCCCCACCACTGGGGTGGGGGCTATATAAATTTACGAAAAGATAATTTGAATTGCACAGTGTCTAAGTCATAAGTAACATCGAAGTTATGGCAAAAACAGTAGGTTATATGGTTACCTGGACAACGTACGGCAGTTGGTTGCAGGGGGACAAACGAAGATACGTCAAAAATGGAAAGACATTGGAAGGCGACGAACACATTTATAGTTTGTGTAAAAAACTTCAAAAGTCGCCGGCAGTAAAATTAACATCAAAAGAAAAAACGGTTGTTCACCAGACAATCGTAGCAGAAGCCCGGAAAACGGGCTTACAGGTCGAGGCGTTAGCGGTTTGCAGTAATCATGTACATTTGGTAGCGAGGTGGTCATATCATCCTATAGGGGAAGTTGTAAGCAGGTATAAGAACGCGGCAATGTTCGCGCTTTACAACATTGGCAGGTCAGGGCGAATATGGACAAGAGGTTTTGACAGGAGGTTCTGTTTTACAGAAGTCGAACTCACCAGACGCATAAAATATGTAAAAAACCACAACGATTAACCTCCTATATATAGCCCCCACCCCTGTGGTGGGGGGAATTGTTTTTATTATTACCCCCTGCGGTGGGGGGAAATTTTTTAAATTACCACCCCTGTGGTGGGGGGAAATTACTTATTGTTTAGCCGTCGCCTGCTTGCCCTGAGCGTGTCGAAGGGTCGAATGGGTCTATCACAAAAAAGCACCTTTTTTAGGCCACCCTTTCTCCTATTGAAATCCGAACTCTATCCCATATAATCTCCCTAAAGTGTAAGGAATTCCTTGCGTTGACGAGGATTGAGGTTTTGTTTCGTAATGCGTATTGCGTATGTCGTTAGCGGAGGTCTGCGGGGCTGTTTTTGATTTGACGGATTAGGAAATTTTGGTTTCGCCAGACGGCGCGGTTCCGTTTTTCAGGAGAAAAAACACAGAATATTCTAGTTTGCGCAGGAAGGATGCCGGACTATGCCCTGGTGGTTCCATCAAGAAGTGAATCCTACGCTAACACGTATTCGTTCCTCTACTTGCAGATCTTGGGTTATCCACCCAATTTGGCGCATTTTGGCGACGGTCTGATCGTATACGGGGGCTGTTTTATTGGGGTCTCGCATTGTTACAATTAGAGCAACTTTCTGTGGTTCAGGTTTACTGAATTTGTAATTATGGCGTTCTAAAAGACGTAGCTGAAGATTCCATACTTTCCCCTTAACTCCTTTTGTGATAAGGCGTCTATACACTTTTAAAGGTGACCACTTGAAGCCATGCCTAATTTGATAATGTTCATATAACTCTGAGAGGTCTTCATCTTTGGGCGAAGGCCAGATTTTTAAATTTTGTTTATGTGGTTTATTGTCCTTTCCTATTTGACATGTGCCAAGAGAAGCACTGACATTTATCCTACAATATTCTGAGCCTGCACTTGGGTCTAGTGGAGGGTTATATGCGAGGGTCATAACGATTTCACCTGTTACCTTATCATTTTGGTTGAAGAGACACGGTGGAATTGGAAACGGATATTTTTCAAACGTGAGTCCTGGCTGAAGTTCAGGCTCAAAGACCAGAGTTACTTCCCAGGGTGAGCAGGTAAGTATTGAAGTCAAATCACCAGGAATACCAAAGCCTTTGTATCGAAGTTCCGTGGGCGTTAGGTCCGGTGTGTTGATAACAGCCGAATGAACAGCCAAAGCTCGTACCAAGCAGGGATTTACCGGTGAATTGATAGCTGCTTCTATATTTGCCAATATTGCTGTAACAAGTGGGGTTGAAAAGCTTGTCCCTATCCACTCTGCAATACCTTTCTGTCCATTCAAAGATCGTACACCGATTTGAGTATAATCCAAATCTGGTTTACAGTTACCGCCATAGTGAGTTAGTTCTGGTTTAGGCAAGAAAGCGGTGCCAGGGCCACGCCGTGAGAATGGAGAGGGTTGTTCTCTTTTAACTCGGGCTCCCGGCCGATCAAGATGTGCCAGAGAACCAATGGTCACGCCACGCACAGACTCTGCAGGAGAAAAAATGCGATCTGCTTCTCCAAGGTCTTCAGGAAACCACCCCCGGAGTGGGGGATTGGTGTAATTGCCCGCTGAAATCACAAAGGTGACTTTGTATTTATCTTGGAGAGCATCTAATGCTATCGCAAAAGGAGAAAATGTATCATCATCAACAGAGTCAATATTCAATGAAAGGTTCCAGAATTCAACTTCGGGATGCTTTGGGAGTACTTCCTCTAAGATAGTCAGAAGTTCATATTCAGGGATACGACCACCTTTTGGTACAGCCATGACGTCGATAAGTTTCGCTGGGCAATAGGGGAACCTGTCATCATTAAGTTGCCTCCCATAGATTGCAAGTCCAGCAACAAAACTACCATGATTGTAATCTGCATCACTGTGCGGAACATAAACATGGCGTTTAACAACCCATGGGGAGAGAATGGAATCATTTGGGTTGATACCGGTATCCACAATGCCTATCACAGGATAATTAAATTTAGCATCCGGTTTTTTGAAATGTTTTGGATCAGCAACTGCGACAGGAATAGAAGCAGTTTTTAGTAAATCGAAATGTGGAAAAGTATCCAGACTCTGTGTTCCTGCGAAACGTGCCAACTTATCAATATGATTAGGTAGTACATTCGTAAGTTTGAATATTTTCATATTTTTTGCATAAGAGATCTCCTGAGGAGCGGGCAAATTCAAATTTACAACGATTTTTTTAAACTTTTGAAAAAGAACTCTATCCACGGATGGAGAATTGTGTGTAAAGAGACGTAGTCTCAACTCACGAACTTTTTGGAGATTATCGGGGTCAATATAACCGATGGCGTCTTTTGCTGTGAATGGTTCAATCCTTTTGATTGTAGAGATATTTGCCATTGCAGTGTGGCTTAGATCGGTGAGTATCTTCTGTCTGAGATTACACAAATCATTTTGCGTAACACTCACAAGAAGCTCTCCAAAGTCTATGCAGCCAATAATGGGACAGGTCTTAGGCGCAAAAAGGCCTGACGGACGGTGTGATTTGGCTAATGCGTCTTTTTTTAATATCACTTTTGCAACAGCAGGCAAATGAGGTTCTTTTTTGAACCAGTTGTCAAAATAGTGTTCAACGGAATGGAGTTGTTGAACGTTTCTTTCACGAATTTCGGGCGTCACGGAGTTGTCGAATATTTTTCTTGCTGCCCCTCCTGGTTCAGGTCTGCTGAAATCTTTTTTAGAATATTCGACAATTTTAATTGGCAAGCGAAGATTCTCGTTCATTTTATTCTCCCTTACTGTTCAGAATATAATGTACTTTGCCAACAGAGACATTGAAGAGTTTTGCTAATCGTCGATAGGTGAAAACTTTGGGATCAATTTGGCGAGTCTTGTGAATCTGATCTTCGATTGTAGATTTGCTATTTTCCTTCTTGTCTAAGTGCAAATGTAGAAGGTTCGGAATGATATTATTGAAAATAACAGAATGTTTATTTAAAAGAATAGCTTCGCGTTTTGAATCTTCACAAATTTGGCGGATATCAGCCCCTGTAAGGCCCTCTGAGACAGGAGCAAGGAGGTTACAGGTATCAGGAGAAGTGAATTCGCCGAGAAAATACTCGAATAGACTGCGACGCACAGTTGCAGTTGGCTTTTTGATATGAGCTTTATATGCAAAACGGCGCCAAATGGCTGGGTCTAACAAGTGTTCATGGTTAGTTGCTGCAAGAAGAATAGTGTTATTTCCCAAAGCATCTATATTTTGAAGAAGGCTAACAACTACACGTTTAAGCTCACCTAACTCGTGTTGGTCATCACGGAGTTTGGCTACTGCGTCAAACTCATCCAAGAACAAAATACAAGGGCGATGCGTTGCATGTTCAAAGAGAACGCGAAGGTTTTTAGCTGTGTTGCCAAGATAAGATGAAATCAGCCCATCGGTTCTTGCTGTTAGTAATGGAAGTTTCAATCTAGCTGCTATGTAATGCCCAAGTACAGTTTTTCCGCATCCAGGAGGACCGTAAAGAAGCATGGATGGCGTGATGCCGACTCCTTCAGCAAGAAGTTTGTCAGCAGCTTTTAGGTGAGAAAGAAACTGCTCAACTAACCTGATAATATGGGATTCAAGAAAAACGTTGACTTTATCCAACGAGTAGAATTCTTCGTCAGCAAGGAACATTCGTGAATCAGTATCAACTGGAATTCTGCTGAGTTCATTAATACTACTTGCTGTGAGTTGGTTTGTTTTTGTGCTGTCGATAGCTTTTCGAATACGACCTGCCGCTTTGTTTTCACCTTTTGCATCAAGTTTGTCAGCGAGAAGTTTCGCATAAGAAATAACCTTTTTGTTGTTTAAGCTTAGAGCTCCGTCAAGGATTCTTAGTATTTCCAGTAGATAATCCATACCTGACCTTTACTTGAACACGGACGGTGAAATATTGAACAAAAGAATTATTATTGAATAAATAGCACTATTCTGTGAACAAGTCAAGTGTTTTTGTGAACATTATTCATTTTTTTTGTAAATCTGCTCTAACTACAGAAATTACAAGAACATATGCACATAAAAAATTTTGCCAAGTTGGTTGGAATAGTCACTTATAGCCGAAAAACCAACCAAATCCGCCTTCGGCGGACTCAACTGGCAAGTCACGGGGCACGGGTCACGCTAAAGATTGTATTCTTTTATTTTCCTATACAGCGTTCTTTCGCCGATACCGAGGATTTTGGCAGCCTTTTCCCGGTTGCCCTCCACCTTGGCGAGTGTGTCTGCAATGGCCTGCTTCTCAAGCTCATCGAGAGTCAGGCCGCCCAAGTCGGTTGTGGCGCCGGCCAACTGGCGGATTGGATGTACCTCCGGCGGGATATCCTGAACATCAAGCCGGCCTCTATCGCACATCACGGCCATCGTGCGGATGCAGTTTCTAAGCTGGCGTATATTGCCCGGCCAGGTGTAGCTGGTCAGGATATTCATAGCAGCCGGACTGATGGAAGTGATGGGCTTGTTTATCTCGGCAGCAGCTTCCTTCAGGAAATAATCAGCAAGCTCGGGTATGTCAACCGCCCTTTCGCGAAGAGGCGGCACAGAGACACTTACGCCTTTGATTCTGAAATACAGGTCCTGCCTGAACTTTTTTTCTTCTATAAGTTGAATCAAATCGTGATTAGTAGCACTGATAAGGCGTACATCGACGACAATGGGCTTACTGGCGCCGACGGGCACAACAAGGCCGTCTTCGAGAACACGCAGTAATTTGGCCTGCATCGACATCGGCATATCACCGATTTCATCGAGGAAAAGTGTGCCGCCGTCTGCAACTTCGAACAGGCCTTTTCTATCGGCCGCGGCACCTGTGAAAGCACCCTTTATGTGACCAAAGAGCTCACTTTCGAGTAGTGATTCGCTAAATCCCGCGCAATTTACCGGAACAAAAGTCCTGGAACGGCGGGGTGAATTGTTATGGATGGCTCTTGCTAAGAGTTCCTTGCCCGTGCCGGATTCACCTTCGATAAGAACGGTAATATTAGTGGGGCTGACACGGCGAAGAACGTCGAAAATGCCCTGCATTGCTGGGCTGGAGCCGCGGACGGCATCAAAGATAAAATCTGTTTGGGCCTCAGACGCAACATTGCCATAAGCCGCGACGGCTCGGCGTGCCGCTCTGGTTACCATTGCACGAAGCTGGTCGATATCTATAGGCTTAACAAGGTAATCGTAGGCGCCGCGCCTTATAGCCTCCTTGCAAGTCTCGATAGTAGCGTAGGCGGTTATCAGAATAACTTCGGTGGCCGGGTAGTGCTTCTTCACCTCATCGAGAATCCCCAGACCACTTACATCTGTATCTAATTTCAAGTCGGTTACGACAACGTCAAATCGCTGTTTTCGCACTATCTCCAACGCATCATCGGCATTGTAGACGGCGATGGCCTTTGCAGAGGATTTTTCAAGGGCCTCGGCAATACCATCGGCATGTTCCGGCTCGTCATCAACCACCAGCACTACAATATCTTTACTCACGATATACCGGCCTTACTCATTATACAAAGGCAATGTTATAGTAAATAACGTACCTTTTCCAGGTTCACTTATCACAGAGATACTGCCGTTATGTGCTTCGACAATTTTTTGGGCGATGGGCAGGCCCAGTCCGGTACCGGCCGGACGCGAAGAATAATATGCATCGAAGATTTTGCTCAATTTGTCGGGTTCGATACCGCTTCCCGTATCTCCAATCTCGATTAATGCTTCATTGTTTTTCCTGACTGTTTTGACCATCAAATCTCCACCGGTTGTCATAGCCTGTTGAGCATTAATAAAGAGATTCAATATTACCTGCTTAAGCATATCAATGTCAACTTTACACACAATCCGCCCTTCCGTAAATGCCGTCCTGACGGTTATTGAATAGCTGTGCGCCTGCGGCGAATAGAAATCAACAACTTCGCCGACAAGCTGGTTGAGGTCAGCGGCAGCAGGATGAATTTCGGCCCTTCCGGTATATCGCAGAAAGTCGTCCAGGATTTGTTGTAGCCTGTCGGTTTCTTTCTGGACTACAACGATTTTTCTCATCGACCTGGCAAGTTTTTCATCATTTTTATCCCAGTCCTCGGTGATAAGTTTAAGATTAATTTTAATTATAGAAATGGGGTTTTTTATTTCATGTGCCAGTCCCGCTGTAAGCTTGCTTAGCTGCTCGATCTGTCTAACGCATCGCCTTTGTTTAGATTGAATCTTCCTGGTGCTTCTCCGGATTAACAGCAAGCATATCGGCAAAACTACCAAGGCGGCAAACACAAAACCAACCACAAACTGCTGCAAAGGTTTTCTCCTCACCTGTCAATGAAAACGAAAGATCTGAGCGGCACCGCGATGTGGATTCGTAGTCCGGCGGTCCAATTAAGCAGGCCCCTGTTTGACTAACTCAAACTTAAGTAAGCTGGGTCGGTACAGGCCGAATTACTCGGTCTGGGCTTCACTCGATTTTTCAGTTTCGTTAATTACACGAACGTCTCTGCAGGCTAATCCTTTTTCCGACTGGAACTGTTCGTATTCAACTTGTTGACCATCCTTAAGACCGCGAAAACCTTCACCCTGGATGTTGGTGTAGTGAATGAAGCAGTCTTGTCCTTCCTCATTCACTATGAAACCGTATCCTTTTTTCGAGTCAAACCACTTTACACTACCTTTTGCCATAAGAACCCCTCACACATACCTACTAATAATACTCTTTACAACAAAGTTCCCTTTGCCGACTATGAGCATTTAAACTATCACAATACTAGTTCTGTTAATTATTTCTCCGTATGTGCCTGTTCTCTATCAAGCCCAGCTGTTTGCTCCACCGATTCCGTTTCGGCAAGAGCTGCCTTGCGCGAAAGTCGAAGCCTTCCCTGGTCGTCAATGGACAACAATTTGACGGGTATAATGTCTCCCATTTTACATATTTCTTCTATATTTTTGACATAGCCCTGACTAAGCTCACTTATATGACAGAGCCCTTCGACGCCGGGCGTGATTTCGACAAAGACGCCGAAATCTTTGACGGAGACTACTTTTGAGTTCGGGTAAATTTTTCCGACTTTCGGCGGTTGGGTCAGGTTTTCGATTATCTCCTTTGCCTTTAAATGTCCATCGCCACCTAAGCAGCTTATGTAGATAGTGCCGTCCTCTTCGATTTCGACGGTTGCTCCGGTCTGTTCCTGGATGCTTTTTACCATTTTCCCACCTGGGCCGATGACCTTACCTATTAATTCGGGGTCAATTTCAATTGTGGTCATCTTTGGAGCATACTCACTGATATTTGGTCGAACCTGATCGAGTGTTTTTGCCATAACCTCAAGAATATGAAGTCGGCCCTGTTTTGCAAGTTCAAGTGCTTTTACCATAATGTCGTGGGGCAGACCTTCAGCTTTAACGTCAAGCTGTATAGCGGTGATACCGTCGGTTGTGCCGGCTATTTTGAAATCCATCTCTCCGAAATGGTCTTCTTCTCCGGTAATGTCCATTAGCAGCTCACATTTATCGCCGTCTCGTACCATGCCGATCGATATTCCAGCGACAGGCTTATTAATAGGAATCCCTGCGTCCATTAATGCCAGGGAGCCACTGCAGACAGTAGCCATAGAACTTGAGCCGTTGGATTCAAGTATGTCAGCAACAAGTCGTACGGTATATGGAAACTCCTCTGTTTTGGGCCTGACCTGTTCCAGCGCCCTTTCCGCAAGAGCGCCATGGCCGATTTCTCTTCGACCTGGTCCTCTAACGGGTCTTACCTCGCCTACGGAGAAAGGAGGAAAATTGTAATGAAGCATAAACTTCTGGTCGTATCCCTCGATTAAGCCTTCTATTAACTGGGCATCTCTGATTGTTCCAAGGGTCGCCGTTACCAATGCCTGGGTTTGCCCCCTGGTAAACAAAGCCGAGCCGTGTGTTCTTGGAAGAATGCCGACACTGCAGCTAATCGGCCGAACGTCTTTGTTACTTCTTTTGTCAGGTCTTTTACCCTGTAAGATAAGTTTTCGGACTGTTTCTTTTTCTATTTTCTGAAGGATTCGTTTTAGGATGGGAAATGTACATTGGGATTCATCCACAGGTTTATCAACGGGGCAGTATTGTTCTGCCAACTCATCAAAGAGCTTTTTTACGGCATTGTTTCGCCCCTGCTTTTCGTTAATTTGTTTAAATTCATACAGCTTGTCGGCTATCTGTGAATTAATTTCCGAATAAAGTTCATTAGGAATTTCAATAAGAGGGCACTCTTTGGGGACAGCTATTTTCTCGGCCAGTTCCTCAATCATCTGGCAAACTTCAATTACAGTCTTATGACCTACGGCAACAGCATCAGCAATGATATGCTCGGGCAGTTGCCTGGAACCGACCTCAATCATATTGATAGCTTCTTTTCGTCCACAAATTGTCAAGCTCAGGTCGCTTTCGGTAAGCTGCTCATGTGTGGGGTTAATCACGAACTTGCCGTCAATCCTGCCCAGCCTACAGGCACCGATGGGGCCCAGAAAGGGTATTTTGCTGATGGCCAGAGAGGCACTCGCACCTATCATAGCCAGAATATCGGGGTCGTTTTGCTGGTCGGCACTTAAGACATTGGCAATAATCTGTACCTCCTGGCAGTAACCTTCCGGAAATAAAGGACGAATTGGCCTGTCAATCTTCCTCGCAGTCAGGGTTTCTTTTGTACTTGGCCTCCCTTCCCGCTTAATAAAGCCACCTGGAAATTTGCCAGCGGCGCTTGTTTTTTCACGATAATCAACACTTAGCGGGAAAAAATCGATATCTTCTGATCTGGGTGGTGCCGATACGGCGGCTACGAGAACGATAGTATCTCCGTATTGAACAACTGTGGCACCGTCTGCCTGTCGAGCAAGCTTGCCGGTTTCGATACTTAAAACTTTCTCGCCGATTTTCCGCTCGACTCTGTAAAATTCGGACATAGTTTACCTTCCCTGATTAATTAGATGGATATATAGTCCAGTCTTGCTGTTGCAGTTTTTCTGATTTTCTCAGACAGTTATAGGGCCTTCGCACAAGCTAATACCTCTTACTCAACACAAAATTCACTTGCGCAAACCAAGCCGGTTTGTAATCTCTCGATAGCGATTGGTATCGTGCTTGTTGACATACTTAAGCATAGCAGAGCGGTTACCAACCATTTTCAAAAGCCCCCTTCTTGAGGCGTGGTCTTTTGGGTGCTTTTTGAGGTGCTCGGTAAGCTCATTTATTCTTTGGGTGAGCAGGGCTATCTGTACTGACGGCGAACCAGTATCGCCTTCGTGCAACTGAAAATTCTCAACAATTGTCACTTTTTTTTCTTTCGTCAACATTTTCCCGTGTTCCCTTCCGAAACTCCTCAAGGTAACTTTAAGTCCAAGCTGAGGTTACAAATCTTCCCTTCAACAATTTATTATATCGGCGAGCGCCGGATTTGCAATGACTTTTTTATTATGGGAACCGGCTTTTTTACTTTTCCAGCTCTTAGGCGTGCCAAATAGCAAGAAATTGAAACTTAGTGAGCGATAACACTGGAGATTCGGAAGACAGGCAATAGTAAGGCAATGGCAATCGTTCCGATAATGGCACCCATAATAATTATCATTACCGGTTCTATTAGAGAAGTAGCACTTTTGATGGATGATTGGAGTTTTTTTGCATATAGTATTGCTATTTTGTCACAAACGTATCCGAGTTTTCCGCTTTTTTCCCCGGCTCGCAGCATCTGTATGATTCCAGGAGCAATCAGCCGGCTATGTGGTGAGAGAATAATTGAATCTGATAGCTGGTAACCGGCGCGAATTTTTTCGTCAGTAACAGCCCATAACTGCTGAAAATGGCAGTTTTGACAAAGATTTCGAGTGACTTCAATAGCATCAAGGAGGTTGACGCCGGTATTAATCATCGTGGCCATAATACGCATACTTCGGGTTATGAGTGTGTCAACAAACATAGTTCCAAAGATTGGTGCCCGAAGCTTGATGCCATCTGTTACCTTTCGGCCGAACTTTGAACCTGAAAAAAAGTACAACGCGGCGGCAGCTAATATTACTAAAGTAATAAACACCGTCATAAATTCGAGGTTGCCGAGCAGACTACTAAAGTTAACGAGTATTTGTGTAAGTTTGGGCAAAGAGGCACCCCTCGCTTCATAAATTCTCATAAATCTCGGCAAGACGAAAAACATTAAAGTTCCAGTGGCTCCAATTGCCATAAGTATCATTATAAAAGGATACAGCATTGCAGCTTTAATCTGTTTCCGCGTTTCGGCCTCGAAGGTTAGATACTCATTAAGTACTTCAAGCATCTCTGCGGTTCTGCCGGATGCTTCTGAAGCCTTTACCATACTGATAAACATTGGATTAAAGGCCTTTGGATAGGCCATCAATGCGACAGAAAAGCTGTCGCCATCTTTGATTCTCCTGGCAACGTCGCTTATTATCATTTTGAATGGACCAGGCCTGGTTTGTTTACTAATAGCATCGAGAGCATCGCTAAGTACAACACCGCTGGCAAGCATTACGGAGAGCTGAGTTGTAAAAAGTATCAGTTCGTTGATACGAGCTCGCTTAAGGTTTAAATTAACCCCCGCAGGATTTGTTGTTTTGTCCTTTTGAGCAGTAAGAGCACCACCTTTTGCAGACTCATTTTGGCCACTTGCCACGGGATAATTAGTTTCAGTTGTAACAAAAGTGCTCATTTCAATAAGCAGCTTTATATAAGAAGTTATCTATCTGTTTTTTAATTATAGATGTCTTCATTTTGTTCTACTACTCGCAAGATTTCTCCAACAGTGGTTATGCCGGCTTTTACCTTTTCAATACCATCGCGCGACAGAGAAATCATTCCGCTTTTCAGGGCAT
Organism: uncultured Pirellulales bacterium; assembly: GCA_964444665.1. Lineage (GTDB taxonomy): Bacteria > Planctomycetota > Phycisphaerae > Sedimentisphaerales > CAYZTY01 > CAYZTY01. Next base: position 29,402 of record CAYUIE010000011.1, read on the forward strand.
GTTCGCGCAACTTTTTTAACTGAACACCATTGCCAATTATTTCAAGTATTTCGTGGTTAGGCGCAAAGAACTCATGAATAGCAATTCGGCCCAGGTAGCCGGTATTTCGACACTTTCGACATCCGAGGCCGCGATAAAACGTCTCGATGCCGCCTCCCCACCTTTCAATTATTGCCCGTACATTCGGAGGTGGTGCATATTCTTCTTTGCAGTTAGTACAGATTTTTCGTACAAGTCGTTGAGCAAGGACTGCCGCAAGAGAAGCACCAACAAGGTATGGTGCGACATTTAGATTGTAGAGTCTGATAACCGCCCCCGGTGCATCGTTTGTGTGCAGTGTAGAAAGAACCATGTGGCCGGTTAGAGCAGCCTGGACGGCTATACTGGCGGTGGCTTCGTCTCGAATCTCTCCAACCATAATTATATCAGGGTCTTGTCTCAAGAGGCTGCGCAGGGCGGTTGAAAATTCGAAGCCCGCGCTTTTGTTCACCTGAAATTGATTTATGCCCTCGATATTGCATTCGACCGGGTCCTCAACGGTGCATATATTGACCTCTTCACTATTCAATTCGGTCAGAGCTGCATATAGAGTGGTGTTCTTGCCGGAACCGGTTGGGCCGGTCACGAGGACAATTCCATCAGGTGTGTTTATTTTTTCCTTAAACAACTGCAGGTTTTCATAGCTGAATCCGAGTGACTCGAGATTAAAAAGAACTCTTTTCGGGTCGATGATTCTGATGACTACTTTTTCGCCGAAGTTTCCAGGCATTACGGAAACCCTCAGGTCGATCGGCCTTGCCTCCATTAATACGTGGATGCCTCCATCCTGGGGGACTCGGCGTTGTGCGATATCAAGATCAGCCATAATTTTCAATCGAGAAACGAGTGCAGCGTGCATTTGATGGGGTGGCCGCATTTTTTCGTATAGCCGGCCGTCAACTCGGTAACGGACGCGCAATTTCTTTTCATCAGGTTCGATATGAATGTCACTGGCGTTTTCCCGGACAGCATTGTACAGCAGATAATTCACCAGTTTTACCACGGGTGATTGTCCGGCTATTTCTTCAAGATTGCCGATATCTTCAGGAATGTTTTGTATGAGGGAAAACTCTTCAAGAGCTTCTTCGTCGATAATATCATCGATAACAAAGACATTTGCCGCGGGCAGATACGTCTGCAAAGTGGCCTTGATATCCTTTGCGGTGGCGCATACCACCTGTACTGTGCAGGCGGTTATGGCTTCTATTTCGTCAATCAGGAACAAATTAGCAGGCTCGGTTACGGCAATAGTCAGAACATCATATACCTTAAAGAGAGGCAGTATAATATGTTCATTCAGAAAGTCCCGAGGCAGGACTTCAATTATCTTTGGGTCGCAGAGCTTCGGGCTTACCTGCGCATAGGGAACTTCGTATGCTTCGGCCAGCGCTGAGGCTATCTGGTTTTCATTACAATAGCCCATCTCCACCAGCAACTCACCAAGCAGCTTGCGGTGGCCTTTTTCCTTCTGCTCGGTTAAGGCTGTCTGAATTTGCTCAGGGGTTACAAGACCTCTGCTCTGTAAAACTTCTCCGAGCTGTAACCTGTTTTTTTGGTCAAGTCTGTCCGTATATTTCATATCTCATTCTCCGCCATAGCGGCGTTTATTATTTATGCAAAACTTTTAACGGCCTCGGCGAGTTCCGTGTAGCACTCAAATTCCTTTTCAAGACGGGTAATTTCGAGAATTTTAGCGCATGTTTCATCAAGAGCGGCAAGTTTCAATTGACAGTTGTTTTCCCTGCAATTGTCTCTTGACCACAACAGTTGCTCCAGTCCTTCACTGTCAATAAAGCTGACCTGGCTTATATCAAGTATGACGCCGAGATTATGTTCAGCAACTGCGTTACTAAATGCCTGACGATACATATCGATAGAGTCACCATCTAACTCACCATGTAATTCGATAACCGTAACGTCATTATATGACTGCGTTTGTATTTTCATTGAATCAACGCTCCAATGGCAATAGTGCCGTATTCTGAAAAGTCTGGATGATAAGAATCTTCAATGCGTTCGCCTTGTATCATTTTCCACATCTGCTTGACATCGCTTGTAATGAAGGCACGACCGAGTTCTTCGTCAAACTGTGTACCCAGTCCTTTTTCTATCTCGTCGATAGCCTGTTCGATAGACATTGCTTCCCTGTAAGTGCGTTTTGAAGTCATAGCGTCAAATGAGTCGGCAATCATTACGATTTTTCCAATTAAGGGAATCTGATTTCCAAGTAGTCCATGTGGGTAACCTTTGCCGTCAATGCGCTCGTGATGGTACAAGATGCCGGGTATGATATCGCGCATCTGCTTTATATCTGCAAGGATGTTTGCACCTATTGAAGGATGTGCTTTTATTTGGTTCATTTCTTCCTCAGTAAGTTTTCCTTCTTTCCTTAGGACCCTTTCGTCTATCCCAATTTTTCCGATATCGTGAAGCAATCCAGCCAGATATACTCTCTGGATATATTCGTCCTCAATCGGATTATTTTCCGCATACCTCTCTGTAATCCAACGTGAGATGAATGCGACTCGTTCAGAATGGCCACGAGTGTATTTATCCTTTGCATCGATACTATTGGTTAGGGCTCTTAAGGACCCGATAAAGAGTTGCTTTAGGTCTTTGAAGAGTCTGCCGTTTTCAATAAATATGGCACACTGGTTTGCCACTGAAATAAAAAGCTTCACGTCAATGGTATCAAAATCAGGCTTTCCAATTCTGTTTATAGCGACCATTATCCCCGTCATTTTGTCCAGACTATCATGTGCTCCTTCGACCAATGTCGTGCTTTCGTTCCCGTACAAAGGCACAGCAATAATGCTTTTTATCTGTGAGGGCCAGTGATATCTTAAGGGGCCGTCAACCGCACTATCCAATAGTGCATCCCTACCCATATTGAGCTCCTCCGTCAATCTGCTGTGGAGTATCGCGGCCATTCGCTCATCTATTTCAATCAAACCAGTTCCCGCGGCGACAATCAGCCTTTTTTCATGATCGGCACCTTTTTCGAGCAATATCACAATACCTTCAAGACTGACCAAGTCCTTTAAGCTGTCACAAGCTATTTGTAAAAAGTTGCAATCCGTCTCGGTCAGCTTCATATTCGTGCTCATTTTGTAAAGCAGCACGAGCTCTTCATAGGTCTGCGCGAGCTCGGAGCCCAGCCTTTCAATATGCTCCTCGGCTTGAGTGGCGGCTTCAAGACTTTCTATTAGCGTTGCAAGCATTAGCTGGAGGTAATCTATCTGTTTGTCCTGCTCTTTTACTTTGTTTGATATTAACTTGTAATCTATGCCGTGATGCGAACAAAAACGTTTCCAGTTGTTACTATTACCAGAGGGTATGTCAATCACGGCGACGGCCTGGAGTTCATGCCCCGATTTCAAAGTCGCAGCAAGGGCCTCATAGGTTCTATTCACGGCGGCAGCCGGATCCCATTCGGTGAGTCGATAAACTTTTTTTCGTGGGTTTGTAAACGACTTTTTCGATGGGTCCAGGGTTGTAAAGCTGGGTTCCATCTCAGCTTCCTGCTGTATTACAAATCTGGCGAAATCGGCCAGAAGACGGTAATTGTTTGCAGCCTTGTTTGTATCCGCCCGAAAGGCCAGCTTCCCGTTGACGTCATATACTCTCAGATTGGCGCCAAATTTCCTGGTCCTTTTGCTAAACTCTTCCAGCTGCTCCAACTGCCGTGAACTAAGGATTTTAGTAACTGTAGCTGACATAGTCTAATAAGCGACCTCCCGACTTGCTTTTATCAGTCAATCGGACAGCAGCATTATGTTACTGCTGATAGATGTATAACATCCTCCACACTTCTGAGTAATTCTCTTGGACTAAAGGGTTTGCTGATAAAGGCGGATATCCCGAGTCTGTCTTTTTGCTCGTCATCTATGGCGAAGCCCCTTGCCGTGAGCATAATCACCGGTAAGTGTGAGGTGGCCTCGTACTGTCTGAGTTTTTCGACCAGCTCAAGACCCGTCATAATTGGCATTTGAAAGTCCGTAATAACAACATCAAGTTCATTGTTACAGGCCAGCTCAAAAGCATCCTCGCCGTTACCGGCGGTGATAACTTCAAAACCATTGTTACGAAGTTTTATTGCCACCACATGTACGATGTGGATTTCGTCGTCTACTACCAAAGCTTTTTTGCCAGACATAATATTGTCTCCAGAGTCTATATACATGCAATCAGCCTCTCATACAGCCACGGTCTGTGCACTCATTAAAGGCAGTTCAAAACCAAATGTACTGCCGGCGTCCGGTTTGCTTGTGACAAAAACGCGGCCATTGTGGACTTTCTCAACTATTTGTTTAACAAGGTTTAATCCCAGTCCGGTCCCTTCAGCAGTTTTTTTCTCTTCGCCGACACGATAAAATTTGTCAAAGACGCGCGAGATTTCATTCTGTGGAATTCCGACTCCCGTATCAGTTACGGTTACGGTTACTGTACCCTCGGCTTCTTTCACTTCGGTTCCGAGTTTAACTGAGCCGCCGACGGGTGTGTATTTTATGGCGTTGCTAATCAAATTGAAAAGTACCTGAGTAATCATATCACGGTCGGCATAGATCTGGTCGCAAACTATAGATGTTTTTTCGACCAATTCGATATTCTTTTCAGCGGCATAGCTTTTTAACATAAGGACCGCCTGATGAATCAGGATGGTCAAGCTTACTGACTCTTTATTAACCTTTATCAATCCAGACTCAATGCGCGAGATATTAAGAAGGTTTTCAATCAGCCGGTTAAGACGTTGAGCCTGTTCTTGAATTACCGCAAGGAATTCCTTTCTTGTCTTTTCATCCTCTGCCTCGCCATCAACCAACATCTCTGCATAGGCAGTAATTGAGGCAAGCGGCGTTTTTAATTCGTGAGAGACGTGATTTACGAATTCGTTTTTCAATCGTGCCGCTTGTTTCTCCCGCGTAATATCGTGCAAAACTGCAACTACACCACAAAGGTTTTGCGCATCGTCGAATATACACGATGTGATACAGTCAAAAGTCGAAGTTCCCTCTACAGAGGCAATGTCAATTTGGCGTTTGATGTGCTGTGCCTTGCTTTCACGGCTTTGGTCAAGCAATTGCAGGAATTCAGGATTACTTATTAATTCCATAATGGATTTTCGGCTTGAATTTTTGATATCGAAGCCGAATAATTCGGCAGCAGGTGGATTTGCTGTCAGCAATTTACCAAAGCCATCGATAACAATAACCGCATCGTGAATACTGAAAATGATGGCCTGAACGTCTTTTCTCTGCCTGTCTGAAAGCTGCATTTGTATTTGCAAATCACTTAGTAGATTTTTAAGTGTCTCGATACGTTTATGGTAAGTATGAAAGAATTCAGCAATCGGTGCAGCAAGTAATCGAGGCAAGGTGCCACGAGCTGCCTTAATACGGTCAGGTTCGCCCTTCTCAAGATAGTGAGTTATTTCTTCGGCCTGAGCACACAGGCTGAGCCAATACCATGCAAGCGTCAGTAAGGCAATTAAAACGGCAAGCCCACCCAATGTAACCGGATTGCTTACGAAGATACCCGTTTGTCCGGCAAACATCGTTGTAAGCAAACCGCACGCTGCAACAACAAGGCCAATCCAACCTAAGTTTCTTGTATAACTCACATACAACTCCGATAATTTAATATCCTATAGAGAACTTAGAAATCAAAACGATGGCCCTCTGAGCTGGTTACATTTACCAGCAACAATTCCAGCTCACTATTTGGTTTTAGCTGAAGTGACTTTTTGTAAGCCTCTTCAGCCTTTTTTATATTACCCAGCTTTTGATGACATCTACCCTTCATCAACCAGACGAATGCTGCATTTTCCTGGTCCTCGGTTATACTTTGAAAGGATTCCAAAGCTGCGAGATAGTTTTTGAGCATATATTGGGCACAGCCTTTGAGGGTCATAGCATCTGGCCAGTTAGGCTTCAGTCTCAAAGCCCGCTGGCTGCATACAAAAGCCCTTTGTGTTGCCCCTGCCCCCAGCGCAGCCTGACCGATTTGAAACCACGTATCTGCATTATCTCTATCTTCAAGGCTTAATTTGTTATAACAGTTTTGTGCCTGGTCGTATTGAGCTGCATTTATATTGCAAAGACCAAGCATACGTAGATACGTTTTTCGCTGTTCTACATCATCGCAGTTAGCTGTTAGTTTGTTAAATATTGCAGCCGCCTCTTTCCAGTTCTGGCCGAGAATGTAACAATAGGCCAGAGATTCGGCGATTTCGTTATCCTGCGGCTGTAAGTGAGCTGCTCGTGTATAAAGCTCCGTCGCTTTCTCGTTTTTTCCCTGACGCAACATTAAGTCAGCCACGGTTATGATAAGCGAGATGTTATCAGGCAAAGCAGCCATTTTTTCCTCAAGTAATATTGCTGCCTTGTCGCATTGGTCGAGGGCAATATTTACTTCGACGACCGCAAGGATGTAATCAACTATGAGAGGACTCATAGTCATTGCTTTGGAATAATAAAAGTGTGCCTGTTCATAATCTTTTTTCTGCTGTTCCAGAACGCCCAGCCAGTACCACGGTTCATGCAGTTCTTCATTTAGCTGCAATGTAAGGCGTAACTCGTATTCGGCTCCGTCCGGCTGACCCTGTGCAATTAATAACTTTCCGAAAAGCAAATGTGCGGCCGGCATGTCCGGGTCGGCGTTTATACATTGTTCTATTTCTTTTGTCGCCTGCTGGAAATTCTGCGCATTGTAGTCCTGCATTGCCAGGTTAAACTTAACCCTCGCAGTAGTTTTTTCCCACCTTTCCCGAGCAGCTTTCTTACTTTGTGCGTGAGAATCGCAGCCGATACAAACTGCTACCACGAATACTGCGAAAAATAAAATTATTATTCGCTTCATAATCTACGTCCTTCTATTTGTATTCCTTATCCTTAAAGCACCCAGGCCTGCAAAAGTAGGCCTGGGATGAGTCTTGCTGGCATTAGTTCCGTAGCGACATTCTCAACGTCTAAACCAATTACGCGTCTCTTCCTCCTCAATCACGTCCAGCATAATCCGCTCCATCTTCTCAACATCATCGGGTGCAACTCGCTGGATAATTCTGTCCTTGAGGCGCAATGCCTCAAGATAGGTTGGACGCAGGTATAAAGCGGAGTCCACTTCGTGTATTGCGGCCGATATTTTTCCATTTGTGTAGTTTTTTGCCGCCTTCACATAGTGGTCTTCGGCAATTCTTGCCCTGCCTATTCCCTGCAGTGTTGATCTTGCGCCATGCCTTTTTCGACTTACATCAGCGATTCTGGCTTCACTTTGAGTGTCCTCAGAATTATTTATTATATGAGGCGTAAGCATAACGATGATTTCCTGGCGTTTATTGGTATCGCTCGTGCCTCTGAAGGCAGCTCCAATAAGGGGCAGGTCTCCAAGCAAGGGTATCTGACTTCGTGTTGTTGTTACTGCATCTCTAAACAAACCTCCGATTACAATTGTCTGGCCGTCCTTAACCATAATGTTAGTAGTAAGCTCGGCGGTTGTTTCGGTCGGGATGCCCTGGTCATCAAGCTCACCGGAACTGTCTTTCGGGTAAATGTCCATACGGATGTAGCCATCATTCGCAATATACGGTCTGAAAGACAATTTCGTACCGGTATCGAGGAACTCTACTTTTTGAGTTGTAGATGTATCGGTCTGTGTTGTTTGTGACTTGTAGCCGATTTTAGTACCAATAAAGACTGTTCCTACCTGCTTGTTTAAGGCGAGGATTTTCGGATTCGCCATGATGGTGATATCGGTTACAGACTCCAGCGCAGTTATGAACGCGACGAGGTCTCCTGTCCTGACTCCGACTCTCAGACCCGAACCGCCAACAGCGGCAAAGCCGGAGACCTCCAATGGAGTTCCATTGGTTAAGCTGTGTACCTGCTCCATTCTTGAAGTTCCTGAAGAACCCCTGTCAATCTCAGTGCTGGTAGTAAGGTCTGACGTTGACGAAGTCCCGGTCAAGCTGACGCCGCCTAAAAGGTTCAGGTCAATACCAAGCTGATTTTCCTCTGTTAATGTTGCGCTGAGAATGGTTGCTTCAACTAAAACCTGCTGCGGTCTGATGTCAACAGACTTTATTAGCTGCTCGATTTCAACGATGTTTTCAGGATAGTCATAAACAATGACGCAATCGTTCAGCGCCATACTGTCCCCTCCAGCCCCGGTGCCGACTCCGGTACCGCCGGTAGATATGCCTGCATCTGCGGCCGTGCTACCTTGTATCTGGCCGGCACTGCTGAGGATCGGGGTGATTAGCTTTATAGCCTCAGCAGCAGTGATGTAGTAGAGGGTGAAAACCCTGTAAGTCATCCTGGTTGGGTCTTGTTTAAACTTTGCATATTCGTCAGCAGTGTACACTCTGATGAAGTTACCCTTTTGTTCATATTTGAAGTTGTGACCTAAGATTACTTCCAGTGCCTCTTCGAACGTAACATTGTAGAGAGTGGTCACCGTAAGGACTCCGTCGACCTTTGCAGAGGGTATGATGTTCCTGTGATACTTGGCTGCAAGAAATCGAAGTGCATCTTTGATAGAAGTGTCCTTTTTGAAGATGAGCGACTCGACGGACTTATCTGTATCGATAGAGACAGCCTGATCCTCGTCTTCAAGGTTGGTTTTAAAGTTGCTGGGGGCGCTTGCCAGTAGCTCACTATCTAACCGGTCGATTTTATCGAATGTAGCTGCCCCTGAGACATCTTCAATGGTTTCCAAAAGGATTTGTTCATCCTCGCCGGCGGGTCTGTTCCACTCGATCGGTCTGTCAACAGCGGTCACCGAGACGGTAATCGCCAGAAGCAGGACTAAAATTAATTTTGCCAGACATAATACATGTTTTACGCTTTTTTGATAACGCATGCTCAATCTCCTGTATTTCAATTAGACGTTTACTCCGGCTGTAACAGTTTTATCTCAATACCGACCCCCTGACAGGTCAGAAGGACTTCGTTTCCGTTTATGCTAACGATAGTGAATTCATATGAAGTGTCCTCATGTTTCACCTGCAGTTTTTCGCCTTTTGACAGCAAAACGTCATTGATAAAAGCGTGAGGACTTTCGCCAAGTTCTATAACAGTCAGTTTCAGTAACTTAGCAACCTGCAGAACAGTCTCTTTATCAATATGCTTTTCACCAACATTTCCCACAGTCATGCTTACATTTCCTCCGGAGGAGTATCCTTTGGGGTTGTTTGCGATGAAAGTTTCCCACTGGTCTATAGAAAAAAAGTCTCTGATAAGTATATCATGACGTCCCTTAACATTTGGCATTTCTATAAAAGCAAGGTTGGGGTAAAGCTTTGATTGACCAGCCATAGTGGTTTGTTCCTGTGTAAAATCGATCTGAGCCTCAGCGGTATTTTTGCGCCCTGTCAGAACTCTTACCCACATAAAGCCCATAATGGCTATAAGACAAAATGCAGCAATGGCCTTGTTTTTTTCTGCAGCCAGTTGACTGACAAACCTGCCCAGGCTGTCAGGATTATCTTGATTACTATACCTCATCGTATTCCTCAACCCGCACGTTCACTTGCAGACGTATAATAAATGTAAATTTTAGTATGCATTTCTACTTCACCTGTAAAATCCCCGTCATTACTGAGCTGCACTTCACGAATGCGAATAGCTCTGTCGAACTTTTCAAGTGATTTAAAAAATTCAAATATCTGCTTTAACGTTCCGGTACACTTGATATTCACGGGGATGCAGCTAAGTCTGTTATTGGCAATTTCGGAGCCCGGCTCGATGAGATGTCCTTTAAGATTACACGTGTTCATAACATCGGCCATCTGTTGCAGGAATGTACCTAACTGTGTGCTCGAAGGGATACGAGCTTCGTAACCAGCAACAATCGTCTCGATCTGTTCAAGGTACGATTTTAGCTGCGGCAATTGCCTTAATTCGCTGTTGTTTTTTATTCTGCTGGCAGTATATACCTGTTGAGCCTCTTCAGTTTCTGTTTCGCTTTGCCGGAGTGGCAGATACGAGACAAAAACAAACCACGATATTGCCACTACGGCAATAATGACTATTACAAGTTGCTGTTTTTGCCAAAAACGCATAGGTTCAAATCTTAATTTTTCTCGATATAATTCGCTATGTAGCAACTTATCTGGAATTCGGTTGCCTGATAGTTTTTCAGCTTTTTGTTCCGACAGAATATTGGTCTTACATCGCGGACGTAATGTGAATCTTCTAACGAGCGAACCAATCGGGCGACATCACCTGCACTCACAGCCAGACCTGTTACCAGGATTCTGGATTTTACGTCGCCCTCAAGAGGCAGTTTTTTATTATCAGCGGCTCCTCTGACAACAGTAACCATGGAGCCGCTCATGTTCCCAGTCTTATCGTTGGTTTCCAAGGCTTCAGTTTTAATGTCCAGCTCGCTGAGTACAATTCTTTGGTCAATCAGAAAAGCCATCTCAGCCAATACATTTGATACGCTGATTCTCGGTTTGACGACCTCAAGTATTTGAGACTGGCCGGAGATTTGCTGAAGCCGGTTTTTGATCTTGTTGTACTCAACTAAGGGGGCAGAGTTGGCTGTTTGCATTTTTCTAATCCAACTAAGGTGGGCCCTGGCACTGGAAACGGAGTGGCCTGTAAGGGCACTCCAGAGAACCATCACAGCGAGGATGCCAAAGATACCCATGTACTGGGTGCGATAGCTGATGTGTTGGCGCCTGCCGGTCTTATACCATTGTGGCAGAAAATCAATTTCTTTCATAATACTCTACCCCGTGAATGTCCTCTTCCCAGCCTTTAAGGCTCAGGCCGACAGCCACTGCCCATTCGCATCCTAATTGACGCTTACCGTAGTTAAACTCTGCATTTTTCGTATGAAAACCCCTCAGTGGTTCGGCTCTGTCAATCTTGACGGACAATTGATTTCTGAGAGCATTGAGCAGGATGTTTTCGTAGGCCTCTCCGCCGGTGAAAATTGCTCGGCCCGGGCGTATTCCTCTGAATGTAACGGCATAATATTTAAAGCAGAGTGATATTTCCCTGGCGAGCTTGTCAACTACTCTTTGGATAGAATCGACAATTATCTGATGTACCTGAGGTTCTACCTGCTGGCGCCCCTCATCGGTCCTGAATTTTGCTCTAAGCATAGCAGCTTCTCTTGAACTGAGACCCAGTTGGTTTGCGATTTCATTGTTGAATTTTTGACCACCGATGGGTATCTGCTTCACGAAGCTGATATTTCGGCCGCGACCGACAACAACAGTGGTAAATCGGTCTCCCACATCCACGCAGACATTGACAATTTCGTTATCTTCTTCACGACTGAGAAGTCTTTCAAGGCTTCTAAACAAGGCACAGGGTACGGTATCAATTGCAACAGGTGTCAAATTAACCCTTTGCAGGAGTTCTATATGTTCTCGGATAGCATCGGAGTCAGCCGCAAATAGAATCAATTCATTTTTTACTTCATCACCCTGTTGTACGCTGCCGGCAATCATATATCTAACCTCAGTAGTGTCCGCATTGAGTCCGAACCGTCGTACAACTTCCTTTTTCAAAAGTGCATCAATTTCTTCGTTTTCGCAGACGTTTATTCGCAGCCCCCTGACAATCAACCGCTCATTAGGCAGACAGGAAACCACCTCCCGCCCGCGAAAACCGCCCTTAGACAATATTTGCTTGATGGCAGAGGTAATAGCGTCCGTACGCTTTTCGACATCGTCGGAGCTATCAAGGTCAAGGCGAACCTCGTCTGCAGCGATAAGAGCTACTCTGTCGGCCTCAATCGCAAATTGAATCATTCTTACGGCATTGTTGCCTATATCCAGTCCTATCGGCTTAATTTTTCTCGTCAAAAGACGTAACATAACCTGTCTTACTGCCTTAATGTTCGCCAATTAGTTAATGCTTATATAGCCCGTAACAGCCGCGACGTTGATTGTTGTGGTTGCACCACCGGCCTTTAAAGTTACAATACCCTGGTTCAAAGGACTGCTACCGGCATTCCAAGGACTTCCAAGATAGTCAAATTCAACTGAGCCGGCCGAATCGAAATTAACGGTGAAAATATCAACCTTGTTCAGCTTGCTGTTACCGCTTGCAAAATCAACACTGTAATCGAAACCTTTATTGACCGGATGCGATATAACCGTTCCGCTATTATCCTGAATCTCGTAACTCTCAGCACTGTCGTCAAAGACAACGGTGTAATTCTGCTGATGGATGATAGCGAGATTTTTTGCATATTCGAGGTCGGCTGCTATAAGGTTTGCCGCTGAGCTAAGCTGGATGGATGCCGAAGAACTCATCATCGGAATTGCCATTGCCGCTGCTATCGCGATAATAACCACAACAACGAGTATTTCAATCATTGTAAAGCCAAACCGACCTCTCATACGGTTACCCCGAATTAAGCGCCAGAATTTCACTGGTTATTCCCCTTAGAAACCTTCTTCTCCTCTCGCTATTTTTCGTCATCAATTGTCTTTGTCTTTACTGTATAGACTGCTACAAACAATGAAGATTTACAGAGCTGTTTGTTTTTCAATTTCTTTTCGGACTATGACCAATCATGACTCAATATATGCTCATAACCCACATTAATCGGAAGCGGTTTGTGCGCTATAAGTTGTCTTTACGACCTCCTGCAACTGACACAATCAATACAAACGTCATGACAGTACAAGTCCTTATTACAGGTCGGGCAGAGAGTGAATCTTTACAATCATCCTGCTTTTTTTTACTTTTGCCCGGGAAGGCCGATAAGGCTGATTTTTTAGGGAAGTGTATTAGGACTTTGAGATACTCTTGAAAAAGGCGTCAGACGCCTGAGACCAATCCATAGGGTCTCCTCCAGAGCCGGGCCACTTCCTAATTGCTGCTTTTTGGGGAGACGCCTTAATGATAATTGGCGAAGGAGAAGAAATGCTAATGCCGCCATCCCGTATGAAAAGGCCGCCGTTAACGGTGAAATTAGTAGCATTGGGATCTACTACAACTTGTTGTGTCACTATTGCCAGACCATTAATTTCCAGCCCGCCTTGTATTATTAGCTCACCATTGACTAAAAGAGCAGGGAAATTTTTCTCGGCAGTGATGCTATTGCCGGCACCGGTTATAACAAGATTTGCGTCAACAACCAGGGTTCCACTTATTATGACATTACCGCCTAATTCGAGCTGGTGGTCGCAATAATATACCTTTTTGGGATTCGAGCCACCGGCCGAAGGCCAGGAGCCGGAATAATAGTTGGAGTCGACCGGCGTAACGGCGTAGGTATTCGATTCGATATAGTAATTAGAGCTAAGGTCACTTGAGCTAATTACATCTCCGGGCCAGCTCACCTCTGCCTCAGCGGCAGTATATTGTTGTCCAACAGGCTCAGAGCCAATTATAGCTCCGTCCGTGAAGACGTCGCCGTTAAGGATGGCGTTATTCGTTAGATTTCCGTTACAATAGACGTCGCCGTCAATTCTGAGGCTGTCTGCGAGAGTTGTATTTGTTCCAGCCCAGAATGCAATACATGGGTCGAGTCTAAGCTCGGCTCTTAAACTGCTTCTGCCAAGCTCCTGCCCGTCTTTCAGGCGATAGGCGTTGCAATCTATAATGTAGTTGCAGTGGTCGCTTATATCTATATTAGTCCCGATATCATAATAATCACTGCTGCCTGCCACTAATTGCTGCCCATCGACACCTGCCCAGCATCCATAGGTTTGGGTATCAACATCCTGGGGATTAAGTATTAATCCACGTGCATGGACAAGTCCGGACTCGGCAAGAAGGTCCATTTGCACCTTCAGAGCCATATTGCGGCCGCACGCCAGGTCTATGTTACTCCTTGTTATGAAACCGAGCCCCAATATGGTTGCTACCATTACAATAAACAATACAATCAGTAATACAGCTCCGCTTCTACTACACATTTTATTTTTTACAGGCTTCATATTTAATCGTCATCGTCGTCAACAATGTTTCCGGTCGAGTCAAGCAGGTTCGCCGCCCTGCCAATCAAGGAAGCAGTTATCTGATAAGTCTGCATATTACCATTTTCGGAGATTTCAAACGATATATTCACAGTTCCTGTGTCCGGGGTGGATTTATCAAGTGTATAGGTCAAATTGTCACACTGCGAGATAAGTCGTATATACCTGGGGGTGCAATTAGCGAGCAGCCAGGTTCTGGCTGCACCGGACTGAATCTCGTTGATGCTTATTTGCTGTCCAGCGGCTGGTCCGCTCGCGTCGAATTCCAGCAGGTCGATATAATTGCTGTCCGAGCCTGTCTCAATATAGACAATCTCGGCTGGATTAATTTTATCCTTGTCATTATCATCCGCCTGCCAGAGAGCAAGGCTGTTTCCGGGTGTGCCGCATACGAGCTTACTATATCTGACCAGACGAGATAACCTGATGGTCGTATATCGCAATTGTGCCTGCTTTTGGCTAAGCTCTTCAGTGCTGTCATTTGCCTTTCCCAAGGCGTAGGCAAGTGCTGCCACGGCACCGAGAACAATACTCGAAACAATCAAAGCAACGAGGAGCTCAGCGAGCGTAAATCCATTTTTAGTTCTTTTAGCCTTATTAGCTTTCACTTTTTTTTCAACTTGACCAGTCGCCTGCTATTGAAGGCTGTTATTGTCCAATCAGCCGGGTTAAACTAACAATCTCTCGGCCATTGTAAGAAACACGTACCGTCGCCCTGATGAAACAAGACTCAGTACTTGAGGATTGCTGCGCAACGCGAACCTCCTGGCAGGCTACCTGTCTGCTGAAGTTTGCGTAATTCGAGGATGTAAAAACGACGCCGTTGTAATCTTTTACCTGACCCTGTACTTCAATATAGTTATAATTGGATAAAATATCATCGTAAGGTGTATCAATGATTTTTTGCATTAAGTTATCTGCCAGCTCGGTTCCGAGAGTTCGATGCATACCCTCCACGCTAATGGATGCTCCTGCCGTAAAGGGAAGGATTACGCCGGTTACAGCTATGGCGAGTACCATAACCGCTATCATAGCCTCAGCAAGTGTAAAACCTCGATGAGTTTTATAAGTCATATTTTTCATTCACTACTTCATTCGCACCGAATCGTACATTTCAGCATTTATCACAAACCTTCTTTAAATTCATAGCGTACGTAAAAAGGGCTGACCTGCTCTCGAAAAGCCCGGTCAGCCCATTTATGTATTCCCCGGCAATGCATTGCCACCGGAGGTTTGCCGCCTCAGTCAAAGGACAACACTTCTCATCTTAATAGCTCTTGTGGGCAGCATCAATATTATCATCGGCGTGGAACGATTTATCGCTTGTGTTCAAATGCCACCCGTGGCTGTTATCACCAAGTCCGGTAACGCCTGGCTCGATTTCAACATCGGACTTAAGATTGAACTGATTCGTAGGAGCCTTCTGCAGGTAAGGGCCTAACTCATTACCCGAGCCGTCGCCCGCAGTACCATCTATCTCGGTCTCAGTCGTCAGACAGGTCCAAAATGCAGCCGAGCTGGTTGTAACAGGCATAGCATCGTTGTGTTGAATCTTGTACAACTCAAGCTGGGCACGAACTGTCTGAAGGTCGGTCATTAGACTGGATTCCTTGGCATCAGTGCTTGCATCGGTGAACTGAGGAATCACTATGGCGGCAAGAATACCAAGAATGACCACGACAATCAAAATCTCAACCAATGTAAAACCTTTAGCTCTCATTTCAATTTCCCCTTAAATTGAAGTAATCTGGTAGAGAAGTTTACATATCACATTTTTTACTTTTAGCACTATCGACTGAATCAAAGCTATACTTAAGTTTTAGCAATACTCACAAATTCAAAAAATAAGGTCCGAAAAACACCATGGTCTTTTACACTTTAGCTTAAGCTCGGCCGTTAATACGTTTCTTAATTGACACACTCTGGAACAGCCGTGTGGTTTGGAATTCAACCCCCCCGGTTATAGGTCTTACCGATAGAGTTGTTATTCAATCCGTAAAAAATATAAGAAATGAATTGACTTTTGCCAAATTTATATGAGTAAAAAATAAATATTTCCTGCAAATTTAAATGTGAATTTGCCGGACTATATTATCCCACTAATTATGTGAGGGGGTATATTTTCAAGACGAATAAGCCTGGCAACCTCGCCCAGGTGTGAAAGTGTAATCCAGATGCAACTAATATTATCCAGCACTTCCTTCACCTTATCGGCCCATTCAACCAGGACGACCGAACGCGGATAACACAGCTCATCGAAACCTATCATCTGAAGCTGCCCGGAAGAGCTGAGGCGATAGGCATCTATATGATAGATATCAAGGCTGGATTCTGCTGCGGAATACTCGTTGACAATAACGAAGGTTGGGCTGGTCACGTGCCGGGGCTGCTCGGCCCCCGCCCCTGCGATAATTCCTTTTATAAGGTGCGTCTTGCCGCTGCCTAATGGGCCGCAAAGGGCGATAACCTCGCCGCCCTTCAGATGGGAGCCTATTTGTTTGCCCAAAGCCATAGTTTCGTCCGGCGAGTTTGAAATTATTTCGCGTCCCATAAATCCTAATAATAGTAAAATTACGGTGGGGCAAGCCCCACCCTACCTCTGTTTAGTTAATGACCCGCCCTTTCGAGGTGATTATAGCCACGAGGCTGCAGGTCCGTAATTTGACCATCGGGCATTTCTATTTGCATTTGACCGGTTTCAGTGGTCTTGCCAATATTAGTTATTGGAGTTTGCATATCCCACAAATCCAGCAACCTCGAATAATCTTCGGGGCTGAGCGTAAACAGCAGCTCGAAGTCTTCTCCATCATTCAAGGCCGAGGCAAGAGGGTCTTGGCACTTTGCGGCATCGGTGGAGAGAGGGATTTTCTCTGCCTCTATAAGGGCTCCTATCCTGCTTTGTCTGCAAATATTCCATAAATCCGTGCTCAGCCCGTCGCTTATATCAATCATTGAGCTAATCGTGGCAATCTGTGTCATTCTGAGCGCTTCTGCAACCCTTGGAGTGAATTGTAAATGCCTCCCGTGAATCGAGCCGCCTAATGAACCGGTTACACATATATAATCGCCGGGCTTTGCACCGGAGCGCCTTTTCGGCCGGCTGGAGGCCGGCCTGCTGAGCATAGCGACACTTATAGCCAAAGCCCCAGCCTGTTCCCGCCAGCTTGTGATGTCACCTCCGATAAGCGGGCATCCGAACTTATCGCCGGCCCGGACGATTCCAGTGTGAAGCTCCTTAAGTTGCTCAGTTCCGAATGTTTTCGGCAGTGCCACAGCAACTACCGCACCAATCGGTATTGTAGCCATCGCGGCACAGTCGCTCAGACCGACAGCCATTGCTTTGTACCCGGCCTGCTCTAAAGTGGTTTGGTTCAAGTCGAAATGGACGCCATCCATCAGCATATCGGTGGTAACAAGCACGGATACATCAGGGCCGAGGTTTAGCTGGGCCATATCATCGCCGATGCCGATGGGATAATCGGACGGTGAGAGTTTGCTCTGTTTTGCAAACCAGTCAATTATTTGGGCTTCTTTCGAACTCATCGCCGGTCTAACTGCTTAGTCCAGTACGCGATTTGTTCCCCGGCCTGGGTCGGGCCGGCGGCACCGGCTGTAATATATTTATCCGCGAGTTTCGCAGCGCCAAGGTACTGGTAGACATCGTTGTCAATCGATGAGCAATGTTGTTTTAATTCACTCAAGTCAATATCTGCAAGCTTTTTGTTGTCTTTTTCACATCGGGCAACGAGTGTGCCGACGATGCCATGTGCCTCGCGGAAAGCCAACCCCTTTCGGACAAGATATTCAACAAGAGCGGTAGCATCAAGAAATCCCTCTTCAAGACCTGCGGCGATTTTGTCCGTTTTAAACTTGACGCGGGTTACGATCGCACAAGCCATATCGAGTGAGACACTAACGGTGTCGGCCGCCGCAAAAATATGTCTTTTGTCTTCCTGGAGGTCTCGATTATACGTTAAGGGCTGGGCCTTGAGAACAGTCAGCATTGCCATCAACGCGCCATAAACCGTTCCGGTTTTGGCACGAATAAGCTCAAGTGGGTCAGGATTCCGCTTTTGAGGCATCATACTCGAGGAGGTACAATGACTATCATCGAGACGCAGCAAATCAAACTCACCGGATGCAAAAATTATCCAGTCCTCGGCCAATCGCGAAAGATGCATTTGTACCATCGTGCAATCGAAAATAAATTCGACGCAAAAATCCCTGTCGGCGACCGCATCAATGGAGTTATAGCTTATATCGGAAAATCCCAGTTGGTTCGCGGTGGTCTTGCGGTCGAGCGGCAGGCTCGAACCGGCGACGGCCCCTGAGCCCAGCGGCGATATATTCAGCAGCCTGCTGCAATTCTGCATTCGCAGATAGTCGCGCTCAAGCATTTCAACAAAGCTTAACAAATAAGCGGCTATGACAACGGGCTGAGCCCTTTGCAAATGTGTGTACGCGGGCATCACAACCTCGGCATATTTTTCAGCAGATTTTACAAACGCCTTTTGCAAGAGCGTAATTTTGGCCTGCAGTATTTCTATCTGGTCGCGCATCCAAAGCCGCATATCAGTTGCGACCTGGTCGTTTCTACTTCGGCCTGTATGGAGTTTTTTACCAACATCGCCAATTTTGTTAATGAGAGCGGCCTCGAGAGCCATATGAATATCTTCGTAGATTTCCTCGAATTTGAACCGGCCATCTGCTATTTCCTGTGATGTTTCTATTAAAGCGTCTTTAATCTGCTTAAACTCGTCGCGGGTGATGAGCTTCTGTTCTGCAAGCATTTGTGCGTGGGCAATGGAGGCAACGATGTCATATTTGTAAAGGCGTTTATCAACAGAAAGAGACTGCATAAAATCGACTGTCAACTCATCCGGCTGCCCGTTCAATCGTTTTTCCCAGCTTTTCTTAAGCTCAGTCATTTTGTTCTCCAATTTAGCCTTTTATGGCCCGTAATCCATTTGGGTTATAATCTGTATTAACAAATATAAAGTATCTTTAAGTTGTGTCAAGCACTTGGTGAACAACAATTAATATAAGGCCGGCGAATTTGTCCGGTGCGTGACGGCGATTACAACTGCACCCGGTATTCCATCGGAACAGGCGGTGATATAGTGTGCTGTCAGAGCACCATTATTTGTGCCCTTTGCCATAAACCGCTCAAGTCTTTTTGGTTGTATATGGGGCCGGATTTCTAAGACTCGCGGTCTTTCGGCTTGTGGATTCCACAATCCTTTTCGATTCCTTTGGGGTGCGCTCTTCTTTGGGTCTGGTTTTCCATCTTCTATGCAGCCACCAGTACTGGCTGGGGTCCTGACGAATATAAAGCTCAATCGCCTTGGTGTATTCCGCGGTAATCCACTCGAGGGGCTCATCCTTATCAGCCCACTCTTCCGGCATAATAAGACGGGTAGCCTCAATTTCGAAGAAGAATCTGTCTCCGACCCTGCGGCTTAGGCCAACACATATCGGCAAATTATACTGGATAGCCAAAAGACCGATGCTTTTATACGTGCTCGCCTTTCTACCGAAGAAATCTACGAACAGCCCTTTTTTGCCGGCATCCTGGTCTGCGATGAAGCAAAGGGTTCCGCCGCGTGAAACTATATTGCCCATAACTTCGGCAGCACCTTTTTTATCGATTATCTTCTGTCCTCGCTGCTGCCGGACGCCGAGGAGGTAGTTATTAATATACTTGTTATCCAGAGGTCGAGCGACACTGTAGATGTTGAAGCCGAAAAGTCCGAGCAGATAACCTACAATTTCGAAGTTGCCGTAGTGACTGGTGACCATCAGCACACCATTGCCGCCCTGCATAAGCCATTTGACCCTCTCAGAATTTTTGTAGCGGGAGTAGTTTCGCCAATTGTATTTTTTTACAAGTCGAGGTGTGTATAGGACGTCCATCACGAGCATTACTATATGTTCGAAACTTCGTCTGCCGATTTGTTCTATCCACTGCGGGTCTTTATCGGGGAAACTGGCGCGTAGATTATCCAAAGCCCGGTTTCTACCTCTATGATAATACTTCCAAAGCAGTCGGCCGAGAAAACGGGCCGTGCGAAGATTGGTCTCAATATCAAACATATAGATAAAAATCAATGCTATACGCAGTGCCACACAAAGCAACCAATCGACAAAGGGATTGTGCTTTTTCTTTCTTTTCTTCTTTTTAGGCATTCCAGTAGTCATTTTCAGCCATTTTAGACTCAAACCAGGCATTGTCAAGCTACGAGAAATTCGGTCAATTACACCAAGTATTTTGTAAAGTATAGCTTAACAGGCAAAGCCGGATTCTTGTGAATTGACAAGGCTTTCTATTAGCTCTATAATTCCATCAGAATTGTATTGTTTTAGGCTTCTGTCTTTAAGAAAGGATTCAGAATGGATTTTAATCAAAGTCAAAATAACTTCGAGTCGGCTACAGGCTCACCCCCGGGTACACAGCCCGGACCCGCTCAAATCGCGCCGGTGGGCAAAGAAGGAACTACTCGGTCCCCTCGGAAAAACAGGTCGGGATGGAAAATCTTCTGGGGCATCGTTACGGTAATATCAGTCCTTGCTAACATTATGCTATTAATATTGTTGTTCACGGTGGTTGTATTTTTTTCGGCAAGTCGCCGAGTAGATTACGGCGAGAAAGTCATACAATCCGGCCCGCGAAACAGCAAGATAATGTTAGTAAGGCTGGAGGGCGTCATAGATTCACGCCAGGCCGATGACATTTCCGAACAAATTAAAACCGCTCAGGAAGATTCGAATGTTAAGTCTCTGATCCTTCAAGTAACCTCGCCCGGGGGTACGGTTTCAAGTAGTGACCGCATACATAACGAGATTTCGGAATTCCGCAAAGAAAGCGGCAAACCGGTGGTGGCATTTATGCAGGGAATTGCCACCTCGGGCGGTTACTATACGTCCGTGGCGTGCGACAAGATTATTGCAGAGCCCACTACAATTACCGGCTCAATCGGTGTGATCTTCGGCCACTTAGTGCTGAAGGAATTGATGGAGGAGAAACTGGGTATTAAGGCGGTTATCGTCAAAGCCGGCGAGCGAAAAGACTGGCCGAGTATGTTTGAGCCGGTGACAGAACAGCAAAAGCAATACCTGCATGAGAGACTGATTGACCCGGCATATGAAAGGTTTATCAGTCTGGTAGCCGAGGGCAGACCTATGCTGACTATGGAACAGGTCAGGATTCTTGCCGATGGGAGCGTTTTCAATGCGGAACAAGCGCTTGAGGAGAATTTAATTGACCAGGTCGGCTATCAGTTACAGGCAATTGATTCAGCAAAAGAATTAGCGGGAATTCAAAAGGCTCGCGTTGTCGAATATGAAAAGCACTTCTCACTGGCAAACTGGCTATCTTCAGGAAGTAAAACTTCGTTAAATATCGATAAAAACTCGCTTCTGGAACTGGCAAGTCCTCAGTTGCTTTACTTATGGCAGCCTTAGAAATCGTCTCGAAACAAATTAGTCAACCATAGTCAGGAAAGTCGGCTCTTATAGTCAGCATAGTCGAATTGACGAACGATTTTGATTTGCTGCTTTTCGGGATTGTACCGGGCAATCGAAGGCAAAGCTACACCATTAAAAGTGTTGTTTTTTACCATCGTATAATGTGCCATATCGAGGAACGTCAGTCTTGAACCGACCTTCAAAGGCTTATCGAATGAGTAATCACCGATTATGTCGCCGGCCAGACAGGTAAGCCCGCCGAGACGATAGGTATAAGGCTTTTGCCCCGGTTCTGCGGCGCCAGGCAGGTTCGGCCGATATGGCATCTCCAGCACGTCGGGCATATGAGCCGCGGCGGAGGTATCGAGAATGGCAATATCCATCTCGTTGTGGACGATGTCCAGGACCGAGGCAACTAATATGCCTGCGTTTAATGCTATTGCTTCACCGGGCTCGAGATAAACCTGCACATCGTATCGTCGGCGGAATTCGGTGATAAGTCTGCAAAGCTTTGCTGTGTCGTAATCGGGGCGGGTTATATGCTGGCCGCCGCCGAAATTGACCCACCGCAATCCCTCAAGCAGGTGACCGAACTGCTGCTCGACAACCTTAAGGGTCCTTTCGAGAGTCTGAACGTTCTGTTCACACATAGTGTGGAAATGCAGTCCCGTGATGCCTTCCAAATCTTCCGATTGGAACTGCTCAAGGGTAATACCAAGACGTGAATACTTAGAGCAGGGATTGTAAATATCGACCTTTATCTCCGAATAGCGAGGATTAATACGTAAACCGGGCTCAATGGGCTTCGCGGCCTTTCGAAGGAACGGCTTGAAACGGCGCCATTGCGAGAAAGAGTTGAAGACAATGTAATCACAATAGTTAATTAACTGTGTAAACTCTTCGGGCTTATAGGCGGGAGCAACGATATGAACCTGGCCGCCAAATTCCTCAAAACCGAGACGAGCCTCGTTGAGAGAGCTGGCGGAGACGCCGGCAAGGTATTTTCCTGCCAGTTCGAAAAGGCTGAACATTGCGAAGGCCTTGAGGGCAAGCAGGATTTTACATTCTGCTTTATCCTGCACATCGGCCAGGATGCGCAGATTTTCCTCCAAGGCGGTGGTATCCACTACATAACACGGCGTAGGAATCTCGTCTATAAGGTGTTGTGGAATTCGACATTGGTCCATGGCAGGCCGCAATTATCGAGTTTCTCCATAAAAGTTTTAGGATACGCTATCTTCCGCAAAGTAAGGTGAATTTCGATGTCAATATTTTATCCGCGGGGAGCGTTCCTTCAAAGGTTTTTCAGGAACTTCAATGATACGTACAGGCGCCCGCAAGGTTAGCGGAAGTTCTTTGTGATATTCTTCGTCAGTCCAAGGCAATCCACAGGTATTGAGTTGTTCCATAAATGGCTGTGGGTCAAACTGCTCAACGTTAAAAACACCTTTACCGCGCCATATGCCGGTAAGCATCAACATAGCACCGATTACTGCCGGTACTCCTGTAGTATAGGAAACAGCCTGGCTCTGGAGCTCCTGATAACATTTGGCGTGGTCACAGATGTTATAAATATATCGCCTTTGCTTTTTGCCATTTTTTACGCCTTCAAAAAGACATCCGATGCACGTTCTGCCTTTGTATCCTGCAGCAAGCGAGGCAGGGTCAGGCAGTAAGGCTTTGAGAAATTTCAACGGCACAACTTTATGGCCTTCGAATTCGACCGGGTCAATCCTGGTAAGTCCCACATTTTGAAGAACACGCAGATGCGTCAGGTACTGGTCACTGAATGTCATCCAGAAACGGATTCTTTTGAGTCCTTTGATGTTCCTTACCAGCGACTCGAGCTCTTCGTGATACATCAGATAACTTTTTCTTGGCCCGATGGTTGGATAATCGAAATCGATATTTACCGACAACGGGTCGGTCTGTATCCATTGGCCGGTTTGCCAGTATCTGCCGGGCTGGGTAATTTCGCGGATATTAATCTCCGGGTTGAAATTCGTCGCAAAGGCCTTGCCGTGGTCGCCGGCGTTGCAGTCGAGAATGTCAATAAAATGTATCTCGTCGAAGTGCCGTTTCTGAGCGTAGGCGCAGAAAACGTTGGTCACGCCCGGGTCAAATCCGCAACCGAGAAGCGCCATAATCCCCATTTCCCGGAAGCGCTCCTGATAGTCCCACTGCCATTTGTAACAGAAGCGGGCCTCATCAGGCGGCTCATAGTTAGCTGTATCAAGATAATCAACGCCGGTCTGCAAACAGGCATCCATAATCGTCAGGTCTTGATAAGGCAAGGCTACGTTGATAACGAGTTTTGGATTGAAACGCTCTATCAGACGGACAACCTCGTCGGTATTATCTGCATCAACCTGAGCGATATGGATGGACTTATGAAGGTTCTTTTGGATTCTCTGGGCAATCTTCTCGCATTTTCCGACGGTTCTGCTTGCCAGTATAATCTCGGAGAAGACGGACGGCATCATTGCGCACTTCTGTGTTACAACACTGCCGACACCGCCGGCACCAATTATAAGAACTTCGGCCATTTCAAGTCTCTCCGGACTTATACTAAATTGTGCGGCACCACCGCCCTTGCTCGTACCAGAATAATACCCACGCCGTGGATAAGTATTTTACAGATGTCCAGTGAGTTGTCCAAAAATTTTTAGTGCTTAGCTGAAATTTTGTAGAACAGTCAGCCAGCTTGAAGTATAAGTTGTACTTTGGTAAGAAATACATTACATTGTCTCGACGATTTCGGTTGCGACGATGATTTAGGACTTATAAGAAGGCGAGGAAAAAAATGTCGGAGCAAAAGATGCTGATAGTTGATGGTTTGAGGGACGATATCCGCGAACCGGTGAAAATGTTTGGCCAGAAGCTGATCGAAGATATCGGCGATAACCTGCAAAGCCTAAGTGTCGTAGGCAGCAGCCTGACAAGCGATTTTCGGCCCGGCAAAAGTGACATCAACACGGTATTGGTCGTAGGCGAGCACAATATTGAACTACTGAATGCCCTGGCCGGTTTGGGAAAAGCTATGGGCAGGAAGCGAATCAAGGCACCGATACTTATGACGCCGGCTTATATTGAGCAGTCTCGTGACGTATTCGGAATCGAGTTTCTGGATTTTCAACTTATTCACCAGACGATTTTGGGGCTTGACCCGTTCGAGGAGATGACTTTCGAGAAACAGCACGTACGGCTCCAGTGTGAACGTGAGCTAAAGGCGACACTTATCCGATTAAGACAGGGTTACATAGCAGCGGTTAATCAAACAAAAATGATTCGACTGCTCTTAACCTCGACGGCAGGCGCGTTAATGCCGTTACTGAGGGCCATGCTATGGCTAAAAGAGCAGGATAGACCCAGAGAAAGCACAAAAGTCTTCGACAAATCGGCAGAGATTTGTTCAATTGAGCCGGGAATACTAATAAAGACAAGACAGTGGCGAGACCAGAAGGTCCGGGCGGAAAAGGAAGAGATTATCAATGCTTTTGGTTCCATATACAAAACCATCGAGCAATTAGCCGAGCTTGTTGATAAGCTTGAGGTTTGATGAAGATGCGAATTCGCTTTTTCTTTTGTATCATTATTTTAGCTCTGACCACGACCTGCGGGGCTGCTGCAAAGGTAAGCCTGCCGCAGCCACGGCATTATGTCGAGGATTATTCCAACGTCATCGATGCGGACTATGAGCGGTCATTAAACGGCGTTCTGCAGGAGCTGGAACAGAAAACAACCGCACAGGTCATTGTCCTTACTATACTCACAACGCAAGGCATTCCCATTGAACAGTACGCCATCGAGTTAGCCGAGCAATGGCAGCTTGGACAAAAAGGCAAAGACAACGGTCTGCTGTTTATGCTCGCTACGCAGGATGGGCGGTATCGTTTCGAGGTCGGTTATGGGCTGGAGGGTTTTATAACCGACCAGTACGCCGCACGGTTAGGCAGAGACATACTTGTGCCGTATCTGAAAAATGGTCAGTTCGGTCAGGGCATCTATGAAACCGGCCTTCGGATTGCGCAGCGAATCGCATCGGAAAGCGGTGTGCAGCTTTCTGGAATGCCGAAGCTGCAGCAATTGCCGCAGCAACGCAGAGGCATCCCATGTTGTGGCGGTATTCTCCCATTTTTGTTTTTTTTCCTGATTTTGGCAACTCGGGGGCGGATACTTTTCTGGATGTTGCCGTTTATGATTTTAGGCAACAGAGGGATGTTCTCGTCCGGCGGCAGCTTTGGTGGAGGCTCATTCGGAGGTGGTTTCGGCTCCTTTGGAGGTGGTGGTGGAGGCGGCTTCGGGGGTGGCGGAGCCGGCGGAAGCTGGTAAGGCCGCGTGAAGGCTGGTAAAATGTTCTGTAATATAAAATCTTTCTGGAGGTTAAGAATGAAAGCACAAGGTAAAGGTTTGGGCATATTGATTATTGTATTAGTGATAATTGTTGTGCTGGGGCTTGGGATATTCAGATGGTATATCTCCGGCTACAATAACGCTGTAAGAATCGACGAAGGAGCTAAAACCGCCTGGTCCAATGTCGATGCCACTCTGCAACGAAGGCTGGATTTGGTACCTAATCTGGTCGAAACCGTCAAAGGCTATGCCGAGCACGAGAAAGAACTATTCGAAAACATCGCCCAGGCCCGCACAAAGTACTTCCAGGCTGATACGAGGGCAAAACAGATTGAAGCATCAAATGAATTGGGCGGTTTTCTGTCGCGCCTTCTATTGCTGCAGGAGAGTTATCCTGAATTGAAAGCGAATCAGAACTTTCTGGCCCTACAGGACAGCCTTGAGGGAACGGAAAACCGTATAACCGTGGCACGTACCCGGTACAATGAAGCAGCGAAGACACTTAATTCCTACAGGCGGGAGTTTTTTGGTTCTTTTTTCTGCAAACGGGCCGGTGTTAATAAGGTTGAATACTTCGAAGCTACCGAGGGCGCTCGAGAGGTCCCCAAGGTAGATTTTGGCGAGTAGCTTTAAACGCTGGGACACAACTTAAAGGTGGTCTTGCGGTAAATAATGAAAACTGGGCGATACAGGGCTCGAACCTGTGACCCGCTGATTAAGAGTCAGCTGCTCTACCAACTGAGCTAATCGCCCTACATATTCGGGTAATTTAACTAATTCAATTAAATATTACAAGAAAAATACACGCCCTGACAAACAAGTGAAAAGTAAGAAAATGGAAGTCAAAGTCAAAAACTCAGTCTTGCAATTGGTTGAAGGTGACATTACCCAGATGGCCGTGGACGCCATTGTCAACGCAGCCAATGCACAACTGATACTTGGCGGCGGAGTGGCAGGAGCAATAAGAAAGAAAGGTGGGCCGGAAATTCAGGCCCAGTGCGACAAAATCGGTGGGACTTTTGTCGGCGGTGCGGTTATAACCACCGGCGGCAAACTGAAAGCGAGCTATGTAATTCACGCAGTCGGTCCGCGAATGGGTGAAGGAGACGAGGGCCAAAAGCTAAAAAATGCTACGCTGAACTCACTCAAGCTGGCCGATGAAAAGAAGCTTAAGACTATCGCCTTTCCTGCAATCAGTACCGGCATCTTTGGTTTTCCCATTAAGCGATGCGCCGAGATAATGTTGGGTACAACTATTGATTATCTCAAAGGCGTAACCGAACTGCAAAAGGTGGTTTTTTGTCTTTTTGGGGCCGACAGTTACGAAGTTTTTTGCAGCCAGCTTGAACACCAGATGGATAAAAGACAATGATTTTCAGAAACACATGTTTATCCATGTTACCTTATAGACCTCCGGGGAAGTCCATTATGTTAAATTCCTCTGAATACTGGCCTGTATGTACCTTTTACCCGCCTATGAATTGTACTTAGCGCAAAGAAAAAGCCGTGAATAACTCACAGCCTGAAGATTTCTGAAGCATTTTTTAGAATTACTTTTTACGTCTCTTTAACAGTGCCAAACCACCAAGGCCAAATAATAACAATGTTGCAGGTTCGGGAATCGCTCTTATCTCCACCACAAAATCATTGTAGTCGAGGTCCGAGCCATCTCCGAATCGCACGTCTTCCATAAATATCGCATAGACGGTTTCGTTTGAGCTGGCATTTTCTATTAAGTACGTGACCATATGGTCCTCTCCGACACAGTGGGAGTGCGCATCGGGCTTCGACCACCATTCCATACCTGGCCCCCACCAGGGACAACGAGTAGCTTGATAGCCCCAGAGGAATTCTTCGCCCTGTGTGATTGAAAAAACAAATCCGGGACCGCCTATGTCTGATTCATCAACCAATAGTTCGAAATCAGTGCCCAGCCCGCCTCCATTCCAGCCGAAGGCCTGTTGATAACTCGCATATTTGGCATAAGCAGTTACTGTTACTTTACCATCCGTCCATATCTGGTCAACGTCATTGGGTTGGTGGGCATAAACGTGAGTTGTGTCATTGTACAAATCATCATAGTCCCAAACTCTGAGGGCGTTAATATTCCCACCTATACCACCATCTACGTAATCCACTCCAATGGGATCAAATGACCCACCATAAATGTCTTCAAGAATTTCGCGATGATTTGGTTCGCCCCACTCTGGCACAGGAGGATTAACTGGTGTGTGCCCATATATACCAAATGCGCTTGTTGCACTTATCACAACAAACGCTGCAATAACAACCGAACTAATAACAACCTCTCCCTTAAACAACTTCCTCCTCCTTACCCTTCTTCTGAAGCCGTACATGCTGTTTTTATAGCTCCTTATGATGTATATTACTTTATCAAAAACATAAACAGAGTCAAGAAAAAAAATGAAATTTTTGAAAAAAATAAAGAATTTTTTGTCGGGATTCCAAAAAAGCGTATTAATTCATAAAAAAGCCTTAAAATTAAGCATAAAAAAGAAGAGTAATTAAAAGCAATTACAGTATTAGTATGTCCGTTTAATATCACAAATCCGTGAATTAATCTTGCAAAGTCTTGTGAAAAAGACGTAATGATTTTTATTTATGGTAGAGATTGCTTGTATGACTTAACGTGTCTATTCGCTGAAGTTCTTCCCGCCAACTCTCTCATTGCTTCACATTGTATGCCTTTGTCATAAAGCTTTCCCTTGTTGACTGCATATATAGTAAGCGCGATACTATTAATACAATTCTGGTTTTGCCGCCGGATTAGTTCATTAAAAGCAAGCTTTCTAATCGTTACATCGTTCTCGTCTTTTCCTTCAGTGTTATGAACAACCTGCAGCAAAATGTCCAGGTCTAACAGATCCATACCGCCTTTTGTATTTCGAGTCCTTTTCCTGGATGACAATCTCTTTGCCTTTTGTTGATTGGATATATTAGAGCTGTCGAGAGGTACCAAAGCAGATCTCGTAGCCTTTGCAGTATGAACATGTATATCCTGTATGTCGGCTTGATGTTTTTCTTTATGTCGAGAGAAGCTTGTGCTTTGTTGGCGAAACTGCCAGGAGGACCCAGTATAATCAGGTCTTGTGCTCCTAAGGTTCTTCTTATTTTCTTTAAGGTTATCCGGCTTGTTTCTGACAAATGTATATACACCCCATGAAGCTGCAAGGATTACAATAACCAGTATTTGCATCCAAATGGCATTTTCCCAGTCACCAACGCCGGCCACAAGAATTATTTGTTTAAGAAAAGGATTCATATTTCTGTGGCCACATCCTTAGCTCTTTTTTAACCGGTAACTTCACTGATTTATAATTAATTGCTCTGGATAATAATATTATCTGAATTGTATGATTATGTACTACAACTTCTCTGTACAATAATTGACGTGGACAGGTGTTTAAAACGCCAATAGTTAAATCAAAACCTTAAAAAGACCAAAAAAAACAGGATACCATTAAGTCGCATTTTTGGTCTGCATAGTCCTTCTTGTCAGTTCCTTCATCGCCTCACACTGGATAACCTTGCCGTAAAGATTTCCCTTCACTGCATACACGGCTAATGCATTGCTGTCAATCTGAGTCTGGTTCTCCCGGCGAAGTATTTCATTAAAAGTAAGTTTTCGCATCGTTACATCATGATTGTCATTACCTTTAGTATCCTCAATAACGCCCAGCAGGAAATCCAGCTCTAATAGTTCCATACCACCGCCAACATCGCCTTTTCTTTTCTCGCCCGGTTCTTGTTTTGGTATCTTCTGTGCCGTCGTATCTGTCATTTGAAATGTGGGCTCTGTTGTCTTACCTGTCATTTTTTTCTCCTTGTAATTCCTTTCTCTAAGCTTTTTCCACTTCATATCCGTATGCTTCCCGTTCCTAAAAAAATATCCTGTAAAAATAATTCCCGAATAGTTTGCCTTATTCTGTTGTCAAATCCGTCTTATATAACTTTTTACATATTTAATAAATAATCATTTAGAGCATAAGGTTTTTTATGTCAAGTATTTTTTATGTGCATCCGTGTAGAACTACATATTATCCATCTACAACTGGTATAGCTTTGTAGTGTTGAAGAAATGTTGAATGAAATGCGACCTGATGGTCTAAGTGGTTTAGGAGCACCTCATTTAAGAAAGAAAGCGGCTGGCCGTTTTGGTAATAAAAAGATAAATACCCCCAATTAAAATTAAAACTGCGTTGGTCACTCCCATTGTTCCGCTTATCCTGCCTGAAAGCAGACCTTTAAGCAAAGCAACTTTTCTCAACTTAACTGTCTTGTCCTCGGCAATATCAAACGGAATTGTTTCAGCGGCCTTCTGGTCACTATCCAGAACTATCTTGCCGGCTTTGAGGTACGCCATTGGTGAAGCCGATGTTACGACATCTGCGTTTACGGCAGTTGTCCATTTATCCAGCGCACCCCATAATCCATCGGCCGGCCTGGCCCAGGCCGCTGTCAGTGCGACGGGAAAACATATATAAACAAAACACCTTCCCGCTAGTGCCGGGTTGAAGATGTTTCGCCCAAAACCGCCGAAAATCTCTTTTGCAAACATAACCGAAAAAATAACACCGATTGTCAGCACATGAAAAGGAACCGTGGGAGGCATTACAAGTGCAAATAGTGTTGTCGTAACGAAGAGAGCTTCGCTTACCAGCTCACCACGAAGACGAGCAAAGACAAGCTCTGTAACAAATCCAACTAATCCAGCCCAAATTACTATAACAAGGCTTCGCCAGCCGAAAAAGTAAATACCCCCGGCAATACACGGCACAAGCGCCAGCAGGACACGCCTCATTATCGCCTGCTTTAACAGGATTTTGACTACCGGCCTTTCCTGTTTCACGTTGGTGTGCTTCTATAATTTAAAGTTTAAACGAATCCCGTGAATTAATCTGATGATGACCCGTATCCCGGCAACTGTCCTGCAAGCAACTTTCCAATGGGCTTTAACGTGTCGATTTTCATAAGAATAATCCGAACAACAGCGGTCATCGGAACTGCGAGGAACATGCCGGGTATCCCCCACAGCAAACCCCAAAAAGATAAAGCCAGCAGGATGGTTATTGGATGCAAATGTAAACCTTTGCCCATCAACCTCGGTTCAATTCCATTTCCAATTACCATTTGAATCGCTCCGGGTATACCCACTACAAGGATAATCAACAAGGGATTTTGAAACTGGGCTACTGCTATAGGAATCGGCAGCAAAGTGGCAATGATTGAGCCGACCGATGGAATAAAATTCAAAAGAAAAGCGAGTATCCCGAATACATTCGCTAATTCGAGTTTGAATAACGCCAAAACAGCCCAAACTATAAGCCCCGTTACCGTAGATACTATTGCTTTGATTGTGATATAACGGCGAATCTGCTGGTCGATATCGGAGTAAATACCCTTGTGGATTACGTATGAATTTCTACCTATCAGCAAAAAAATCACGAAGATTGTAACCAGAACAGTGCTGGAGATAAATCCAAAAGCAGTACCGAAAGCATTTGTGATAAGTTTAGGAACACGATTTTGCAGTGTTACCAAAATTTCATCTTTGTTAGGACTGAAGCCCCAGGCCTTGATTTTCTGAAGTACAATTTCAATGAACCTTATGAAACTATCGCTGTAACGCCCGGCGGTAGATACGATAGACTGAATCGCCTGGCTTACGGCCAGAAAGAGAATTGTAAGAATAATCAAAACAATGATTAAAGTAATTGTAATCGCTAATACCCTCGGAATTTTTAAACGAATAACCTGGAAATCAAGAATAGGTGAAATAAGCAATGAGATGAAAACCGCCAGCACAAACGGTATTAGCACGGAGCGGGCGTAAATAAGTACAATACCAATTGAAACTATAGCAATAATAACCAGCGAGGCAACAACTAAAGTATTCTTCTCTTCTCGTAAATCAGTCATATTTTTACCAGGTAGTATATGAAAAAGTCATATTCATATTATCATCTCATCCCGTTTTTCATATCCCAATAATCAAGTTCAAAACAATGTCGAACGACATCCAGCCTAAACCGGCGCCCAGAAATCAGCAACAAATATTTTTTCAGTTTATGTCAGCTCCGTTTTCAAGGAGCAGCTTTACAGCCTTTATGTGCCCCTTGCCAGCTGCAATGTTTAAAGGCGTGCTGCCATGCTTATCTCTGGCATTCACATCGGCTCCCTTGGAAATCAGGACTTCCATTACCTCCAATCGGTTCATAGAGGCTGCTTTGTACAAAGGAGTATTCTGCGACCATCCGTATCTTTTTTCTTTGTCATTTACGTTGAAACCCTTATTTATGAGAAAATCCACAACTCGATAATATCCCTTTTCAGCTGCGTCATGAAGGCGTTTGCCATGTGTTTTCCAACTTCCTTTTTCAACAGTCCCGTCGAACAATGTCCCACATTCTTTTAAGAATCTTGCTTCCGCTTCTGAAATCTGGCAGGCAGTCTCGGGTGTTCTGGCTTTTGTGGATATAATGCCAGTTTTTGCTGATGTAATCATGACTATAATTAAAAACGATATCAAGCAGGATAGTTTAATAGGTTTCATTTTTAGCCTCACTATAAGAATAGTTTTGAATCACTCTTTCCCTAAGGCTTGGATATAAAGAATAAGGAATTTTTAAGGTTTTGGATTTTTGGAATCTTGCGAGGAATTTGATATTACCCAAGGAGTTCCTTCAAGAGCATCTTTGATTATTGTTGTTAAACTTTTATCATAAATTATAATGTTTTTTGTATCACGATTAAATGTATCAACTCTGCAGGCAAAATTTGTTATTATTTTTAATAATTTTTTCTTTCTTCTAAAAAATCCCTTTCCTCCATAAATATAATCATCAACTCCTGCAACTTCTACGCCGCCATACCATAACCTTATTGTATCAGACCTTATCCTTTCATGTCTTTTTATTTTTAATTTTAATCCCGGCCTGGCTTCTCTTACTTTTCTTGTTAAGTATTCACAACAAGCTTCTTGTTTAGGCTCCCAATTCATTTTTAATCAGAGCTTTCTTTCCCTTAGGGCTTAGATAATACAGGTATTTTACCAATATGTTTGTATCCACGCAAACCATAACCTTGTTCTCTTAATGCTAAAAACAATCTCTAACTTTCCTCATGGTCAAGCAGTTTTTACTTCCATATTGCTGTCATGTTTACAGGGCGGTTTAACATCCATAATTCCAAATCGATGTGATACACGAGCGTCGTAGTTTATTGTTCCTCTTGAAGGAAAGCCAAAGCGCTTCGGAACAAGCGCTTTCAATGCTTCACCGGCCAATATCCCACCGATGACCATATTCGTGCCCGGCAAAGTCCTGTTTGCGGAACAACTGGTTGGTTGTTTCTCCTCAGCGACTTTCTTAGCAAGGTTGTTGATTCTGTGTTCAAGGCAAGAAGTCACCCCCGGATAGTAAGTTCGTTGCTGAGCGGCCAGAGGAGAGCTGCCGGCCTCTACCAAAGGGACGCCATCAATGATAGAAAGATAATTTGCAAAATAGCGCACGGCCCAGTTATCTGCACACACGATGCGAACAGAAGGACGGGACAAATGCTGTGGTCGATTCTGATACTTTATTACCATTGGCCGAATCTTCAGGCTTGGATTAATACGTTTCAGTTTTTCTGCTATCGCTATTGCCTTGGGCTGCCCCACATCACCGAGAACATAGGGAGTCTGTAACGGGATGTTTTCCACGCTAACATCGTCCGGGTCAAATATTCTCAATTCACAACCGTGCCCCAACATCGAAACTAAACTTTCGAGAAGATGAACACCTATACCTCCCGCACCAACTACTTCCAGAAAAATGTTTTCAACAGTATCCGCCATACACGGCTTCTCAACCGGACCGGTTGCTCTATCCTCTGCGGCAACGTTATAGATAATCATATCCTCCAGCGGCGCTGTAAACTCGACATTACCCGCCAACATCAAAACTTCCTGAAGAGCGAGCCCTGCAGCAATACGGCTAATTGGTGGGAGAATTTCTCGTCCGATTCCACCGAGTGTAGAGAGCTTACCCAGCTGGGCTGCGGTTATCATCGATGGGCTCATCACCACCCAAGCCCGTCCCCATGTTACAGAAATACAAGGGCACGACCGCGACAAACTAAGCTGGTTGCAAAAAGATTCCGATGCAACATCATTAGTCAAATCGACAATCACGTCCGTTTCAGGTGCTATTGCATGCGCCTGCTCTTCCATCAGCCAGACACCCGGCTGCTATATGAAATTGTTTCCTTTCATCACTTCATCGAGCCCGTCAAAATAGTCAGCGGCACCACAAAGATGAACCGAACCAAATCCAAGGCTACCCAGGCTCCTGCAAAGCGCGTAGACTGGATGTTGCCGCAGTTGCTCTGGTATAATATCACCAACTTTAATCAGAACTGAGGTCTGTGTAAGATTTAATACATCAACACCTGCATCACTGATCCGATCTGATTCCGTTATAAAGTCTTTTTTCATGATGACTACTCTATTTTTGCGGACCGTTCAAACTCCAGCTTCGCCTCGATTTCAACCTCGAGTTGGCTCCTCAGCTTGCGCAGTTTATCTTCGGTTGGTTGGTCTCCAGGATTTATATGAAGAGTAGCCGGCACTAAACGTACCGTGGCCTTTTCACAAAATGGACAAAACTGTTCACGAGCCGCATAGATAGAAAACTCACGTTCTCTATTGACGATGATCGAAAAGCAGACACCATAATCTATTGTCACTGACTTACGCTCCGCGTTGCCTTTAAGATTCTGTTGAATAAGTCCTTCAATTTCCTCACAGCCGCAATTAAAATCACCCGGCTGGATTATCTTTCTCTCGCTTAACGCGACAACCGTCAAAACTTGGTCGACGAACGGCCCTGTGAGGAATTCCTCATCTATCGAAGACATGCCGCAACCGCCTGGATGACGATGGATGAAGGCAATAGGCACTAAGGATTGTCCCAAACGCTCTGATAAAAAATGCATCTCCCTTCGGAGACGGAACACGTTGTAGCCAGACTGATAAACGCTGGCTATAGTATTACGCTGGCCTGGTAATAGCGGTGTGGCCACAACGTGAAATGGCCTGGATTGAGTCCCTAAGCCAATCAGACCGTATTCCGTATAAGGCTCATCATAAACTTCGGCCAAGATGTCGGCCACGAGGAAACATCTTTCCATCGTTACGTAATTTATCGAGAGGACGTATACTTTTTCTGAGTTCATTTTCCACTTGTCTCCTTTCCAAGCGCACACGTCTCTGCTGCTGTTCTTTCAACTTCAGGTTACGCTGCTCTCTGTGGAATAAACTGATGCCGGTTGCGGGAATCACGCCTGCGTCAAGCCATTGGATTATCGCCTCCGCATCAGTATACTGAGATGAAAGAAGTTTCTCGTACTGGCCGGGATTACCCATGCACATTCCATCCGAAATCGGAACTCCGGCAGCTGTCCACAACTGTTCCGGCAGATTGCAAGGATGTGGCCGCTTCATCAACCATTCTTTTCGTGTCCTTCCTGAAATTGTCAAGCCAACATAGATTTGATTGCCCTGATTTGTCCTCCGCCTAACTACGGGGCCACGAACTAAAACAAAATGACCTCGGCCATAATGTACCTGATGGTAACGGTCGTAGTAGATTACCTGAAAGCGTCCTACGTTGACAGGCTCAAAACGAGCTATAAGACGATCTATCTCCTGCATCAATGCTGCAGTTTCCTTGTGAACGTCATCGGACGTACTCCCTTGGTTCGGCCCTGTTCTGATCGCTTGCTGAATTTCAGCAAGGACCCTACTAAGTGGCCGAGCCCTGCGAGTGCAATGTTGGTAGCGAACTGTAATACCACTCGGTGCGGAGTATACTGGAATACCTTGTAGTTCTAATGGAATAACCTGTGTAGAGCTGACCACACAAGGCACACAAAAGATTTTCTGGAGCAGGTCCATTGGAATTGTCTGACTTGATGTATGTCCGAGACGGCCCCGCAAGAGTGCGTCCTGCCGCATAATATTTGAAACCGCCTGTTCAAGCTCCGGTGGACATAATATGTCTGCCTCATCACCTGTATCCAAGAACCTAATGTAGGGAATAAGACGGCATAGACAAAATCTTAGCTCATCGATCCAGCTGACGTGGTCCGGAGCACTTGCCAGTACACTATTGCGAGGTATGTGTTGTGCTACAGTCTTAAGCCAACTTGATAGCGAGCCAACCCGGCACACCCCCCCGGATGTCCTACCAGTCCGTGCCAGCCAAATATTATCGTTTACTATGTAAAGAAGGCCCGGGCGAGGAACTCCGAAGATGCCAAGATTTCTTGGTGAAAGCATTTGACTACCTCCTAACGTTGTTTGCCGCCAACGTATGGTTCTGTGACCTGTAACGCGAGTCTTTCTGTTTCTGTGTCCTGCTCCCCATTTCTGTCAGGTATCACTACATCGCCCAATTCAACCGGTCTACCGGTCACCTCGTCGCTCTCTGCACCTTCGTAGACCTCTACATCCATGCTACGGCCTCTACGGATAGCCTCTGTGACCACTCTTGCCGTCCTTCGGGCGGTCTCGCTGGACTGTGGCGAGCTGGTAATTGCCATGATCACATTCCTCGCTGTCACGTTGCGGATTTTTGATTCCGGCAAGCTTGCTTTACACACGGCCCCCATCCCATAACGAAGTTCTGTATCTATTTGTTTTTCCTTGACTTCCATAATTTCGCTCCTTTCTGAACTTGTTGGTTATTTTTATTTTTTACGGTCTGCTCAATAGCGTCTTCCTTGCTAAGTACATCCCATACCTGGTCATAATGCCTGAAAAATCAATGGCTTACGCCCTCGTGCTCGCTAAAGAATTGGTCCACCCATATCCAGATCCTTACCTTAATACTCTTACGGACCATCTAAACCGGCCTATTTTTGCCACATTTCGATATAGATTTTAGATAACTATTGTTATAATTTATACAAAATTTTTGACCATATAAAGCTTGTCTGTTAGAATAAATGAAGTCCTTTTATGCTGTCAATATGGTTGTTTTGAGGCTTTTAGAGACCTTCTAATCATGTGCCATTTAGTATGTGAAATGGCACAAATAGTAGACATTATGAAAATAATGGGAATTGCTAAAAAGGCAAAATTAGTAACCACATTGTATTTCTTAGGGCGTATACAGCATCCAAAATGTGCTCTACTGGAAAAAATTGTTGCGAAATTTGTAAAAACGAGGGAAATATTATAAAAAAATCGAAGGAAGGAATAGAAAAATGGAAATCGAAATTCGTTTGCGGAACGTACTTGAGAAGAATAATTTAGTCCATCATGGAATTATCCAGCAGATCGCTAATGACCCGAGTGTTGAAGTCAACCGTCACACTATCGCAAAGTTCTATCACAATAGCGTCAGGAATATATCACTTGATGCTTTAGGCAAAATCTGCGAGTGGTTGAGTGTGCAAGGTGTTCCCGCTGATGAGTTACCCGGTGCACTATTTGGCACGCGTCCATCAGAGCTATGGCAAGCCATCGCTATGCAAGGCAGGGTCACCATTTACTTAGGGGAATATCAGCAAACCGAACCCCCTGCTGCCGCTTGGCGGTGGATAGCTCGCCGTGATGCAGCAGTTGCAGCCAACTTTGTCCAGGAGTTGTCTAATGCAAGTGAGACTGGTACCTCACCGCCACAGGTACGCCTTGAGTACGTGCCGTTCCGATGGGACACCAAGATTGACGACTTGGCCAAAAGTCCCCTTGTAGACGATATCAAGAAGGCGAAGAAAATCTTCAGCCGAATGAGAGCCAGTAGTTCCCATCATACATCAATTCTGATTGGGTCACAGCGGGTCAATTATTTGCTGGAGTTTTTGGTGGCTGACCTTTTTGGTTGTACGCCATTTTCCCAAGCAAAAAAAGGACCAGTTGTGCCATTCTACCTTGTCTATCGTGATAGAGACCGCAAAGTTATAAGTTGCTTCGGTGGCGTCAAGAATCCTTATCACCGCAAGAGTGCCGCAGTTTCAGGCATTCACTACCTCTCCAAACAAGGATGGATTACCTGTCCGTGGAAAGAAAACAAGCAGGACGTCGGTATCATTATTACATTGCATGATCCTGGGACTGGAGCGATTGTGGTAGCTGTGTTTGGCTTCTCTGGCCGGGCTACAGATGCGGTGGGTAAGCAACTTCTTCTAAGTAAGGACCGTTTCTGGTCTTCACTAGTCAAGGTAAGAGGAAAAGAAGTCGGGATATTCATTTGCTCATTTGAACTCGACGAGAGCAGCCAGGTAGATGAAGACGAAGAACCACGGATTAAAAACCTTAACATCATAAGTCTTAATGAGAAGATTCTGAAGAAACATCTACGCTGAGTTATCAGTTTTATTATTTCTTTGATCGTGCAAGGGTCTTGTCTGGAAGGATCAGAGTGTACATTTACTTGGTCTCCAGTATGTCTCCAAGAAAAACACTTTCAATATAAAGAATGAAAACACACCTAATTATTTTTTAACAAATATTCAATTCTTTCAGAAATTTTAAAAAATAGTATGTATAATCCGATGGTCTGTTAGCTGGGCTACCCAGATAGTCAAGATAGGGAGTAATGTATTTGTTGTATAGCGGTCATATGAATGACCAACGAATTTGTTCTCCTTTAGTCCTCAAAGCCACGCGGCGCTGCCGCACGTGCAAACGCAAATGTGCGTTGAAGAAATGTTGAATGAAATATGACCCGATGATCTAAGTTATCTAAGGGCACCTCATTTAAGAAAGAAAGTGGCTGGCCATTCATCGGAGGAAATCCCGTTTATGAGAACTGCTGCATATTCAGTAGCTGGTCAGTAAGACCAATTAAAAAGGCTTTTAACCAAGTCCTAATACAGAACAATGGATGTTCAATCTTGTTTTGGCTAAAAAAATTTTAAAAATCGCATTTTTCGGCGATAATTTGATGTTTGGTGCCTTCGTAATCCCTCAAAATTAATGACTGTGGAGTCATTTTGGTGACATGAATTTATCGAAGAACATCTATATTTTACTGCTCATGGGAAAGGTGAGATTTGTGGACTTTTTCAGCTTAGACAACTAAATCGACAGAACCTTGTTGCGCACCTCACTGGCTGAGTTGGTCCATTTTTTGTATCTCTTCAGGACGATACTTGGGTGGTACTGTAAGTAACTAACGGACAAGAAGTTCATTGCTCTTTTTAAATGAACAATTGTGGCCGTAAGACTTTCGGGTAGTTAAACCAATGGTTTGGTAAACCGCGAAGGTTATTTCTTTTCTAATTCTAAAAATGACTCAGAATTACGTTTGGATCAAAAGTCTGAAAAGATGGGTCAATTCTGGTTCAAATGCGTTCATTGTACAGTGCCTTCAAGCCAATTTTTAGCCAAGGCAGTGATGGGTTTGAGTTTATATTCCGACTCCTTCATTATACAGTGCTTCTATTTCAGCTCCCGACAAAGCCCTGTTATATATCCTTACATCATCGATTGTGCCTTTGAAGTATCTCCACCCTCCTATATCAGGCTGTCTGCCTATGTTCCAGTTGGCTGTATAATTAACTGAACCATTCCATAAAACACCTGCCAGCGGTTGGGAAACTGCGTTGTAATATACCTTCGCATCCTCATTTGCCTTCCTTGTTGCGACTATATGAACCCACTGATCCGTTGGAACTGCCGCATTTACGTTTGTTGTATGCCAACTCCCATCTCCAATTTGAAAGTGAATGTGTCTGTGAGGCGACCTCTGGCCGTCAGGATTTACTCGCCCATCTAAAATCATAGATACGCCACTATGGCTTCCATCATCCTGACTGCTTACTATCGCCCAAAGTGCATCGTCAGGCATTGTAGGTGCATTAATCCATACAGAGATTGTTATCTCATCGGTAATAACCAGACCTGCATCATCGCCACAGTCAATATAGTCGCTGCTGCCATTGAAAGTTAAGGCACCTTCTATTACGCCTGATACATTTAAGTCTTCTGTGTTCTGTTGAGCAGTCCCATCATTGCCATAAACACTGCTATCTACTACCGTGGTATTAGACGCATCATCATCCATCGTCCAATGACCTACCGGACTATTAGGTCCGGACGGAGGTTCCGGTGAAGGTCCGGGTATGACTCCTTCATTATACAGTGCTTCAATTTCAGCTCCCGACAAAGCCCTGTTATATATCCTTACATCATCGATTGTGCCTT
>CAYUIE010000011.1:69517-117620 GCA_964444665.1 uncultured Pirellulales bacterium
TGCTATCTACTACCGTGGTATTAGACGCATCATCATCCATCGTCCAATGACCTACGAGCGAGGGAACAACCACGACCTCAAAGGTATAATTACTCTCGCTGTACTTGCCTATTTCGACAAGTATACCATCGGCATTGTTAAAATCATACCTGTGGTCGAAGTAGAATTCAGCTTCCCAAATACCTGGACTTAACGTACAAGGATCTGAGTTTGTCGCATCATTTGTACAGTTAAAAACTATTGTATCATTTGTGTCCTGTTTTACCAAGCGTAGGAAGATTGAAGTTATGTTTGAATCATAACAAGGCTCCCAAGTAAATGTCACTGGAGATGTTGTAGTTCCGTTATGCTCAGGATACGTCAAAATTGGTTCTTGTGTTGGTTGTGGAATGGGATTTCCAGTGTTTGGATCTCCAAACAAAATTGTCGTTTCTTCTTGACTACCGCTTTCATAATGAACCGTCATAGTGTAGTTGCCGTCGTTGTAGTCCTCCAGCACATTGCGGTCTGCAAAACTGCCTTTATATTCCCAGTAATGTGTGCCTTCCTCTACATAATGCCACGTCTGGACATCACCTGATTGCGTGTTAACATCATTAGGAATTGTGAAAGTATTACCTGCAGGTGTATTGACCTCGACGAGATTGATCGTCTCATCAGTCACACTTCTGAAGAAAAATTCATATGTTAAATCATCTTGTGTGCCAGGTTCTTTATAATCCCAGCCTGTGTCAATCTCAATCATGTAGACATGACTATTAATAACGGGAATCTCCTTGAAAGTCACATAAACCGTGTGATCTGACTGAACATTACTCAATGTATACACTGTTCTTCCGATCTGAACCGAGTTACCATCCAAATACCATTGGTCAATCATATAGTTTGGGGCGGGCATTGCTGTGAACTGCTGGTCTTCACCAAGATTCTTCATAACAGCACCGTTAGGATCGATAGAACCGCCCAGCCCAGCAGATGCAGTGATGACAACAACGTTGCATGAAATCACGATAAACATCGTAGCGAAGGCTACTGTAGGTAGTGTTAGAACTATACAAGTAATGGCAACTTTGAAAAAATTGCGCATATATGCTTCCGTGCACTAACCTTAAACCGGAAGTGATTTTATCGGACTGATTCCAAGATGTCAAATGAAGCTTATAGGTTTTTTTATGTTTTCTAAAACATGTGGAAAATCAAGGTGAAACTTTTGTAAAAACTGCAACAGGATAAGCAATACCCGAGTGCAAAAAACGTCTAAACACTGTAATCAACTATTCATATGGCTTATCCTCATAAATAAAAACTTTACTATCGCGGGCTAACTCCGCGTGTTTTCCGGACTTCCCTAACAGGCCGAAAATATAGGGAGCTATTACTGTTAAAAATCAACAATATCAGGTAACATAAGGAAAACGGCAGGTTAATCGAGCCAATTCTTTGTTTACAGCAAGCTTACAGTAAATATGACCAATGAATTTTCCCCTATTAGTACTCAAAATTATACAACTCGGCCGCACATGCAAACGCAAATATGTGTTGAAGAAATGTTGAATCGCAGGCTTCGCTGATACTAAAACAAAGCCAAGATTTTCGCCTAAGTTTCTATGGTCCTGACTGTTACTTAATGGGCCCGCAAGGATTCGAACCTTGGACCAATGGATTATGAGTCCACTGCTCTACCGCTGAGCTACGGGCCCTACCGCTTAATACGAATTATTATCGCTGTTGCAGTTTCAATTCTTCTTAATGCAGATAATTTACAACAAAGGCTTTTGGCTTTCAAGAAAAATGAACCGTCCTGCCGGATGTCGGCTGAACGGCCAGTCAGTCAATCTCGGTTAGCCGGCCAATTACCTCAAACTTTCCAAGCAGATAGTCGCTTTTCTGGGAGCTGCTTTGTTGTTTCTCGGGCTGCCTGCCCCCTATTGAAACGGCAAATTCGCCCGGCTCAATGAACCTCGTACCATTATCGTCATAAAGGGCCATTTGTCTGGCTGTCAATTTAAACGATACTGTTTTCTTCTCACCGACGTTTAGATTTATCCTTTTGAAGCCCTCTAATTGCCTTATCGGCACAGGATATGATGCCTTAACATCACTGAGGTAAAGCTGCACAACTTCGTCACCGGCTCTGTCTCCGACATTCTCCACATCCGCGCTTAGCTCGATATCCTCGCCGGGCTGTATCTTTTGCTTTGATAACTTCAGATTACTGTATTTGAATTGCGTATAACTCAGCCCAAAGCCAAATTCGTACAGCGGCTCGGCCTCCATATAGCGATAGGTTCGTCCTTTCATATTGTAGTCGGTAAACGGTGGTAGCTGGTCGACAGACTTTGGGAACGTGATAGGCAACCTACCGGCCGGGTTATAATCACCAAAAATCACCTCGGCAATGGCCGTGCCGCCTTCTTCGCCCGGATACCAAGCCTCGATAATGGCCGGTATATTTTCATTAGCCCAGTTGATTGATATCGGGCTGCCGTTCATCAAAACCAGAATGATGGGTTTACCCATTGCGTGTAGTGACCGTAGAATCTCTTCCTGCATCACCGGCAGTTCCAGACGCATTCTGTCTCCGCCGCTTTCCGAGTATTCGGACTGTCCTTCTTCCCCCTCTATGGCGCCTGAGATGCCCATCACGGCAATCACCAAGTCTGCCTTTTCCTCAAGTTCCTTGAACCTCAAATAATTTCCCCACTCCCAAATAATATTACAAATACCGCAAATTTTAAAGTAATCGAGCTGGACTTCCGGTCCGAATCTTTTCCTGATACCCTCCAGGGCAGTAACCGCTTTGGAGGGTGTGCCGTTGTAATTGCCAAACATAACATTTGCGTCATCGGCGTTAGGTCCTATGACGAATACTCTTTTTAACTTTTTGCCGTCCAGGGGCAGAAAATTATTCTCATTCTTCAAAAGCACGATTGACTCCCTGGCGGCCTGAAGAGCAAGAGCCCTGTGCTCGGCACAATCATTTTTCTCGATGGGTATCTGCGCATAAGGGACCATTTCATCGGGGTCAAACATACCAAGTCTGAATCGAGCGGTGAAAAGTCGCTTAAGGGCAATATCTATTTTCTCCTCACTAATGATCCCCATTTTTACCGCGTCTCGCAGTGCCGGATAGGTTCCTCCGCAATTAAGGTCACAGCCGCTCTCGACAGCCATTGCCGAGGCCTCCTCCGGTGTCTTGACGATGCGATGATGTCTGTAAATATCCCCGATTGCTCCGCAGTCCGAGACCACGTAACCGTCGAAACCCCATTCATCTCGTAATACATCCTGCAATAGCGTTTTACTCGCACAACAGGCCTCGCCGTTCAAACGGCTGTACGCCCCCATTATAGAAAAGGCCTTTGCTTCGCGAACACAGGCCTCGAAGGCCGGCAGATAGGTCTGGCGCAGGTCACGAGGGCTTACCCTGGTATCGAAACGGTGTCTGATTGGCTCGGGGCCGCTATGAGCGGCGAAATGTTTTGGCGTTGAAACAAGCTTCAGATAACGGGGATCATCACCCTGGAGTCCCTTGACAAACTCGACTCCCATTCTCGCGGTTAAGTAAGGGTCTTCGCCGTAAGTCTCCTGGCCTCTGCCCCATCTGGGGTCTCTGAATATATTTATGTTCGGGCTCCAGAAGGTAAGGCCCGTATGTCTACCTCTGTTGCCGTTACGCACGGCTTCATGATGCTTGGCCCTGGCTTCATCCGAGATAGCTGTTGCCACGCGGTGCATCAGGTCAGTATTAAACGTTGCTGCCAGGCCAATGGCCTGTGGGAAGACCGTTGCGATTCCGGCCCAGGCCACGCCGTGAAGGCATTCGTTCAGCCAGTCATATTCAGGAACATTCAGCCGTTTTATCTCGGCCGCGGCGTTTACCATCTGCGCGATCTTTTCTTCCAGCGTCATACTCGAAACCAGTGCGTCAACCCTTTTCTCAACAGGCAAGGTTACGTCCCTAAAGGCCTGGCGGTCGGCAGAGTCGATATTCTGTACGGGTTTATTTTTATCTTTCATTCAAAATCCTCCTTCAGGCGTGTTATGTATATCCCCCTTACAGGTTCTCCTTCACGAAGCGAACGGCATTGTTAAAAATTGTCATTCCATCTGCACGGTCCTTTTCTTTCAGACGGGACCAGTGGGGATGCTGTGTGTGGCGAACGAATCTCTCCGGGTGCGGCATAAGGCCCAGAACTCTGCCGGTTTTGTCGGTAAGCCCGGCTATTGAATCCACTGAGCCGTTAGGATTAACAGGATATTGTCCGTAATCACCTTTCTCGTCGACATATCGGAATCCTACGTGCCCCTGAATATTGAGCTTTTCCAGTACCTCATCGTTTTCAGTAACGACTTTGCCTTCTCCGTGGGCAATAGGAAGATATATCAGTCTGCCCGGCTC
The DNA here is from genome assembly GCA_964444665.1 of uncultured Pirellulales bacterium. Classification (GTDB taxonomy): domain Bacteria; phylum Planctomycetota; class Phycisphaerae; order Sedimentisphaerales; family CAYZTY01; genus CAYZTY01. The sequence continues at coordinate 73,920 of CAYUIE010000011.1, forward strand.
AATAAATACACATTTCTCCGTTCCCGGCTGTAAATATACCCATCTATCCTCAAATTTGCCGCTGTCATTGTATGTTATCGTAACCTGCTGTCCGTTGCCCGTCGCATGTGATTCGTTATTTACGACTCCGGGCAGGATACCGGCCTTAACCAGAACCTGAAAGCCATTACAAATGCCGAGAACTAATTTGCCATCGTCAATAAATTTTCGTACTTTCTCTGCCAAGTGATGAATTACCTGATTTGCAAGGATTTTCCCCGCAGCAACGTCATCGCCGTAACTGAATCCACCGGGGAAGACAAGTATCTGACAATCTTCCAGCACATCCGGCTTGCCGATGATTGCGTTTATGTGTAGCCGCTTTGCCTGGGCTCCCGCCAAATTAAGAGCATACTCGGTTTCCACATCACAGTTTATCCCTGCCGCACGTAACACTATTGCATTAATCTCTTTCATCGACAAATTCCTTCTTACTGTCGTTAAAGATTAAAACATTACCAATCGAATGTCTGCTGCCAGGCCTTTTTAAGCCTGTCAAGTTCGAGGTGAATTACATCCTTACCTCTTTCGTCTTTTATTAACAGTATGTTCTCACCTGTCACTTGACCAATCTGCCCGAACGGAACATTAAGCATCAACTTCGCAAAGTTATGATAGTTATCCGGTTTTATTTCAACAATATACCTTGAGGTAGATTCGCTAAAGAGTTGAGCTTCGGTGCGCAAAGACTGCGGGCTTTTCGGCAGGCCTTTCAAGTCGGCCTGAATACCCAGGCCGCCGGCAAAGGCCATCTCAGCCAAAGCTACCGCCAGCCCCCCTTCCGAACAGTCATGACAGCTTTCCACAAGCCGGTCGGCTATCGCCCGTTCTATTTTTTGTGCTGTCTTCGGCGCAACTTCCAGGTCTGTCTTCGGTACGTTGGCGCCAATCTGGCCGTTTATCTTATAGTAATGTGAACCGCCTAATTCATCGCGAGTCAGACCGATGATAAATAACAAATTGCCGGCCTCTTTTACATCCATTGTTACGCATTTATCAACATCATCCACTATTGAAATTGCACTAATCAAAAGCGTGGATGGTATCGCAATCTGACTTCCGTCTTCGCAGGCAAATTCGTTGTTGAGTGAGTCTTTGCCCGAAACGAAAGGCGTGCCAAAGGCCATAGCACCATCATAACAGGCCTCAGCGGCCCGCACGAGCGCACCAAGAGTCTCCGGCTTTGTGCAATCACCCCAGCAAAAATTGTCCAACAGCGCTATTCTGTCAACCCTGGCGCCCACACAGATAATGTTTCTAATAGCCTCATCAATACCCGCCATTGCCATCCAGTATGGGTCTATATCTCCGTAACAGGGATTCATTCCACAACTGATGGCAAGGCCTTTATTAGAATTGTACTTCGGTCTTATCACTGCTGCATCACTCGGGCCATCATTCTCAATGCCTATCAAAGGCTTGACTACGGAACCGCCCTGAACTTCGTGGTCGTATTGCCGAATTACCCATTCCTTGCTGGCAACATTATATGATGAAAGAATCTGCAGGAGCTCGTTATTGTAATCATCTTTTTGAGCTATTGCCGGCTCGGTAAGCTCCGGAACCTGCCAAACGGCCTTGCGAGAATACTTAGGCAGCCCCTCGTGCCAGAACTCCATATCCAGCTCGCCAACTTTTTGTCCGCCGTATCTCAGCGTCAGCTTTTTATCGCCGGTGAATTTGCCTATTACCGTCGCCTCGACATTCTCATCTGCAAAAATTTTCATAATGGCTTTTAGATTCTCAGGCTCGACGGCCAGGACCATTCTTTCCTGGGCTTCACTAATCCAGATTTCAGTATAATTCAGGCCGGCATATTTTAACGGGATTTTCTCAAGGTCAACCTCTACGCCAAGCTCTTTGCCCATTTCGCCCACGGCCCCGCTTAGCCCGCCGGCCCCGCAGTCGGCGACCGCCTCATATAAATTAGCTTCATTAGCCTGAAGCAGCACATCCAGAGCTTTCTTTTCCGTTATTGGATTGCCGATTTGCACGGCGTGCGAGAAGATTGACTCGTGCTCGTGGGTCATTTCACCGCTGGAGAAGGTTGCCCCGTGTATTCCATCTCGGCCCGTTCTGCCGCCGAGGACAATAACCAGATTTCCGGCTTTTGGGCTATCGAAGCATTTATTTTTGTCGATTAAGCCGATATTGCCGCAGTAGACCAAAGGATTAGCCATGTACCTGTCGTCAAAATAGATTGCGCCGTTGACTGTCGGTATTCCCATTCTGTTGCCGTAATCGCGTACGCCCGCGACCACACCTTTCATAATTCTCCTCGGATGCAGAACTCCTTTGGGAATCTCTTCGAGTTTCTTGTCGGGCGGGCCGAAGCAGAATATATCCGTGTTGGCGATAGGTTTCGCACCCAGGCCGGTAGCCATAGGGTCACGGATTACCCCGCCTATGCCCGTAGCCGAGCCACCATAAGGGTCAAGGGCGGAGGGATGATTATGCGTTTCCACTTTAAAACATATCGCTGAATCTTCGTCAAATCCCACTACCCCGGCATTATCCGTGAAGACAGATATACACCATTTCTTGTCGAGCTGCTTAGTAACTTTGAAAACAGTTTCTTTCAGCAGGTTATCAAAATGTATCTGCCGGCCGTCAATCGACATATCGACAGCGCTCTTAAACGTTTTATGCACGCAATGTTCGCTCCATGTCTGTGCGAGGCTTTCCAGCTCAACGTCGGTAGGGTCTCTGCCGAGCTTGCGGTAATACTCCTGTATGGTCCTCATCTCGACAATGTTTAAAAAGAGGTCCATCTTTTTGCTGATTTTCAAAAGTCCGTCATCATCAAGCTCAATAATCGGGACATAATTTACTTTCAGCTTATAAGGTTCGATGTGTGGACTCGGCGGCTCGGCCTCGCTGCCGTAGATTACGGTTTCTATGCAATCGTTAGCTAATACTCTTCTGGCAATAGTGTCGCGCTGCACGTTAGTGATATTACCCAGCAGCACATATTTTCGAGCCGTCCGGACGTGCTGAACTTTCACTCCCATATCGGCGATGGCGGTAGTAACGGATTCTGCCACAGGGTCGGTGACGCCGCTTTTGAGGTGTACCTCTATAATCTCGGCCTTGGCCAGACCGGCGGGGGCACTACTTCTGCCGATATAGTATTCCTCACAGACGGGGTCAGCTAAAAGTTCAACTGCCAGACGTTTTGCAAACTCGATATCAAAGTCAGCTTCAATCAGGAACACTTTGGCCGATTGAACCGCTTCGACCGAGGTTATTCCCAGTTCTTTAATGTCTTCCAATATTCCGTTGCCGTGAATATCAGGCAAAGCGGCGCGATTAAATACCTCAAAACGCCATTGACTCACGATTAGGTTCCCTCCTTTTTCCCTTCATTTTTCATTAGCGTTGTTCGCCTGTTTCTTGCTTTTTTGAGAAGGCTGCGGAGACGTTTTTCGTCGCCACTGTTCATAGCTTTCTGCAGCTTTCGCAATTCAACGACCATTTTGTCAATACCCTTGTTGATGTTGGCCGAGTTTGTCAGCATCACATCAGTCCAGATATTTTCCGGTCCGGATGCAATTCTCGACGTGTCAATGAAGCCCTGTCCTGCAAATTTTAGTTCTTCGTCGATGTTCGCATTTATAAGTGCCGCGACTGTTACGTGAGGCAAATGACTTACGTTTGCAAGAATCCGATCGTGCTGACTCGGGCTCATCACCTTGACTCTACAGCCTAAAGCCGACCAGAATTTGCTAAGCGTCCGTATAGCATCCGGCCTGGTGCCGTTTGTTTTTGTTAGAATGCAATTTGCTCCGTCGAACAAGTCGTCTCGTGCAAACTCGACGCCTCTTTGTTCGGAACCGGCGATAGGATGTGAGCCGACATAATAAACATTTCTCGGTAACAGTCGTCGCGCCCACCGGTGGGACTCCTGTTTTGTCGAGCCGACGTCGGTAACGATACAGCCGGCTGGTAAGGAACCAGCAATTCGACGGAAAATATTTTCAAAGGTTCTTATCGGGGTAGCGAGAATTACTATATCAGCCTGTTCGACGGATTTATGAATATCATCCACAACTTTCTGAGCTACACTCAAACGGCGTGCTTTTCGTCTGGTAACCGCCCTGTGGCTGTAACCAACAGATTTCACACCTTTTAACGTACGTAAAATCGCCAGGGTTATCGAAGAGCCCAGCAAACCCAGGCCAATAACGGTTATTTGCCGTAATTGCCTCAAGACAAAGACCTTACAAAAAACTGCCTCCGCGGAATTGCGTAAAAGACTATAACCTTTTGGGCCGGTGTGTCAATTTTTTTTCTTTGATTTCTGTGGTTAAAGTGTTATTATGCTGAACTAAAATCAAGTAATTAGGCTAATAGGGAAGGCCGAGAAAATTAGTGTCCGGTTCACTTTTGTGGACAGGATTTTTTTTCGTAAAGTTTGGTCGCGAACCGATATAGTAAAGGTAAGGCTTAATAAGTCGAGAGCCGAGTATGCCTGATTGATACTGGATTTTTTGAGGTTATAATCTAAGAGTTATGGCCGGAAATAACAAATTAAATGGTAACGATTATCTGCCATTCGAAGATAAAATAGCAGAGATAGACCGTCAAATGGCTGAACTGGCCCGTCTTAGTTCAATCAAAGGCATTGATTATTCTGCCGAGATTCGCCGGCTCGAGAAAGAAAAAGTTAGCCAGCTTAAACGGCTTTTTTCCAATTTAACGGCCTGGCAAATTGTGCAGGTGGCCCGTCATCCTAAAAGACCGCTCTTAACTAATTATCTCCAATTAATGGTCAAAGACTTTCGTGAGCTGCATGGAGACAGGTGCTTTGGCGACGACCGGGCAATTGTCACAGGTTTGGGCCGAATCGGCAGAGAAAAGGTGCTGGTTCTGGGACACAATAAGGGCCGGCAAACTCAGGAGAAAATCGCCTGTAATTTCGGATGCGCAAATCCTGAAGGATATCGAAAAGCCTTAAGTAAAATGAAACTGGCCGAGAAGTTTAACATACCGATTGTTACTTTTATTGATACTCCGGGCGCTTATCCCGGAATTGGCGCGGAAGAGCGAGGTCAGGCCCAGGCCATAGCTGTCAATCTTATGGAAATGTCCCGTCTGAAGGTACCTATCATTTGTGTTATTATTGGTGAGGGCGGCTCAGGAGGAGCACTCGGCATAGGTGTGGGTGACAAATTGGCAATTCTGGAGTTTGCGTACTATTCGGTAATCAGTCCGGAAGGCTGCGCAGCGATATTGTGGCGAGACGGCAAACAGGCACCCGACGCCGCCGAGGCACTGCGACTGACCGCCAAAGATTTACATAGACTCAGGCTTGTTGAGGCAATCATTTCTGAGCCGCTCGGGGGCGCACACCGAAATGTTCACGACACTGTTTATAACGTTGAGCAGTTTATTATCAAAGCATTGCGTGATTTGAAGCGCCTAAAGACTGAAAACCTGCTTGAGAACCGATATAAAAAACTTCGCTCCATTGGCAACAACTTCTGCACGAGAGCCGCTACTACGAAAGTAGCTATTAAACCTGCACAAAAACCTGTCGCTGCTGCCGCGAAAAGTGCTGTACCTACAAAAGCCTAAACGCTTGTCCCGAGCTTTACAGAACTTCACAAATAAACACTAATTAATCATTTAACCATTCAACCTATTTGCAAATGTTGACATTTCACTCCCGGCAGACTAAATTAACAACAAATCGTGCTGTAGTTTATATTGGGCAGAAAGAAAGGAGAGATGAAGTATGACAATCGCAGAAGCACTGTTCACATTTACAGGCCGTATGTGTCGACGTGACTACTGGCTGAAGGGATTCCTGGTGCTGCTGCCCATAGGAATTCTAAACAATATTCTGGCTTATGGTATCGACGACGACCGGACTCGAACGCTGGCATTTATAATCGGTATTCTTAGTATATGGCCCGGCCTTGCACTAATCGTGAAACGGCTGCATGACCGGAATCGCACCGGATGGCTTTCCCTTACGATGTTTATCCCATTTGCCGGGATAATCTTTGGGATTTGGATACTGATTGAGGTCTGGTTCCTAAAGGGAACCGACGGCCCAAACCGGTTTGGCGAGGATCCATTGCAAGCGACTACAGGCCCAGAAACGACATACACCGACATAAGTACCGCCGCCTCTCCACCCGGCCGGTAAGACGCCGCCAACGTGTCACTCTTAAGCATATCATTAGACGCTGAGACTTATGATGAAGAACATTACCTCTAATACGTCGAAGTTGGCTGATACAGTCGGCTTCGAGATTGTCGGCGCCGATTTAGGAAGTGATATTAAATCCGCGATTCAAACCGCTTTGTCGGCCGGAGTTGTATTCCCGAAAGGAAGTGAACCGCTTTCTATCTTCCGGGAAGTTCTGGCCAGAACCCTTCACTCAATCGAGACGCATCACCGAGAACCGCTATTCAAAGAATTCCTGCTGAAAGGGCCTTACGAGAACTCAGGGGCGATTCCCAAGAAGTTAATTGATGAGCGACTTTCCGATTCTGAAGTCGCTTCTGTCATCACATTCATTTATTCACACATGGTAAACTGCTTCAAAGGCGCGGTTACAGAGTTATTAGCGGCGAGCGCCTGTGTGCGTTTATTGAAGCGGCTTCAGCGTGACAGCAAACTGCCCGCAAACGCCTACCTTTATGTCGGCGATGTCGTAGGTGTACATCGGCCGAAAGGAAAAGGGCTTCTTAAAGGTGCTGACCTGTATTTACTAATCAATACTCATAAACCAAATGCGGTTCCTGACATTTACGTCGCTGGCTTGGTAGAGGTCAAATCGTACTTTTGCTCGGAACGCCGTCTGCGAGAACAATTCGACCGACATATCAGGCGGTTGAAAGAAGGGCTGCAAGTAGCCGGGAGGGACTACGCCAGAGAAAATGTTTGTGTCGGATTCGGACCCAGCCTGCGGTTCCTACAGATCACGGTGCTACCAAGTAACTGGAGCCTTCCACGAACATTTCGGTTCGAGAACACCGAGCACGGTAGGCTTCTTCATGTTGACCCGGGTGTGCCCCCTTGTACCAACGATGAAATCATTATGACCGGGAATGACGAGTGGCGAATTATCCTGCGATGGTCGAAGGAGGCGCTTGCCGAAGCTGCCTACGAGATGACGTTCTGGTATATGGAAAAGGTTGGTGAGATGATTTACTCACATTGCAGGCCCATGGGGTGGGAGGAAATGAGCGAGGGTGAGGCTGGAAGAAATGCGGCAAAAATGACGCTCTACTATGCCCTTCTACGTTGCCGAACGACTCGGGAGAACCAGCGTGCCATAGCGCTCTACAACACCTATGGATTCGGTTATGCGCTGGGGATGAATTACAGGAACGCAGAAGGTAAACGCGAGATGCTTTGGCCGCAGGACTTAGATGAAATCATATCTGGTAGAAAGACCAAACATGGGTGCAGAATACATTAAAATCAAGGTAGATAATCCACACTCTGCGAGAGAGAGGCGTTTAACAATCGGCCGCATCAGATGACGTCATGCCATCGTTCAGCCGCGGTGGGATTAAATTTCTGAAGGAGATGAACTCAGCGGTTCTGTTACTTCGCGGGCATCTCGGTTCCTAATTCCTTTGGGTCTTTACACTCTTCGATAGCCGCTATTTTATTAACCCTCCGTTGATGCCTTCCCCCGGTAAACTCGGTGTTCATCCAGGTCTCGACTATTTTTCTCAGGACGACCGCACCAACCAAATCGCCGGCTAAGCAAAGCACGTTTGCGTCATTATGATGCCGAGAAACCTGCGCATTCAACTCGTCATGGCACAAGGCCGCCCTGATTCCCTTCACTTTATTGGCCGCTATACTCATCCCGATGCCGGTTCCGCAGATAAGAATGGCCCTGTCAGCATCCTTGTTTGCTACTGCAAGAGCGGCCTTGTAGGCAATATCGGGGTAGTCAACCGGATTTTTATCCAGCACGCCCACATCGATGCATTCGTGCCCTAATTGAGTAAGTATTGCCTTTATTTGTTCCTTTGCTTCGCAGCCGCGATGGTCGTTTCCAACTACTACTTTCATATTAACTCGGTTACTCTCCTTTTTACAGCTTCTTCTATCAATATTCCACTACGCTCATACACATCTTTTCCGCCGCCTATCGGGTCAGGAATTTCCCTGCCCTCGTCAAGCAGCAGCGTCTGCCGGGCAGCTTCGGGCATTAAACTGACGACATATTGCTTATGCATCCGGCACATCACAAAAATATAATCGCAGTCCTGAATCAAATCCCTTGTCAGGAATTTGCTTCGATGGGCTGTAATATCGACTCCTTTCGCAGCACAGAACTCTATACTCTCGCTGCTTGCCCTCAGCCCAGGTGCCGCCGCAGTTCCTGCCGAACTAATTTTATACCCCATTTCTTCGAGATGGTCAACCTTAGAATCCAGTTTTTCTGCTAAGTATTTTTGAAATAATCCTTTCGCGATTGGGCTTCGACATATGTTCCCTGTACAGACAAATAGAATGTTAATCGTTGAAAGGCGTTGAAGTTCATCTTTTGAGACCACACCCTGTCGCAGAATTCGCAATCCTTCTTTGCCCATTTTAACAACAGTACTGGCCTTTTTGTACTTACAGGGATTACCATCAAGCAGCATATCAATTTTCCCATCGAACTGGTCAAGCACTTCTTGAGCCTTTATGGCTGGCTGCCGAGCAGTTAAGTTTGCACTTGGTGCGACAATTGGCCAGACGGTATTCTGAAGCAGTAAAGCTGCTACCAAGTTATCAGGGCAGCGGATACCGATAGAATTGTCTCTATACATATACGCAAACGTTTCCGGCTGAAAAATTCCCTGCACTTTTTCGATTTGTTGCTGTGTTAGCTCAAAGACGATACTAATCGGTCCCGGCCAGCATTTTTGCATTAACTTTTCCACTCTTGGGGGGATTATTGGCACATATTTTCTTACATCTTCCTTTCGGCCAATGTGCAGAGTGTAGTATTTTTCACCGCTTCTTTGTTTAACCTCATCAAGCCTTGCCAATGAATCAGCCTGGGCCCGGCAACCAATCCCATATACCGTCTCGGTTGGAAAGGCAACCAGCCCGCCCGATTCGAGTAGTTTTGCCGCCTGTCTTATTACCTCGATGTCCGGCTTATCACTATCGATTTTTATAACTTCTGTTCTCATCTATGCAGAAAATACCTAAAATCCAATGTAGCTGCAAGGGATTTACTATAATCAAAACTACATATTGCAGATACGAATCTCAAGTGAAAGACAAAGTTCCATCATTTGCCTTTTTCAGCTCGGTTCACTATACTTTAGGAAAGCTTAAAAAATTTGCCCATAGTAATATAAATGAAATCTGAAATCTGTAATTCAAAATTACTCATCAGGAGCTTCGGCTGCCAAATGAACAAGCTCGACACGGCCCTGATAACCTCAGCGGTTCAGCAGGCCGGTTTCCATCTGGCTGACAGCATAGACGACGCCGATGCGGTGCTGATAAACACCTGCTCTGTCCGTGAGCACGCTGAAGAAAGAGTCCTTTCGCACTTAGGTCATCTAAAACACATCAAAAAGTCCCGGCCTGAAATAATCGTCGCGGTAGTAGGCTGTATGGCCCAAAGGCTCGGCGATAAACTGCTCGAGCACGAAGCGGTTGATATTGTCTGCGGCCCGGCTCAAATCCCAAAAGTCCCTGAGTTATTAGCTGAATCGCTGGCCGGCAAGACAAAACGTATTGCCGTCAGCGAGAAGATTCGCCAAGCCCCGCCGATGGATGAATCCGAGGCACTTGACCGGTTCGAGTGCCGTTACGACTCAGACACACAGCAGCCGCCCTGCCAGGCATTTGTGCGGGTGATGCGCGGCTGTAATAAATTCTGCAGCTATTGTGTTGTCCCCTATGTGCGGGGCCCAGAGGTCTCCCGGCCGCCGGGCAGGATAATCGAACAGATAAAAAAACTTGCAGCCGGCGGCATAAAGCAGGTTACGCTCCTCGGCCAAACGATAAACTCATACAAATACGCTGCCGGGGAAAAGACGTATTACCTGGCCGACTTGCTGGAAATGGCCAATGAAATAGACGGCATCAGGTGGATTCGCTTTATCACCAGCTATCCGGCAGGTTTTGACGAGGCCATCCTGCGGGCAATGGCGGATTTGCCGAAGATTTGCCCATATTTGCACATACCGGCCCAGAGCGGCTCGGACAAAATTCTGCGGACAATGAACAGAAATTATACCGCCGCTGAATATCTGGCATTGCTTCAAAAGGCCCGGCAAATCGTTCCCGATATCGCACTTGCGGGCGATTTTATTGTGGGCTTTCCCGGCGAGACCGAGCAGGACTTCGAGGCAACGGTGGATTTAGTCAAAAAGGCCCAATATAAAAACTGCTTTGTCTTCAAATACTCACCTCGTCCGGGCACGGCAACCGAGAAGAAATTAAAAGACGATATTCCCACAGAGGTCAAAAAGGAGCGTAATCATAGGCTTCTGGCGGTCCAGGAAAAAATAAGTGACCGGCTTAGCCGGGAGTTTTTGGGCAGGACGGTTGAGATTCTGGTCGAGGGATTGAGTAAGAAGCCGCATCTGGATTCTTCGCAGAGCGGCGATAAGCCGCAATTAGTCGGCCGAACGGCCGCGGACTGGATAGTCGTCTTTAACGGCCCGGAGTCCCTGGCTGGCCGGTTTTCTCAGGTAAAAATAATAAAAGCCAGCCCGCTAACGCTGTTCGCCGAACCAGCCTGAGCAGAACCGACAAAACATCACATCACAACTCATAAATGATAACTCTGTCTTGCGACCTAAGGATTAAGAGTTTTTCTAAACAACCTTTTAAAAAAGAGGATTTATCGGTAAAATCTCAATATGGCTGAAGTAAGCGAAAAGACTCAGAATTACGTTGGGACTGACAATTACGATAAATCTTTACCAACGAGTTTAGAAAAGGTAAATGTGTCCGATTGGTGGATTGCCCTTGCCATCTTTACACTTGCGGTGGCAATTCGCTTCATTTATCTATACGACCTCAAAGACAATCCGACCTTTAACGTTCCTATTGTAGACTCATACGGTTACCACACGACAGCCAACTCATTAGTCCAGGGTCATGGTATGGGAGAAAAGTTTTTCTGGCAGCAGTTTTTCTACCCGTTCTATTTATCTGTTGTTTATCTTTTAACCGGCTCTTCTATTTTGTACGCACGAATTTTACAGGCATTACTTGGCGGTCTCACGTGTCTTTTAACCTATCGTCTGGGCTCTCGAATTTTTAATCGGAAAACAGGCGTCATAGCTGGTGTCATCACTGCAACTTATGGACCTCTAATTTTCTTTGAGGCTGAATTACTCGTTACAGGCTGGGCAGCTTTTTGGTCGGTTCTACTCTTACTGACTTTACTCAAGACAGCCGAAACTAAAAGCCTAAGGCTTTGTCTTTTATTTGGTATATGCGGTGCTTTGAGTACTATAACCCGGTCGAATTTTTTCCCCTTCTTCTTTTGCGCGTGCCTGTGGCTTGCGGTTATTTTTTACCGCTTCCTTGATTGGCGAGGCTTATTGGCCCCTTTAGCCGCTATATCAGCCGGCTTTATATTGATTGCCTGGCCTGTTGCTTCTCAGGCTTATCGAGTCACAAGGTCTTTCACCATCTTTCCTGCAAGTGCGGCATTTAATCTATATATTGGCAATCACCCCGACTTTGAAGCCGGGAACGTTCGACCTGGCTTTAAGTGGGACCGGACTCTTAAAGAGCCGGAACAACATAATATCTTTGAGCCTGACGATAAAAAACGATACTTCTATAAAAAGACTCTGAATTTTGTCTTAACCCAGCCGCTGGGCTTCCTAAAAGGATTGTTCTACAAAACCGCACAGTTTGCCAGTTCCCGAGAAATACCGGGACACGTCGTTGACATCTATGTATCCCGCAAATGGGCACCATCGATGCGGCTGCTTGTATGGAAAATTTGGGGCTTTGGATTCCCTTTCGGTTTGCTTCTGCCTTTGACAATCCTGGGTATTATTTACCACCGGCAGAAAGTCCCTCTGCCGATAGTTCTGTTTTTATTACTTTACTCGGCCTCAATAATTTTAGTTCATATGGAGGCCCGCTATCGAGTGGCTATGGTTCCCATAATGGCCATCCCGGCATCTGCGGCCTGTCTTAAAATAGTTGACATCATTCGGATGCGACAGTGGCGGACTTTGGCAATTACGCTTTTGTGCATTGCGGCTGTTATGCTGCTCTGCAGCCTGCCCGGGCCTTTCAGTGTAGAAAAAAATAACTACGAGGCCGAGTTATACTACAACATTGGACAAACATTACAGCAGCAAGGCGATATTAACCAAGCTCTTCCATATTTCACTAAGGCCATTGAACTTAGAGACGACTATATAGAGGCCCACAACAATATGGGTGCCGCCCTTTTAAGACTGCAGAAAACCGATGAGGCCCAGGCGCACTTCAACAAGGCTATTCAATATGAGCCGGATTACTACGCAGCACACGCTAATCTGGCTACTATTTTGGCAATGAAAGGCGAATTCAGACAGGCCATTGAACACTTTACCGATGCATTACGAGTCGTCCCAAACGATGCCCACGTACATAACTATCTCGCGAACGCTCTAAGTCTGGCCGGGAGGTTATCTGAGGCCGTCGAACATTATAATGAATCACTAAGGCTGATACCCAACAATCCCTCAGCTCACTATAACCTCGCTGTAACTTTGGAAAAAACGGGGGACCTGGACTCGGCCGCCGGACACTATCGCGAGGTGTTGAAAATGCAGCCTTACAACAGCCAGGCAAATGCAAGGCTGCGGGAAATTATGGCCAAAAAGAACAATCCGCAGGAATGAAATTAACACAGACCAGCCCGCTAACACTATTTCGGGGAGAGTTTTTAGTTCATAGTACGGTGTTTATAGTTCGTAGTTTAGAGTTCATTGTTCATAGCAGAAATCGAGTATCAAATATCCAGAATCTTGCATCAATCATCGATAATCAATACCTGTCCTGATCGCAGTCGAAGGAATCAATTGAAGTGCTGTATTTAATGCGTGACAAATCCTCAGCCGGCTTCGGCTTGCGAAAAACAAACAAATGCTCGTGCATTATAAGATAGAATTTATCTCGCTTTGCTTTGGTCCGCCAGCGTTCGGTAAAAGCACAATTGTGCTGAACCTTGATAATATCCTCTTTTAATACGAAGCCGACTTTCAAAAATCGCTGCATAACATTAAAAGCCAATGGAATGTAATGTTTCCCTTTACGAGTATCACCTATAAGTATGGCGCAAAATTTGTCCGGCCTTAGGACACGGAAAAATTCTTTGGCAATTTTCTCGATTTCACTACAAAACTTTGGCAGGCTGCCGATATTGGAGAGGTCAGCCGGTATTTCTCCATTGGAATATTTTATAATATTCATATACGGCGGATGGGTTATAACCAAATCGAAAGAACTGTTTTTTAGAAAGGATAAATCGCGGGCATCGCCGATTTTTACTTTTTGCTCAGTTTTCGGATGGTGATTAAACCTTAGTCCTTCCTCAGCAAGTTTAATGGCCTCAGGATTTATATCAATTCCTAATGCATGCCGCGTTAACAACTTTGCCTCGATAAGTGTCGTTCCTGCTCCGACCATCGGGTCGATAATAGAGTCACCTTTGTTTGAGTACATCTCGATTATGTTACGTGCTATCTGTGGGGCAAAATTACCGCGATATTTTGAATTATGCGTAGCCCAATTCCCACGTTCCGGAAAAGACCAAACGGTGGTGAATTCGGGTGTGTAATTGTTCATATCTGACATAAGATTTTTTGGAGTAAACCTTTCCTACAGAAATGGAGATTCAACAGATAATTAACTTTCTGAAAACCTTTATTGATCTGATTCTTCTGGCCTTTCCAACCGTAACCATCAGTAATCCATATAAATTGTAGGCCGTATTCTTGTAACTCAGTTTGCCTATTAATATACGAATCTACAATTTCCTGAGGCTTGGACCCAGTACCGGAATAAAAGTTAACCTCGATATTGACCACTTTTTTCCGGTTCTTCACGATGACAAAATCGGCTTTTCTATCCTGCAAAGGGATTGGCACTGGAATACCTAATGATTGCAAGTGCTTGAATTTCTTCTGAAACAAAACACTCAATTCGGTTTTATGATTGGAAGCAATTTCATCTACTATCGGCTTGATAGCTAATTCCATAGCAGCACCACTTCTATTTTTACGAGCATGGGTGTCCATACCAACTTCAACGCCAGTTACGTAATCTTGAATACTTTTTGACGACAAGGATTCAAAAAACATCCTAAGGCCTGTCTTCTCGAAAAATTCAACCAGAGAATCAAGTTCTTTTGGAGAAAGCGGTCTCTTTGTGAAGTCATAGCCAACGAAGTCTTGCTGATTATCTAAGAAATCCCGGATTACTTTAAACTTTTTGTCTCTTATTGCTATGAGTATTGGAATAACTGGAAGGACTTCTGGGTATCGTGATAGAACATATTTCAAATCATCGTTAAATGCTTTACTACCAATTAGAGAATTTAGAATGTTAAATTCTATTTTATAGCGCCGGGTGTGGTCTTTAACTTTATCCCAATCAACAAAAAACCTATAACCCCTGTTCGTATCAACTATAGTTTCGTAAAAGTAGTCGATAATTTTCTCAACATCATTAGTTTGAAAGTAGTTAAAATATGTATCCTGGTCCATTGTATATTTTTTAATTAATAATAATGAGTTCGTCTATATGTCCTCTACTTGATGCTTTACAGTTGATTTGTCTGTTAGCCCTAACTTTATCAATTTTGAATCCTTTGTAGTGAGCTTGAAAAAAGTGATCTTTAGGGTCTTTGTTCTTTGGGTCAGAGTTGCTTAAAAGGAACTTTGCCCCCCTGCTGTGCATCTTTCTGCAGAATTTTGCGAGCTTAACTTGGTCCTCCTCTGAGAAGCTATCCTTTGAATATGAGGTGAAACTTGCAGTGGCACTCAACGGCCGATATGGAGGGTCAAAATATACAAAAGAATGGTCATTAATGTACTTTTCGCAGTGTGTGAAGTCGCCGCAGATGATTTTGGCCTTTTGCAGGAGTGTTGAAACATTTCGAAGGTTTTCCTCGTCGCATATTGTCGGGTTTTTATAATTGCCAAACGGAACGTTAAATTCGTCTTTTCTATTTACACGATATAGGCCGTTGTAGCAGGTCTTGTTAAGAAAAATTAGCTTCGCAGGTGAACGGTCAGAGTTGAATTGGTCGCGGATTTCATAGTAGAAATCCTTTCGTCCCGAACGTTTTCTGAGAAATGCCTCCTCCAGAGAATGTAGTTCGTCAATCAGCGTCTCGACATTAGTCTTGATGGCATTGTAGCAATTCACTAAATCCTGGTTTATATCAAAGAGATAAAAACGTTTTATATCAGGGTAGTTTTGAGCTACATAAAAGAAAACGGCCCCTCCGCCGACAAAAGGTTCAATATAGGTATTAATTTCTCCCGTATCCAAGCCATTGGGCAAACGAGCAACTATCTCATCCATGAGTTGTCCCTTACCCCCTGCCCACTTAAGAAAGGGTTTAGCTAAACATTTTTGAGTAACAACAGTCACAGCAAATCCTTGACACTAACGCTTAGGGCTTTTGCGATTCTTTCGATATTTAGTAAACTAACGTTTCTCTCGTATCTTTCGATGCTTCCGATATACGTTCTGTGAAGGTCTGCCCGACGTGCCAGCTCTTCCTGTGTCCAACCCCTCTCAAGGCGCAAAATTTTGACCTGGTTTCCAAATTTTTTTAGTATGCTATTGGTCTTCATAAAGTTAATTATTAACCAGAGTGATACGGATAGTCTACGAGACTATAGGTAGCATTTTTCTAATGTTGACCGGGGGAAAATCGGCGAATATAATCGCCGGTTATGGTTGATGAGTCGGGAAATACTGCGAAAACAACTTCTGCCGGTTATCGTACCTGCCTGCTGATGGCTCTTATAATCTTTGCGGTCGCGCTGGCTGTCCGGCTAATCTACATTTATGACAGCAGCGACAGCCCTTGTTTCTACGCACCGGTCGTTGACGCGGCCAGCTACAACAAGCTGGCCCGCAATCTTGCGGAGTCAGCAGCGCTTGACACCGAGTTTTTCTGGCATCCTTTTTTTTATACGCTCTATCTAACTGTGGTTTACACCTTCACCGGCCCGTCGATACTTCTGGCGAAGGTCAGCCAGGCAATATTAGGAGCCATATCCTGCACGCTTACTTACCTTCTTGGCAGGCGGATTTTCGGGCAGCGAACCGGGATTCTTGCCGGGCTGATTATTGCGTTTTACGGGCCTGTAGTCTTCTTCAAGGCGGAGCTGTTATCTGCCGGCTGGGTGATATTCTGGTCGGCGGCGCTCCCATCGCTTTTGATATGGGCATCACAAAAAAAGACTATGTTGCCGGCGCTGCTCTTCGGACTATGCGGCGCTATGGCCATTATGACACACCCCACTTTTCTCCTCTTCTTCACGGTTTCAGCCTTATGGCTCTCAGTACATTCCTTCAGGTCCGGGCCCGGCTGGGGCAAGCTTATACGTACATTTTTCGGCGTACTCGCCGGCTTTTTACTCGTCTCCTGGCCGGTTGCGACGATTGTGCAGAGCGTTACCGGCTCATACAGCATCTTTCCGAATTCGGGCGGGATTAATCTCTACATCGGTAATAATCCAAACTATACCGAGACCATAACCGCCCGGCCCGGACTGGCCTGGGAGAAGCTAATCCAGAAGCCCTACGAGGAAGGTGCAAAGACAAGAAGGGATGCCGAGCGGTTTTTCTACCGAAGGACACTCAATTACATAAAGGCCCAGCCTGCAAGTTTCCTCAAAGGGCTGGTCCACAAGGCCGGTGAGTTTATAAGCTCACGAGAGATACCGAGGAACATGGATATATACGTTCTGCGTAAATTCTCGCGCCTGCTCAGCCTGATGGTCTGGAAGATTGACGGCTTCGGCTTTCCACTCGGAGTCATTCTCCCATTAGCTGTGCTGGGATTGATTTCTTCAAGGCGGCAGATACCTGTGCCGATATTTTTGTTTTTGATTTTATATCCACTTTCCATAATTTTGGTTTTTGTCTCGGCCCGTTATCGCGTTGCGATAATACCGATTCTCTCGATACTTTCCGCGGCCGGTATTTTTGGCCTTATCGAAATCGTAAAGGTCAAAAATCCTCGGAAGTTAGCTGCCCTTTTTGTTTTCGGATTAGCGATTATTTTGCTTGCCAGCGTCCCCGGCCCATTTGTCGAAGAGAATATTAACTATGAGGCGGAGCTATATTACTTCGTCGGAGGCTACTGGGACAATCAATCGCAATTCGATAAAGCGATTGAAAATTATACCAAGGCAATCGAGCTTAAAAATGACTATGCAGAGGCTCACGACAATCTCGGCCTGATACTGCTTAATCGCGGCCAAATCGAGCAGGCTATCGACCATTTCAATGAATCGATTTATTACGAGCCCGAGAATCCGCGGGCGGAAGATCACCTGCAAAAAGCAGTTCACGAATTAAATAAAAAAAGACTCCAGTAAACCAACAGTGACTTTTTAACCGTGTGGTCTTTCACAATATATACTACATTTCCTATTATATCCTGCTTATCCTTTCAATTAGCAAATAGGTATAAGCACTTAAATAACACCGGCTTAAGAGCAAAAATCACCGGAATCGATTTGAAATTATTTTAAATTAGGACCATTTCAATTCAACGAGTATGAAAAAATAGCTGATAAAGGATATATGAAAAGGAAAGCGGAAGTACACAGATAGTAAAGAGTTGTCATTTTTTAGGAAAACTATAATGGACAGGAAAATTATATTAACAAGTCTGCTATGTGTAATGGTTGGAACGTTTTGTCAATCGGCTTTCGCATTCTCGCCGGTTGGGCCGCCGAAAGCAGGTCTTAAACCCGGACAATTCAGTTTTGGATTCGATTACTCACACAGCGACATAAAATTCGAGAAAATCTGGACCTCAGATTTTATGGCGGGCACCTTAATGTCAGAAATTGAAGATGGAAAATCAGATACTTATTTAGGGAAAATTGGTTATGGTATCAACAACGGCCTGGAGATTTATGCAATTATCGGCGCCGCTGACAATACAGACACATTTGAAAATGAAAATTTTGAGGGTGACAATGACTTCAAAGGCGGTGGTGGTATAAAGCTGACCTTGCTGGAAGAAGAAAATATTACCTGGGGTATAGTTTGCCAGATAAACTGGACCCAGGGAGAGGACAGCAATGAAATTGATTTGTCATCTTATGGGTATGGCATACAGGAAGTCAATGCAGACCTCGGAACTTTTGATGTTTTTGTTGCTTTCGGTCCGACAATTCAAATGGGAAACTTCTGTGTATATGGAGGCCCGGCATTATTCTATCACGACCTTGGCATCGACGTAGAGTATGAGGGCGTAACCATATTAGAGAGCGACTCAGATGAAGCATTATTCGGCGGGTATGCAGGTATAGGAATCGATATTGACGATAATCTTTCAATTTACAGCGAGTATATGCTTACCGACGATATCTGGGTGTTTGGTACCGGAGTTGTTTTTAAGTTTTAAATATTAACAATAAAAGACCGTTTTATTGGCAGAAAAAGGCTGTGAGTCAAATAATCGCGGCCTTTTTTATTAAACTTTTAGCAACGGCAAAAACAAACTGCCTCCTATTGTTTACCGGCCCACAATAAACCATGCTTTAGCACATATCCCTTTATACTTTCATTTATTCAGCGTTTTGTCGCAAACAAAAATGCTCCCTTGCAAATATAGAATGTATATGGTGTAATAACCGCCCCTTTTTACTAAGGGCCCAGGTTTTTATTTTTATCTATTCCGAAAGAAGGTTAACAAATGCCAAGAATAAAAAGTCTCACAATACTATCATTGCTGTTGTTTACAGCTTTTCTTTCAGGATGTTCTGCCCCGCCGAAGAACGTAATTCTCTGCATTGGTGATGGAATGGGCTTCGAACAGGTTAAGGCGGCATCGATATATGCGACCGGCAAAGAAGGTACACTTTGCTTTGAGAGCTTTCCTTATAAAACAAGTATGACAACACATTCCGCGAATGCCGCCGTGACTGATTCGGCAGCTTCAGGAACGGCAATAGCAACGGGACATAAAGTCAATAACAAGGTTCTGAGTATGCAAATCCCCGGAGATGGCAGGGAGCTGCAGACATCGCTGGAGTATTTTCAACAAAAAGGAAAAGCAACAGGATTAGTTACTACAACTCCTGT
Organism: uncultured Pirellulales bacterium; assembly: GCA_964444665.1. GTDB lineage: Bacteria > Planctomycetota > Phycisphaerae > Sedimentisphaerales > CAYZTY01 > CAYZTY01. The sequence continues at coordinate 93,244 of CAYUIE010000011.1, forward strand.
TACACATGCTACACCGGCCGCATTCGGCGCACATGAGAAAAGTCGATATAATTATGAAAACGTTGCAACCGATTACTTGACACAAACAAGGCCAAATGTATTATTCGGAGCCGGCGGACACGGAATAACGCCGCAGGCAGCAAAAGATGCCGGCTATGTTGTTGTAAGCAATTTAAATGAACTGCAGAGCCTAAACACCGAGGAAGTTACATTTGTCTCGGGGCAGTTTGGTAAAAATATACCTTATGAAATGCAATGGGCCGGGGACTTGCCGCACCTATCGCAAATGACTGAAAGTGCGCTGGCTATACTTGATAATGACCCGGACGGATTTTTTCTTATGATTGAGGGAGGAACCATCGACTGGGCAGGACACGACAATGAACTTGCCAATAACATAGGTGAAACAATCGAATTTGCCAGAACTGTACAGATAGTGTTTGACTGGGCCGAAGAAAGAGATGATACACTGCTGGTGGTCACTGCGGACCACGAAACCGGAGGACTTAAGGTCATAAAAAACAACGGCAAAGGCAAACTGCCGGACGTTAGCTGGTCCTCAAAAAATCATACCGCAGCACAGGTACCCGTATATGCCTGGGGAACAGGGGCCGGTCTTTTTACAGGTCCGATGGACAATACTGACATACATAAAAAAATAGTCAAAGCTGCAGGAAATATAGCACCAACAAAATCCTGTCAAAGAACAAAGGCTTTATCTACTATCGAGAACTATTAGCTGCGGTTCAAGAAACTCAGCACAGAAATCGGTATGTAAAATACCCCCCTAAGTGGGGCTAATATCAATAAAAGTGAAGCCTGCATATCCTTCGTACGGCGGAGCGAATGCGATTTCTTATATCCCCAGTGCCTCAACCTGATTGAGCAACATCTGATACGTATAAACCATCAGGTACATACATAAGACCGTAACGACCAAAACAACAAGAGTGATGATCGCCCTGGTCAGCGGTTTGTAACGAGGATTCAGCCACACAAGCGGGAGGGCCAGCGGCCCAAGGCACAACAATGCAATGACGACACTTGGTGTGGCGAAGTACCATTTTTTCGGCCTTTGCTTTTTACTATCCCGTCTGCGGCCGTCAAGAAACTCACCGCAGTACCGGCATTTAATGGCATCTGTCTGAATCTGCTCGGCACAAAAAGGACACTTTTTCATATCTGTCGTGTCTTCTACAAGGGGCTCATTTTGGCCCTCTGTTGACTTTTCCGCTTGGTCATATGTTACTAATTCTGTTTCCATAATATATAGTTATCGGCTCTTCTGCAAGACCTCTTTAGAAGCTTTATATTCACTTTTGACCCTAAAAATAAGCCTAACACATTAAATAATTTTTACTTGCCAAATCATAAACCAAAAACCAGAATATACCTAACCGCGAGCGGAAAACAGACTATCGATTAATTTTGAAGGACGAGTTTAACATTCCATAGTAACAGAATCAAGGGAATATAGCTTATATCGAACGGAATTGATAAACGGAAAGGAGAATCTTATGAACTATGGAAAATTCGTAAAACTGGCAAGTGTAGTTTTTTTTATTTGGTGTGAAACATCCATAGCAGCCCCGTCTTTGACTATTTATAATCAAAATTTCGCGGTGGTACGCGAGCAGCTCGGGCTGGATCTGAAAAAGGGTACAAATGAAGTACAATTCAACGACATCACCGCACACCTTGAGCCGGACTCAGTGATTCTGCGAGACCCGAAAGGCAAACGAGACATACAAATACTTGAACAGAATTACCGTGCAGACCCGATTTCGCAGGGATTGCTTCTTTCAATTTACGAAGGAAAGAAAATAGAGTTTCTAACCAAGGATAAAGATAACAAGGATAAGACTATCAAAGGCAAAATTATCCGCAGCGGGTATGTTCCTCACCATTTAGCAATGAACCGATACGGCCGTCAATATGCCGCCAGGCAAACGGCGTATGCCTATAGCCCAGGGACCGGCCAGCCAATTATAGAGGTCAAAGGAAAGCTTCGTTTCAGACTGCCGGGTGAACCGATTTTCCCGTCACTGAAGGATGATACTATTTTAAAACCTACTCTTCATTGGTTAATTAATACTAATAAGAAAGGGAAGCTCGACGCTGAATTAAACTATATTACAGGAGGAATGAGCTGGGAGGCAGATTACAGTATGCTTGCCACAGACGATAGTGAGCTGCTTGATATGATAGGCTGGGTAACGATGGATAATCAGAGCGGCAGGACCTTCGAGAACGCCCGCATAAAGTTAATGGCCGGCGACGTCAGCAAAATTCAACCGGAGGGTGCTTATAGCGGTTATGTCGGGCATGCGAGAGCAATGTCAGAAGAAATGGCACCGACTGTTTCAGAAAAAGCCTTCGAGGAATACCATCTTTATACATTGGCCAATTCTACAACACTTCGCGACCGCCAGACCAAACAGGTTGAGTTTGTTCGGGCAGAGAAAATAAAAAGCAAAAAACTTTATGTTTATGATGGAGTTAAGATTGACAGACGATACCGTGGATATGACCCGGAGAGTATCAGGCGTAACAGGGATTATGGTACACAATGCAATAACAAGGTGTGGGTGATGCGGGAATTTATGAATTCTAAAGACAATAATCTCGGAATCCCGCTGCCCCGTGGTCTTTTACGATTCTATCGCACGGATGACGACCAGCAGCTGGAATTCACGGGTGAAAACTATATTGACCACACCCCGAAAAATGAGAAAGTTCGTGTTTATACAGGCAACGCCTTTGATTTAGTCGGGGAAAGACGAAGAACAGATTACAAAATTGACACTTCCAACGACTGGCTGGATGAAGCCTTTGAAATTAAAATTCGTAACCACAAAGAAAAAGGTGCCGTGGAATTCAGGGTGGTAGAACACCTGTACCGATGGATAAACTGGGAGCTTGTCGAAAAATCGCATGATTTCGAAAAGACAGACAGCCAGACCATCGAATTTCGCGTTAAAGTGCCTGCTGGGAAGGAAAAGATTATTACTTATAAAGTCCACTACACCTGGTGAGAAACACAACCAGCCGGTTAGCAAAAAGAAATGACAGTAAAATGCAAATAGGGAGCATAGACTATGAAGTCCAAGCTAACGTCATCTGCGATAGAAGCCCGGATAGCAGAAATCAGAATGGGTGAGATCATCATAAAGACCAGGCCGGGTGCCGACGTTAAAATTCAACAGGTTCGTCACGAATTTTTATTCGGCACGGCGATTCCAAATTCACTTGCGGAAAAAGACAAAAACGCAATGTCGCCGCAAGACAGAAAAATGTTTCTAAAAGTTCTTGAAGAGAACTTTAACTACGCCGTACACGAAAACGCCTTAAAATGGTATGACTGCGAAAAGAAGCCAAATATCGTCGACTACTCTACGGCGGATAGAATATGGCAGCTCTGTCAGGAACGTAACATACCGATGCGAGGTCACTGCATATTCTGGGAGAAAGATAGACTGGTTCAGTCCTGGGTAAAAAAGCTGAATAATGACGAGCTTCGCGCAGCAATTAAACGTCGTGCAATTGGTGTTACAGAACATTTCAAGGGCCGAATCGAAGAGTTTGACCTGAATAATGAAATGATTCACGGCGACTTTTTCCGCCGTCGTCTGGGTTATGGTATTATAAATGAGATGGCTTGGTTAGCCAAAGCGGGAAATCCAAATGTTACCCTGTTTGTAAATGATTATGGCATCCTGGATATAGGTTACAACGCCTACGCTTATATAACCCAAATCGAAAACCTTCTTGCAAACGGTGTTCCAATAGAAGGCATTGGCTGCCAGGCTCATCTTGCCTATTCTTTACCGACTGTCACTCCGGGCGAGCACGTCCAGAAAACTCTCGATGAACTCGCAAAGTTTAATATTCCTATTAAAATCACCGAATGCCTTTTTAGCTTTGATGATGAACAAACCAGGGCCGATGAGCTTAGAAGACTTTTTCCGATTTACTTTGCACACCCCAGCGTCGAAGCCATTTTGATGTGGGGATTTTGGGAGGGCGACCACTGGCAGCCGCATACCGCAATGTGGAAAAAAGACTGGACACCTACCACTCAGGCGGAAGCTTACCGTGACCTTGTTTTTAATAAGTGGTGGACCAACACCTCCGGCAAAGCTGACGGAAAAGGAGTATTTAAAACCCGCGCATTTTACGGTGATTATAAAATTACCTCGAAAGGAAAGACTAAGAAAGAAACTCTCAGTAAGAAAGATAAATCGATAAAGGTAAGTTTCGAGTAACAAAGATTTTGTGAGTTACAACGCTAATTCGCAGATTTAAATCAGCGATTTTTCTCCCTTACAAAGGCTGCCGGACCTTGTCTTTTGATTTTTCGCAGGTTCTTAAGATACGTTGTTTCACCAAATTCCTCAAGACCCTTCAGCTTTTTACAGGAGACAAAATCATCACATTGCCAGCAGCCTTTAAGACCTTTCTTTTTAGCACACTTCTTTATTGGGCACTGGGCAGAGCCGCCGCCGCTCTTACAGGCTTTATTACAGCGCATTTTCATCATTGTGCTTAATAGGTCACAGGCTTTCTGGTAATGCTTAAAAGCCTTAAAATCCGGAATTTTAGCAAGTGCCGGTGCAGCTTTGTCAAATTTGCCGCTGCGAAGTTCCCTTCGTAGGTCCTTTGCGAGATTTGCGACGGTTTGTGTATAGCCGGGGCAGGTGCCACAATACAATCCGCAATATCCAATCAAGTCTACCTTCTTCGACACACACTTCTCCTCAAACAAGAATTATTTACTTAAAAAACTAATTCAATTAGTCTGAGTGTCCCTTATCAGTTTTCCGTCCGAAGCTAAGCGTAGCCAGCAAACCTGCAACAAAGCCGAACAAAAAGGTCAGCATCAGTAAAAATGCCCTCGGCATAGTAACTTTGGCAAAAAGGAATTTCGTCTCAACAGACTGTGTGTTTTGTAAAATCAGTACCAGAACTAATAATAGTACGACAGCTATTATAATTGTCTTAAATTTTGCCATTTGTTAACCTTTCCTGAAGTTATCTGATTTACTCAAAAAAAATCGCCTTTTCCTTTTCAACACAGGCCGCTGCATAGAGAAACATTGCAGCCGACCAGCTCTGCCAATCCTGTCCCTGAGGTGTGCCGTCCTGGGCGCGATGCCACTCGTTAAAACCGAACTCCACCTCCGCCTGGCGAGGTTGTTTAATAAGATTGGCCAAGGACAGCAGCTTTTTCCTTGCCAGGATTAATTTACCCGCTGAGACCAAAGCCGCAATATAAAATCCGCAAATAAACGGCCAAATACCGCCGTTATGATACTCCCCCGGCTGATTATACTTTTTATAACGAGGCATCCAGTCAGGGTCTTCTTCCCTTATATAAGGGAAAAAATTTGGAGGTAAGTCGACTGCAAGCTCTTCTCTTTGCCTCATCGCTTTGCATTCAGCTTCTATCCAGGCGATAAGCTTTTGTGCTCTCGAAGGTCGTGCGATTCCGGATAAAATTGCCAGGCTGTTGCCTAATAAGTCAAAGCGCTCACTCCGATGCACCTTGTATGACCACATAGCGTAGTAGGGCTTAGACTTTAAGACCAGGCCTTCATGAATATGACGATTTTGCCTGTCGTCCTTGACCGTAAATCTTCCCATATCCTGTTTAACTTTGGCGGCTCTTTCGTGCTGTTCAAATAAACGAAGATAGATATAGACAACAGTGTTTACAAACAGTCCATACCCTAAAACCCACTGTTCATCACGCCAGTCACTTGTCGGCAATTGTGCAACAAGGTATCGGTTTGTAGGGCTTTGATATTCCATCCAATTCAATGCTTTCTGGGCAGCATCTTCAAGGAAGTCGCCTTCCCCCATTACCTTTCGGTACATTCCTAAGGCCATGAGAAATAAAGGAGTGGTGTCACTCGAACCCCTATCCTGAGGGTCATGGACTAACGATGGAATATGGCCGAATTCAGATTGATTCTTCGCAAGCGTTTCCAGCACTCTGCGCAAAGACTTCAGCAGTCTTTTGTTTTGTGTGGTCAAAATGCCCAATGAGCATATCATTAAATCCCTCGTATACGGCTCCGGATATCCCCAGCCCGCGGTGCGAGGTAAGTTTCTATAAGCGCCGTGATTGTTATGGAGCAATACCTCCAGTGCCGCCCGCCTGGCTTTATTGATCAAATCATTTTGCTGTTTACTCATACTACGATATACCTAAACGTTTTGAGATGATGTTAACAAATTTCTTTGCTATCACCCGATAGTCAAAATTCTCAATAACTCGCTGCCTGCCATTTTTCCCCATTTTTTCTCTCAATCCTGAGTCTTGCATTAAATCCATAAAATAGTTTGCAATGTCATGAACGCTTGCCCGGTAATCTACAATCCGAGGCCTTTTGAAAACGAATTTATGACCCGTTTCATAGCCGGATTCATCACCGAGCATCGTCTCTCTTAATCTAATTTCCTGTGCAACCTCCGCAAGAAAAGCTGTCTTGCCATGCACTAATGTATCCAACATCCCCATCGCCTTGATTCCTACGACGGGTTTCTCACAAGAATTGGCCTCTATCTGAATCATCCCGAATCCTTCCAGTCGCGAAGGTGACGCATAAATATCGCAGGCTGCTAAAAGAAACGGCATAAAATTCCTCGAAACCCTGCTGGTCGTATATATGACATTCTTATCTATGCCGAGATGTGTAGCAAGATGCAAATCTGAAAGGTTCTGTTGCTCTGTCCGGGGTTGAGGCCAGACCTTGCAGACATATTTCCAGTCCGGTGCCTTGGTATCGTTTATCGCCAAAGCCTGCATAACTTCCTGAGCGCCTTTGGACGCTGCATCACCTCCCACGGTCAATACCATAATCTGGTCGTCTGCAACCCCCAGCGCTTCTCTTACGGTCGTGATTTTAGGGTCGTTCTTGGGACGAGGTATAAAAGAATCAGTGTCACAACCAACATGTAATACCTCGATATTTTTACCGCTCAGACCATCCCGCATATAGATTTTCTTGACCCAGTGGGACGTCACAAGTATCAACGGCAAAGTTTCAAGAATCTCACGGTAATTTGCCATATAGCCGTCGGCAACAAGCCAGGGAACTGCCTGCACACCGTATCGCTGTGGATGTAAAACCAGGTGTGGTGTATGTCCCCAGTAGCCGATTCCCACGACGATATCCGGCTCAAACCATCTGTAATACCATTCTTTCTCCTGGGCCGATTCGAAGTTTACGGAAAAAACCTCAATCCCCATCTCCTCCAGCCCTCGATGCAGCAAATGTCCCTGTGTCGCAAGTCCCGCCGGTGAAGGAGGATAATCATATAGTAATAATACTTTCATTTTCTCAGCTCCAATAATCCGATATTAAATTGCTGCTCTGAAGCACCGAAACGCTTCTTGTCGGGGTGTTGTTCTTGCTTCAAAGCTGTCTTTGCCGAAACCGTAAATTTTCGTAATTATATCATACTTTTTCTGCCAGATATCATCAGGTAAATTTATCTTCAAATCAGCATTTTGCTCGGGACGCGGCAGATATTTTTCCCCACCATCTTCGTACGCAAAAGACCAAACCTGTTCTGCCTGCAATCTGTCGGAATTCCACAGATTCAAAACCGCTTTGGCTGTCTCTTCATGTCGAAGGTGCCGCGTATATTCTCCGGAGGTGCTGTGAGTTAAAATTAAGTCAAATTTGTTCAAGGGCAACAATTCCATAATAGTATCCTGAATATCCTGCTCAGACAAAGGTATTTGTTCCGGCCCGTCATCAAGGTCGCCCATTGCCCCCGAAGCACTAAGAGCTTCCAATGCCTCTAAGAACTTTGGGGCTCGGTCCGGGTCACTTCTTCTGCAAATTGTTATGACGGTCCACCTGGCCTGCGGATTCATCAATATTAAGCCGCCCGCCCACAAGGTTTCATCATCAGGATGCGCAACAATGACGGCACATTTACTATTTGTCTTTATGTATGAGTTTTCGTAGTTATCACCAGCGCCCATATTGGTCTCCTTAAAAAAATGGGCGATAACAGTGTAACAATCGCCGGCAGTAAAGTCAAAATTCCCCCGGTCAATAAATTTTAATAGAATTTCTAATCAGTTTTTTATATCATGGATAGTTCTCTGGTGCTTACATACTAATAATAAGGATTTATCAGATGCTGTTAAGTGATGGCTTGGTATTACAAAGGGGTACCGGCACAAAGATATGCGGCCGGGCCGCCGCAGACCAGAAGGTAACAATAAACTTTAACGGCAAGACATATAACGCCACAGCCGCTGCAAACGGCAAATGGGTGGTAATACTCTCCGAATTAAAGGCGGGCGGCCCCTACAATATGGAAATCGATGCCGGTAATCATAGAACTATAAAAAACATCCTGATAGGCGATGTATGGGTATGTTCGGGCCAGTCGAATATGGAACTACCAATGGACAGGGTAAAATATCGTTATGCAGATATTATCGCTAATTCCGACAATCCAGTCATAAGACACTTTGCTGTTCCCCTAAGGTATGATTTTAAAACACCTCAGGAAGAGCTGGAATCCGGCAGATGGGAATCAGCTAATCCTGATAGTGTTCTTAATTTTTCAGCCATAGGTTATTTTTTTGCAAAAGCATTATTCGAAAAATACCACGTACCCATAGGTTTGATTAATGCAAGTGTCGGTGGGTCACCCGCCGAGGCGTGGTTGAGTGAGGATGCCTTAAAGACATTTCCCGCCCACCTGAAAACAGCAGAAAAATTCAAGGACAGCGCTTATCTTGCTCGAATCGAAAAAGAAGACATTGAAGTTAGCAATGAATGGTATAACCGCGCACATCAACAGGATAAGGGCCTGGCAAACGGCCAAAAACCATGGTTCGATACAAGTTACGACGCCTCGGAATGGTCAACGATGAAATTACCTGCTTACTGGGAAGACGAAGGATTAGAGCCCTTGAACGGAGTTGTCTGGTTCAGAAAGGAATTTGATATCCCGGCCTCTCTGGTCGGTAAACCTGCAAGGCTTTTACTTGGCAGGATTGTGGATAATGATACAGCTTATATTAACGGCACACTTGTAGGTACAACTGGATACCAGTACCCACCAAGAATATATGATGTTCCTGAAAACTTACTTAAGGCAGGTAAGAATACCATCGTAGTAAGAGTTATTAATACCGCAGACCGGGGAGGATTTATCAAAGACAAACCATACCAGCTAACCGCGGGAGGGCAAACAATTGACCTAAAAGGCCAATGGCAGTACAAGGTAGGAGCAGTCACAGACCCCCTACCCGCCCCAACCTTCTTTCAATACCAGCCATTAGGTTTGTTTAACGGAATGATTGCCCCACTCCTGGATTATACAATTAAAGGTGTTATATGGTACCAGGGCGAATCGAATGTTGGAAGAGCACGCGAATATCAGAAACTATTTCCTGCGTTGATTGCCGACTGGAGGCAAAAATGGAAACAGGGAGATTTCCCATTTTTGTTTGTCCAGCTTGCCAATTATTTGCAGCCTCAAGAGCAGCCTTCTGAGGGTGGTTGGGCCGAGCTTAGGGAAGCACAGCTTAAAACACTCGGTGTTCCTAATACCGCAATGGCTGTTGCAGCCGATGTTGGTGAATGGAATGACCCTCATCCTCTAAATAAGAAAGATGTAGGCGAGCGGCTCGCGCTTGCGGCCCAAAAAGTGGCTTATGGAGATAAAAATGTAGTTCATTCCGGCCCGATTTACCAGTCTATGCAAATTGAAGGAAACAAAATCATTATCTCACTTACAAATATCAGTGGTGGATTAATGGTTAAAGGTGCCGGTGAACCGGGGCATTTCGCCATTGCCGGTGCCGACAAAAAATTTGTCTGGGCAAAGGCAAAAATACAGGACAATAAAATCATTGTCTGGAGCGACCATGTACCCAACCCTGTGGCTGTGCGGTATGCATGGGCCGACAATCCTGAAGGCGCAAATTTATATAATAAGGAAGGCTTACCTGCATCACCTTTCCGAACAGATGAGTAACACTGCCGATAGCACACCAAATGTCTTGACTTGGCTTTACTTTTCTGCATACTAAGCAAAGATTATCAATTGGTTAGTTGATAAAAAATAGTAGTAAAATACACATAAGGAGCGCAGATTATGAAAACAAGTTCAAAATCGTTAATTCTTGCTGGAAGTGCACTTATTGTCCCTGGCTGTTCAGCGCAGGACAACCTTTCAGCAATGCTGACGCCACCTGCAATAGAAACTCGGATAGCAGAAATCCGGATGGGCGATATGATAGTAAAGACCAAACCGGGAGCTGATGTTAAGGTTCAGCAGGTGCGTCACGAATTTTTATTCGGCACGGCGATTCCAAATTCACTTGCGGAAAAAGAAGGGGGTGCTATGTCATCGAGTGATAGGAAGATGTTTTTGAAAGTACTTTCTGAAAACTTCAACTACGCAGTACACGAAAACGCCTTGAAATGGTACGACTGCGAAAAAAAGCCGAATGTCGTTGATTATTATACGGCGGACAGAATATGGGAGCTGTGTAATGAATTTAACATACCGATGCGGGGCCATTGTATATTTTGGGCCAAAAGTCAATTCGTTATGGACTGGTTAAAAAAGCTAAATAACGACGAGCTTCGCGCGGCAATGAAACGTCGAGCGATTGATGTTACAAAACATTATAAGGGCCGGATTGAGGAATTCGACCTGAATAATGAAATGATCGATGGCGACTTTTACCGTAGTCGCCTGGGTAAAGATATTATTAAAGAGATGGCCTATATGGCAAAGGAAGGAAATCCGGACGTCACTTTGTATGTGAACGACTACGGAATACTTGTTGACCAGGGTTACAATGCCGAGAGTTTTATAAATCAAATCGAAAAGCTTCTTGCTGATGGCGTTCCCATCGACGGGATTGGCTGCCAAGGACACATGGTCACTCTCAGTAAAAACGGCGGCGAGGCCGAGCACGTCCAGAAGACTCTCGACAAGCTCGCGAAGTTTAATCTTCCGATTAAAATCACCGAATGCCTTTTCAAGGCCGACAACGAAAAAGGCAAGGCCGAAGCACTACAAATGTTTTTCCCGGTCTGTTTTGCACACCCCAGTGTAGAAGCTATTGTAATGTGGGGCTTCTGGGAAAAAGGTCACTGGATGCCGCATACTGCAATGTGGAAAAAAGACTGGAGCATTACTCCTCAGGCAGAAGCTTATCGCGACTTAGTTTTTAACAAGTGGTGGACCAGCACTTCCGGCAAGGCTGACAGCAATGGAAATTTCAAAACACGCGCTTTTTACGGTGATTACGAAATCACATCGAATGACAAGACAAGGAAAGCAACTCTCAGCAAGAAAGATAAATCGACAAATGTAAGTTTTGAATAATGGAAGTGTTATTTCAAAAAAAGCAGTGTCATTCTGAGGTGAAACCGAAGAATCTCATCTTTTCAGTCATAGAGAAAGACTTTAATTCGATACTCTTTGTTCACAATGGCAATCCAGATAAAATCGGGATACCTTTTCATTAAAGCATATTAGAAATAAAAATGATCAGGGGACAAGAATCTAAGCTGATAGTCAGGATTTTACATCTATCTGATTTACAATCCTCATACGACCAAGACCATTGGTGGGTTTCTTACGGCCAATATAACAACAAACTGCACAAGCTGTTATGCGATTTTCTAAATAAACATGTCCCGGGGGAACCTATTGACCTGGTTCTCGTAACAGGGGACATAGCACAACACGGTTGTGATAAAGAGTATAAAGCCCCCAAAGAAATGGTTGATTCTTTATTGGGGAAACTTGACAATAACCCACAGCTACTCATTATCCCTGGCAATCACGATGTTAACAGGGAGAAGGCTAAAAAAGCAAAAGAAGATTTCCCTAATAATCAAAGGATGTATTTCATACATAAATTCGAAGATTATAACAAATTCACTGGTTCCTTCTCTAACGATTTGGAAACACGCTTTGAAACCCCTTACATTAAGAAAGAAATTACGAAAGAATACAATTCTGGAAAGATATCTATCCGCATCATCGGATTGAATTCCTGTATGGAATCACCGCAAAGAGATTATGGGATCGTTGGCTCAATGCAATTAGGCAAGTTATCCGAATGGATAGATACGTTGTATGATACGCCCTACACCTTAAAGATTGCGGCATTTCATCATAATCCATTGCTTCTCAGTTCCCCTGCAGAAGACTATCTTGTGGATTTAATTCGATCGCATAAAGGAAAACTGGATTACAGTACAGAATTAAAGCCTCTACAGGATTATCTACATAATTCGGAAGATGTGCTAAAGACCCTATCGGAAAAAGGCTTTTCTTTAGTCCTGCACGGACATCAACATTTCGATGGTGTCCTTTGGATCAATTTCCCCGGTGAAGGAGGTCAACCGTTCGTTCGTCAGGGAATCGCCGCATTTGGTGCAGGTAGCATAATCGGCTATCAACATCCCACCCGCTCTTTCGGTAAGGAATTAGCCCCTTCGGCGCAACTTCTTACTATTGAAGTCATCCCCTGGGGCTGGCGGATAACAATTGAACGAATCAGTATTGATATCAATGATATTTCCAATCCAAAGGCAAGCCTTACTCATAAAACACGGTTCCATATCCCTCGTGCAAAGATTCTCGAGCCGATTCTGGCCGTATCTAAGACCTTTGAAAATATACATAATTTTATCCTTAAGCCTCCACAACAGCCGGAAGAAGATAAATTTATTGCCACAGAAGAAAATCTCTCTCGTTATGTCATATGGCAAGCTAATAATTCAAATTCGGGAATAAATCCTGAAATTGAAATTTTTGAAGATGAAAATAAAAACCAATTTGACAAAAATTTAATCCAGGATCTGAGAAAGCTGACTCTTTACGGCTTACGTGACTGGGCTAACGGGAAAAACGTCTATGGTGACAATGAATTTGTTGCCCTTAAACGCCTTAAGATTCACAATAAATCACTGAAAGCCTATGTGGAAGCAGTCCGTTTTGCCCATACCCGGATTATAAATTGGCAGATTCAAAAAAAAATATTAACTTGCAAAGATAAAAATCAGCCTATGTCCTTTCGGGAAAAATGGATTCTCAGCAATAATTTATTTACAAATAAAAATGATAGGAGTTTTTTTCAAAAATTCCCCTATTTAAACTCGCGAAATGAAGTAACTGTAGTGGCAACTTTTAGACAAAGTAATAAAACATACTTGATAATCCGGAAGCGGTGCAAAGAACATGCAGTAGGAGTCGGTGAAATCATGCTTTTTACATCTGGAGCGTGTCGGATAAGTCGGGAAGATGTGGAAAAGAAAAAGAAGAATTTGGTGGAAGAAGGTGCAATAAAAGAGATGATGTTCGAAACAGGTTTTAATTCCAACAAGAAGATAGACAGCGAATTCAACCTCATAGGTCTTTACCTCGATCCGTTGCACTTTACACCAGTTTGGTTCTACTTATTACAGATAGGAACAACCGATTACAATAATTTCTTTGAACCTATCAATCCACAAAATGACGAAGTCGTAGAACTCAATAAAAAACCTGACGCACCCGGGCGTGACGAATGGGAAGCACCCAGCTACTATGCTGTTCCTATTATCAATAATGAGGAATACAAAGACCTATACGAAAGGATCTGCAAAGGTATTGAAAGATTGACCAACCGCGAAAACGGCCTTACAATCAGTGATGACCCATCTGTGGGTCTCTGGCTCTGGTATAGTTCCTTTCAAAATCACTAAAAAACTAAGGAATCAAACCAATGTACAAGGATATAGTTATTAAAAATGTAACCGCCCTCACTGCCCATCCGACAAGACGTAAGGGTATTTTTGAAAAAAAACTCTTAAGCCCTGATGAAAGCCCACACCAGAACATCGTTTTTATCGAGGCAGAGCAAGGAGCGGTTGTTGAATACCACCTGGTCAAGAACAGCGAGAGCCTTTATATACTTGAGGGGCTTTTCGCAGTGGTCTTGGCTGATGACAGAAAAATCATGGAACCGGGTTCTATTTGCTATTTTGCCCCGGAATTATCCCATGGTTTGGAGTGTCTCAAAGGGCCGGGTAAGTTTCTAGTGGTCTTTGCCCCCGCGGCAAAAGAAGTTTCTTCTTAAAATAAAAAATCCAATTGAAAAATAAATTTCATGGTTAAGTTTATTGTAAAAAGCCCTGTGCTGTATGGTTCAGGGCTTTTGAGCTTTCAGTATCTATATCATAAATGTCATTTATTTTTTCCCTCTGAACGTTATACATAGCGGTTGCCAGGCGCCAGAATCTGGGCCGTCTCGGAGAGTTGTCGTTGATGTATTTTGGGGTTTGATAAAGAGTGCAGGGTTGGGTAGTATGTGGTCGGGAACAGAAATTTGATTTAGATTTAGATGAATATCAACGAGCGCAAAAACATATTAGTGACCTGTGGACCGGGACTGGAGGTTTATCTAAATTCTGAGCTTCAAGGCCTGGGCTTTGAAATAGTTAGCAGTCATCCCGGCGGTATTATCACGCGAGGTTCATTTATCGATTGCATGAAACTGAATCTCTATCTGCGAACCGCTTATAACGTCCTCTATCTTCTTAAAGAATTCCGATGTGGCAGCAGCGAAGCACTCTACAAACAAGTCAGCAACCTGCCGTGGGAAAATATCATCGCATCTCAGGAATATCTATGCGTACTTTCACGTGTCGATACCTTCTCGATTAACAATAGCATGTACCCGAGCCTGAAAGTCAAAGACGCAATCGTCGACCGCATATATAAAAAGACCGGATCGAGGCCCGATAGTGGCCCGGATAGAAACAAAGTCGTCGTCAACCTTTTCTGGAAGAACGACAGGGCGTGGATATACCTCAATACATCTGGTTTAAAACTCTCTGACAGAAACTATCGCAAGATGCCCCACAAAGCCCCGCTGCGAGAATCGTTAGCCGCCGGAATCATCATGGCCACCGGCTACGACGGTTCGCAGGATATTGTCCTGCCTATGTGCGGCAGCGGTACGCTCGCTATCGAATCGGCTTTTATAGCCATGAATAAACCGCCATCCGGCCTGCGAAGCAATTTTGGTTTTACACACACCAAGGTTTTTGATGAGCAGATATGGAATCAAATGCGAAATGATGCCCGCAAAGCTGTGCGCAAAGGCCCACTGCAAAAACGTATAATTGCAACAGATATAGATGCCAAAGCTATCACCGCAGCCAGACAAAACGCGAAAACCGCGGGCGTCGAACATCTAATAGAATTTAACGTATGCGATTTCGCCGATACCGATGTTCCGAAGGGCCAGGGCATTATAATAGTCAATCCCGAATATGGTTTAAGATTAGGGCAGCTTGAAAAGCTCGAAAAAGAATATAAACGCATCGGAGATTTCTTCAAACAAAACTGCGCCGGCTATACCGGCTATATATTTACCGGTAACAGAAAACTCGCTGGAAAAGTCGGCCTGAGAACTTCAGCTCGTATGATATTCTTCAATGGAAAATTCGAATGCCGATTGCTGAAATATCAAATGTACGAAGGGAAAAAACAATCCTGAAAAAAAACCTGGCCGCCAATGAGTGCCATTGGGATTTATTAAGGGGTTATATATAGCCCCACCCCTGCGGTGGGGAGCAAAAGGTTTTCATCTTTATCACTTCGACAGTCATCGCCCTTACCACTGCGACCCCGTTATCTACGAGAAAGTCCTTAATCCCCTGCCACAATCTCTGGTTCTGTTCTTGGGAATCGTGCCATAATTCAATTCCTTTCCGTAAATAGGTGATAGTAAATTATCCCCCCCCCCCCCGCACCGCTGCGGGAGGCTTTTACGTTATATTGGTTTAGTCCTTCAATATCCCTGCTTCTTTGAGCCATTACAGGGCTGCTTTTTCGTCTCTTTTTATCTCTGTCTCCGTCGCCGAACGCTGAAACCCGTTGTTAGCTAGTCGGTAGTTGATGCATCGCGGGTCAGCGAATATTTAGCACCGTGGCACGACCAACTATCTCACCGATCCAGTGCTCGTGGATAAGAGCACGCTGACTACCTTCTCCGCGTCCTGGCTTCACAAATCTCGGGTGCCAGATCTCGTATAGCTTGCTTTCGACAAAGCTCTCCTTGATTCCCGCGGATCTAAGCATGTCTCCAAATGGGTCTGCCCAGTTCACCCCCGGCTCGATGATACCCGCCTTACCTGTCTCCCTAACGGCATCAATCGACCCATATGTTTGTTTGGCAGCTCGATTCCAGAGAATGAGCCTGTCTACCTCCGCAAAGAGCGGTGCCCCACTGTTTCCAACGACAATGTACACCTCGCTCACGCCCGCCGCTGCCGCTTTTGCACGAAGGTAGGCCACCTCTCGTTTGTCAAACGATGGATCGACATTGTGAGACTCCTCGTCCCTTCCTGCTGATGAGTCCGGTTGTGGCGACCGATCTTTACAGCCGACGCTTAAAAAAAGGACAGCGAAGATAGTCAAAAAGCCCATTCTGTTGTGGCACGGAGCTAATGCGCCCAGATTATGCTGTGTGTACATGGTTCAGTTCCTCCAGAGGGGTGCGACCACCCAACTATTGTTTACATGATTCCCAGATAAACCCGCTTTCGGGTTTTGTTTCCAGATAACACTCTGCTTCTTTGTCTGAAAACCTCATTTTTTCACTTAACTGCCCCATTCGACTACGCTCAGGGCAAGCTTAAAAACAACGACTTATACGCCTTTCCCCGCCTGCGCGAGGACAAGTTTGCCCGTTTGCAATGCCACGATGTAACGTTACATTGCCTCAATGTAAGCCATCAATGCCGTATTGTTGCCTTACAACGCCTTGATGTAAAGCTGCAATATCAAGATGTAAACTTACAATGTCGTAATGTAAAGCACCTACGTCGCGAATTCAATTGATTTTGGCAGTCCTTCCATTTCAATGCGAAATAACCGTCAGGTGGAGCGCCTAGTTGGGCGAATCAATGACTTAAATACTTATCCGCAATAAGCTTGTAATATTCATAAAATCCTTCTGCAATTCCATCACGAAATACAACGCCCTTGTTTTTGTCAATATTTTCGGGGTCACGAAATGCTATTGCACACAAATAGGATGAATCCTTAAACCGACAGAAAATGCCATCAATTCTAGTCATATGCTCACTCTCTGGTACTACAATAAGATTAGAACCCCGAACTATTTTCTGCATCGCCGTTTTGACTTTTTCGGCAGATTCAGTTGGACAAACATCGTTACTTGTTATTCGTGTGAATAGTGAGCCATAACGAAATCCTCTTGCTATATCTGCCTCGCCATATTTCTCTGGATTTTCGTTAAATGCAGTAGCAATTATTTCTGCATCAGAATCTGAATATATCAGTTTAGCTACTTGATAATTTTCATCTGCTGATTTTGTAAAATAGTACTCTGATTCTGACGACTTTAATAGAAACTGTAATTTCTTTAGGAGTTCATAGGCTAAACCTGCAGGCTTTGGTTTGGTTCTACGATGAATATATAGAGCTACCAACGATGCAATTACCACACCACCGAATCCGCCAAATATGATATTGAACCAATCCATCTTATCCTCTTTTTATACGCCTAACTATTTATTATGTGGATACACTATACGCATAGTCCTCTTACAATTCACTAATCACAATACCACCATTACCGTATTACTCGGCGAACCATCGCCCGCCTTATTTATTGCAATAACTCGATATTCGAGCTGGGTTTTTTCCGGCTGGTCCGCCAATGCAGCAATTTGGGCTTGTTTTTTGGGAAATCTCGGCATTCGTTTCCCCTCTTTCAGAATCGACAGACAAAGCCGACCAATACTATCATGAAATACATCCCAACAGTGGCAAAGTCAATAAAAAAAGCCTCCTTTAGGGAGGCTTTTTAAATACAAATACAGTCGAGCCTAAACCTTCGACAACCTAACTTTAGGTATTTCCAAATTTTACCGCTTGACAAGGATTTATGTAGAATATATAATAAAAAATACAATAGAGATGGAAAGGAGGATGGTCATTTTAACTTTCACCGTAACCTTCTTTTTAGCAATCGTTTATGCTTCAGCGGGGAATAGTGCCGCAAACGTAGATAAAGCGGTTTTACATCGAGCCAGTCTTTCAAATCCACATCTGCGAAGCAATGCAGTTGATACCTTAGCCGGGCAAAGCCGTGCTGCGAAAGCCGGCGCTTGGCGCAGGGCCCAAAGCCTCAGTTGGAATGTGAAGGGCCGGGCAGATGGCATCCAATTCGAGCTAATGGCCCTTATGGATGGCCGGCCAATATATTATATCACCAACAATGTCAACGCCGCTATCTCAACAGCCGCGGACCTCATCCGGAACACCCCACCATACAATCTTAATGGCAGTGGTCTAACCGTGGGCGTCTGGGATGCAGGCAGTGCTCTATCAACACACCAGGAATTCGACACTCGGTTAAGTGTTATGGACGGCGCCGAGTCCCACTATCACTCAACCCATGTTGCCGGGACAATTGGAGCATCGGGCGTTAGCCCCTCGGCACTGGGAATGGCGCCAAGTGTCGCTATCGACTCTTATGATTGGGACTCACAGGAATCAGAGATGGCCAGCCGCGCCGCTTCCTACCCGGCAGAGGCCAACACAATATATTTATCTAATCACTCCTATGGTATAGCTACCGGGTGGACAATAGGCGACTACTCTGGAACCTACGGCTATCATTGGTTTGGAACCTGGCTGGACAGGGAAGCTGACGGCTTTGGCCAGTATAGTGACCTTACTGTTGCGTATGACTCGCTTTGTTATGCCGCACCGTATTATCTACCTTTCAAATCGGCAGGAAATGATAGAGGCGACGGCGCCCCACCTGAAGGAGAAACTTTTTATTACTATGATGAAGATGAATGGCAGTCAAAAAGCTACAACAGCAGCACCGACCCTTACGGCGATGCCTGGGACAACGGCGGATTCGATACAATCCCACATCGCGGAAACGCTAAAAATATAATGACCGTAGGGGCCGTATCCGACGCTGTAAGACTTGGCCAGCGTTCTTTGTCTGATGCAATAATTGCGTCTTTCAGCTCATGGGGACCCGCTGACGATGGCCGAATAAAACCCGACATTGTTGCCAACGGAATAAACCTTTATTCTCCTGTGGATGACAGCGATACAAGCTACGGCACCTATTCAGGGACCAGTATGGCCGCCCCGGACGCCGCCGGCTCCGCTATACTCCTTGTGCAACTTTATGGCCAACTCTTTCCAGGCCAGGCTATGCGGGCAAGCACGCTAAAGGCGCTGATTATCCACGCCACTGATGACCTGGGTAATCCCGGCCCTGATTATTCCTTCGGCTGGGGACTGATGAACGTAAAGACCGCCGCTGATATTATCACAGACCAAAACGAATACCCGGCTGACAGCAAGATTTTTGAGGGACTTCTGGATGCGGGAAATCCGGATGATTCCTTCTCCTTTATTTGGAATGGTGAAACTCCAATCCGTGCAACCTTGTGCTGGACCGACCCGCCCGCAACCGCTATTTCTGGTCTCGATGACCCATCGCCAAGACTAATAAACGACCTCGACGTACGCATCGTTGGTCCTAATGGAATCGATGTTTATTATCCTTATGTGCTTGACCCCCTCAATCCTGCGAATTCAGCTACTACAGGAGACAATATCCTCGACAATGTTGAGCAGGTCTGTATTATATCACCCAACCAGCCGGGTCTATACACAGTAATCGTTGATTATAAAGGTACACTTACAGACGGCCAACAACACTATTCCCTTATCATCACAAGTCAGTACCATACCCCCAGTCCTGAGGGCACGATAGAACTGGACAGGGAGGTCTACTCCTGCGCCGATCCGGTTGAGGTAGAACTACGAGATGGAGACCTTGTAGGAAACATCACTCAAAATGTTATGCTGTATACATCCGGCTCGGATATCGAGACACTAACGTTATACGAAGATGATTTCTGCGGCGGTATTTTCACAGGTACAATCACAACTTCCTCTGGAGCAGTCATACCCGAAGATGGTACACTACAGATAGCTGACGGGCAGACCATTATTGCAGAATATCAGGATGCCAACGATGGAACCGGCAGTCCCGCAGCACCTAATGATATTGCTTCGCTTGACTGCGAGCCGCCAACCATTCTGAATATCCAGGTCTCGAACATAACCAGCAGCGCTGCAATTGTAACTTTCGAAACAAATGAGCCTGCAACTACTGTTATTACTTATGGCCTGACATGTGAAGAGCCAAACGCGTTTATAGAGGACCCTGCTCTTTCAACCGCGCATAGCTTCCAGCTTGTCTATCTTTCTCCCGAAACCGATTATTATTTCGCTCTCACTGCTACAGACAATCTCGGCAATGAGACGATAGACGCTAACGAAGGTTTGTGCTATCAGTTCACCACAATTGCTGAGCCCAGTGGCATTCGCGTACCCGAAGACTATCCCACAATCCAGGCGGCAATCGATGCCGCAGTCGACGGAAATAATATCATCGTAGCAGACGGCACATACACCGATGCGGGAAATCGCGACATCGACTTTAAGGGAAAGGCAATCACCATCACCAGCGAAAACGGCCCGGTAAACTGCATTATCAACTGCGATGGCTCCCTAAGCAATCCACACCGGGGCTTTAACTTCCACAGCGGCGAAGACAGTAACTCGATTTTGTCCGGCTTCACCATCATAAACGGTTTTGGCCCCGAAGCAGAACTCAGAGGTGTAATAGGCCCGGATTATTTTCCCGCCGGCGGTGCCATTTTGTGTAAAGGTTCCTCGCCTACCATCGAAAATTGTGTATTTAGAAACAACGAAGCTGACAAACGCACTAATAAATTTGGACGCGGCGGCGCAATTGCCTGTGGGACCTCCAATGCGATTACACGTAACTGCATATTTGAAGACAACGAAGCTTACGAGGGTGGCGGTCTTTATACTGATTCAGGATACATTTTAGTTACCGGCTGCACCTTCACCGGCAATATAACAGAAGGTGATGGTGGCGGCTTACAAAGCTACGAATCCTCACCTAAAATCGAGTCCAGCATCTTCGATGACAATTTCGCTGACAACTACGGTGGAGGTATAAATTGCGACGGCGGAGGAGCAAAAATTACTAACTGCGTTATCATCAATAACACTGCTTTTTGTTCAGGAATAGGTAAAGGCATCGGGGGGGGAATGCATTTAAGTACCCATCCCGGGGGCCATATGTCAGTAACTAACTGCACAGTTGCCTACAATAGCGACGAATCAGGCTGTGGTGGTATAGTAACGGGTGTTGTCGGTACTATTGATATCACCAACTGTATAATATGGGGAAATGCCGGGGCACAACTTAATGTCCACGATGTAGGGGTAGTAACTTACTGCGACATACAGAACGGTTTCACCGGTGAGGGAAATATCAACTCAGACCCGAATTTTGTCTCTGCAACCGATTTCCATTTGACCGCCGGCTCACCCTGCATAGACGCCGGTGCCGACTACGCACTAAGTGGCTTTCCGCCAAGAGACCTTGAGGATAGACCACGTCCTCTCGATGGCGATGCAAATCAGACATATGTCACAGATATGGGTGCTTATGAGTATTGGGACCAGCCCGCGGGGCCCTTCATTGCTCTTGACGCTTACAAGATTAATGTGTTCGCTTTTCTAAACGAGACCTGCAGTAAGGTTCTTTCTATCAGAAATGGCTGGACAGGTACCTTAAACTGGCAGATTATTGAAGATTGTAACTGGCTGGAAGCCTCACCAATGTCTGGAGATTCTACCGGCGAGATTGGCGAGATTACCTTAACTGTGGATGCAAATGGACTGCCAAAGGGCAACTATAGCTGTAATATGACAATTCTCGACCCCAATGCAACTAACAGTCCAATGGTGATTCTTGTAAAACTCCGAGCTGGAGCTCGATTGGTTCCAGAAGAGTATCCCACTATCCAGGATGCAATCGACGCTTCCGAAGATACTGATATTATCAAAGTAGCCGACGGTACTCACGCCGGTCCTGGCAACCGTGCCATCGATTATCAGGGTAAAGCAATTACCGTAATGAGTGAAAATGGGCCGGATAACTGCACCATCGATTGCCAGAGTCAGGCACGAGCCTTCTATTTTCATAACAATGAATCAACTGACTCAATTTTGAAAGGCTTTACTATTCAAAATGGCCGTGTTTACGAAGAGGAAAGAGGTGGCGGCATAAATTGTGTGAGAAGCAGTCCAACTATTACAAACTGCATCATTACCAACTGTCATTCTTATATGGGAGGGGGTGGAATACACTTCCTAAACAGTTTTGGAAGGATTGTTAACTCTATAATCGCAAGGTGCACTGGAGGCAATAAAGGGGGAGGACTTTATTCAGATGGTTGCAATCCCGAGATTATTAATTGTACTGTCTATGGAAACTCAGCAAATTTGGGTGGTGGATATTACTCTCGCGATGGTTATGGTAAAGTTAAAAACTGTATATTTTGGAATAACGTCGATGAAATAGATGCGCCCTACAGTAAACTGCCGACGGTTACATATAGCGATGTTAAGGGTGGTTTTACAGGTGTAGGCAATATCAATCTAAATCCACTTTTCGTAGATTCGCCTGGTAACGATTTTCACATATCCATCGGTTCTCCCTGTATTGATGCCGGTGATCCGAATTCCAGTGGTCTGGGAGAAACGGATATTGATGGTGACCAACGAGTTATTAACAGTCGTATTGACATGGGAGCAGACGAATTCGATTATATATCGCCGATTATTGAGATTTTTCCCAAACAAATCATATTCACCGCCTTTGCCGGAGACCCCGACCCGGAACCGCAAACATTGTATATTTTCAACATCGGTTCCGGAATACTTAACTGGCAGATTACTGAAGATTGTAACTGGCTGGAAGTAATTCCGACAACCGGAGCGTCAAACGGCCAGACCGATATGAATGAGGTCACTCTAAGTGTGGATGTTAATGGGTTGGATACAGGAGGATATGCTTATGAATTAAATGCAATATGCAATGAAGCAATTAACAGTCCTCGCACGATTCCGGTATACTTAAGCGTTGGGAACACAATAAACGTCCCATCGGATTCTGCCACTATCCAGGAAGCAATCGACGCCTCCAGCGACGGAATGTTCATTATTGTAGCACCGGGCACATATACAGGTGATGGTAATCGTGACCTGGATTTCAAAGGAAAGGCAATTACTGTCCAAAGCACCAATCCGTACGACCAAGTCGCTGTTGCGGCGACGGTCATAAACTCTCAAGGCACCAGCACTGATTACCATCGCGGGTTTTACTTCCATAGTGGTGAGGGTCCAGATTCGATTGTCTCGGGCCTTACGATTATTAATGGTTATATCGGTGGTGATGGCAATGGTGGCGGCATTTACTGCGCAGGAAGCAGCAATCCTACCATAAAATACTGTACTTTTAGAAATAACTATGCCCACCGTGGTGGCGGTGCCGGTGTAAAAAATGCGACAATCAGCCACTGTACCTTTAGAAACAATAATGCATACTGGCTTGGTGGTGGTTTATTATGTGAAGGTAACGCAACAATCAAACACTGTGTCTTTTCGTCTAATGATTCATTTGCAATCACAGTTCGGTATTCTACCAGCCTAATTAGCAATTGTATAATTTGGAATAACTATGGATACTATGAAGCAGATATTTACTTAGAAAGTGGTGCTCTTACAGTAGTTCACAGTGATGTTGAGGGTGGTGAGGCAGGTGTGTGGAAAAATTCTCAAACACTCAATTGGCACGAAAGTAATATCGACGCCAATCCGAAATTTGTGGATATGATGAATTATAATTTTAACCTACAATGGGATTCACCCTGTATTAATGCAGGTGACCCAAATTATGCACCGGAACCAAATGATTTTGACATACACGGTGAGCCGCGGGTGATGAATGGACGAATTGATATTGGACCTGACGAGGTCGATGGAACACCGTCCGATTTTACCAGAAATGGGATCGTAGACCTTGATGACCTTAATATACTAATGCAAGCCTGGCTTAGTGAAACCGGAACTGGAAACTGGAACGAAATGTGCGACCTCGTCTCTGATGACCAGATTACATTCCAGGATTTCGCCGAATTTGCCCTGGACTGGTTATGGCAGGCAAGGTGGTATGAACCGTAATTCATTAGCGGCCGGTTAATTTCTTCATCAAAAAATAAAGCCCTGTACCGTATGGTTCAGGGCTTAAATATCAAGAACAATCAAGCCTTAGCAGCGAAAATGCCTGACTTCTTGCGGCGGTAAAAACCGCCGCAGTCAATATCCTTTAGAAAGGAGGTGATCCAGCCGCAGGTTCCCCTACGGCTACCTTGTTA
>CAYUIE010000012.1:0-109214 GCA_964444665.1 uncultured Pirellulales bacterium
AACTGTTACCCATGTCCTTAGCATAATCTGTAACCCATCTTACCGGTTTGTACCAGGAAAGAAACCCCCTGCAGTGCAGGGGGCTAAACGATATTGAGATTCATCGACGGATTCGGCTGTGCTCGGGATGACAAAAAAAAATTCTTATCTAACCACGAGAACGCCACCAACCGTAATTAAAATACTTCCAATAATTACGCTTGAGATACTTGCAATGTTACTTATTTCACGTAAAAAGATGATTCCAAGAAGAACAGCGACCAGGGTATTGCAGTTGTATATCGGCACAAGTCTCGAGACATCAGCACCGGCCTTTAAGGCTAATAAAGAAAAAACCATGCCTAAAGCCCATAAAACTCCAGAGGAAATACCCGCTAATATTGACTGATGGTTTAAATTCGATTTGCCATCTTTAGCGAATAAATAATAAACTGCAAAAACTAGACCGATGCCTACGTAAATTAAAACAGCAGCCCATTTCGGAGGAAGTCCGAAATACTGGTCAGATGTTGCAACTTTGGCAACAACTATATACCCACCCCATGAGAGCATTGCAAACAACGAATATAGCAGCCATGGTTTCATTTGAAACTCCTTTTATTCAAAAGTATTTTATTTTTTAATTCAGTAAGTTATTCTGTTTTAGTGAAAAGACGGAGACGGTCGCGATTTTTTCATTGGTTGGTATTATCTGCAACCGCAGGCCGACGGTAAAGTAAAAAACCCAACCCTGCCATAGTGATGACAGGATAATTTCATATTTAAGGTTTCAGATTTGAGAGAAGAAAATCCTGCAATAAATCAAACAAAAGAGACCCCCTGCAATGCAGGGGGCTAAACGACCCACGGCAGTACCGTGGACTAAACTTTTCAAAAAACGCTGCCGGAGGCTGCGATAGATTCGTATCTCGTCGTTCGTATGTCGTATCCTTCGATTTCACTCAGGACAGGTTTTGTATCTCACCAGTAGATTGGTATAATATTTAGGATAGAATATGGTCGTTTTTTGCTTGTAAGTCGTTGGCAAAATAAGGTATAATAATATTTTATAAAACAGGTCCGGCTGACCATTCGCTGGCCTTCCAGAAAGAGTCAAACCTATTAAAGGAGGAGAGATTATGCAGTCATCCACTACGTTCAAATTGGCCGGTATAATTTTATTGGCAGTTATCTTTAGTTCGGCCGGTTTTGCCGGCGAAGCGTGTATTCTGCCCGATAACGGGTCGGGTACGGCAACGCTGCCGCCATTGGGATGTGAATATAGTACGCCGAACGAACCTTTCATGATTATCAACGGCCTGCCCGGCGGTACGACAATCGAGATGTACGGGGTACTTAATAATTTTGTCTGCTGCGACGGGCCGAGCTCGTGCTCATTGTGCTCGCTTAGCCTTTCGGCGGGCGAGTGCGAGACGGCGGGCGGTACGCTTAGCGGGGACGGACACTGTTTTGCCGCGACGCTCGACCTGGACGTGGTCGGTACCGGGGACCTTTATGGTTTCAATCGGCACCTGGCGGTATCCGTATTCGGTGAGATGCATACTGCGCCGAGGAATGCCGGCCAGGCGGTGCAGACATTTGCCAACAGAATCTACCGGCTATCCGGCATATTGTACGGCGACCCGGATTTCTGCGCATTCCAAATCAGGGGCGGCTCGAGCTTCGGGTACGGTACTGAGAACAACGGAGTGACCACACTTACGGAGCTGCCGTCGGGAGACTTTGCCGTTGACAGCTTTTTCGATATTACGTACCAGATTGAATTCGAAGGCTGTCCCGGCAGTGTACTGGCCGACATGAACGGCATAACCACTGAAACAACACGAATGGTAACCGGCTTCGCAGAGTGCAAGCCGACAACGGACGGCAACTCATGTGAGACAGTGGCGTGCCTGGGAACAAGCGAGGAATGCCAGCCGAAGTGCATGGAGTTCGACCTCGATACGGAAGATGTTACCGTGGTCGAATGTGAATGCAGGGAGCCAAATTCCTACCACGTAGAAAGTCCGGTTGCGGGTCCGAGCAAGTTTTGTTACATACCCGACAACGGGTCGGGCACGGCGACGCTGCCGCCGATAGGGTGCGAATATAACACACCAAATGAGCCTTTTATGATTATCGATGGGCTGCCCGGCGGTACGACTATCGAGATGGATGGGACGCTTAAGGACTTTGTCTGCTGTGACGGGCCGACAGGCTGCTCGAGCTGTTCACTGAGCCTTTCGGCGGGCCAGTGCGAGACGTCCGGCGGTACACTTGGCGGCGACGGCGACTGCTTTGCCTCAACGCTTGAACTGAACATCACCGGCACCGGGGATTTGGCCGGTTTTGACCGCCACCTGGCAGTGCCTGTCTTCGGTGAGATGCATACGGCGCCGAGAAATCCTGGCGATGCGGTGCAGACATTTGCCAACAGGATATACACCCTGTCCGGCGAGCTGTTCGGCGACCCGGATTTCTGTACGTTCCGCATCAGGGGCGGCTCGAGCTTCGGGTACGGCAGCGAGAACGACGGCGAGACAATACTGACAAAGCTGGCGTCAGGTGACTTTGCCGTTGATAGCTTCTTTGATATTACGTACCAGATTGAATTCGAAGGCTGTCCGGGCAGTGTGCTGGAGGACATGAACGGCATAACGACTGAAACGACATTAATGGTAACCGGCGGGCCTATGCCTTATTGCGCGGGCGATTGTCCGGCGGGTATGGTCTGCAATGAAGTCATGACGGCGAATTGCGCGGACGGTTCAATCGATGTATGCTGCGAAATGAAGGTGCCGAACGCGGACCTGAACAGGGATGGAAATATCGATTTCAGAGACCTGGCTATTTTTGCAGCCCAGTGGCTGACGCCCGGACCATAATAGTCGATATTCCGCTGCGTTATGTCAGTCCATAATAATCAATGGTCAATCGGTATAACCACAGAGCAAGCCCGCAGGGCGAGCTGGCGGAGGCCGACCGCCGAAGGGTGGGTTAAATTGACGAGAGTTTACGCCATTTTCGGCCGTCGGATTCGATGAGGGCATCGGCCTGGGGGAAACTCTCGGAGCCGGCAGGATATTCAAACGGCGCAGAATCACCTTTTTCCCAGGCCTGCAAAATCGGTGTCAATAACTGCCAGGTTGTCCGAACATCATCGGCCCGCGTGAAAAGGGTCTGGTCCGCGAGCATACAATCCAGTAATAATCTCTGGTAGGCCTCGGGCATAGTAATCCCGAAGAGGCTCTCGTAGCAGAAACTCATATTCAGCATGCCCATACAGAACTTCGAGCCGGGCCGTTTGGCCTGGAAACTCAACGAAATTCCCTCTTCCGGCTGAATTTGCAACACAAGGACGTTAGGTGGAATATCTTCAAGGCCCGATGAGGCAAACATCAAATAAGGAACAGTTTTAAAGGTAATGGCGAGCTCAGTATCTTTATGGGCAAGCATTTTGCCGGTCCGAAGATAAAAAGGGACACCCTCCCATCGCCAGTTGTCTATAAACAGCTTCGCAGCAACAAACGTTTCTGTGTTCGAGCCGGGCGCTACATCCTGCTCGCTGCGATATCCAGCAACCTCTTTTCCATTGATTTTGCCGGGGCCGTATTGACCTCTAACAATGTTCTGAAGATTGAAGGGCTTAATCGATTTCAGGAGCTTTACCTTCTCATCGCGGATACTATCGGCCTGGAAGGACGCGGGCGGTTCCATAGCAGCCAAGGCAAGCATCTGGAGCATGTGGCTTTGAAATATATCCCGGAGTGCGCCGGCCTTGTCGTAGTAGCCGCCGCGATGCTCAATGCCGATGGATTCGGCGATTGTAATCTGAACGTGGTCTATGTAATTGCGATTCCAGATTGGCTCGAAAATGTTGTTTGCAAATCGAAACATCAAAATATTCTGAACCGTCTCTTTGCCGAGATAATGGTCTATGCGATAAATCTGGGATTCTTCAAAGCACCGGCAGATTTGGCTATCCAATTCCATAGCGCTTTGCAGGTCCCTGCCGAAAGGCTTTTCCACGACCAATCGGGGAGAGTTTTTCGAATCAGCCTTATTCGGGCGAGACAGGCCGGCCCCGCAAAGCTTCTCCACTATCGTAGTGTAAAGAAACGGCGGAACAGCCAAATAAAAGATGTGATTGCCGCCGGTTTTATACTCGGCGTCCAATTGGGCAAGTTTGGCTTTAATGCTTTCATAGAGCGCGGCGTCACTATAATCTCCACTTACGTAATATAGCTTTTCAATAAACAAGTCAGAATCTTTAGACGAAACATCATCGCACTTTTCTCTTATGGCCTGGCTTGCGATTTGGCGAAACTGCTTGTCCGAAAGGTTTTTTCTTCCAGTGCCCAACAAATAAAAGCTGTCGTTAAGCAGCTTTCTTTGAGAAATCTTCATAAGGCTGGGGATTAGTTTCCTGGAGGTCAGGTCGCCGGAGGCGCCGAAGACAATCATCGGGACCGGCGGAGCAGGCTCCTCGGCACAGATAATATCCTGTTTAGATACCGACGCCTTAATTTCCTGCATAATCTATTCCTCAGTCCTGTTTTTCTGACGTTAAGATAAAGTCATGTGGATAACCACCTTCGAAATATTTTCTCAATATAATGCCTCGCTCATCCTCAAAAACCGTGTAGTTGCCGGGCGAGTTCTCGCGTTTTATTTTTTCTCCCGTATATATATTTTCTATGTTCTTTGATATAAAATAATCATCAACAAGAGGATTTGCTTCATCCAGGCTCAGGTTCTTAAAGTAATCACACTTTTCAGAAATCTCATGACCCTGTCCAAATAACAATCTACGCGCCGTGAACGGGTGTATTGAACCGTCGGTCTGAACTTCGATTTTCGGTAATACGGCATAAGTCAGTCCGCCAGCAGGCAGCGAAACAAGCAGGGTGATTACTGTTATTTTGAAAAGGGCCTTCCATTTATCGCCCATTTTACCCTTATGGCCGAAATCTATCGTTAATATAACAAGCAAAAGACTCCACACGCAAAGAGAAGCGATAAATCCTGTTCCTCGTGCACCGGCCCGGCTGTAAAAATTTTTACGATATGGTTTCGCCTGCTCAAGCTCCAGGACAATGTCCTGCGCCATATCATCATTCGTCAGTATACCGGCCAATTTACTCACAAAACACCCGTCCCACATTTGTTCATTCGCATCGCTATGTCCGATATTTTGTTTATAAGAATCTCCAACAAATCCGGGAATTGGATCAATGATGTAATAGTCCTCTCTGGAATCACTTCTAAAATTATATCTATCACAGACTTCAAGGGTTAACTCTTCGCACTTTGCTCGCCTCTGAGCAATGACAAAAAGCTCTAAATACAAATCGCCACCCAATGTCGAAGTAAGACGTATAGGATATATCGGGATTTTACTCGCGAAGGACATTGTAAGCGGATGCGGCCGGCTATAACCTTCGCCTTCTCTCCGCAGCCTCGCGGTCACAAAGAACCAGCCTTCTTTGATGTAATCTGAAATTACGGGTTTATCCTTATCTGTAAGCCCGGCAAAACCATTATCCATCAGCCACTTATCGAGGGCGCCAGCGTTGTCCGCTTCGAGGATTGAAAGCTGATAGCTGCCGATTTGCTGAATATCGTGAACTTCGACTCCCATTACATCTTTCGTCAAGCCAGCATTACGTACTACTCCCAAATGCGGCATAAATAAACATGAAAAAATAAATGTCGTTAATAACAGCAGCAAAAGGCGATTGAGTCGTTTGCTGGGCACCTTTGTTATCGTCATCAGGCAAAACATAGTGATAACAACTGTAATGCCGAAAAACGGCCCAATCATACGTTTAGTGTCGTGGATAATTTCGGGTTGAAGTGTGGAAGACAATGTTTTGATTAGGCCAGGCGCGGCTTTTTCAAAGTGCGACGGCTTGGAAGGCAGCGGTATAATCCAGCCAAATTCCTGTCCCTGCCCATTTAATGCCGATTCAATCGTTAATTTCTCAACACCATTCCTATAAACTAAAATCGCCCTCTGACTTGGTAGGTCCGGCGGTTTTTTGTAGGCCTTTTCAGGGAAGTACTTGCCGTCCGCGTAAAGATTTTGAAGTGTAAACAAACAAATTATGGTCACTCGCGGCAACCAAACCATAAATAGCCGGCCTGGTATTTCGGCTCTCTTCACAAATTCACTCCCCAAATAAAAGCAAACGCTCAATCATTATTCTTAAACCGGCTCAAATTCGTCTTTGGGAGCGCCGCATTCCGGGCAGGTCCAATCGGCCGGCAGGTCTTCAAAGGCGGTGCCGGGCACTACGCCATTTTTCGGGTCGCCTGCAGCAGGGTCGTAAATATATCCGCACATAAGACATTTGTACTTTTGCATACCTTTGTCCCCTTGCTTTGATTTTGGTTTCGATTTGGTTTCCACATTGACATAAGTTGCCGCTGTTCGCGGTGTTCTGCCGCCCTTTACATCGCGGTAGTAAGAATAAGTCATTGGTATTTTGCCGCTATCGAGCGCTTCGCAGGCGGTAATTCTGCCGATAAAAAGCGTATGCGATTCAACATCGAGCGACTCAGTAACATTCACTTCAACAAAAGCAACGGTATTATCCAGCACAATCGGAACACCGGCCGTGCTAAGTTTGTATTTAACATCCTGAAACTTATCCAAATCTCTGCCGGTTTTAAAACCGAATCTGCCAATAAATTCTATCGGCGTCCCCTCGGCAAGAACCGATACAACGAAAATACTACTCCGGGCAATATAATCATGGGTTAAACTCTGTTTATTGATGCTCATCGCGAGCATCGGCGGCTCGGGGGTTAGCTGAAATACACTGTTAATGATGCAGCCGTTGAATTTGCCGTCGCTCTTCGAGCTGACTATGTACATTCCATAATTCAAGCTGAACAGCGATTCTAAGTCTAACACTTCTGTCTCCAAAGATATTCTCAGCCTGTCACAGTTAAGCCGGACCCGTGTTTAATTACCCATCACAGGGAATTGAGGCTATTCAGCAAAGTCGTGATGTGAGTGAGCTCTTCCTTAATAATAGCTTCGACTTTGTCTCTGCCGGCCCCGGCAGGCACCAAATCTTTCAAGCCGAAATAAAAAAGGACCGACTCTTTTTCGGAATTCAGGGCTATCTCAAGAACTTCCCTGGGTGTTTCGCTGCCGGTCAGCTCTTTGGTCGGGCTTATTTTGCCTTCATAACCGCGAGAATCCGCCATAGCCTGAAGATATAAAACCGACTGGTCTTCGGGGTCGAAAACAGTCCATCCCTTTTCGCCGCCGCTAAGCTGCTCTCTCATTTTCGCGAAGGTTTTTTGATGTCCATCCTCCATATCAGCCAGGTCGAGCAGCATCTGTTTTATTTGGTTATCCGAGCTGTTTTCCGCCGCCTGCCGGTAGAATTTGGCGGCATTTCTTTCGATTTCCTCGGCCATCTCGAAGACTTCGTTCGCGTTCAATTTAATACCCATTATCATTCACCTTTCCATAAACCGTGAACATTACAATGCTCCCTTGCCGTTACCGACTTAGCTTCCACCTTAAAGACCGCCTTAGGCGCGTTGCCGGGACTAAGAAACTGCCGATACGTCCTGCCGTCAGTCAATAGCTCAATCCATTCGATATAATGCTTTTCCTCCATAGGATGTAAGGTACTGCCCACCGTAACTTCGTAGCCGTCGTCTTTTTTCTCAATCACAGGCACATGTTTTTCTTTGCCGTCATCGGCGGTCTTTTCATCCAGAAGCTGCATCGCCTCCCCGCAGCAAACGAGCTGCCCTTCGCCTCCGTGAAGAACCTCCACAATATTACCGCAGATATCGCATTTGTAGATTTGGAGTTTCCCAGCCATAACATTTTCCTTTCTTTAGCTTAAAGAACTCAATTTACAATTCCAAGTCCTTTGTGTTTGCCCAGGATTTCATCGGCCAACCTGTCCAGAGCGGCAAAACTGTCTTTTTTAGGATGCCCTTTTGCTATCACCGGCTCTAAAATCTCAACCTTTAGATTCGGCATCATTGCCGTTAACTGCTCGACCGCTTTGCCACCCCAGCCGAACGAGCCTATGATGGAAGCAAATTTTGCCTTCGGCCGAAGAGCGTTGGCCAGAAAGGCCACGTTAGCCGCACAGGGATGCGGGCCTATCAGCACCGTTGGTGAACCGACTACTATCGTCGCAGCATCCACTAATGCTATTGCGAGCTTGCCGATGTCAACCGTGGAAAGCTCAAACTCCTTTACCGTAATACCTCTGTCAATCAGGGCCTTGACAAAATATGCCACCATTTTAGCGGTGCTCCCGTGCATCGAAACATAAGGCACAACAACTTCATTTTTAACGGCCTCGGAAGCCCAGTCCCTGTAAGCACCGATGATAAATTCAGGCCGATTATGCACCGGGCCGTGGCTGGGGGCTATTATATCAATCTCCAAAAACTCAAGCTTTGTAAGATTCGCATTTATCTGTCGCCTGAACGGCATCATAATTTCAGCATAATAACGTTTGGCCGATTCGTAAATCGTCGCCTTATCATCGACAAACAAACTGCTCGTTGCAAGGTGAGCGCCGAAGAAATCGCACGAAAATAATATATTGTCTTCTTTCAAATAAGTGCCCATAGTCTCAGGCCAGTGTACCCAGGGCAAAAATATAAACATCAGGACCTTGTCACCAAGTGAGAACGTTTGACCATCTTCAACGGTGATAAATTTATCGTCCTCTATGTCGAGCAAATCAACCAACATATCCCTGCACTTTGAATTCGTTACCACTTTCGCATCCGGAAACTCAAGTAAAACATCCGGCAAAGAGCCGGAATGGTCCTGCTCGGCATGATGTGCAACGATATAGTCAATCCTGTCAACTCCTAACTCGGCAAGATTATTTAACAAAACCTCTGTTTTGGATGGGTCAACAGTGTCAAGTAATACAGTCTTCTCGCTGCCTTTGAGCAGGTAAGAATTGTAGCTCGTACCATCGGGCAGCGGAATAAGCCTGTCGAACAATCTTGCATCAAAGTCAATCGCTCCAACGGCATATACATTATCTTTAATCTTTCTCATAATCAAATTCCATCCGGCGGTCTTACTAACAGGCCGTCAGTAATTAACAGCTTCCAGCTCAAAATAAGTCTGCGGATGCCCACAGGCCGGGCAGCTTTCGGGCGGCTCGGTTCCTTCGTGCACGTAGCCGCAGTTTCGGCAAATCCAGCGTACAGGTTTTTGACGCTTGAAAACAAGTCCCTCGGTGATATTCTTCGCAAGGTCAAGGTATCTATCCTCGTGGCGCTTTTCGGCTACGGCAATATTACGAAAGACCTCAGCGATTTCCTTGAAACCTTCCTTTTCCGCGGTTTGGGCAAAGCCGGGGTACATCTCGGTATTTTCGTAATGCTCACCGGCCGCGGCTTCCTTTAGGTTTTCGAGGGTTGAGCCAATCACGCCCGCGGGGAAGGCAGCCGTAATCTCAACCTCGCCGCCCTGCAGGAACTTGAACAGGCG
Organism: uncultured Pirellulales bacterium; assembly: GCA_964444665.1. GTDB lineage: Bacteria > Planctomycetota > Phycisphaerae > Sedimentisphaerales > CAYZTY01 > CAYZTY01. The sequence goes on from CAYUIE010000012.1 coordinate 9,479, forward strand.
TTTGGCGTGCTCTTTTTCATGGTTTGCGGTTTCCTCAAATATGGCTGAGATTTGCATATAGCCCTCTTTACGAGCCTGGCTTGAAAAATAGGTGTAGCGGTTTCTGGCCTGCGACTCGCCGGAAAAGGCGGTCAATAAATTCTTTTCTGTCTGGGTGCCTTTGAGGTCCATATCCAACTCCTTCCATTAAAAATGAGATAAGGTTTTTTCCCAATACCGCAAGAAACTACTTATTAATATCTTCGGCTCCGGATGTCAACCGCCGAGACGGACTCCAGGCGGCTTTTGCCAAGATTATCAATAAGATAATGGCTGAGACATATTTAATCGGGGCCGGGAGCATCCACTGGTGCTGGTGGATTACCTCAACGCCGAGGTCGAATGCAATATGGTCGAGCAGCAGGCCAGCGGCAAGGGCACATCCGATGACCGTGATAATATAAGCGACAGCGGTTCTTGCCCCCAGGAGCTTCCAGATAGTGATAAAGGCGGCGGCGTTTGTTGCCGGTCCGGTCATAAGAAAGACCAGTGCCGCTCCCGGTGTCAGGCCTTTTAGTATCATCGCGGCGGCAAGGGGGACCGAGGCGGTGGCACAGACATATACCGGTACACCCAGGAGTACCATTACGAGCATCGCGAAAAAGCCGGTGCCGATGCTGCGGGCGAAGAAATCGTCCGGCACAAGCGCTGAAATAAAGGCGGCGATAACCAGCCCTATCAACATTGCTCTGCCGATGTCACGGGGCAGCGCAACAAATCCATATTTTAACGCCCGTCCAAGTTTGCCCTGTTTTTTGCCTGCATCAGTGTCCGATTCCGCAACCTTCGATTCGGTTACATCAGAATGTGCCGGAGCCTCGCCAAAAAGCTGTACAAGGCCGCCTCCAATCAGGCCGGTTATGAATGTAACCACAGGCCGAAAAATGGCAAAGACAGGACCAAGCAGACTGAGGGTTACAAGAAAACTATCCACGCCGGTTTGCGGGGTTGAAAGCAGAAACGATATTGTCGCACCTTTGCTCGCGCCGTTCTTTCTCAGCGACATAGAGACCGGGATAACGCCGCAGGAACACAAAGGCAACGGGACGCCGAACAGCGAGGCCTTGATGATGGGCCAGATGCCTTTGCCGCCCAAATGTCTCTCCACGAGCCGGGGCGAAATAAAGACAGACAGCAACCCGGCCACGGCGAAGCCGAACAGCAGATAGGGCGACATCTCAGCTAAGACGTTCCAAAAATCAACTAAGATTGACCAAATGAACTCGCTCATTATAAATCCTACTTACCAAGCATTTCAGAAAGGTCTTCATCGACATTGCCAATCGGACTGATATTATATTTTTCAACCAGTATATTCAACACATTCGGGCTGACAAAGGCCGGCAGAGTCGGGCCAAGCTTTATGTTCTTTATTCCAAGATGCAGCAGTGTAAGCAGAATCGCCACGGCCTTTTGCTCGTACCACGATACAACAAGCGAGAGAGGCAACTCGTTAACGGAGCATTCGAAGACCTTCGCCAGGGCTAAGGCAATCTGTATGACGCCGTAACAATCGTTGCACTGGCCGGTGTCTATCAGGCGGGGAATTCCATCGATGTCGCCAAATTCCTGGTCGTTGAAGCGATATTTCCCGCAGGCGGCGGTAAGGATAACGCAATCTTTTGGGACTTTTTCGGCGAATTCGGTGTAGTAATTTCGGCCCGGCTTTGCGCCGTCGCATCCGCCGATGAAGAAGAAGCGGCGAATTTTGCCGGTCTTGACCGCCTCGACGATTTTGTCAGCCATGCCAAGAACGACCGTGTAATGAAATCCTGTGCTCAATGTCCCCTGTGGATTCTCCGAAAGCGCCGGTTGTGACAACGCTTTTTCAATGACCCGGCTGAAATCCTGGTTCTCGATGTGCTTAACCCCCGCCACGCCGGCTATGCCGCAGGTAAACATTCGGTCCTTGTAGGAGTCTTTGGGAATCATAACGCAGTTGGTAGTTACTAAAATTGCGCCCGGGAATTCGTCGAACTCCTTTTTCTGATTTTGCCAGGCGGTGCCATAATTACCCGCAAGATGTCTAAACTTTCTAAGCTCCGGATAGCCGTGTGCCGGCAGTATTTCGCCGTGGGTATAAATATTAATATCCTTACCCCTTGTCTGCCTTAATAACTTGTAAAGGGCCGGCAAATCATGACCTGTAACAACAATCCCAGACCCGGCTTTAGTACCCCTCGGCACTATTGCCGGTGCGGGATGACCAAATGTGGCAGTATGGGCATTGTTGAGCATTTCCATTATGCGAAGGTTTATTCGGCCGGCACTCAGCACCAGCTCCAGATGACGATTAAGGTCAAAATTCACATTCGTCAGAGTCGAAAACAATGCCTCGTGCATAAATGCGTCAACCTGCTCATCTTTGTGGCCAAGCCCTCGCGCATGATACGCATAAGCAGCTATGCCCTTTAGTCCAAAAACCAGGATATCCTGAAGGCTTTGAATGTCTTCATCCTTTCCGCATACACCGACTTTCGTGCAGCCTTTACCGCCTGCCGTCTGTTCGCACTGGTAACAAAACATCATTCTCCTCCTTCATTTCTTGGTTCTTTCTCAGGGTCGGTTTTTTTAACGATAGTGCCAAGGCACTGCTCGGCATACCTGCACCATTTTGCGCAAGCGAGATTAATTTTCGGATTAAGCACAGCTCGTCCACACTTGCGACATTTCAACTGCGGCTCATCTTTAAAAAACTCTATTTTGCCGTTGCAGCCGGGACAGTTTACTTCGAAAACATCGCCCGGTTTCCAATATCTCTGGTCCTGTCCGGGACATTTCGTCATTTATCAGGCTCCAGCATAAATCAGACTCATTTCGTTTTTTTGCCAGGCTTAATTTTTAACAGCTTCGCCAAAGTGATACTACGCAGAGATGTTTCAATTTGTTTCTGAAGACCGGCCAGGCTTGCCGAGACCGGACAGTTCCGACGCCGCGGGCAGCCCTCAATGCCGAAACATTTATTTAGACTAACCGGTCCCTGCAAGGCCTGTATGACCTGCAGTATGTTTATTTTGGACGGTGGCCTGGCAAGAAAAAAACCACCTTTCGGGCCCATAGAACTTTTGACCAACCTTGCCTGGTGAAGCTGCTGCATGATTTTACAGGCGAACTGGTAGGCAATATCCCCCTGCCGGGCCAGAATCCTTGTCGATACCGGCTGATTTCCGTAATGTCGGGCCAGGATTACCAGAACTCGCAGGGCATAATCGGTATTCTGCCGTATCACGGTCATATCGCAATCAACCTCGCGAAACAAATACTACCAATTAAAAGTCCATTAGAAACAATATACTATATAGGATAAATATAGTCCTACTATGCCGATTTGTCAACACTAAAAAATTATTTTTTCAAACCTATAATAATGGGGCAAGGTTCCATTCTGCCAAACAAGATGCGGCTAAGGTGGAATTATAATGTGCTTTTTTATGCTCTTGCGGGATTCGAAGCGATACTCTTGCCGGCTTTTTAACACGACCTTATCTCGTTCAATAACTATTTCCAAAGGCTGCTGAGTCTGCCTGCTGCGGATAATATTAGCAAGCAAAAAGGCCTTTTCGACGCCGTCGGCCCTGCGGAAATTGACGACCTCGTCGGGCTGGGCAAGGCGCCGGCCGTCATAAATGGATGTGTTTTCAAGCTTGTCAAGCCAATCCTTGACTTGTTCATTAGTCATATCACCCAATTGCTGCATAGAGACAGGATTTCTCTCGATAGCGGCCTTGATAAAGGGGAGCCAGTCGCAGGTTTCCATATCGCGGCAGGCATAAAAGGCAAGGTCGGCGGTGATATTTTGCGGCCGTATGCTTTGCAGATAATCGATTATCTGCTGTCTGGTCCAGTCCGGCAGAATTTTGACAGGCTCGCTTGGAAGAAAATTTTTGTCAAACCCCGGCAGCCTGGGCTCAAGCTGCAGGAATTGTGCCAGGTCTTTAGTGAACTTTTCGGCTTCGGGGATACGCGGAGCTACATAGCTTTTTAAAACGTCCCTGCCGTCCGGTTTTCTAACGTCAATGCCGGTTTTACAGATGAGCTTATAGAGGTGTTCAAAGCAAACCCTTTCAGGCAATTTATATGGCGCGAAATCCTCGTCAGATACCTCGGCGATTAGCTTGTCAAAGGTGGCATCGGCGATTCTGAATTTGCTACCGTGCTCGTAGCGAAAGAGGTCCTCGGCCTTGACGAATTTTTTCTCACCACGGATATCATGGCAGAAAATGAAATTTTTCTGATACTCCGGATAAGACCTTAGAAAGTTGGCGAACATAAGGGGGGTCAATTCCGTGGTCAGAAACTGACTGAGTCCGGTTCGTAACTTCTCATAGGCACTTTTGTCTATTGTTGCGTCCTTATACAAACAATGCACGTAGCCGCTGGAATGGGCAAGTATAGTTACCTGCTCATTTCTGAGTGCTCGCTGGGCCTTGTTGGATATGGCCGTGCCGTTGAACCACATAGCCTTGGTAACGAGCCTTCTGTTGTTGGTAAGGACGCCGTCCTGAATATCAACGAAGTTTTGAGAATGCAGCGGTGTTAGTATCATATAGATTTTTTCGAGCGGTATTCCACAGACGACAAAAATAGCGGCGGCATACAAGGCGGCCAGTGAGACGCATTCACCTGCACGTTTCTCGTAGCCGGTCCTGAAGCGAAAGGCATCCATAGCCTCGACGGTCTCGGTTTTCCAATAGGGGATGATGTCACTGTCGTATTTATCGAGTCCGAAGTGACGGCGGATATCGACATCGAAATAATATTTATCGCCGGCATAGCCGAACAGGGCATTGCTGCGAGTGATTTCCTCTGTTGCTATGAATTTTTCAAAGCGAGCAAGCTCTCTGTTTCTGTCGGTCAGGCCCCAGGTTTCAAGGTCAAGGTTGAACTCGTACTCGTCTATTATGAATTGTCTTAGCCGCATCAGCTTCTTGTAACTGCTTTTATCCTGCAGTTTCCTGAAGCAATCGGCGTCCCGCCATTGCCAGATAATCGGGCTCATTATATTGGCAAGAACCAAGCTATACATCAGCTCGGGAAAGACGAAGACCTCCATATCCGAAAGAGTTATGGCCGAGGTGTACTTTTCCAGTTGTTCCGGGCTTATTTGCTTGGCGTCCATTTTCGTTTTTATACCTTTTTGTCGCCGGCAAGTTTGTCAGGCCGATTCAGGGTATTTATAAAATCTATAACAAACTCTTTTATTTCGTCCCGGGTTTTTTTGAAAGCGGCCATAATTTCATCCTCTGTGCCTTCGAGAAAAGAGGGGTCTTCGATATTCCTGTGAAGAACCTGGGCCTTGCTTCCAATAATCGGACACTGCTGCTTAGCATAATCACAAACGGTTACCACGTAATCGAAATCGATGCCGATAACTTCGCAAATATGCTTGGACTTTTGCTTCGAGATGTCAACTCCCGCTTCTTTCATCACCCTGACAGCCCTGGGATTTACGGGAACAGGCATAAGGCCCGCCGAGTAAACGTCGATTACATCGCCTTTCAGGTGACGTGCCCAGCCTTCGGCCATCTGGCTTCGGCACGAATTGCCGGTACAAACAAAAAGAACTTTTATCTTTCCTTCATTCCTGCACATAATTCTTTCAGTCTTTTTCAGATTTTTTCTAAATAACTCAACCACGCCTACAACAGAGGGCAAATAATTTACAGGCCTCGCATTGAGTGTTGTAGCTGCCGGTGCAGTGTGCCAGGATTGCACGGCTACACAGGGTAAAGTCGTACTTAACCGGGTCTGCAGGCTCAATTTGAGCAAAATGCTCAGTAATCCGGACCGTAGTTCTCAAAGAAATATTCTTTTGATTATGAAATCCCAGCATCCTGGTCAATCTGGCCAAGTGGACATCAAGAGGAACAATAAGCTTGGCCTTGTCAATTGAATTCCATAGACCGGGGTCAACATTATCACGGCGAACCATCCATCGCAAAAAAAGATTCAATCTCTTACACGGGCTTCCTCGCGCAGGTCTGGGCAGCAAAAAGCTAAATGCCCTCGAGATACGGCCATTATGGCTTCGGGCACAGGCCCCAAGCAGGAAATCACAAAACTTTGATAGGGCCGGGATGATGTTTTTATCATCGGAGCTGTAGCCCTGAATAAAAAAATTTTCGATACTTCCATGCTCATCGAGAATATCTTTCAACACCCACATCAAATCGGCCAGGCACTGGCCCGTTGTGAAACGGTGTTTGAAACCCCGGAGTTTTTGGGCATTATCAGCGTTGAAGTTTCTGACAAAGTCAAAGGGACTTCGGCCGAGACGGCGAAAAAGATTGGTCAGACTTTTCTCAATTTGCCCGACTCGGCCGTAAGAAAGACAAGCGGCAAAAAATGCAGTAATCTCACGGTCAGGAGTATCCGAATAGTTGTAGAGAAACTGCAAAGGGTCGTGGCCAATATGCTCGCGGCGATTGTAAGTAGTGTATAAACTTTCCAGCTGATATCTCAACCGGGATGTATCATTAATAGCCGAAGGCACTTCTTGTTCCCGATGCTTTACGTGGCCGCCCTATATACCACCGTGCTTTCACAAAAAGCATCCCTTAAACCTAATCCACACCAGGTTAGGCAGCCAGAACGTCCGCGAGCTTTGCATCGGCGTAAGTCTTTCTAACTTGTTCTATAACGCCTTTGCAGAGGTCTTCTATCTTGAGGCTGAAAGGTTCGTTCTGCGTCTGTTCGGCAATATCCATTTCACTTCTCATTGGACCTTCAATCGCCTCGATAATCTGCAGAAAGTTAATATCTTCAGGTCGCTGAGCCAAAGAAAAACCGCCGCGAGGGCCGCGTTTGGATCGTAACACGCCACCCCTGACCAACTGGTGAAGAATCTTAAGCAGATACTCCAGGGGGATGCCATATTGCTTCGAGATTGCTTCGGACATTACTAAACCCTTCTTACCATGCTGTGCAATGTAACCCAGTGCGATCAAACCGTATTGTGTTGACCTACTTATTTTCATTTTTTAGTCTCCCTATTCTTTGATTATCATTTTAGTATTAATACTACTATTATCCCCAACCTGTTCGATTGTCAAGAAAATGTTTTCTAAAAAAAGTATCCTGTGTGATTTTTTCTCGTGAGCCGTCAGTTGTATGTGGGCCCCAGATGAAATTTAGTGGGATTCGGGAAGGATTGATTCAATCAACCAAAAGTGAGGTTACAATATTTTAAAAGATAATAACCGATTAGGATAATGCTTAGAGGCAAGCCAAAAAGGGCCAACAAACGAGCCATTGGCTATGGCGATTATATCCAAATGGATATTGATGAGCACTCAATCAGCGATTTTAACATCTTCAGATAAGATTAAACGACCACCCCAAAGACCCACATCATACAAAGTTAAATAACAAAAATAGTCCTTCTTAATTTATGGGATTACTAACCGCAGCTTTGGAGATACCATACGCGTTAGGACTTTGAAAGGCTCTCAACAGGGCTACTTCAAGGGCGAGGCACTGGGCGGTACTGGACTTGAACCAGTGACCTCCTGCGTGTAAAGCAGGCGCTCTAGCCAACTGAGCTAACCGCCCTGTCGCCAATAAAAGGCACTAAAATAAGCATACATAGGTGATTCGGCATGGTCAAGCACTTTAATGCTTTAAAGGACGGAAGAAATCTCAGAATCCCCGACAAAACAAGACCTGATATATCCCGTTTTTTTGGATAAATTTTATTGTCTATTAAGTTAAAATATGCTACTTTCTGGTTTACAAATGCATAGGAGTAAACGCGAGAGGCCAAAAGAAAAAAACGAAAATTTTTTTTATTTCCAATTAAAAAACTAACAGATGAAGATTGATAGGCCAATTGTCTAATCGGCAACTTTTTGGGTTTATCCAGAAGGAGGCTTATTATGACGCTGAATTGGTTGCGTGAAAAAAAGACTGTTAAAAATCATTCCTTATGTGAGTTTCCTTCTCCAGTCGAAAGCCTGTGTCCTGTTTGTCTGGAGCTAATAGACGGACAGCTTTATGAACAGGACGGGCAAATTTTTATGTACAAGCAGTGCAATGAACACGGCGAATTCAAAGAACTTATAAGCAGTGACGCGGAATTTTTCAAAAAGATGCGGCGCACGCACTATGAAAGTCCGCCGGGGATTGATAATCCGCAATGCACAAACAAGTCACATTGTCCAAACGAATGTGGGCTTTGCGAACAGCATCTCTCGAGTCCTGCAATGGTAAACATTGACCTGACAAACCGATGCAATATGAACTGTCCGATTTGCTTTGCCAACTCAAATGCCACGGGCAGGATGTGCGAGGTCTCGTTAGAACAGCTCGACAAGATGCTAGCCGATGCGATGGACATCCGCCCTCATCCGCCCTCGTGCTTACAGCTTGTCGGCGGGGAGCCAACAATCCATAAAGACTTCCTCAAAGCAGTACGGCGCGCCAAGTCGGCAGGATTCACCCAGGTGCAGATAGCTACTAATGGGGTCCTTTTTGCCCAAGATATGGAGTTTACGCAGGCAACCAGTGAAGCAGGGGCAGACGTGGTATATCTGCAATTCGACGGACTAAGCGACGATGTTTACCGGAAAATCAGGGGCCGGCCGTTAGTGGAAATGAAATTGAAGGCGATTGAAAACATAGGCAAAACAAATATGCGGATTGTTTTGGTTCCAACTATCGCAAAAGGATTAAACGATGACCAGCTCGGTGAGATTACCCATTTAGCGATTAGCAACACGGACGTAATCAGCGGTATAAGCTGGCAGCCGGTGGCAATTACCGGGCGGATAGACGAATCAAAACGGCGGGAAATGAGATTTACAACTTCGGATTTGGCCAGAGGGCTGCAAGAACAATGCGGCTTTCCTGATATGTACCGTGACTGGTACCCATTCTCGGTCGTTATGCCGTTTATCCGTCTGATGGAGATTACGACGGGCCAAGCTCAGATGCGCACCAGTTGCCATCCTGACTGCGGCTGTGTCACATATCTGGTGGTTGATAAACAGAACAATAGTGCCACCGCCCTGCCGGCATTTGTGGATATCGAGCCGGCAATGAAAACGCTGGATAAAATCGTAACACGAATAGAAAATCATCCCTGGACGAAAAAAATCTCGGTGCTGCAGGCTATGAATACACTGCGACGATACTTCCATAAAGAGCGTGCCCCGGAGGGCTGGGGCTTCGATGAATTTCTGGACTTTGTTAAAAGCTTCGTTGAATTCAACGCTCAGCATTCCAATAAAAAGAAATATATGTCCTCGTTGCAGGAGAAAAGGTACGGCACGCTGCTGATGGCAGCAATGCACTTTCAGGACAACTATAATTATCAGGTTGACAGGTCGCGTCATTGTATTATCCTGTATGCGGCACCTAACGGCAGATTTTATCCGTTCTGCACGTGGAACAGCGGGCCGTGCCATCGTTATGCGGTCGAGAAGGCGTTCTCAAAGGCTGTGCCCAGAATAAAAGAAATGAAGCCTGCTGCAATGAATTCAAGGCAAAGAGCGGAGGTACGTCGATGAGGATTTTTGAAGCAATAGAGAAGAGGTATTCCTGCAGGGCTTATCAAGATAAGCCTATCGAGGCAGAGAAGCTCGGCAGGATTCTGGAAGCTGCCAGACTCGCTCCATCAGCGAAGAATTTGCAGGACTGGCGCTTTGTTGTAGTAACCGAGCCGGAGAAACGAGCCAAGCTGGCCGAAGCGGCAAACAACCAGAAGTTCCTGGCACAGGCGGGTGCAATTATCATCGGCTGCAGCAATAACGATGAGACTATGCGCTGCGGGCAGGTGGTAGCGCCGATTGACGTGGCGATTGCGATGGAGCACATCGCACTACAGGCGGTCGAAGAAGGATTAGCGAGCTGCTGGATTGGCTCATTTTATCCCGAAAAAGTGCGCCCAATCGTCGGAATACCGGAGAGCATACAAATCGTTGAACTGATGGCATTAGGCTACCCAGCGGATAGTCCCAGAGCGGCTAATCGGGTCCAGATGGATAAAATCGTCTGCTATGAGCAGTGGCGGTTTTAAGACAAAAAACAACTCATCGGCCAAATACTCAGATTATAAAGCTTATCCAACGAAGTAAAAGTGATTTGAATCTTAGTCTGTTTCCTGTAGAATAGCGATACTCAGGGGACGTAGTGTAACGGGAGCACGCCGCGGTCGCATCGCGGAAATGAGGGTTCGATTCCCTTCGTCTCCAGTCATGCTATCATTTTACATGTGTCATGCTGAACCATAGGGAAGCATCTGACTTACAAATGAAGCGGTTTTTTCTTGTGGATCCTCCCATTTCATTATATAGTACCAGGACAGAAAAAACTTGAGATGCACACCTTGATCGATATTTATTGTGTTTTAAAGTGATACTGTCTATAGCTGACGAAAGTCGTGTCATAAACTTTACATAACATCATTACGGGCATGTTTAAAAGACAAATTAAATATTTTCTGGAAAGGCTAAGCGGCTGCGAGATAGAGCGGCATGGAAAAAAATCATTTATTCTGGTAGATAAGAAGCATAGAGCAGACGCATGGTTTTCCCATCGCGCCCAAATACGGTCAATGATAGAGAAGTACAACATTAATCTGGTCATAGATGTCGGTGCCCATCAGGGACGGTTTGCTCAAGGTTTAAGGTCCTTTTATGCTGGGGAGATTCTTTCATTTGAGCCCACCTCCTCGGTGTTTGATCAATTGGCAGCAACAGCATCCTCTGATCCGAATTGGCATGTTTATAAATTCGCATTAGGGAGTCAGGAATCACGGCAACGGATCCATGTTTCCCATAGTACGGTGTTTAGTTCACTGCTAAAAACCAATGACTACTGTGCCCGGCGTTTTGGTAATCAAGCACTTACGACCAAGGAAGAATATGTATCTGTTTGCAGGCTGGATGACATATTGCAGGACATTGTTCCCGATGTTGAAGATAAACGCATTTTTCTAAAACTGGACACCCAAGGCTACGATACAGAAGTCTTCAAAGGGTTGGGAAATAAGCTGCAGTATGTTGTTTTGCTTCAGTCCGAAGTGTCTGTCATTCCCATATATGAAGGAATGCCTCATTGGACCGAGAGTATCTCTACATACGAAAAGGCAGGTTTTGGGGTGATAAGTATATTTCCCGTAACTCGTGATTCAGACAGGGTTGTTGAATACGACTGTTTATTTGTTAGAGTGGCCCCTTAGCGCCACATAGCGCGTCCCTCATTGAGTTTCATCCCTGGCAGGTGCATTACGGACACAGCCTTCGGGTCTAAAGAGAAAGCCGCCAGTTTTGAGAAGTACCTAAAGAACCATTCAGGCCGTGCTTTTAGAAAGAAACATTTCTAATGCATCGATTGTTTAAAAGATTTTATATAGCTTCATCCACGTATTTTCAAAAAGACACTTCCAATGAAACCTAAAATCCTTCTATGTTGCTCGTGACTTACAAAGAGAAAATTTGAATCTGGCAGCAGAAGGCGCAGAGAAAATATCAACAACTAACCTAACCTCCAGATAAATAAACAAGATTCTGATTCTCTGTCGCCTCGAAAGTTTTATTTTTTTTTCTTGAAACTTTCGGTCCGATAATATAAGATCCGGTAATATGACAATTTTGGGTATCAGGAAACGGGCAATTCACACCAGATTATACCTTCCTCCGTTCGCGAAATAACTAACAATAATTAGGTACACGATGTTTAGCAAACCGGCTTTTTTACTAAAGAATCAACTATCCTTTGCAGGAGCAGGAAAATGAGAAAAGAAATTGAAATTCGTCCGAGATTTCGCATGGCAATGATTTTCTTTACGTTTGCAGCTATGCTGGCTTTTCCTTCAAGGCCTTCGCTTGCAGCAACCAGTCTTCAAGTTACCGGGCAAACCGTCCTGCCCACTATGGACACATGGGGTGGAGGAACGACCCAGTACAACTGGACCTTTAATCCTGCAGGGGGAACATACACCGCTATGTTTTCAGGAAACGCCTCGGGAAAGCAATTGACTGAATTCTGGGAAATCTGGGATTATGATGAAGAAGCCGGAGGTCGAGTAGCGATTCTCTGGTTCGTAACTTTACAACTTACAGGAGACCCCGGGGACTCGGCGGATATCATACTGGACTGGAGATTGCAACACCTTCCACTTCTTATTACATTTCCCGCTTTCGGAAGGGGTTTGCCAATACCGGGAGCGCATGCCTATTCTGTGGTCGACGTTTGGCTCAAGACGTTTACGACGGACGGCCAAAACATATTAGACTACCAGCAGAAAATATTCCACGACGAGGAAAGTGCCAGTATGTGGGATTATCAAAGCGGCTTGCGGGAGCATTCCGGTTCTTATGACGTTGTCACAATGAATGTCGGTGAGACCCTTTATGTTTGGGGAGGTTTCGGCCTGACAGTCGAAGCTCTTGTGGCACCTATCGGCGAGGCTTATGCTCTTGGAATCGGCGTTTTTAACTTTACAGTAAGGCCGGAAGGTATTGAAGCTCCACCCACTATACGTGTTCACAATATTACGCAGGACACTTACTATACGACGATTCAGTCCGCCATCGACGATGCCAATAACGCTGACCACATCGAGGTCTGGTCGGGAGTCCATTACGAGGCCATTAATTTGCAGGGCAAAGCCATCACGTTATACAGCAGTGACGGACCGCAAGCTACCATCATCAACGGCAACGGGGCCCCGCACGTGATACAGTGCGTAACCGGAGAAGACGCCAATACCGTCCTGGACGGCTTTACTATTACAGGGGGCAACGCCGGTGGGAGCTGGCCCGACAATTGCGGCGGTGGGATGTATAATGAAAGAAGCAATCCGACCGTGAGAAACTGCATCTTCACCGGCAATTCGGCATCCGAAGCCGGCGGCGGGATGTATAACCATGTTTACAATGAGCAGAACGGTGGTAGTCCGACCGTCACCAATTGTACTTTCAGAGAGAATAATGCCACCAACGGTGGCGGGATGTGCAATGATTGGAATAGCTGTCCGGCGATAAAGAACTGTACGTTCAGCGGAAACACATCAACCGAGTTCGGCGGCGGACTCTACAACGCCAACAGCAGCAGCCCAGCACTGACAAACTGTACTCTTAGCGGAAACAGCACGGCCGGTGACGGCGGCGGCATATATAACGAAAGAAGCAATCCTACGTTGATAAACTGTATCTTCAACGGCAACCTGGCTTCGGCGTTTGGCGGCGGGATGTGCAACCATATCTACAACGAGCAAAGCGGCGAGAGTCCGATTGTTATCAATTGCACCTTTACGGGCAACTCGGCAGTCTACGGAGGCGGAATGTACAACGATTGGTGGAGCTGGCCGACATTGACCAACTGCACATTCAGCAAAAACACGGCGAGCGAGTATGGCGGCGGACTCTGCAGCATCAACAATAGCTGCCCGACCTTGACCAACTGCATCCTTTGGGGCGACGAGCCGGATGAGGTTTACAATTATGACGCCAGCAGCTCAGCCATTGTCACCTATAGCGACGTGCAAGAGGGATGGGGCGACCCATGTGACCCGAATAACACGAATATCAATGCTGACCCGAACTTTGTGCGTGAGCCTAATAACGGCGGCGATGGCTGGACAGTGGGCAACAACGACGATTTCGGTGACCTGCATCTCAGTGTTGGTTCGCCGTGCGCGGATGCCGGAGATAACAATTCCGTGCCCATCGATACTACCGACCTTGATAATGACGGCAACACAGTCGAGCCTATCCCGTTCGACCTCGACGGCAATCCTCGCATAGTTGAGGTGGTGGATATGGGCGCTTTTGAACTTTCCCTTCGTGTTCACAATATCACGCAGGACACTTACTATACGACGATTCAGTCTGCCATCGACGAAGCCAATAATAGTGACCATATTGAGGTCTGGCCGGGGGTCCATTACGAGGCCATTAATTTACAGGGTAAAGCCGTAACGCTATACAGCAGTGACGGGCCACAAGCCACCATCATCAACGGCAACGGGGCCCCCCATGTGGTACAGTGCGTTAACGGCGAAGACGCCAATACCATCCTGGACGGCTTTACTATTACAGGAGGTAATGCCGAGGGCAACTGGCCCGAAGATTGCGGCGGCGGGATGTATAATGACCGAAGCAATCCGACGGTGACAAACTGCATCTTCACCGGCAACTCGGCGTCCGAAGCCGGCGGCGGGATGTATAACCATGTTTACAATGAGCAGAACGGGGGTAGTCCGACCGTTACCAACTGTACTTTCAGGAGTAATTCCGCCGCCTACGGTGGGGGGATGAGTAACGATTGGTATAGTTGTCCGGCGATAACGAACTGCTTGTTCAGCGACAACTCGGCGACCGAGTTCGGCGGCGGACTCTACAACACCAACAACAGCAACCCGACACTCACAAACTGCACCCTCAGCTCAAACAGCGCGTCCCCCGGATACGGCGGTGGTCTCTGTAACGCAAGCCTCAGCTATCCGACGCTGACAAATTGCATCCTTTGGGGCGACGAGCCGGATGAGATTTACAATTATGACGCCAGCAGCTCAGCCATTGTAACCTATAGCGACGTACAAGGCGGGTGGGGCGACCCATGTGACCCCGGTAACACAAACATCAACGAAGGCCCATACTTTATTGATGCGGCGGGAGGTGATTTGCGGCTGCAGGTGCCGGATTCACCGTGCCTCGATGCGGGCAACAACAATGCCGTTCCGCTTGATACAATTGACCTTGATGGAGACGGCGACACAACAGAGTCAATTCCATTCGACCTCGACGGCAATGAACGTATAGTCGGACAAGCAGTGGATATGGGTGCATACGAATCTCTTAATGAATTTACTAATACGGAACCCACAGCTTGTATCGCTAATAACTATTTCGAGGCGGAAGGTCCACACGGTGCAACGATTACCTTGGATGGCTCCTGTTCAAGTGACGCAGATTCGACGCCGGGAACGAATGATGATATAGACGAATTCAACTGGCATGAGCTTGACCCTTGTAACCCGGGTGGTCCTGGTCTTTTCATTGGCAGCGGTGAGGTACTGGACTGTGACCTGTCTCTGGGCATGCATTTAATCACGCTGGAGGTAATCGATAAGGCCGGGGCTTTTGATAGCATCGAGGCAGCTATCGCTGTTTTGGACGGAACACCCCCGGAGATTAACTGTCCGGCGGACATCACGCTGGAGGCAACGGGGCCGGGTGGAGCCGTGGGCACATTTACAGCTTCGGCCACGGACCTGTGCGATAAGGCACCTGAAATAACCTTCGACCCATGTTCCGGCAGCATCTTCGAGCTGGGGACAACAGAAGTAAATTGCGTTGCTACGGACATCAGCGGCAACAGCAGCAGTTGCAACTTTAACGTAACTGTCGAGGATACAACGCCACCGGAGATTAACTGTCCGGCGGACATCACGCTGGAGGCAACGGGGCCGGGTGGAGCCGTGGGCACATTTACAGCTTCGGCCACGGACCTGTGCGATAAGGCACCTGAAATAACCTTCGACCCATGTTCCGGCAGCATCTTCGAGCTGGGGACAACAGAAGTAAATTGCGTTGCTACGGACATCAGCGGCAACAGCAGCAGTTGCAACTTTAACGTAACTGTCGAGGATACAACGCCACCGGAGATTAACTGTCCGGCGGACATCACGCTGGAGGCGACGGGGCCGGACGGGGCGGTAGGAACATTTACAGTTTCGGCCACTGACCTGTACGATAAGGCACCGACAATAACTATCGACCCACCTTCGGGCAGTATGTTCCCTATGGGGACTACACAGGTAACCTGTACGGCCACAGACAGCAGCGGCAACAGCAGCAGTTGTACCTTTAGCGTAACCGCCGGTGATATAACACCACCCGTGATTACAGTAGGCGATATGGTTCGGATTTGGCCGTCGAATCATAAGTATCGCTGCTTCAAATTGTCGGACCTGGTGGTTAGTGTTGAGGACAACTGCGGCGGCTTGCTGGACGTCGATGAGGTAGGTACAATAATCTCGATCTACAGCGATGAGCCGGAAGATGCAAAAGGCTGGGGCGACGGTAAGACAAAGCACGATATGGTAATTTTAGGGTCCAATTCGTTTATGGTACGGGCGGAACGAAACGGCAAAGGCAATGGAAGGGTCTACGGTATCACCTTCGAAGTGGTTGACGAGGCCGGCAACACAGCTACGGGCACCTGCTATGTGGGTGTACCGCATTACAAGTTCGGTCAGGCACCTACAGACGACGGACCGGCCTCTGGATACACCGTGTACCCTAAAGATAATTGGTTTCACCGATGGTGGAGGTACTGGTGGCTAAGATGGCGACGGCATCGATATTATTATAGCTGGTTCCGCTATCATTAGAAATCCCGTTGCCAACAACAGCGAAGCACGCATTTAGGAATACCGGTTTTAACCAAAGACCTTAGCCGGAAGGGAAACAAGATATTCTTCACGCTGAGGATGCAAGAAATCCTGCACCGGTCACGCATTTGCAAAAAGGCATTGTTGTCAATGTCCTGGAATCTGAATAAAAAAACCTCAGCAGGGGAGAAACATTATGACACACCGCACGCCTAAAAGTACAAAAATCATATTTGCCTGCCTAATAACTATTCTGGCCACCTCAGTGACACTATCCCCAACAGCAAAAGCAGAAAAGAAAGAATTCGATGTCGAAGAAGTGGTGAGGGAAGAAAAGTTGGGTATTCTGGCTAAAATCCGCCCGGCTGAAACTGAACAGGTGCTGGAGCTGCTGGTAATTCACAAAGAAACAAAAAGGCCAATTGGAGGGGCCGCGATAAAAATTTTTCTCAACGATAAGATAAAGGGTGGCAGGACAGACGAGCAGGGCCGATGCAGAATTAAGCCTGGCAAGAAAGAACCGTATTATTTTTATACAGAGGTGAGTAAAAAAGGCTTTGTGCCGATGAGCATTGTCTTTCGAGAGTATCCGGCTCGAACCGACATTCCCAAAAGCTATACGCTCGCCCTTGAGCCGGGAACAAGCATAGGTGGAATTATTCAGGATGGAAACGGAAGACCAATTGAGGGAGCAACGGTATATTTACTCGTACCGAGGTCTGGCGGGACAGAACGGGTAGAAATCCAGGACCATAAAGAAAAGACAGATGCTAACGGTCGCTGGCGATGTAACATTATGCCATCGAAACTTAACGATGTCTGGATTAGACCGGCTCATCCTGATTATATCGATGACGAAATTTACGACTCAACTCCCAAACCCCCAATGGAAAAACTACGTGCGATGACCGGCGTGATGGTGATGAAAAAAGGTTTGCCGGTTACCGGAAAAGTGGTGGATGCGAACGGCCGGCCGACCAAGGGCGCATTTGTAGCGCAAGGTTCGGACCGCCGGTGTTCCGACTACCCGAGCACCAGAACAAACGAAGACGGCCTGTTTAAATTTACCAGCAACAGACCCGGTCAGATGGTACTCACTGTTCAGGCCAAGGGTTATGCGCCGGCAATAAAGGAAATCACGGTGCATAAGGGTACATTGCCTGTCGAATTTTACCTTGAGGCCGGTCATAAAATTCGTGGGCGAATTATAAACACCCAGGGTGAGCCAATGAGGGGGGCGATTGTGATTGCTGATACGTGGCGCGGGCATCGCTCTATCGAATGGAATAATAAAACGGATACCGAGGGACGCTTCGAGTGGAATGACGCGCCGGCGGATGAAGTGCTTTTTGATATGATGCAACAGGGCTATATATATGTTCGCAACTATAGTATGTCGGCTTCGGATAAAGAATACGTAATAACGATGCAAAAAATTCTTAAGGTTAGTGGTAAAGTAACCGACGCGGAAACAGGCAAGCCAATTGATGAATTCAAGGCGCTGCCTGGTATCGATTGGGGAGGTAATCAGCCAATTTACTGGGAACGCAGCGAGTCAACTACTTTTTCCGAAGGTAAGTACGAGGTTATATTCGATGAGCCACGGCAGGGACATCTTGTTCGTATTGAGGCGGAAGGATATGTTCCTGGTATTTCGCTCGGCTTTAAGGATGATGAAGGCGGGGCAGTCTTTGATTTTAAACTTACAAAGGGGACTGGGCCGGCAGGGATAGTGCGTTTTCAGGATGGCCGGCCGGCGGCAAACGCCGAGGTGATACTATCCACGCCGTCACAGGGTGCATACATCACCAACGGCAGAAATGAGCAAAAGCAAGATAGTCAGTTTGTCGAGACAGAGGCAGATGGGCAATTTTCTTTTCCAGCACAAATTGAGCCTTACCTGCTTTTAGTTCTTCACGATAAAGGATATGCTGAAGTTAAAGAAGTAACACTGAAAACAGACCCGAATGTCGTGATTGAGCCATGGGGACGTGTGGAGGGGCAGTTTCGCATTGGGAGTAAGGCCGGCGCAAATAAAGAGATTGGGCTTTGGTATGACCGGCCCGAACCCGAACCCAATACGCCGCGTGTTTACCACGATTGTCGTGCTGTTACGGACAGCAAGGGTCATTTTGTTTTTGAACGAGTGCCGGCCGGTCTGGCACAGGTAGGACGGGTAATCAAAACCGGTGAATCGTCCACGGGATGGTTTGCTCCCACCAGTCACGCTGTTCCTATAGAAATTAAAGCGGGAGATACAATCACCGTAACCATCGGCGGCACCGGCCGGCCTATAACAGGTAAAGTGACCGTACCCGCCGATTATAAGGAGCCAATCAACTTGGCCTTTGGGGACAATATTCTGTATCTTAAGCTGCCGGAAAAGCCGCGCCCGGAGAATTTTGACGAGATGACGATGGAAGAAAGAGGGGCGTGGTACGTAGACTGGGAAAAGTCCGAGGAAGGTAAGGCGATTCTTGCGGCAAGGCGCAAACAGCGTCGGTCTTATGACGTAAAGATAGAGCACAACGGAACTTTCCGTGTCGAGGACGTACCTGCAGGCAAATATAAATTAGTTATAGATGTATTCGAACCACCGGTCGGCGGGCAGTGTGGCATTGGTGAATCTATCGGATGGGTGGGGCACGAATTTGAAGTAGCCGAGATGCCCGGCGGCCGCAGCGATGAGCCGCTCGATATAGGAACACTTGAGCTTGGGATAGTAAAACGCCTGAATGTTGGCGATGAGGCGCCACTATTCGAAATTAAAACATTAGAGGGTAAAGACCTGAAATTAGCAGACTACCGTGGAAAAGTCGTGCTGCTGGTTTTCTGGGCAACCTGGTGCGGTCCCTGTATCACAGAAACCCCAAAGTTAAAGGAAATTTATAATACTTTCGGCAAAGATAAGCGATTTGTGATAATTGGTCTGTCGCTGGACAAAGAGGCTGAGCCTGCGAAGAAATATGTTGCTAAAAACGAATTAAAATGGCCTCAGGGTTTCGCGGGCCAGATGTCCCAATCGGCTGTCGCGAACGATTACGGAATACAAGGAATCCCAACCTCGTTTTTAATCGGCGCCGACGGCAAGATTCTAAAAATAGACCCAACCATTGAGCAGCTAAAACCAATATTATTCAAAGCCCTTACGTCAAATGTCAAAAAATAAACCAGCGTACAATTTTAAGTATTTTGACTTGATCTGGCATTTCTAATTGCCAAATGCCAATTTTAACCGCGGGACTTCCATAAGCTTATTTCGGCTGTACCGCAGTTGTGGATTTTTGTGAATGTTCAGTCGGGATTTGGTTCTTTTCGCGGCCTTGGTTTCACCAAAAGACAAATGAAACGGCGTTCGGCAAGCAGTTCTTCGCCGGCATAAAGCTGAAAGCAGTATTCGCCCGGATGCGGCAGGACGATATTATCGAAATGCAGCCCATTGGCGACAACCTGCCGAACGTCGGCGAATTTGACTCGGCCGCGGCCCTCAACAATTACCTTCTCGTCCTGCTGGACGTCCACAAGTTTTACGGCAAGGTCCACCTGGCCGTGGCCGTTGGTCAATTCGAAAAAAAAGGCCATACGCGGATGCCGGGCGGGATATTTGACTGCGCTGATGCTGTGGATTACGTGGATAATGCTCGGCGATTTCGTTGCCGCGTCTATTATTACACGGTCACAAACAATCGCCGATAGGACAATCGGTGCAACCTGGGGCATTTCTCGGTCCTTCCGTCTAAATTAAAATTCCTCAATACGCTAAACCCATTATAAAGACTGTAGAGAGCACAGGAACAAAGGTCAAGAGATTAGTTTGAGATAGAATTGAAAAAGTGACCCGGCTGTGGTAATAAGAGTCTATCGCGAAAAGCGTTATGAGGTTTTGCTATGGCGGTTCAGTTTATCTTAGGCAGAAGCGGGACGGGCAAGACACACTGCTGTGTAAAAGCAATAATTGACACACTTTTGGCGCCTGGCGAAACAGGGCCGCTGCTTTATCTCGTGCCGGAGCAGGCGACATACCAGGCGGAGCGCGCAATTCTTTTAGATGGGCGGCTGGCAGGTTACAGCCGACTGCATGTGCTGTCATTTGACCGGCTGGGATTTCTCGTTCAAGGCAAAAAAAGCCTCGGTACAAGAATATCCGAGTTCGGCAAAGTGATGCTGATTCACAAAATCCTGCAAACGAACAAGGCAAAGCTAAAATTGTTCGGCTCATCCGCCAACAGGCCGGGGCTGGCAGAAGAGATGAAACGGGTGATTGAGGAGCTGCAGCGATATGACCGCAAGGCGGAAGAAGTGCTCGAGTTAGCGGCCCAACTGCAAAAAGAAGAGGCCGGCGCACTGAGCGGGCTGAAATTTGCCGATATCGGATTAATTTACAGCGAATACCAGCGACTTATCGAGGGCAGATTCGTCAATCCCGATACGCAGCTTACATCGGCACGCCAGGTGCTGGCAGAGACAGACTTTATTAAAGGGGCCAGACTGTGGGTCGATGGTTTTGCAGGCTTTACCGCACAGGAGCTGATGACGTTAGTAGAGCTTTTGAAGGTAGTTTCGGAAGCACAAATCGCTTTGTGCCTTGACCCGCAAAAGATTGACCCGGCGCTCATTGCTCCCCAGATGCCTGATAGCATCAGCTTGTTCAGCCCCACAGAAAGGACTTATGCAGAGTTAGTGGGGCTAATAAGAAAATGCGGCCTGAAGCTTTCCGGGCCGATTTGCCTGGAAAAACCGTGGCGGTTTACCGCTTCACCAGAGCTTGGTCATATCGAGCGTAATTTGTTTGCACCGGACTCTTCAGCAAAAATCAAACAGAACAAAAAAGTCAGGATTATATCAGCGTCAAACACACGAGCCGAGGTTCAGTTTTTGGCAAGAGAAATACTGAATCTGGTCAAAAAGGAAAATTTGCGTTTTCGTGACATCGCGGTAGTAACACCCGAACTTACCGGTTATCAGCACTACATACGGGCAATGTTTAGTGATTATGGTATACCATTTTTTATCGATATGCGCCGGCCGCTTAGGCAGCACCCGCTAATCGAGCTGATTCTCTCGGCACTTCGAGCGGTATCTTACAACTTCTGCAATAGTGATATTTTTACATTTTTGAAAACAGACCTTGTACCAATCAGACGCAGCAATGTGGATATGCTGGAGAATTACTGTCTGGCGTTCGGTATCGACAGGGAGGACTGGAAGCGAAAAGACGATTGGCAATTTGCCGGCAGTGGGCAAGACGATTTTAACGAACAGCAGATAAATAAAACTCGAAGAGAAGCTGTAGGGGCCTTGCTCGAATTCGAGAAAAAGCTGCTCGGTACAGAAGAGAAAATCACACCTGAAGAATTTATCCAGGTAGTTTTCAACTTCCTTAAGGAGCTGGGGATTCGCGGCACGCTGTCGGAGTGGATTGCCGAAGCGATTAAAGCGAGTGATTTGGAGAAAGCGGACGAGCATCGACAATGTTATGACCGGCTCGTGAGTGTTTTTGATGAGCTGGCCCAGATTTTTACAGGCGAAAAGATGACGGTCGAAGAGTATCTGTCAATTGTTGAAAGTGCTTTTACAAATATGACTTTGGCCTTTATACCGCCGCGATTAGAGGAGGTCCTGGTAGGCTCTATCGAGCGGAGCCGACATCCTGAATTAAAAGTCGTGTTTCTGATTGGCGCCTCGCAGAAGCGGTTTCCCGTGCCGATGCGTCCTGAGGGCATAATAACAGACCAGGACCGTATAACAGCCGGGAAAAAAGAGCTATTGCTGGCTGAGACGGTTGAACAACAATTAATCACCCGGCAATACCTGGCATACATAGCGTTTACAAGGGCATCACAACTGCTTTACATAACTTATCCGCTGGCAGACGAAAAAGGAAACGCCCTTGCCCCGTCGGATTTCCTGGCGGATGTTGAATCACTGTTTGAGAATTTCTCGGAAGAATTCTTCGAGGCCGAAGATTACACTTTGGATAAAGTTCACAGCGAGGCCGAACTAACAGATTTGCTCTGTACGAAGTTAGGCTGGGATGCCGCAAATGTATCAACCCAGCTTGACGGACTACCAACAGCACTTAGTGAAGACAAGCAGCTTGCCCATACAGGTAAAACGGTTTGTTATGCAATAAATTATGACAACACGGCCCGGCTGGATAAAAAGCTTGTCGATGAACAATTAACGGGCGTTATTAGAAAATCAATTACCGAACTGGCCAGCTTCGCAGCTTGTCCATATCAGCACTTTTCTAAATATACTTTGGGCCTTAAAAGCAGGAAAGTATTCAAACTCGAACCTTTAGACTTAGGTATTTTTTACCACAACATCCTGGATGGTCTGACCAAACGGCTCAGAGAAGAAGGTAAAGATTTCGCAACGACGAGAGACAATGATCTGCTGGCTTTTCTGCATACTGAAATAACCAAACGGCTAACGTCAGATTCCTTCATATCCACTTTTACAGGGCATTCGGCCCATAATGCATTTATCGTCGATTCCGCCAGTAGAAATCTCGAGGATTGCGTCCTGGCAATCGCACAGATGGCGCGGGCCGGCAAATTTCAGACGGTAGAAACGGAACTCACCTTCGGCGAGGCGAGCGAAGGACTTGGTCAATTCGAGTTGCTGCTGTCGAATAATCGCAGGCTGTATCTGCGCGGCAAGATCGATAGACTCGATACCGGCAGTGTCGGTGGAAAAAACCTTGCTTTGGTCTTTGACTACAAGCGCAGCAGCCGAGGATTTAACTGGGCACAGTTTCTCCACGGCCTGGATTTGCAACTGCCGGCATATTTGCTTGTATTGAGAAACAAAAGTATTGGCAAGGCTAAGGAACTGCAGCCGGCGGGAGGCTTTTATATCCCGATTGAGGTCAAGCCCGAGGCTGGGGAGGCAATAGAGATTGAAGGACAGGCGGAGAAATTCAAGCATAAAGCAAGGGGAATAGTGAACGGCGAATTTACCGAACTGCTTGACGGAAGTACTACATCGGGATGGAGCAAATTCTACAATATGCCATTTACAAAAAGTAGCGGACCGTATGGTTACTACAATAATAGCGGTGTGCTGAAGCCGGAAGACTTTGAGATGATTTTGAAATTCACTGAAACGAAAATAACAAAGCTGGCAGAGGAAAGTATTTCGGGCAAAATCGATGTCAATCCTTATCGGCTGAGGGACCACTCGCCGTGCAGGTGGTGCGAGTATCGGGCCGTATGCCGATTCGAATGGCCGATAAACGACTATAACAATCTGGAAGCCGTAAGTAAGGAGCAGGTGCTTGAAATGATTGGCGCGGGCAATGGCAGCTAAAAGTAATAAATGGACAGAGCAGCAGCGAAAGGCAATTAAGGAGCGCGGGCGGGGTGTGTACGTAAGCGCCTCGGCGGGTACGGGAAAAACCTCCGTGCTTTCGGGCCGATGCATCGACGTTGTGGCCGACTGCAAAGAGTATACAGATATACGCGGCATACTGGTTTTGACTTTTACCAACGCGGCGGCGGATGAGCTATGCTCACGAATTGCAGGCCAGCTTAAAAGTGTCTTCGAGAATACCGGTGACTCATATCTGCGCAGGCAACTGTTGATGCTCGATGCGGCAAATATCAGCACAATACACTCTTTCTGCCATCGGCTGATTATTGAGCATTTCTACGAATTAGGCATCGACCCGGCCTTCAAGATAATCGATGAAGATGAACAAAGACTGCTAAAATCAACAATGCTTGACGAAACTATCGAATGGGCCTGGGCACAAAGCAACCTGGCTGCGAGGCTTCAGCAGTTTTTGTACCAGCGAAATATCCGGGGCACGATGGGCAATTTTCTAAACACAATAACCGAGCTGAGCAATTTTCTGAATGGCGTGGTGTGGCGAGAAAACTGGTACGATAAAGCGACGGCCTTTGCCGAGAGCTCGGCAAGGCTCGCCCCGGAAGCGGCCGAGATGCAAAAGCAAATTATCCTGGACCGATTAGAGCATTGCCTTGCACAACTAAACTTTGCGAAGGGGCTCGAGCAGAAACTGTGCGGAGAAGAAATATGGGCGGCGAAAATAGAAAGCCACTACATAAAGCCCTTTAGAAAATGCGCAGCATTCATCAAAGAAAATAAATTCAATGAGTGCGCCGAAGAGATAAAAAACTTCAAAGCTACGACTTTAAGGCGCTACGAAGATATGTCTGAGGAGTCGGCTGATACCATAAAAGAGCCGATTAATAAGGCAAAGAAAAGTTTCCGCAGTTTAAGAGAGTTCGCAATTATGAATCCGGATTACGTGCGGATAGTCGGCCCGACGGCAAGACAGCAAATACAAGTGATGATTGAGCTTGTTAAGGAATTCGGCAGGCGATATACGCAGGCCAAGCGAGCAGCTAACTGTATGGATTTTGCGGACCTCGAGCATTATGCACTTAGACTTTTAACCGCAGAGGATTCAGGCATTGACGCGCCGCGGGCCTCCGAGACGGCGATGCGGCTTCGGGCCAGATACAAATACATATTTGTCGACGAGTACCAGGACATCAACGCAGTTCAACAGGAAATCCTAAAACGAGTCAGCGACGGACGGAATCTGTTTGCAGTCGGCGATGTCAAGCAGAGTATTTACGCCTTTCGCGGCGCGGTGCCGGAGATTTTTCTTAAGCAGTTGGCCGGGGCTTGCCCAGAACCAAAAAACGCCCAGGAGCATCTAAGAGTTGATTTGAATAAAAACTACAGGTCACGAGCGGAGATTCTGAACTTTGCAAACAAGGTGTTCGGACGGATAATGAGCTCGGATATCGGGCTGGTCGATTACGATGATAAAACAGCACTGCAGACCGGGGCAAAGTACAAGCAGCTCGAGGAAGTTTACAACACCAGGCCGGTGGGTCCTGCGGTCGAAATACACATCGTTGAAAAGCAACGAGGGGCCAACGGCGGCGCCGAAGAAAACGAAAGCGATGACGCAACCGAGCCTTACAATGAGCCGCTAAACGCCATTGATAAAACCCAAAGACAGGCCGTGCTAATAGCGGACCGGATACAAAAAATGGTGGGCGGCAAAACAGGCAAAGCCCAGTTTCAAATATACGACAAACAAAGTGACTCGTATCGTGATGTGCAATACCGCGATATTGCGGTCCTGATGCGTTCTCTCGTCGGCAAAGTCAACCAATATGCCGAGACGCTGAGTATGGCAGGAATACCGGTCCATAGCCAGAGTTCCGTCGGCTATTTGACGGCCGCCGAGATAGTCGATTGCCTGTCGCTGCTCAAGGTGCTGGACAATCCGCTGCGCGATATAGAGCTGGCGGCAGTTTTACGCAGCCCGTTTTTCAAGTTAAGTGACACGGAGCTTGCAAAAATAAAAAAATACGGACTGGAACAAACCGGGCAAAGAAACACGCCAGGATTTTATGAGTGTGTGTGCGAATATGCGAAGGCGGGGCCGGATAATAAGCTGAAGAACAGGCTCTCAGAGATTCTGGGCAGGCTTGAAGAGTGGCGGTCGCTTGCCCGGCGCGGTAGTCCGGCGGATTTGATATGGCAAATTTACCGTCAGACGGGGTATCTATCTTTTGTTGGAGCGTTGCCGAACGGCAAGAATCGAAGGGCCAATCTCGTTAAACTGCACGACAGGGCAATTCAGTTCGAAGGCTTTGCAAGTGTGAAAGGCAGCTCACTTGGTCAATTCGTCGAGTTTGTGGAAAGACTAATGGAACAAGGAGGCGACTACGGGCCGGCGGACGTTGTCGGGCCGGAGGAAAACTGCGTTCGCATAATGAGTGTTCATAAAAGTAAAGGGCTCGAATTTCCGGTCGTATTTCTGGTCGGGCTTGAAAGCAAATTCAATACCCAGGATATCCGCAGCGATATTCTCGTGGACGCCGACGGGACAGTAGGAATCCAGATTATAGAACCGAATTCCAAAAGCAAGCTCGGCTGCCTCGGCCATCAGATACTCACGGAGAGAAAAAGGGTGGCGACCGTTGCTGAAGAGATGCGAATTCTATACGTAGCGATGACCCGCGGGCGGGAAAGACTCGTTCTAACCGGCTCGACAGAAAAGAAAAAAGGCGAAAATATTCTGCGCAAAGGTGCCTTGTTATACCGTGAAAATATACCCGACTGGCAGGTACGCTCGTCTCAGTCGCCTCTGGAATGGATTCTCTACGCACTGGCGGGGCAACAGAATTTGCACAAGGCCTTCGAAACGGGAAGTGAAGACGGCTTGACCGACGAAAATCTTTTTGCTGTGAAACTATGGGGGCAGCCAGAACTGGAGCAATCCATTCATAGCGGGCAAGTATCACGAAGAATTCTTTTGCAACAAAGACCTAAGAGGGATAAGACAAGTCTTAAAGCAGTAAAATCCTCGGCGGCTGTACAAGAGAAGCTCTCGATAGTAAAGGCCTCACTTGGGTGGCAATACCCATTCAGCAACTCAATCAAGTTGAAAGCGAAGGAATCCGTAAGCCGACTTACACACTCCGGCGACGAATTCTTCCTGAAGGATTATTCGAAGGCGCTGGAGCGCAGGCCTGCAAGTGTGGAAGTTCAGCTCGAGGCGGGCGGATTAGTCGACCCTAAACTCATAGGTTCAGCCACACATCGTGTTATGGAAAAGCTTGATTTAGCCAAGCCGATTACAACGGCGGTAGTCGATAAAACCATCAAAAAGCTGCTATCAAAAAGCGAAATTAGCGAGACTGTTTCGGAGAGAATCGACGTTGACTCTATAGTCAGATTTTTTGAAAGCGAACCCGGCAAAATAGTACTTAAATGGCCTGAGCGGGTTTTAAGGGAATGGCCGTTTACTTTCGCAGTGCAGGCCGCCCAGCCCAGTGAAGCAAACAATGACGGGCAGAATGAGGACATCGTTATCATCCAGGGCATAATCGATATGTTATTGCAAACTCCAGCGGGTCTTGTCGTCGTCGACTTCAAGACCGACCGTATCAGGGCCGAGCAGGTGGACCTGCGCGCGCAGCTTTACGCGAAACAAATAGACCTTTACGGCCGGGCGGCAGAGGCGATATTAAAGTCTAAATTGACAAGCAAGTGGCTGTATTTTCTCGGGCCAGGCTGCGCCAGGCAGTTAAAATAGTGCTGCGCAGCGACATAATCGCAGGATTTCTTTGCACCGTTAGAAAAAGTCCTGTGAATATTGATTTTCTAACGGGGTTTACAACCGATGCTGTTATGGATACAATTTTTAGCGGTAATACCTGTGGCATGACTATATGAAAATATATTACAAAAGCAAAAAAGCGGAAAAGTTTCTAATCGGCATCAACATCCTGATAAGCGCGACGGTTGCAGCAACGTTTGTCGTGTTATACGGATTTGATAAGCCGTTACTACCAATAAAGGTGCTGTACGGCATTCAGATTTTCGCGCTTTTCTTTTTCGTTGCCGAAAAGCCGATTCGTGGGCTAAATGCCGTCTCGGTTAACGACTTTCTAATCGCAAACTGGTTTGAGATACCGCTTTTCCTTGCTTTAGTCGCAGCTATAGTCGGGGCGGGCAGGTGGTTCGGCAGGACGAATCCGGACCAGGTCCGGCTGGTAGCAATAGATGTATATCTCGTCATCGAGGTCATCAGCAAAGTCTGCAGGAGCTGCGTCAACCTTGCCGCTACGGGCAGGAATCCCACCCAGACGCTGATTGCCAGCTTTCTGGTTCTCATTTTCACCGGGGCAGGTCTGCTCAGTCTGCCAAAATCAGCAAGAAATGAAAACCTTAGTTTCGTTGACGCATTGTTTACAGCAACCAGCGCGACCTGCGTAACGGGGTTGATTGTCAAAAACACGGGTAAAGACTTCAGCCTCATGGGCCAATCAGTCATACTGACGTTGATTCAGCTCGGCGGTCTTGGTATCGTTATCTTCGGCGCAGTCTTTGCACTGCTGCTGGGCCAGGCCCTGAGCCTGCGAGAATCGGTGGCGATGCAGGATATCCTCAGCGCACGAACTGTGGGGCGAATTGAGACTATAATAGGCTTTATTTTTGCCACGACCATCTGCATCGAAGCAATAGGTGCAGTGAGTATGTTTCGAATGTGGCCAACAGTGCCGGGCAGGATTAGTAATATAAGTCATCAGTGGTTCTTCAGCATCTTTCACTCCATAAGCGCTTTCTGTAACGCGGGCTTTTGCCTGGCCGGTGACAGTTTAATCGGATACAACCAGAGATGGGAAGTTTACGGAGTATTTTGTCCCCTGATAATCTTAGGCGGCCTGGGATTTGGTGTGCTATACAACCTGTTCAATGTTGCGACAGACCGTATAAAACGATGCATAAAGAAGCTGATAAATCCGATACGGGCGATTTCAACACAAACGCCGGAGCCCATACAACTGCAGACAAAAATAGTTCTGACGGTTAGTTTGGTACTCATTATCACAGGAGCCGCGGCCATAAAATTGTTTGAAAACGTAACAGGCCCCGCAGGCCAGGAAAACAGCAGCATTGCGACAGCGTTTTTCCAGTCCATCACAGCCAGAACCGCAGGTTTCAATACAATTGATGTATCTTCGCTGTCGGTCTCGAGTAAATTTATACTTATACTGCTGATGTTTATCGGCGGCTCACCCGGCTCGACCGCGGGTGGAATCAAGACCGTTACATTTGCCGTGGTAATAATGGCCGCGTATGCGACCCTGCGGAAACGTAATGAGGTTGAGCTCTTCAAACGGTCGGTCCGAATGGTGATTGTCGGAAGAGCAATCACAATTACACTGTTATTCGTGTTAATGCTTTTTGGTGTGGCGCTGACTTTGAGCATCACGGAAAGAGCCAGCGGCTTTATGATGTCGGATATTATATTTGAAACAGGCTCGGCCCTGGGCACTGTCGGGCTTAGCACGGGGATAACACCGAGTTTGACAACGGCGGGCAAACTCCTTATCATTGCAACAATGCTTATCGGCAGGCTGGGGCCGCTAACGTTATTAGCTTCGCTGACGTTTAATCTCAGGCCGGCACGATACAATTATCCTGAAGAGGCGATAGTTGTCGGCTAAATTCCGTCGCGCATATTGCCCCTCAGGTATCGCGTAAAAAAACGCAATACGAGGAACGAATTATGAAACGCTTTGCTGTTATAGGATTGGGCCGATTCGGTAAAAAGCTGGCCATCGCTCTGGCGATGAGTGAGGCTGAGGTTATCGCAATTGACAAGGACAGGGCCATCATTGATTCGATACGGGACCAGGTAAGCCACGCGGTCAGGCTTGACAGCACAGATGAAGAGGCGCTGAAGGCACAGGGCGTGGATAAAGTAGACGTTGCAATCATTGGTATGGGTGAAGGTGGGTCTGCTTTCGAATCTTCGGTCCTTACCGTTGTGAATCTCAAACAATTGGGTATCCAGCAGATATATGCCCGGGCGCAGAGCCTTACGGCCGGCCAGGTGCTCTCGAGTGTGGGAGCGACGGAGGTAATCTATCCGGAAACGGAGTCTGCGCAGCGATGGGCCTACAAGCTAATAGCCCCTCAGATAAGTGAGAAGATTGATTTTGCGCCCGGATACAGCCTGGCGAGTGTCAAGGCCCCGGCCAGCTTCGATAACCGGACGGTCGCGGATTTAGAACTGCGAAAAAAGTACAATGTCAACCTTGTGGCTATAAAACGCGGCGAGTCCGAAAAGGATAAAAAAAGTGGAAAGGCGGGTATAATCAATGTTCCACTGCCGAACACCGTAATCTACGAGGGAGATATTCTGATGGTGGCCGGCTCCGATACGGACCTCGCAAAACTCCCGCAGGAATAAAAGATTATTACCACCTCCAGAAAAACCGACACCTTTGGCGGCGATTAAGCACAATGTCATACCTGCAAAATTTATCCCTAAGAAAGCCTGCCCCTAAGGCGGCGGAAATCCATAAAAGCAGAGTGCTCAATGAAGACTGAAGAAATATTTGCAGATTTACCAAAGTTCGAAACAGAGCGCCCGCTTCTGCGGAAAATGAGCCTTGATGATATGGGGGATGTATTCGAATTTTCAAAAGAGCCTGAAGTTTTCAAGTTTGTCAGTGGCAAAGTGCATCAGACAATAAAAAACAGTAGAAAATTTCTGAAGGAAATCTTTGCAAAATACAAGGCTCAGGAAATAATCACATGGGGAATTTTTCACAAGAAAGACAACAAGTTAATTGGCGACTGTTGTTTTATCAAGTGGGATACTCAGCAAAAAAGAGCTGAACTCGATTATTTATTGTCGAGAGAATACTGGAATCAAGGCCTGACGACGGAGGTTGTCAAAGAAATTATAAGCTTCGGTTTTGAAGAGATGCAACTTAATCGTATCCAGGCAATTTGCGAGGTAGCCAACATTGCATCTTCTCGCGTTATGGAAAAAGCGGGCATGCAATATGAGGGAATACTTCGTGACTATATCCAACACGACGGTAAGCCTTTAGATATGAAAATCTATTCTTTCATAAGAAAAGAATGGCCTGTGAAGTAAAAGGGCTATTCATTCTTTTCGGTACTCTCTCGGCATATCAGGCCGGTTTTGCACATCCTCAGGCAAGGATAATAACAGGCGTAGTGCGGCTGATATCGCCCTTTTTTATATCTCTGCTTCCGCCATTAAATTTTTTTCGATTTTTTTTTATATTCCATAACTCTATTACATACAAACAATAATAAATACCCCAATTTAATAACTCTTATAATTAACAGCATTTTCTGTCTGTTGCTCATCCGATAATGGTCGATAATATTCAAATCGTCGAGTGGTAAGTCCGGAGATTGCCAAATTTTGGCGATGTGGCAATTGGCTTTCTTTATAGCTTTTATTGAAAGGATTTGATTGTGCATAATAAAAGAAAATTTCTGCTGGCGGCAGTCGCATTTGTAACGGCCAATCTATGTAGTTCAACGGTTCTCGCCTTTGCGCCCGTCGGACCCCCAACGGGAAGCCTGAAAACCGAACAATGGAGTTTAGGGACTGATTACTCACGAAGCGAAATCGATTTTGAGATAGACTGGAGTTCAAGCTATGCTTCAGGTGTCCCCAAGTCATTTGCCACAGATATGAAAACTGATACTTATTTAGTAAAATATCGTTACGGCTTTAATGAGGACTGGGAAATTTGCCTGTTTCTTGGTGCTTCTGAAATTAAAGGCAAAATTGATACCGACGATTTTGACGGTGACCATGACTTCAACGGCGGTTTCGGTTTCAAGTGGACCTTCCTGAAAGAAGAAGACCTTTCGTGGGGCCTGGTGTACCAAATGGACTGGATGATGGGAGACGACAGCTATATCACCGATATGTCTGTTTATGGATTCGGTACGAATAAGGCCGATGTGGAGCTTGATTCTTTTGACATTTTCCTTGCGTTAGGCCCGACACTTAAAATGGAAAACTTGAGTATGTATGCAGGGGCGGCGCTTTACTATTACGATGCTGATATCAGGATAAAATACTTAAACACAACCGTAACAAAAGGTAAT
Organism: uncultured Pirellulales bacterium; assembly: GCA_964444665.1. GTDB lineage: Bacteria > Planctomycetota > Phycisphaerae > Sedimentisphaerales > CAYZTY01 > CAYZTY01. Next base: position 41,307 of record CAYUIE010000012.1, read on the forward strand.
GTGGATGAAGTATTATTGGCGGGATATGGAGGTGCTACAGTCGATCTGGACGACAATATTTCGCTTTATGCCGAGTATATGTATTCCGAAGATGCCTGGGCTATGGGTGGCGGCTTTGCCTGGAGATTTTAGGCATAGTTGATAATCCGGCAGACTCTTAATCGGTTCGTATAGAGTCAGCCTAAATATATAACAAAGGCTGCGAGGCCCTTATCCATCCTGCCTCGCAGCCTTTTAATTGCGCTCAAAAAATCCTCGACACTTTCTCATTTAACCTGTGTAAACAATAGAGCTAAATACAACTTTTTCGATATTTTCTCAGCATTTCCAGCAAGTTCTGCATATCCTCGGGGAGAGGGGCTTCGAATTTCACCATCTTCCCGGTTGTAGGATGTTCGAATTCGAGCGTTGAGGCATGCAGCGCGCAGCGGGCAATAATCGGCTCCTCGGCTGCGGAGTCTCTGTCCTCAATCTGCGCGGGATAGACAGGCCGGCCACCATACATATCGTCACCAATGACAGGATGCTTGATATATGAAAGATGGACCCTTATCTGATGTGTCCTGCCGGTCCTGGGCGTTACTCTGAGCAAAGAAAAGCCACGAAATCGTTCGAGAACTTCATAGAAAGTAATCGCCTCTTTTCCAACTTCAGGCCGAATCGCGTACTTTTCTCTCACTATCGGGTGTACACCGAGCGGTTGCTTTATGCAATCCGCGTCCAGCTCAGGGCTGCCGTGAACTACGGCAAGATAGGTCTTTTTCACTTTACGCAGCTCAAACTGCCTTGCCAGCCGCCAGTGTGCGGTGTCGGTTTTTGCGACGACCATAACTCCGGTTGTGTTCCTGTCAAGCCGATGAACGATGCCGGGTCGAAATTCGCCGCTGCCTTCAGAGAGCTTATCGGCATAGTAAACCAACGCATTAACAAGTGTGCCGTGCGTGTTACCTCGTGCAGGATGAACTATTAAGTCCGCCTGCTTGTTCAGGACGATTATATCGTCATCTTCATAAACGATATTCAACGGAATATCCTCAGGGATGATTTCCTTTGACCGCGGCGGCGGCAGGATGAGTTCAATCCGGTCGTTGGGATTAATTTTGTAACTGGGCTTGGCGGTCCTGCCGTTGACCTTTACACCCTTTTCTTTGATAAGCTTCTGAACAGTAGTCCTGCTGAATTGGTTGAAACGGGCCTGCAGATACGTATCCAATCGGCGATGTGTAACGGACCTGCCAAGGCGAACATGCAAATACTCGGCTCCATCGGACTGTTCGGACAAAAAACTGGAATAGGAGCCGTCCTGAGATTGGACTGTATCTTCGGGCATTACCGATTACCAGTTCTGCTCATTCATATCGAAAGGAAGCGGCGGGGATGGCGTAACAGGGGATTCCGCAGGTTCGGCCCGGGTTTGCAGGTCAAACTGTTTGTCGCCGGACGGTGCGTCAGAAGCCGATTCTATGAAGTAAACGCTTTCGGCGTATTCTTCCATTGTATCAAGACGTTCCCGGGCCTGATGCACAAAAACAGTGCCCTGGTAGTCAGGATTGTCGATGATTTCCCGATAGATACTGCGTGCCTTGGCAGAATCGCCCAGCTCTTCAGCACACAGACCAAGACCGAGTTTAGCCATAGCCTTCAGCGCTACACTGTCTTGTTCCATTTCGAGAGCTTTTTCATAAGACTTGACGGCCTGGTTTATCTGGACTCTGGCTGCCGAAGGCTCAAGTGACTTGGTTCTGTAATGCAGATCAGCCCGTAAGGCCTCGGCGCGTTTATTGAGAGCCAAAGCCGCACAGGCAGAATCGTCTGTACGACGCGAAAGGGAATCAAGAGCATCTGCGTTTATGAGAAGATAATTCGAATAGTCCATTCCCTGGTGCATTCCCACAATCGCGTCGACTTTACTTTGTGCAACCCGCGAGGAAAGCTCGGTCAGTTCAATACGCTGCATTGCAAGCTCAAGGCGCTTACGGTACAACTTGAAATACGCCGCTACAGCGACGATAATTACAACGACTGTTACATAAATAATCACTTTGTAGTTTTCTCGCCAGAATTTGGGAAATTGGTTGAGCCACTCGGCCAATTCATTGGTCTTCAAATCGTGACGACGTTCGGATTTCATTTCACACCTCTCTAACCAACAACCTGAATATATAACAAGATTATAGAAAGTTTTCTTTTATCTTGCAATAAGTCTTTAGTAAGGTTAAAATTTTCGCTTTATAGCTGATTTTGCCTCACAAATCGGCCAAATCGAAGGAACAGCTGATGTTGAATGTGTGCGCCAATCTGGACATCAAGAAACCTGTCTTGTTGTCGCTGTTGATTTATGGACTGTGCTTCGCTTCCGATAAGCAACTGGACAAGAGCAAATATATCAGCATAGATGAAATCCGGCCCGGAATGAAAGCTTATTGCCGGACGGTTTACGATGGTACGAAAGTCGAAAAATTCGATATGGAAGTCGTCAGTGTGATGCGTGATTTTATACCAGGCCGAGATTTGATACTTATCAAGGGAACCGATGAGCGTTTGACCTATACCGGCCCCGTGGCCGGTTGCAGCGGCTCGCCAGTCTATATCAATGAGCGTCTGGCCGGAGCGCTGGCGTTAGCAGTAGGATGGCCGTTCAGCAAAGACGCTCTTTACGGCGCAACACCGATTGAAGAGATGCTGGCGGTAACCGATACCTATGGCACAAGTTCCAGCGGCAATGAAGATAGGGACCATCGCCCAGCCTTAGCGTTCGATTTTTCAAAACCGCTTGACCTGGCCGAAATTGACAAACTGCTGCGGGCAGAATATAGCAGCAGTTTCAACGAACCGGCAGGTTTCGCCTGGCTTCCGGTACCGTTAATTACGTCACTGCCGGGGCATGTTACCGAACAGCTTGCGGATTACATTGAGCCATTCGGCCTGATGGCGGTGGCGGGTGTATCAGGCGGCGGCGCAACCGAGTCAATCGAAGAAATAAAACTTGCCCCGGGAGCTTCGCTGGCGGTACCTCTAAGTATCGGTGACATTAAGATAACCGCTATGGGCACCGTGACCGAAGTTATTGACGAGAAGCTCTACGGCTTAGGGCACGGCTTTCTGGGTTATGGGCCTGTTGATTTACCTTTGGCCACGGGTTACATAAACACCGTTGTCGCCAGCAACTATCGCTCATTCAAGCTTGGTGACGCTATGAAGATAGTTGGTGCGTTAAAAAGCGATGAGGCCACCGGTGTATACGGAGAAATTGGAGCGAAGGCAGAAATGATACCGGTAAGGCTGAGCATAGAGCGCTACAATGACCAGCGGCGGATTCTGAATTGCCGGTTAGCGAACAACATAAAACTGACTCCGTTATTAGTCCGCATGATACTGAGAGGCACAGCCCTTATGAAGGGCTCCCTGCCACCCGACCACCTGATGGAATATAAGATGGCTATCAAGATTGAAGGGCAAAAGGATATTACTTTTGAGAACCTTTCCACGGCAAAAGGCCTGAACGAACTGCTTGTCGAATGCGTCGTGCCGGTTGGATTACTATTAAACAATCCCTTCCAAAGAGCCCGAATACAGGACATCGATGTTGATATTCGCATAGTGGATAAGAATATTCTGGCCCGCATATGGTCCGTCGATCTGTCGGAGACTCACGTAAAGGCAGGCGAGACTGTGGAAGTGTCGGTAATTACCGAATCATTTTTGGCACAGAAAAAAAGATACACTTTCGACTTTAAGATACCCCAAAGCGTGGAGCCGGGCCAGTATAATTTGATAATAGGAGGTGCATCGGCATACGAGGGATTTCTCAAGACTGCGGCACCATACAGACTAATAATCCGAAACCTGCCGAGTATAATTGAGGTGCTGAATGATGTTCTCAATATTCGCCGGGACAAACTATATTCATTTTTGGCGCTGCCGGCGGCCGGCGTGACAATAGAAGATGCAATCCTTCCGGACCTGCCGACAAGCAAGGCCCTGGTGCTTCAGGATACAAAAAGAACACTTAAACTGATGCCGTACACGCCGTGGATTGAGAAGCAAATGGATCTCGGTACAGTAATTATCGATAAAGAAGTCGTTAGAATCACCGTCGAATAGTATCAGCCGAGTTTTGTTTGGGAGATACGTCTGATGAAAAAGCCGAGATACTACGGCATAACTATACCGGCAATTCTTGTACTAACGGTTTTGAGCTTAAACAGCGCAGCGGTCACCAGCAAGGTTACCCGTCATTCAACACAGGCCGAGTTTAGTGAGGGCGAGACCGAGAACATCATAATTGACTCACGGGGAACAATCAGACTGGGAAGAGCATGGCAGGTTCTGGCAGACCAGCTCGAAGACGTTTGGGCGGTCAACTGCATGGTAGAGGTTGATGGCTCAATCTTTCTGGGAACAAGCCCCAACGGCTTTATCTTCCAATACAGCAAAGGCAAGTTGACAAGAATTTACCCCCTCGAGTCCTCGACGATGCTCGGGGCAGACCCCATTGACGAAAACGATATTCCTAATACGCAGCCGGAAGAGCAAGGCGACGTTAACGTCCCGGAAGAGGCGGAAACGGTTACAAAAGACCGGCACGTTTCCAACGAGCACATCTTCGCAATGGCAAAGGACCGATGGGGTAAAGTCCTTGCCGGCCTGAGCGGCGAGAAGTGCGGATTGCTGCGATTCAATAAAAACAAAGCAAAGATGATATTCGAGCCGAACGACGCCCAATATATCTTTGCAATCGTGGTTGATAAGAAGGGCAATATCTATCTGGGCACAGGACCGGAAGGCAAAATCTATCGGCTGAACTCCAAAGGCAGGAATCCACAGATAATTTACGAAAGTAAAGAAAAAAACATACTTTCACTGGCAATCGGCAATGACGGCTTTATTTATGCGGGCAGCGACGGACGAGGACTCGTGTACAAAATAAATCCGAAGAATAACAAAGCCAGCGTCTTATACGACACCGACGAGGATGAAGTGGCGGCACTACTATTTAACAGTAAGGGTAAACTTTACGCAGCAGGAACATCGGCAAAGGTTGTAAAATCCAGAAGCGTTTCAAAACAGACACCACTTACAGCCGGTCGGCCCGAGGCAGAAACCAAAAAAGAAGAGAAAAAAACGGCCAAGACAAACGAAGGCGGATTGAAATTGAAAGTTGCCAACATACAGGAAAAAGATGCCAAGCAAAAACCGAGCAAAAAGAAAGCTGCGAAAAGAGGTGCTGTGCCGGGTGCCGACAGTCATATTTACAGGATAGACGAAAAGGGCTTTGTAACCGACATTTTCCAGGAAAAGATTGTACTATTTACGCTGGCATCACAGGAAGACCAATTACTGGCGGCAACGGGCAACTGGGCGCAGCTTTTTGCCATCAATCCGGAAACCGAACAAGAAAGCATCATCTACGAGGATGAGCAGGCCTCTCAGGTTACGGCGGTAACTGTGCTGGGTGATGAAGTATATCTTGGTACGGCAAACCCGGCAAAGCTTATCAAGCTGACAAATACGTATGCCCGGGAAGGGATTTACAGCTCGGACTTAGTTGATGCCGGCCAGCCGGCGGCATGGGGCAAACTGCAAACAGAGGCGGACATACCGGCCGATACAAGTGTGCTGATTTCAAGCCGCAGCGGTAACGTAAAAGACGTAAACGACCCGACCTTTTCCCCCTGGACAGAGGCGATTGAAATCACAGAGCCGATACAGCTTTTCTGCCCTCTGGGCAGGTTCTGCCAATACAGACTCACGTTAAAAAGCAATTCCGGCCAGACCTCACCTGTTATCAGAGAAGTGGCTGTGGCACATACTGTACCAAATCTGGCTCCGAAGGTCGAATCTGTCAATGTAACCCCAACGACGGCAAAAGAAAAAACAAGCACTTTCAAAATCAGCTATAAAGCAAAAGATGAAAACAATGACAAGCTGGTTTACAAAATAGACTTCAGGAAGATTCCACGAGAAAGGTGGATTGAGCTTGAGGACGAGTTAGAACCGGATACTTTCGAGTGGGACACCAAAACCGTTGAAGACGGGCGATACGAAATCAGAGTTACGGCAGGTGACGAACGGGATAATACCGCAGCAACGAAACTGGCCGGGACACGAATAAGCGACCCGGCAATCGTTGACAACACGCCGCCTGTGATTACGGAATACGTAATTTCTACAAAGAAAAATACCGTAGTAATTCGGCTGCAGATAACAGACCAGCTCAGCGCTATCGGGGACGTGAAATACACAATCGACAGCAATGCGGACTGGAAGGGCTGCCTGCCTGAGGATTCGATTTACGATACGACGAAGGAAGACTTCACAATTCTAATTGAAGAACTGTCAATCGGCGAACACGTCATCGCACTACAAATCAGCGACGCGGTGAAAAATACCGCTTATAAAACTTTCGATGTGACGGTGAGGCAAGATTAGGCCTATGCGCTCGGTAAGCTTCGAAGATGTTGCAAGAACGGCGGAGGAGCTTTGTATATCGGCAGCACACGAACTGCCGCAGGACGTTCTGGATGCATTGAAAGACGCTGCACGCAGAGAATCTAACCGACGAGCAGCGGAAATTTTAAAACAACTCCTTGAAAATTCACGTATCGCAAAAGAGCAGCGAATACCACTTTGCCAGGATACGGGTCTGGCCGTGGTTTTTGTAGAGCAGGGGGCCGACGTAAGAGTCGAACCGGTCGAAGATAATCCGGATGGAACAATTATTGACGCGATTAACGCCGGTGTGGCAAGAGGTTACCAGAAGGGACTTTTGCGAAAAAGCTTAGTCGCTGAGCCTTTGGAGAAGCGTATAAACACAGGTACAAACACGCCGGCGATAATTCATTACAATGTTGTTGCGGGCCAGAAAATCAAGATAACGGTTATGACCAAAGGCGGGGGATGCGAAAACAAAAGCCAATTCAAAATGTTTAGGCCGACCGCCGGGAGAGATGAGATAATCGATTGGGTCGTCAATAGCGTTGCCCAGGCCGGGGCCGACGCCTGCCCGCCGTTTATAGTGGGGGTAGGCCTCGGAGGAGATTTTGAACTGTGTTGTATGTTAAGCAAAAAAGCATTGCTGCGTGAGATAGGCACAAGCCACAAAGAAAGATTCTACAGCCAGCTTGAAAAGGACCTGCTGCAAAAAATTAACGCGCTCGGCCTTGGGCCTCAAGGCCTTGGAGGCGACACGACAGCACTGGCTGTTCATATTGAAACGGCCGGCTGTCACATCGCGTCATTGCCGGTGGCGGTAAATATCGAGTGCCACTCCCACCGGCATAAAAGCGCCATCATTTAGCTTCGAAAAATTTACTTGCGGGGTTACTACGGATTTTCCTCAGTCCAGCAATTCATAACAGTTATTGGCTATCGCTATAAACTCTTCCGCGGAAAGCTCATCCGGCCGACGTGCAGAGTTAATACAGGCCCGCTCAAAGATATCGGGCCAGTTTTTCACCGAGGCCAATAGGCCAACTGCAAATTTTGTGCAGGCTTTTAGCATCTTTCGGCGGTGGCCCATAAACAAACTCACAACCCGGCGAAAAAGCTCGAGATTATGAATTCGGTTCAGTTTTTCATCCATCCGGTGGAAGCTTACCATTGCTGATTCAACCTGCGGCCGAGGCCAAAAGACACTTGGACTTAGCAGTCGAATAGTTTTAACCTCGCCTGCCGCGGCCATAATAATACTCAGTATGCCGTAATCCTCGCAGCCCGGCGAAGCGGCCATTCGCTGTGCCACTTCTTTCTGGACCGTAACATACATATCCTCGACAACCACCGGCCCGGTAATCAGATTTACCATCACCACCGCTGCCGCGCTGTAAGGCAAATTCGCGACCAGCATAATCCTGCTGTGAGCCTCTTCACCACCGGATCTCAAGGCCTCGGCCACATCGTGGTTGATAGCATTTTTGCTTTCAAGCACGTCGGCGTTTATGATTCGAACATTGGCGGCCTCGGCGAGCTGCACTTTGGCGATTTGTGCAAGCGCTCTGTCCATCTCGACGGCTACGACCTTGCCTGCTCTGCAGGCCAGCTCTTCCGTCAAGGAACCCGTGCCGCAGCCCACTTCCAGGACAATGTCATCGCTGTGAATGTGGGCCGAGTCGACAAGTAAGCGCATAAGATTCAAATCTATAAGGAAATGCTGGCCCAATCGCTTATTCGGCTTAATGCCTGCCGAGTCAAGGAAGCTCTTAATTTGCTGCTTTGTCTGCATTACACTTCGCCCAGCATATCGGCTATCGCCCGAATGTGGTCCGGCGTTGTTCCGCAACATCCGCCTACAAGTTGTGCACCGGCACGTAAGCACTCACGAATACCCTGGGCAAATGCTGCCGGGGCCATATCGAATACAGTCAGACCATCATGTAACCTAGGCTTGCCGGCATTAGGCTGCGCTAAAACAGGCAGGTTTGTTGCCGAACGAATCAGAGAGATAACCACCGCCATTTGGGCAAGGTCAATATCACCACAATTGGCGCCAATCACGTCGGCACCTCCATCCGTAAGTTTTTCAGCGCACTCTGAGGCACGATTTCCCATTATGGTCCGTGCGCCATTGGCCTGTGTTGCGAATGCAATCGATACAATAACAGGAAGTGAGAATTTATCCTTGCAGGCCCGAAGAGCACACAGGGCCTCGCGTAAATCGAAGATTGTTTCAATTATAAAACCATCCACACCGGCCTCGGCCAGGACCTCCGCCTGCTCCCTGAATGCATCATAGAAGCATTCCTCGCTGTAATCACCATACGGCTCAAGTAGCTGACCTGTCGAGCTGATATCGCCCAGCACATATTGAGCTTTGCCGGCGGCCTGCCTTACTAATTCAGCACCGGCTCTATTTACCTCTCGCACATCCACATCAACATTGTGCGTTTGGATATAAACACGATTCATTGTCAGCGTATTAGTGGTAAGAATATGACATCCGCACGCTGCGTATTCTTTGTGGATTTCCAGCACCGCTTGTGGTGCGTCAAGGTTGTTCCGGGCGCGCATCATTAAACCGCGTTTATCTAACGTTGTTCCCATAGCCCCATCAAGCAGAATCGGCCTTTGGCTTTGGAGAAGCTCTTTGAATTCCACAATTATCTCCAAAATAGAAACCTAATAATAAGTCCCGGGTAGAACCCCGACAAGTCGGGATTTATTCTGTCACGAATTACGAGACGCGAGGTTATGAGTAAGCTGGTAGGTCTTCTTTGTTCGGGCCATATTTATTGCCAGCCTTATCGCAGCCTTCATACTGGAGGGATTTGCGATATTACTTCCCGCGATATCATAAGCCGTACCGTGCGCGGGGGAAGTCCGGATTATAGGTATGCCGATTGTAACATTGACCGCCTCTTCAAAGGCCAATAGCTTCACAGGTATCATACCCTGGTCATGATACATTGCTACTACACCGTCGAACCGTCCTCGGGCCGCTTGGAGAAAGAGGGTATCGGCAGGATATGGGCCGCTGCAGTTTATACCTACTTCCTGAGCCATCAAAATGGCCGGGGCAATTATGCGTTTCTCTTCATCACCGAACTGTCCATCCTCGCCGGCATGAGGATTCAAGGCGGCCACGCCAATGGAAGGATTGTTAATGGCAAAATACTCCTTCAGAGCCGTGTTGAGCAAATCGATTGGCTCAAAGACACGCCCGATAGTAAACTTATGACGCAGATTAAACAAGCCCTCATGAATGGTTGCCAGTGCCAGTTTAATCGGCCCTGCCACGAACATCATCACTTTTCGCAGTGACTTACAGCGAGCGGCGAGCATTTCGGTATGGCCGGGCCACTTGACACCGGCCAGCTTCCAGCTGGTCTTACTTATCGGTGCGGTAACTAACGCGTCGATGATGCCGCAGCGTGCGGCGCTCACGGCATCAAGGCAAAACCTCACAGAGGCCTGGCCGGCCACCTTGCTGGGCCCCTTAACCGTGATAGGCAAAGAATAATCATCATAATCCGCCACCATAACCTGGTGTGGATAATCCCGGCTAAGCTTTTCATGTTGATGCCGGCCCCAACAAAGGTCCACTTCGGCCATATCGGCAGCGTAGGCAAACTGCTCATGCATTCCGAAGACGATGAATTTAGCTTCTCTGCGAATCTGCCAGTCCGCAAGCGCCTTGACAATGACTTCAGGGCCGATGCCGGCAGGATCTCCCATTGTTATGCCGATTACCAACGGCTCGTCTGCCAGCTTATTGTTATTCTCTGCATTCATCAACTAATCCAGGAAAAACCTAAAAACCCAGCTCTTTTAATTTTTCTACGGTTAAATTCTTTCTCCCGGGCAGTATTTTATCGAGCTGTTTTTTTATTATTTTGGCAATTATGTCTGTTTCAATGTTAATCCGGTCACCGGGTTTTGCCTTTCCAAGTGTTGTCTCTCGCAGTGTCACCGGTATCAGGGCCGCCGTGAAACCTTCATTATTAATATCAGCTACCGTCAAACTTACACCGTCAACCGCAACCGCGCCCTTTGGAACGATTTCATCGAGCAGTTCAGAACACACGGCAAATCGCACGTCGGCAAAGTCGCCTCTTCTGTGAATCCAGCTTACCGTAGCGGTCCCATCTATATGACCCTGAACGATGTGGCCGCCGAATCTGCCGTCAGCTTTAAGGGCCGTCTCGACATTGACAAGGCTGCCGCTGCGAAGATTACTCAGCGCCGTTTTGTCCAGCGTTTCTTTACTTAGCTGGAATTCAGCCATGCTGTGATTACATTGCGCAACCGTAAGACAAGCGCCATTTATAGATATGCTGTCACCACACTTCACCTCCCGGCTCAATTCAGCCAATTCTACCTGGAGCAGCAAACCCCCGGTAATCGGGCGGGCCGCTTTTACCTTACAGACTGACTCTATAATACCGGTAAACATAAAACCGCTTTTCACAAACCAGATTTCAACGGAACCTTTTATTTATATTAAGGTTACGGGCCTTAAAAGTCAAATGCTTTCGATGCGATTTACTGCATCGATGGCCCTCTTAAAGGCTGAAAAAAGGGTCTGAAGGCTTTGTAAACTAACAGGCATTTATGAAAATATCCTTTTCAACAGGCCTAAAAAGTGCTATGATAGTATGGCTATTAGGTTAAATGATTGAGGTTAAGGAAAGCAGAAATGAAAAGAATAGATGATATAAAAAAGGCAGTTATATTGCTAATGGTAATAACGACAGGGGTTTTATGGTCAGACCTGGTTTTAGCAGCACGACAGGGCGGCCCGGCGCGCCCGGGGAGGGAATTCCGAGGAAAAGACCGGCGAGGAGACCGGGCGGAAGATGAAACCGCCGCTACAGCCGGCGCAGAAATAAATTCCAAACTTCAAGTAGTGCTAAACGTGGCCAATGAAGGAGGCAAACTCGAGCCGAAGGAAATCGAGATTGCAAAGAGAACACTGCTCGAGAGCAGAAAATATCTAAAAGATTTTACAGAAGTCGAACAATGTGACTACTACCTGTTGAGCGCCTGGATGAATTATTTTGCAGGTAATTACAGAAGAGCCCTTGGTGAGGCGAATAAGGCCAGCAAAGCGAATCCGGACGATGGCGATGCCACGGCGACACAGATAGCACTTTCGATGCTGAACAACGAATTTCTGCCTGTGGCCGATCGGACCAAAGACCAGGAGGAAATAACAATCTTCGGGACCGAAGGAGCCGGTCAAGAAACGGGAGGGGAAGGCCATATCGGTCGAACTTTGGATTTCAACCTGAATTTTATAAAGGGAAATGTGCTGGGAAACAAGGTTTCAAATCTGGAGTTGAGCTGCCTGAACGGAAGTAATTTGTCATATGACGCCGGCAATGAAACCTTTTGTATGATTATCTGGAAAACAGGACCAAGCGAAGCGAGCGAGACAACAACCCGCACTGAATCGTTCCCGGTGTACGGCGCTATGGAGCCGGGGGGCTATGGCGGACCGAGAAGCCCCGGCGGCAGAAGGGGTAGAACGGGCAGGCGCACCGTAGAGGATGCCTCCGCACAAATGCTCGCGTTTTCAGATTTGTTCCTGGCACATTACGAGAACCCACGATTCCGGTTCGTGGGTATCAACCTCGACAGTCCGGACAGCAAGATAAAGGTAATGGAAACATTACTGGAGAGCCCGTGGCCGTGGGCTCAAGCGATGGCAACAGACCCGGCTAATAAAGCAATTTCACAATTCGCAGAAATGAAAATTCGACAACCAACTCTCGTAATTGCACAGCCCGGCGGCACGGTATTCTACGCCGGTCCAGCGTCTGGTTTTCTTCCCAAGATACTCTTAAATTACGTTAGTAGTGCGACAGAATCGGCAACCGGCTCGCACAAGACTGAAACGTCAACGATGCGGAAAAGATCGGCCACTTCAACCACCGATACCTTAGAAGAGCAGGCAAAAAAACATCAGGATGAGACCTCGGCCTGGTCGGATGAAACAGAAGAAGACGAAATCAACCCCCATGCAGAAAACCTCTACCAGATGGCGCTAGTTCACCAAAGATCCGGCAGGGTATTGGGGTATGGACGTATGGTAGAGTACTGTCGGAAGATTCAAGGGCTTTATCCGGACAGCCCACAAGCTAAGAAGACCAAAGAGCTTCTACGTCAGCTACCGGAAAAAGAGCAAAAAAAATATAAAGTCACCGACGAGGAAAAGGGGCTTTAAAACAAACAAAGGATTGTTTGGGAGGTTCTGATGGGTAATATCTCACCTCATAGGGGGATTCCGACCATCTCTTTACAGGCCCGGTGTTTGCCTGAAGCCTGGGAGAAGGCCGTGCTGGCAGTGTGGGACCACGGCATAGAAATCAAGAGCCAATACGATATGCCCAATGAACCGCCCTGCAAGGATGCAACGGTGGTAATAACATTGACCGAGCCGATGGCAGAGCCTCGTATCCATAAAAATTTTCCCGGTGGTCCCGCCGAACTTGAGGCCTATCGCCAGGAGGTGGTAAACGGCATCCACGACCACTGGATTAACGGCGAAGCAGGTAAGTGGACATATACCTACCACCAGAGATTGTTTGCATATCCGGCCGATAGCGGCAAGGAGCCGGATGGAGGCCGGCCGTTTCCGACAGTTAACCAGATTGACCATATAATCGAAACGCTGGCTAATACCGGCTACAGCCGGCGCGCACAGGCGATAACCTGGATTCCCACCGCCGACATAGACAGCGAACACCCGCCCTGCCTGCAGCGAATATGGTGCCGAGTTAATACCGGCCCCGACGGACAAAGACTATTGAATATAAACACTCACTGGCGCAGCAGAGATTTATATAAGGCCTGGTTTATGAACGCCTACGCGCTGACGGATTTGCAGAGAACAATAGCCCAACGAATTTCCGAGAAATTAAATGAACCGGTGGCAGTGGGCAGATACGTTGAGATGACGGACTCGCTTCATATCTACGGCCGGGACTTACAGGAGGCCGGCCTGGAAGTCAAAAAGATGCACCAATCACCGTTTACGCAGCGCGCATGGGAAACCACACACCCTGCTTTTAAAGCAATGACCCAGGAGGCCAGCGAGAAACTTGCCCTGGACCCGGACTGGTTTGCTAAGGCCAGGGGCTGATTTCGGCCCTTTCCGTAAAAAACACGCCCGACCAAACAAAAGCCCTGATTTTGCACTATAAAAAATCCTGGCCGAAATAAAGAATTCCCTCACTTAGGTCCTTAAAAATCTGCAGGCATTTCACTCAAAGAAGGATTTGACTGAAAGAAAGACCTTTCGTTAATGGTTCACTGATATTCTCTTGATTTCTGCAGGCATATCGTATATACTAAACGTTGTAAACTCACAAGAGCTTCGGGGGAAGAAATAAGCAAAACAAGGGGGGAAAGTGAAAACGTCGTTTTTAACTTTTTTGATTGCGATATTAGGGGGTCGCGGTCCGCCGGAGTCTGAAAGGGTAAGTTAAAACATACCTTGACGGCATTGATACCAATAAAAATAGTAAAAAAAAACAAAGCACAAATAGGGCTAAGAATTTGAAGAAAAACAGAATCTTTTAAATTTGCCCGTTTGTGATTTATTTATTATGGTTTACATAAGCAGGAACGAAGAGGCCAACAGGCGGTCAGCTTCTTCTCTCCTCCGGGCTGGTTACCTGAGGCACAACGTTCCGCTGAGATTTTCCTGCCTTGGGGGGAACAGGCAAGCAACACCGGGGCAGGATTGAATGCATTGCTCTTGGAGAGCTTATCAATAAAATCTTTGGGGGGCCACTTAGGTAAGTTTCTTTCCGAGTGGGGCCTCTGCGGCAGGGGACGCAGAGGCCTTTTTTTATTATCCCAAACCGGCTAAATCCGCGGATAATTGCCTAAGTAACAGGTCTTGGGCAGCGGCCCTGTTAACGGCATCGCATATTCGATAAATGCCTTGGTAACGCCGTTGCCGTCCGCGTTAATAAATTCATCCGGCATTGATTTTGTCTTCTCGGCTACATCGGCAAGCTGGGTCCTGAATATTTCGATGCTATAGTTCTCGCCGTTACCTGTCCGCCTGATAGCGACCGAGCCGCTTTGTTCCTGTACAGCGTATTGAACCGCATGGCGACCACACCAGCGGGCCTCTCTGGCATCAACGACCGATTGAAATCCTGCAAAACTCCTCTGCAGATAGCCGAATGTATCAGCCCGGACACGCTTGACTTCCATCAAAGTTTTTACCTGAGCAGCCAAAAAGTCTGCAAGAGCACCTGTTCCGGAAAGCTGTACGTTCCCATGGGCGTCCATCTCCCTCTCTTTGGCCAGTTTCACAGCCCAGGTTACACCTTCGGCATCGCAAATACCCTCGCTGATTGCAACGACACATCGACCAAGTTTCTTATAAACGCCCTCCACATCGGTGAGGAACTTGTCGAGTGAAACACCTCTTTCAGGTATGTACACAAGATGAGGACCGTCATCGTCTCTCTGTTTTCCTAAAACGGAGGCGGCCGTCAAAAATCCGGCGTGTCGGCCCATCACACAATCGATTTTAATTCCACCAAGTGCTCGATTATCAAGCTCATCGCCCAACAATGCACAGGCAACAAACCTCGCCGCAGTGCCATATCCAGGACAGTGGTCCGTAACCAGCAGGTCATTATCTATAGTCTTGGGAATATGAAACGCCCGCAATTCATAATCGGCCTCGGCTGCCATTTTGTTTATGACGTGAAGTGTGTTCGCGGAATCGTTACCTCCAATGTAGAAGAAGTATCTTATATTACGCTTCTTAAATACGTCGAAGATTCGCCGACAGTACTCCTCGTCGGGTTTATCCCTGCTTGAGCCGAGAGCAGCCGAAGGCGAAGCTGCTACTAATTCCAGCGTATCAGCGGATAGCCTGCCCAGGTCGATAAAATCATCTTTCACAACTCCGGCAACAGCGTGATGGGCGCCGTAAAGATTTTCAATCTCCGGATGTTTGCGAGCCTCCTCTATCACACCTACCAAAGATGCGTTAATAACCGCCGTCGGCCCGCCGGATTGACCAACTACAGCGTTCGCCTTTGGTGCATTCATTAATTCCTGACCTTTTATTTAATAATAGTGCTATATTAACTTTTCGAATCTTCGCCCTTGTTTCTTTAGCTTAAACGTTCGAAAAGAGCATTATATTGAGGGATTATCGCCATGCAAGCATAATTTCAATTCACCAAGCGGAAAAGAAAAAATGATTAAAGTAATTATATCTCGATTAACTACATTCGGCAATATAACTAAGTCGGCGACACCCCCAACCGAAACTCAACACATAAAATTCAGAGCTTGCTATTTCTCCCCGCATTTGCCAGAGTACAACCGGAAAACACAATACCCTGAGTCTTCACATAGGATATCTCAAGAGCCCCGCTACAGAAGTTCTTGTAACGTGTCATTGACCCAACTAATCAACTGTCTCCCTGATCCTCAAGGCCTTTTACTATAACATCCACAAGTTCGTCGACTTTGTAAAACACATCATCAGCACCCCAGCGGCATATCATATTGTAAGCCCTTACCTCATTATCAACGTCCAGCTCACCAATCCTGAAAATCGATGGGAACCTATGTCGAAGAAATAAGAGATCATAAGGCATATCAGCTTTACCAACACAACTTTGTACCACAGTTACTAAATTCTTCTTATTGTAGCCAGTTGAACTATTCAAATCACTTGTCTTCGCATAAGGTAAAATTACAATCTCTTCACCCCGACGATTGATACAGCAGGCTATTTTTTCGCTGCCCTGAGTGATAGCATCAATTAGTTTTCGTTGATGTTTCTCTTTATCACAAATAAGCATTATCCCAGCCTTTTCTTTCTTTTCTACCAACATTATATACCTCCTCAAATAATAGCGAATACACCAGATAACTGCCCATAACACCTAAACACTACACGACTCTATATAGAGTATAAACCCAAAATAACAACGAGGTGATAAAAATAAACAATGCCGCGCCCAAAAAGAAGTAAACACAACCACGCCCAGAACAAGCACTTGACAGAAAACTATAGACCATTACAATAAATTGTCATATTATCTCATTTTTGTACAATCGTCTTTTTAATTTACAAGATCAGCTTTAATTTTGCAGTACAAATAAAACTCACGATGTTATAGGGTTTGCTCACTTATAAGTCTATCACAGAGGTTTAAATATATGGAAAAGCTTGAGTATAAAAGAATGCGGAAAGAAAATGAAAGTTTATATCGCCAACTCGTTTATGAAGTAGCTCGTCTTTTCGTGGAAGAACGCAAAATCCATGTTAAGGAAATAATAAATAGTGTGTATGGATGGGCCAGCAAAAATGCTAATGATTACTATCATGCGGATGGTGAAAAGGAACTCCATGGCAACTGGGTCAGCCGAAGATTAGTAGATGCAATAAAGAACCATTTCGTTTCGTTGGGTAACTTTGAAGATGCAGAAATTAAAAGGGAAATTCTCGATTTTATACGGTTACCTAAAGATGTTACGCTAAATTTTGCGCCCAACTATGAAGTGTTACTAAAGCAGGCATGTCTTGATTTTGACAAGAAACTAACGAACAAAGTTAAGGCTTCACCCCAGAATACACAAGTCGTGGTTGGTGTTTCGGGTGGTAAAACAACCTTGGACCTCAGCAAAACCCTTCGTGACATAAGAGAAAGCCTGAAATGGAATGAAGTCCCGTCTAAGCAAAAGAAAAACGTAATCATATGCAGTCTCACAAGCGGTGGTTCGCGGGTAAACATTGCCGCCTTATCAGATACGGTAGCTGCAAATATCGCTCAGGAACTTGATGTCCAGGCCAGTGGCTTTTTAGGCCCTCCATTATTCAAAGACAAAGAATCCAAGGATATATTTATCAAAGATAAAGAAGTGCGGATACATATCGACTTGGCACACAAAGCTAACATTATTTTGACCTCGGTTGGTAATATAACAGATCCTGACGATAACGCATTGACAAGCCAAATTATAAAAACTGTAGATTTGGAATACCTTAAACAACTTCGGGAGAATAATAAGCACCTTGGTGATATACTTTACAATTGCTATAACGGCCATAATGGCAATCCAATCCCAATAGCACCAATACATGACCGAGTATTTTCGGTTATCACCTGCAAGGATCTTTGGACAATGGTATCCAGCAAGCAAACAGAGTGTATCGTTGTGGCAAAAGGTTATGACAAAGGGTATCATGCCTTACGAGGCGTAATATCGAGGGGAATGGCCAGTGACATACATATGGACCTTGATTGTGCACATGGATTAAGAGATGTTGGCAGAGAAGAACCATAAACTTAGACAAAAATTGCAAATATGTATGAGCTTATTGATGAAATTATGAAGAAGCAATAATACCATAATATACATATACAGGGAAAAAAGTTGATGATATATGTGTGGGCGGTATTGCTTGTTCTGCTGAATACGCTCTGGCTGGGCTGCTCGCTGTTCTATCTGCCGGGCAACTGGCTAATGGTAATTACCACCGTCTTTTTTGCGTGGTGGCAGGCCGATAGGAATATGTTCGGCGCGGCGGTTCTTATCGTTATTGTTTTACTCGCTATCCTTGGCGAGATACTCGAATTCTCCGCAGGCTTCCTGGGCGTCAGGACGGCCGGCGGTAGTAAACGCGCATCTATTGCCGCGGTCGGGGGCGCAATCACCGGCGCTATTCTTGCAACTTTCCTTATCCCCATTCCCATCATCGGCACATTACTCGGGGCCTGCGGTGGGGCCTGTATAGGAGCGGGACTGGCCGAGCTAAGTACCGGCAAAGAGCGAAAGGCCTCCGTCGTTTCCGGAATAAGCGCCGGGCTGGCCCAGTTTCTCGGCCTGAATCTGAAGATTCTTATCGGTGTGGTAATCTACCTGATAGTCGCCCTGGCAGCTTTTATACCTTAAGCGTTAAAAAACCTGCCATTCCTGAATACTCAGATTATCTCCAACCGTCGCAGGCTTGCCTTTGCCCAGCGAATAGTGCGGACCTGGGCGCAGACGGCGAACATCAACACTACCAACCACAGAACCACAAAACGGAAATAATAAAGCGTCTGAAGGATTATATTGTTTCGCTGAGCCTTGCTGCTGAATGCCTCAAGTAATTCACTCGGCGTAAAGATTGCTCCGACGATAACTCCGTCAAAGAGTCTCTGCCAGGGCAGCAGAAAAATCAACATAAACAGCGAAAGGAAAAACGCACGTGATATATGGTTAATCCCTCCGAGTCGGCCGGTCAACGATATTTTCAAACTGAAAATAAGGATGAGGCAATATAGCATCGCCACAACAATAAGAATGAAGTTGCAGAATCGGATGAGCCAGGCCAGGTATGAGAAATCAATATGAAAGGAACGCGCGGCTTTGGCCGGGGTTTCAGGTTCAGGGGCTTCAGGTTCAGAGGCTTCAGGTTCCCCCGATTTAATCGGGGGCGTCGCCGGCGATTGTTCCTGCTCCTCCACTTCGATCTGCCCGGGCAAGTCTTTTGTCGCCTGGCGAGCGGCCGAGACAATTTGTTCCTGGTTAGAGTCCTGCTGCGGTACGACCTCTATTTCAGCGGCAAGCCCAATAAAGGAATCGGTCGAAGTAATATATGCCGACGATACCTCCTTGCCGCCGCTACACTCGCCTACCTTCACATAGCCGAGATTCATAAGCCAGAACGAGACCTGAAGCAGCAAAAGACAAATCATCATAATTACAAAGAGGAAATTTTTCATGGCCTTAAATGCGCCGATGGCTTCAAGGCAATCAGTGGTGCTGAGCAATTCTTCCTGCTTTTCGAATTCTTCATTCATTTTCCCGTCTCCTTAGTTCCGATGGCTTTTGACGAACCTCTATTACCCCGACTATTCTCCAATGTATTGGCGATTTTTTCAACACTCTTTTTCTTATTTGAGGTTTAAGACACATTTTTACTTGCATAACCGCCGCAACCGCGTATACTTTGCCTTTAAACTTCAGTTAAATTTGTACCCTTTTTGAATCGTTCTGGAGCACAAATATGAGTTTAGTCAAATGGCTTCGCAAGAACAACAGAAAGTTAATGGCCGTTTTTGTCGTCGCCATAATGCTTGCTTTTGTAATGCCCACCGTCCTGCAGCAGTTAAGCAGGCCAAGCGGCGCAAAAGCTACCATCGCTTACTTCGAGCCCGATGGGAAAATCACAAACAAGGATATCCTCGATACCCGCTGGCAGTTGAACCTTCTGCAGGCTCTCCTGGCGAAACAGTTTCTATTGAGACAACAGGATTTCCGACTCATTCTGCTTAGCGAGCTGCTCTTCCACGACACAGGCACTTCAGCAGCTGTAAGCCGGCAGATAAACTCAACAGTAATAACAAAACAATGGCGCACCAGCAGTAGAGAGATTGATAATCTTTTTTCGCAGGTAAAAGGCGGAAATGAGCTGAGCCCAATTTTCTGGCTGCTGTTAAAAGCCGAAGCAAAGCAAGCAGGAATTATGGTCTCAACTGAATTCGCAAGTCAGGTCCTGTCCTCTACAATATCCCAGTTGACTGAAGGGCAATTAAACGCCAAACAACTCGTTCAGCGAATTGTGGAACAACGAGGCATATCGGAAGAAACCGTTCTGGAGACCTTCAGGCATCTGCTTGGCATCGTTGTATATGCGCAGGCTATTACGTCGAACGAAAACATCACCGCATCGCAACTGATGTATATGGTCAATCGGAATACAGAAAAAATTGATGTTGAATTCGTAAACTTTGATTCGTCTCTCTTTACCCAATCAGAGCCCGAACCGACACCGGCCGAATTAAACAAGCACTTCGAGAAGTACCGCAAATTCTTCCCGGGGCAAATTACGCCCCAAAATCCTTACGGATTTGGTTATAAGATACCGGAAATAGTACAGCTCGAATATATCGCTGTGAAACTCGATGATGTTACTACGCTTGTAGAGGCCCCGGGCCCGGAACAAGCCGAAGAGTTTTATCAAAAGCACAGAAAAGAATTCATTGCCAATGTCCCGCTGGACCCGAATGACCCCAATTCCGAAACGATTGAAAGGATAAAAACTTACGCCGAGATAGCGGACGATATCAGTACAAAATTGCTGCAGGACAGGGTCAGGGTAAAGGCGGAGACAATTCTGAACGAGGCCATAATGCTTACCGAGGCCGACCTCGAAGATGTACAACAACCCGCACAAATAAGTGATGAGCAATTCAAGGAACTTGCCGGAGATTACGGGCAGGCCGCCGAACAGCTAAGCAAAAAACACAACATTAAAATCCACACGGGAAGAACAGGTTTGCTGACTGCCGAGGAGCTTATGTGGGACAGGCACCTTGGTATGTTCTACCTTGAGGGGCAAAACTTGAATCCGATAAGTTTGACAAAAATAGTCTTCGCAATCGAGCAACTCGATGCCAGTCATCTTGGTCCTTACGAGGTCCCCCGGCCGAGGATGTACGAAAATATTGGACCAATCAACAACTTTTTTGACAAGACAATGGCTCTATTGCGAGTAATTCACGCCGAGAAGCCGACTGAACCGACGGATATAAACTACATCAGCGATAAGACCGGTCTTGAATTCCTTGAAAAATCACAGGATGAGGACACCCAAAAAACTCAACCTCTCAAAGAACTCGTCGAGGAAGACCTGAAAAAACTAAAAGCTATGGCAACTGCAAGAAGCGTAGCTGAGCAGTTTCTCAAGCTTGCCCAGGCAGGTGACTGGGATGAGGTGATTGAAGAATTTAATAACCGCTACGCTCCAAAAGATAAGCAAAAGGACTTGACTCAGCAGACAATCAAACTCCAGAATTTCACAGAGTTGAGACGCATCTCGAACCAGAACATAGCGGTTACACGTCTAAATAACGATGACAGCGCTGCAGCAAGGTCTTCTCTCCACCAACATATTAAGAGTCAGAATTTAATAGACAGGTTCTTCGCACTCCTGCCGGAAGGTAAAACCTCGCCTGAGAAGCTTCCATTGATTATGGAGTTAAAATCCCAGACCAGCTTTTACGTCATTAAGAATATTTCCCGCAAACTGACCAGCCGGGAAGAATACGAACGGGAGAAAATCATCTCGGCTTACCGCGAAGATACCGGCCAATCACAGTCACTGGCAGTCATCCATTTCACCCCGGAAAACATAATAAAGCGTATGAAATTCCGCTGGGCCGGTGCAAAGCAGTCGGACGACAAACAAGCAACCGCTGAACCAAACGGAGCCGAGCAATGAAACACTATTCGGGCGCCAATTTTTTGCCTGTATTGCTCATTGGCCTTCTGTCCTGGTTCCTGCCCGGTGCAGGACACTGGGTGCTGCGAGAAAGAAAACGCGCTATTATCATCTTTGTAACAATTTCAACACTATTCACCCTCGGGTTATATATCGGCTCAATCGGCGTAATCGACCCCGTAAGGGAAAGACTTTGGTATGCGGCGCAAATGCTCAATTCTCCACTGGTTGCGGTATTTGGTCAAATGACGATAACCGAAAGCTACGAAAGCTTCGGAAAACCAAACGAGATAGGCCAGATATACACAGGAATCAGCGGCATGCTTAATCTGTTATGTATCATCAACGCCGTTTATTTGACAGAGACTCGCCGGACACAAATAACAGTGTAGCTCGCCGCTACGAAGCCTATTTGACTGCGGCGAAGAACTCTCCGGCTGCAGGAAGCCTCGCTGTGACGAGCGCCGAGAAGAGCAGAATAGCCGGGCAGCTGCTCGTTCCGCTCCTGTAACCGAGGGCGAAGTAAGGAGAAAAAATGATTGGCTTTATAATCGCAACATTCACAACACCCGAAACAATCGGTACCGATATAAAATCATTTCTCTGGCTTCTGCCGCTGGCTGCTGCAATTGCTTCCGTCTACAAAGCGTTGAAGCTGGACAGTATTTCGGCACCAAATTTTATCAGAGAAACCGCGATTTTGTTCGGCACGATTGCCCTGTTTACTATAGCAATAGCACTCGCACTATACGCAATTGCTCACTTAATTACAAGTTGATGATTTTCCGACGCATTTTACCGGTCTGACAAATAAAATGAGAGCTAATCTTCCTCAAGCACACCCAGTTCCTGCAGCGCATTTCGAGCCGCGTTTTGTTCCGCCTCTTTCTTGTTTGTCCCCCACGCGCTGGTGAAACGACTATTGCCTATAATCACCACCGATTCAAAGCACTTATTATGATCCGGCCCCTTCTCGTCAAGTAACTCGTAAACAGGAGTAGTATCAAATTGCTGCTGCGCATGCTGCTGCAGCAAAGATTTATAGTTCTCTTGATGTTCCTGTGCATCAGCTTTTTCAATTAACGGCCCGAACACCTTCAAAATAAACCTGCTTGCCTCGTCGATTCCACCATCGAGATAAATCGCAGCGATAATCGCTTCCAGAGCCGCGGCGGCAAGCGAGCCTTTCAAAGAGGGACTGTACGACATACCTTTGCCTACGGTCAGGTATTTCTCCAGACTCAGTGTACGCGCAAGCCGGGCACAGGTTCGTCGGGAAACAAGCATACTCTTTACCTTCGTAAGTTCTCCTTCCAGATAGTCGGGAAACCGCTTAAAAAGCGACACACAGATAACCAGACTTAAAATCGTATCGCCGAGGAATTCCAGCCGCTCGTTACTGGCAAGACGATTTTCTGTCACGGAGGCATGCATCAGGGCCTGAAAAAGTACAGAGCTCTCAGAGAAGTGATAACCAATTAACTGCTCAATCTCCTGCAGATTCTCCTTGTCCATAATACCTTACCTACTTTGCCCCGCCTGCCGAGGCGGAACCTGGAAAATCCGCGAGCAGATTACGAAAATAGCTCTACGAAGCAACTTTCGTAAACCGCCCGACAATATCTACTCACACTCAAACACTACAGCTAATTTACCATTTGTAAACTGGCCAAAGCCACGAACTGATCGTCAACAAAGTCAAAAGCGTTCTCAAGACCCGTGACCAGAAAGACGCTCTTGGTTTGAGTTGTCAGTCCGCTAAGTACAAGACGACGCTCTTTATCCTTCAGCGTCTTTCGGAGCTTCAATAGCTTAGCAATACTGGAAGAAGTAACTATCTCAACATCCGTAAAATCAACCACAACATCACAATCAACCCTGTCTTCGGTAATATCTATCACCGTCCGCAATTCCTCACTCATCTGCGGCTCCGGTGCCAGATGCACCAGAATTATGTTTTCCGACCAGTTTTCGATTCCCACTTCGTTCCTCCTGAATCATTCACCCTTCATTTGCCTTGTATCAAATGATGCTGCTGTTGTTCTATCGGCACAGTTCTGCCAGCAGTTAAGCACAATAGCCAAGTAAAGCTCAAAAGTCAATCTCCATCTTTATCGGAATCTGGATTATTCGTTCAATCATCCCACATAAATCTGCGTTCTCTTTCGGACGTACCGCGATTCAATGCCTTTTAATTGTCCTTCTTTCCCATCAATCCTTAGTTGAATAATCAAACAAAAAAGATTATAATTCCTGCCCAAAACCACATTAAACGGTAACTTTTTATGTCTTTATCAACACGGGATAACGAAAAAATCGATGCCATCATTGCAATACTAAAGCAATGCAAGAGCGTCTTATTTATTACTGGCGCAGGCATATCTGCTGATTCCGGCCTACCGACTTACCGCGGCATCGGAGGCTTGTACAACGATAAAACCACCGACGAAGGTATTCCAATTGAAGATGCCATCTCCGGCCGGATGATGCAAACCAATCCCACTCTTGTTTGGAAGCACATTCATCAAATCGAGGCCGCCTGCCGTGGCGCCAAGTTCAACCGCGGCCACGAAGTCATCGCCGAAATGGAAAAATCTTTTGACCGGCTCTGGACCCTGACGCAAAATATCGACGGCTTCCATCGCGATGCCGGTTCAAAAAATCTTATCGACATACACGGCGACATTCACCAGCTTATTTGCACGGGATGTGGCCGGCGCAGCAGAGTGAAGGACTTCAGCAGCCTTAAAATACCACCGTACTGTCCGGATTGTAGCGCCCTGATACGACCGGAGGTCGTGCTCTTTGGAGAAATGCTTCCGTTCCAGAAATGCCAGCTGCTGGCCGCTGAACTGCAGACCGGCTTCGACATCATCTTCTCCGTCGGCACCACCAGCGTCTTCCCTTATATTGCACAGCCGGTCATTGAGGCCAAATATCGCAGAATACCCACCGTCGAGATTAATCCCGGCCAAACTCAGGTCTCCAGTGCTGTTGATATCAAAATCGCCGCCGGGGCTGCAGAGTCTCTCGATGCAATATGGAAAAGGTATTAAGTCAAAACGGCTGAGACGATAGATGCCGAAGAAAAAGCTCAGTTCGGCCTGCAGCTTACAAGCCCAATTTTGCGGCCTCTTTCTCAAGGCCGTAGCGTTTCATCTTCTTATAAAGTGTGGTGCGGTTTATCTGCAATGCCTTTGCCGTCTCTTGGCGGTTCCAACTGTTTGCCTCAAGGGCGGCACGAATAATTTTCCTCTCAGGCTCAGCAAGCCCCTCTTTCAGACTTAACAGGCTATATTGTTTTTGATTTTCAAACTGACTGGCTGTTACCAGATTGGCAGGCAGGTCTTCAGTGGAAATATATTTATCTTTACTAAGCAGTGCCGCTCTTTCGACAACATTTTCGAGCTCGCGCACATTTCCCGGCCAGGAATAACGTTCGAGAACATCGAGAGCTTCGGAGTTGAAGCCGAGTTTTTCTCTGCCGTGCTGCAATGAGTACAATCGAAGGAAATACTCAGCAAGCAGAGGCACATCACCGATCCGCTCGCACAGGGGGGGAAGGCCTATAGTTACCACGTTTATTCGATAGTACAAATCCTCCCTGAATCTGCCTTGCCTGACCTGTTCGGGCAGATTTGTATTGGTTGCAAGCAGAACACGTGTATCGACTGTAACCGTCTTATTACTGCCCACGGGTTCGAATTGCCTTTCCTGCAGGACACGGAGCAGTTTTACCTGAAGGGCAGGGGAAGAATTTGCCACCTCGTCGAGAAAAATTGTGCCACCGTTCGCAGCAAGGAATTTACCCTCCTTGTTGCTCAGGGCTCCTGTGAATGACCCTTTGATGTGCCCGAACAGTTCGCTCTCCAGAAGCGTCTCAGGCAAAGCTCCGCAGCTGACCTCTACAAATGGTTTGTCTCCTCGGGATGAGCGATAATGTATCGCACGCGCCAGAACGCTTTTACCAGTTCCGGAGGGCCCTGTCATTAGTATTGTTGTTTTACTGTCGGCAACAGCTTCAATCAGGTCGAAGATTTTGGCCATCTTGAAATCGTGACTGATGATATTCTCAAGACTATACTTCTGCTCCAACTGCAGCCGCAATGCCTGGTTTTCATTCATAAGCGCATATTGTTTGACGGCCTTCTCGACGGCAAGACGGAGTTCGTCGTCGATAATGGGTTTTGTAAGATAGTCATAGGCACCAAGTTTGATAGCTTCGACAGCATTTTCGATACTGCCGTAGCCGGTTATAACGATTACTACCAATTCAGGATATTTCTTCTTAATAGTCCGCAACAGACCAAGACCGTTCCCATCAGGCATACTGATATCGGTCACAATGACAGAAAAAATCCTTTTGCGCAGCTGTTCCATTGCCTCCTTAATAGTTTCTGCGCCGGTCGGTATATAGTCTTCGAGCCTTAGAAATTCACACACCGAATCGAGTATGATTCTATCGTCGTCTACGACAAGGATATTATGCTTCTTCATAGCGAACTACCTATAGCACAAGCTACCTTCTGAAGGCAACCGATTCTCTTGTATTCTCAGCCGTTAAAGGCAGCCGGACCGTGAAAACACAACCTCCTTCTGCGTGATTTTCGGCCGTTATCTGACCGTTGTACTTTTCAACTATGTCCTTCGATATTGCCAGACCAAGTCCTGTGCCCTTCCCTCGCTCTTTCGTAGTAAAGAAAGGCTCAAATATAGCCTGAGCGTTTTCGGGCGGGAAACCTGGGCCGGTATCACGAAAGCTGACAATTAGCGTCTTGGCCTCGGTGAGTTGCGTGGAAATGAACAACTGGCCGCCGGTAGACATTGCATCGACGGCGTTTTTAACGAGATTGCAGAAGACCTGAAACAAATTGCCGCTCCTGATTCGGGGAATTCCTGTGGCGTAGTCGCGCAGGACCTGAATGCCGGCTGAGATTATTCTCGAATCCATAGCTCGAAGTGAATCTTCTATAATCTTATCTACGGGCATACATTCGAAGGCAGCATAGGAGCTTCTTGAGTACTCTAACAGTTCGTTGACAATTTGAACCATCCTCATAATTCCTTTACGACACTGCTGGAGATAGCTTATGGGTTTCTCAAGTTCCTTCTCCTGGAGAATTCGCAGTGCCAGGTTAAGGTATCTTAATATGCCATCCATAGGATTATTCAGTTCATGCGCTACACGAGAGGCCAGCTTCCCTACCGCGGCAAGCCGTTCGGCGCTGGCCAATTGCTTTTCAATATTCACCCTCTCGGTAATATCCTCGACGATGATTGCTCCG
Source organism: uncultured Pirellulales bacterium (assembly GCA_964444665.1). Taxonomy (GTDB): domain Bacteria; phylum Planctomycetota; class Phycisphaerae; order Sedimentisphaerales; family CAYZTY01; genus CAYZTY01. The sequence continues at coordinate 68,289 of CAYUIE010000012.1, forward strand.
CCAAGGTTCTTTTCGTTGTCAGCTTCTCTCAAAGGAGTACAAATAATATGAAGTAACTTTCTATCGCTGTCTCGCTTGTACTCGACATTATCAAAATAACGAGTCGTGCCATCGGATATCGCAGACTTCAACTGAGCGGTCCAGTCCTGCCATATCTGAGGGTTCGTTCCTTTGGCCAGGGACCTGTCGATATGCTGACACCGGTTCAAATCTATAAGTTTTGCGACGTGGCTGTTGGCTTGTATTATCTTAAGTTCTGTATCGAACGCTACAACACCCACGGGCAGGGATTGAATGATTGACTCGCCAAGGTGACGAAACTTCAACTTGTCTCCAGCAGATTGTTTTTTGCTTTGCCTGGCTGCAGCAGGTTGAGAGGTGTTATTAGAATCTATCATAGGCTGATTTGACATATTTAGGGAATTATAAATACTGGGACAGGATTGTCAAGCATTCGTGTTGCAGAAAAACAACATATTTCTGAAAGGCAGCCGATGAAATCGTAATCAAGCGGGTCTGAATACTAAAACCTTGAAAATAAAAGGATATACACATGTTTTTTGGCCCGATAAGACATTTATTTTTTTAAACTTATCGCAAATATGTGTTTGAAACAACAGTTCGCGTTGAAGTTAATCAACATTTAACATCGTTGTCATAAGTTATATAAGCTTTTAGAGTGGTCTTTATCTGCTAATCCCAAGAATGATAAGTGCTTAACAACTGCTAAGATAGGAGGTTTTTCAGAGTAGAAATTGGTACGATTTTTGCTACCAAACTGGTTTGGAGGCGCGGTACGCTTATTATTAAAATCTCATCTCGGCGCCTACGAGCTATAGGCATGGAAGCAGAGTAGTAGCGGTATGGCGGAAAAACGCAAACATAGACGGCTATTAATCAAGCTAAATGTATTGTGTTGGAAAGTGGGGATACAGGGGGAGGAGATATTAAAAGGCACCACACTGAACGTAAGCACGGGAGGGGTTTTTTTTCAAACAACCAGAACCAATTTGAATAAAGGGGACCTTCTAAACGTTAAACTGGATGTGCCACCCAAATCAGGCCTTCTCGAATTGGGCGGCACTATGTCAAGCCTCGGCAGGGTCCTGCGAACCAAACAGATTGGGGATTCAGCAGCAAATACAGGCGAGAAATATGGCGTTGCAGTGAAGTTCTGTCAAAGCCCTAAATTCTTACAATAAGCTATATATTTCATCAACCGTTGACAGGTCCAACCCCAGTCCAATATTGACAGCAACAAAGGGCAATATTATATTTACTCCTATGCTCCGTTTTGGCCTGATAATAGCCTTCAGTGGGATACTTTTGATTCTTCCCGCCTGTGGAGGGAAGCCTCCCGGCAAACCCGTATATGAGCAGGTGAAAATTTACGACCTTGCTTCTTCAACTTCCTCAGGCTCACCTCAGCAGCAACTGCGAGGACTCATAGAGCTGGAAACTTATATCTTTGAACTGCCGGACGTAAATTATCCATTGCTGCAGGATCTTTGGCATACCAAACTGTCTGATAGTCCGCTGAGGTATCGTAGTGCCAATGCGTTTAAAACCAGTGGTTTCACAGCGGGTGTGGGCACAGTGGAGACGTGGGATGAGATTAGCGCGATACTGCGCTTAGCCGAGTGCAGGAAAACCAAAATGGTAAGCCTGCTGCTTCCTGAAAACCAAAGCGATTATATCCCAATTGCCCGTATAGAAGGCGAAAGGACGGTCTTTTATGCCGAGACCGACGGCAGAGTAGTAGGGGTGAGTCTGTCCAACGGCCTGGCAGCCTTCCGAGTGAAGACTCAAAACATCCCGACGACCAGAGGAGCATTTCGTCTGGGCCTTCAGCCGGTTTTCCGCAAGCCTATGATTAGCAAGCTAAAACAATTGGCAGAAAAGAAAAATGACGAGGAAATCATTTTTGATTCGGTCGGTCTTGAGATGCAAATGAGCCCGGGGCAGTTTGTACTGTTAGGTCCGCGGGAATATGGCCGAGAGCAGATGAGCTTAAGCAGGCTTTTCTTCAAAAAATCAGAAACCAGCCCGCTCGTGCAAATATACTTGATTCTTTGCCGCAATATAAATGAGTAAAACTAATATAATCTTGCCGAGGTTTTAATATCGAATCTCTACCTAAGACAAAGGTCAATCTAACACGATGCTCCGATTATAATCCAGACAGACTGGCAGAGGCAATAGAAGCACATTTGTCTCTGTTGGGAGGGCTGAACAAGTTTGTCAGCCGGGGTGATAGAGTGCTGCTAAAACCAAATTTCATTGCCCCGAAATCCCGGCGCCAAGCGGTACAGACCGACCCCGAAGTAATCGTACAGATGGCAAGAGTTCTGAAGGACTTTGGTGCAAAGCCCTTTGTAGGCGATTCGCCGGCGTGGGGCGACACGTTTGCCTGCATAAAGGCACTTCGGCTGGATGAACAGTTAAAGAAGATGGAAGTGCCGGTAAAACAGCTTGACCGGCCGAAGTGGTTAAAAATAAGTACTAATAACTTAAGAGTAGGGATAAGTAAAGTTGCCCTGGAGGCGGACAAGATTATAAACCTACCGAAGTTCAAAACACACCAGCAATTAGTCGCCACGTTTGCCGTAAAGAATATGTTTGGCTGCGTCAGCGGCAAACAAAAAGCGTTTTGGCATTTAATAAACGGAGGTCAGGAGGAATTGTTCTGCGAATTTCTCATAGAGATATATAAAATCCTCAGTCCGGCCTTCACACTAATCGACGGTATTGTAGCCATGGACGAATGTGGGCCTATTCAGGGTCGGGCGCGTCCGCTGGGTCTGTTAATCAGTGGAATCGAGCCCATTAGCTGTGAGCTCGTTTGTGCCAGGCTGTCAGGCCTCGACCCGGACGATATACCAATAATCAGAACCGCACGTAAAGTTGGCTTTGGCTGTATGGAACTTAGCAATATTGAGATACTCGGCGAGCGTCTTGATGACTGTTTGTCCCGCGATTTCGTTCTTGGCCAGCGTATTCCTATACGCTTCTCGCTGCTGCGCACCTTTAAAAGCGTTTGTAAACAGGCAGTATTACTTGCCGGCTCATTTCTCTTTCCTCGGCGAAGTCGGTGAAATTTTTTTTCTCCACCGAATTGCAGCCTCGGTCCATAATTTTCTCTCCTTTATCGTGCTCACCCGCCAGCTCAGCCCAAATACACAGATTCACCCGCCTTTATCTCCGGAAGCTGGTTTTTCTTGCGGACTAGTTCATCTTTAGTCAAGGCAAAACACGGCGCAATCTCGATAACGGCGTCTACTGAACCATCGCTGCTTCGAGGCAAATACAATCCCACGGATTCCAGCCAGGCCGCTGCTCGTGCCGTCATCATCTGCCGGGAAGCATCGGCGCTTTTTTCTCCGGAGGCGTTCTTAACCGGTGCAAATTCCTCATTACGAACAGTCTGCAGGATAACTATCTTTCTCGCCAGCGGTAATGCATCAAAAACAAATGTTTCCAGCTTCACACCGTTTGGTTGCGAGGGTCCCGATAAATCGGGATGCCGGCCTTTCCCATCAACGCAGTTAATCTTCTTAATCGCTCGATGTAAAGGCAAAGCAAAACCTTCTAAATTAAGCCGTTCAATAAAGTCAACATTTATAATATGGATTGCAATGCTGCCAAATTGAAAAACTAAAGAACCATCCGGGTTTCTTTTCTCAGCCAGCTCGTCCGGCAAGTCACTATACTCGATTACGTTCAGCTTGCCGTCAATCATACAGAAATTACCCACCTTTTCCCTGGGGCCGGTCTTGATTAGAGCCTTTGACGACATCTCGGACCCATCGATTGCATGCAGCCCAATGAAGAGCGGGTCAAAAATGTTTACCATCGGATTATCGACCTGAAAATAGCTTACGTATTCGATGCCACACTTACGCATATCCTCTATTGCTCCGCTTTGACAGAGTGCTTTCAAGCTGCCCCCATGCCCATCAGGCAAAAAGACCAGCTCTGCCTTATTCTTCAGAAGCATTCGGCCTTCAAAGTCGAAACTCGGCAGTGACCCCTGCTCAAATAGAAAGACGTTACTCTCGTCCAGCCCATAATAATTATTCTCTTCGAAAACCTCCAACGTCTGGGCATAATTAAGGGGACTGGCCATAACATACCAATTCAGGTCAACGCCATATTTTCTACTCGCGGCCATAATGGTCTCGGCAAAAAGCCGAAACAGCGTTTTGTTCTTCACGGGAGTAATCGGAAAATCACCCTTCGGCCCCTCAAATCCCAATCTTGTGCCCTGACCTCCTGCAACAACAAACGCCGCCACCTTGCCTTTAGATATCATCGATTCACCCAGCGCCACAGCCTTGCCATATTTACTCTCCTGCTCAGCATCGGCCGGATTAGATGGATAATACGTAGGCGGCTCAAGGTCTTCCGGAATGACGCGCGGGCTGGGATTTCTCACGTACCGGCCAATCCAGGCCTTTATTCTGGAGAAGTCTAAACGCTCAATCTGGCTCAGTAATCTTATTTTGCCTTCATCGTCCAATTCATCCCAAAATGCCAAAAGATGCCCCTGTCCGTGCTTAATCAGCAACTCTGAAAGCCTTTTACGCCGTTGTTTTACATCCATATCTCTAAGTCTAAACTAAACTTATAGCGATATCAAAAAAATTCCGATAATTCTCAAGAAACTTCGCAAAAACCGAAAAATTAACTTGACCAAACCCCGCCGTCGCGGTATCATTTATATGGAGAATAATGGATTTAAGGAAGGTAGGACCTAAAGGTCATATATTAAAGCCATAATACAGTAAATCCATTTCATAAAGTGCCTACCTTTGCGATGATTGTCCGAAAGTGTGTCTGCGTATTTAGTGCGCGACCAGGACAAGACCGAACGCATAAGCAAAAGCTTCGCCTGGAAAACCGGTTGCTCTTTGGGTAAATGTATGACTATTAACCCGAAGAGATTCGCAATAGGCACGGGTTTGTTACCTGGCCGGTCAGGTTGAATTTATTAGTTAATAAAATATAGTATCCCGGTAGCAACCGGTACTGCGAATCTCGAAAAATTAAAGGAGAGTAAAAATGAAAAGCAAAAGCAAAGGTTTTACATTGGTCGAATTGCTCGTGGTCATCGCCATAATAGCGATGCTGCTGGCAATTCTAATGCCTGCTTTGTCCCGCGTCAGGACACTTGCCTACCAGATGATTTGTGGGACAAACCAATCGGGTATTGGCAAGGCTATCCTGCTTTACAGCAGCGAAAACGAACAAAAATACCCCGAATTTGGGCCCGGTGGCGAAGGTGGTCAATACATCGCAAGAACCGCATGGGCCGGCTTTTTAGACCCTTACGAATGGGATGAGCGGGATAATTACACCGAGTATTCCGGCGAAGACGCAGATACAACCGTAACAGCCAGCATGTACCTTCTTGTAAAGTACGCTGACGTTAATCCCTCGCAATTCATTTGCAGTGCTCAGGGCGCCACAAAATTCGAACTTGATGACTACGAGTCTCAGATAGCTGCTGCAAATCCAGCCGAAGACATCACTGAGTGCTGGGATTTCGGTCCCAGGCCGGACAAGCATGTGAGCTTCGCTTTCAATTACCCCTATAGTGACTATAATCCCGATGGCTCGAGCCCTCCCGCTACGCCCCTTATGGCTGACACAAATCCCTGGATGACAGCAAATCCTCTTGGTAGCGCTCCTACAACTACAGTTTGGACCCCAGCGGGAACACCTAATACAATGGAAGACCCGCAGCACATCGACTACTCTGATGCGGCCCAGACAAGCTATTACAAGTTAGGTAATTCCGCAAGTCACGGCCTGGAGGGACAAAACGTCCTGTTCAACGATATGCACGTAAAATTTCAGAAAACTCCCAATGTCGGCATCGAACAAGACAACATCTACACCATTTGGGACCTGACGACCTCGATTGCGCCCCGGAAGAGGCAAAAAGGGTTAGTAGTGAGTGCATACATCGACGATACCTGCAGTGACTGCCCCGAAGATGAAGGCGATGCCTTGCTGATTCAATGGTAGTCTAACAAATTATTCAATATATTCACAAAAAGGGCCTGCTGGTCAAATCAACCAACGGGCCCTTTGTTTCTTTATAGAAAATAACCTTACATCTCATAACCACCTTGCGAGCTAATACATTCTAAAAATCCCGATTGTTTTCACTGCCGTTCTGTGCTAAACTGCGGTAGCAGCACTTAATGGGAGACCAATTTGCTCGGAACTCTGACTTACAAAATATTAAAGCAACATCTGCAGGACGGTCAACTGACCGCCGGCCAACCGATAAGCCTGCGCATCGACCAAACCCTCACCCAGGATGCCACCGGTACTACTGTCTTTTTGCTCTTTGAGTCAATGGGCCTGGCAAGGGTCAGAACCGATTTGTCACTCAGCTATGTCGACCACAATACCAGTCAGTTCGGCCCCGAGAACCACAACGACCATTTGTATCTGCAAACAGTGGCTGCGAAGACAGGCGTTTATCATTCTCGCCCCGGCAACGGCATCTGCCACCAGATTCATCTCGAGCGTTTCGCAAAACCCGGCACTACGTTGCTCGGAAGCGATTCACATACGCCCACCGCGGGCGCCATCGGCGCCTTAGCAATCGGCGCCGGCGGAGTGGATGTAGCCGCGGCAATGGCGGGACAGGGATTCCATCTAAACTGTCCGAAAGTCCTCGGTGTACGGCTGGCCGGAAAACTACGCCCGTGGGTGGCAAGCAAAGATGTGATACTAAAACTGCTTAGCATCCTTACAACAAAAGGCAATGTAGGCTGGGTGGCTGAGTACTTCGGCCGGGCACTGAAAAGGCTTTCGGTCCCACAGCGAGCCACCATAACCAATATGGGCGCCGAACTCGGTCTGACAACAAGTATCTTCCCCAGCGATAAGCAGACCAAAAAATTCCTTGCCGCCCAAAAAAGGGAAATTGACTATCAGGCCTTAGCAGCCGCAAAAAAGCCCGAATACGACCGCATTGTCGATATAAATCTGTCCGAACTTGAGCCGATGGCCGCCTGTCCTTCCTCGCCCGACAACGTCAAAACCATCTGTGAAATCGAAGGAGAATCCGTAGCCCAAATCGTCCTCGGCAGTTGTACAAATTCGAGCTTCACCGATTTAATGATGGCCGCGGCAGTATTAAAAGGCAGACAAATAAACAAAATGGTCGAGTTTGCCATAGCACCGGGCAGCAGACAGGTACTTCAGATGCTCGCAAAAAATGGTGTGCTTGCCGACCTTATCGCAGCAGGCGCAAGGGTACTCGAATCAGCTTGTGGGCCCTGTATTGGGCAATGCTTCTCACCCGCCGACGACGTTGTCAGCCTGCGCACCTTTAACAGGAATTTCTCCGGCCGAAGCGGTACAAAAAGCGACCGAGTGTATCTGGTCAGTCCCGAAACGGCCGTTGCCTCGGCACTGACCGGAAAAATCACCGACCCGCGCAATCTGACGGCACTGTTAGGCATCAAATTCCCCAAGGTCGTCCTGCCCAAAGAATTCCTGATTGACGACAGTATGATTGAGCCACCTCTAAGCGAGGAAGCTGCCGCCGAGGTGCCTGTCCTGCGAGCCTCTACAATCGTTGTGCCGGAACCACCACAGCCTCTGCCAAATAAACTGCAAGGCAAGGTGCTGCTTAAGTGCGAAGATAAAATAACCACCGACCACATTATGCCGGCCGGGCCGTACTTAAAATATCGCTCCAACATCACCAAGTACGCAGAATACGTGTTTGATTGCTTCAATAAAAAGAACAAGGCAACTTTTGCACAACAAGCACTAAAGCTGAAGTCCAAGGGCATTGCCGGGATAATCGTTGCCGGTGAGAGTTACGGTCAGGGCTCATCAAGAGAACACGCTGCGCTTTGTCCTATGTATCTCGGCGTACACGTTGTCATCGCCAAAAGCATTGAGCGAATTCACAAGGCCAACTTGATTAACTTCTGTATTCTACCAATCGAATTCGTTAAAGCCACCGACTACGATAATCTCAATGCGGAGGATGAACTGATAATCGACAATCTTATGGAAGCTATCGAATACGCCTCCCATATCACAATAAAGAACGGTACCGGCACGTCAGAATTTGTAGGCAAACTTATCTTGTCACCACGTGAAAGACAGATTCTACTGGCCGGTGGGCTTCTAAGTTACGCCAGCCATCAAAAAGCGTAACAGCCCCCGTATAGGGACAATGCACAGGACATAACCGAATGCCCACCATTAAACCAGGGTAAATTCTTCTTTTTTCTGGCAAATACTGTAAAGATATTTATAACAATGGCAAAGAAATAAAATGAGCAGGAAAGTAATAACCATCTTTGGCACAGGCAAAGCAGGGGCCGGCGATTCGGTATACGAACTGGCTTACCAGGTCGGTAAGCTATTGGCTCAGGCTGGTTTTACTATCGCCAACGGCGGCTACGGCGGAACGATGCAAGCTGCCGCAAAGGGCGGGGCCGAAGCGGGGGGCGAGGTCATCGGCGTTACCTGCTCAGCCTTCAAAAAGAGCAAACCAAACGAATATATTTCACGCGAAATCGTCACCCATTCACTGCCGGAAAGACTTAACAAACTTGTAGAACTCGGCGACGGCTATATTGCCCTGCCGGGCGGAACGGGAACGCTGCTCGAACTTGCCGACGTCTGGGAACTAAAAAACAAAGGCTTTCTTAATCACCGAAAGCCGCTTATAATCATAGGCGGTTTTTGGCGGCCCTTACTCGAAATTATCGCCGCCGAAGACCCAAACGCACTTGAACACGTACAGCAGGCCGGCTCGCCGGGCGATGCCGTTCGCCTGCTTTGCAATATGATAAAAAGAAACAACAATGACAGCTAAAAAACTTACAATACTGACATTGGCCCTCTTTATCGCCGCCGGCCAATCGGCGCTGTGCGAAGCGGCCCTCAAGCACAAACCCAAGCTGCTGCAGGATGGGTTTGTCATTGCCGGCTCAGACGGCGAATTGTCCAAAATGGGCGATGATGGTGAATGGTTCGTTAAATTCGACAAGACCATAGTTGATGATAAAGGGCAAATCAGGGCCGGCCAGTTGATTCAGCTTCTTCCGGCCAGCACTCTCGAAAAAATAACCCTAACTGTGAAATCCGCCTCGCCGGCAGGCGGGAAGTACTTAGCCTTTAGCATTCGGCTTTGGGGCAGAGTAACACAATATGGGGACAAAAACTTTATCTTCCCAACTTATTTTCTGCCTTTGGCTGAGCTTCGGCCGCAAAGCCCCCCGCCATCAAGACCTGCAGAGCCCAATATAAATGAGCCGGGCGATGCAATAATCCTGCCGGATGACGTCCTGCAGAAGCTAAGGGCAAGACGACCCGTCAAGCTTGCTCAGCTCAGGATAGGTCTCGAATCGCAGGAAGATGAAATTCTCAACGAGAGAATCGGCTTCATTCTCAAACCTAAGAACAGCCCCTACTGCATTTTCAAATTAGATGCTCTGGGACGCAACTTAGAAGATATTTCATTTCGCCTGCTGCCCTGCGAAGCCCTGGAGAAGGCGAGTATCACCCGGCCCGGCGGGATAGCCCGCTGCCGTTATAAAATCACCGGAATACTGACAAAATACAAAGGCCGACAGTATCTGCTGCCGCAGCGGGTAACGAAAGTTTTCAGCCACGACAACTTTGCAAGATAATATTAACCACAGAGCACACAAAGAAAGAAAAACGATGAGTAACGAACTCGACAAAATTCTGATTTCACCATCGCAACCGGATTTCGAAGAAAAAATGGATAAACTCCGTTCTGGAATAATGGGGCTGGCGATGTTCTTAGCTGGTGATGAGAGGATTAAGCAAATAGTAAAAATTGTTCGTGATGTTGTTGAGCGCGGAGATGAAGCTGTAGCGGGATATACGAAAGAATATGATGACATTGAGTTATCACCTGATGAGTTTAGGATTTCCAAAGAAGACTTGGAAAAAGCTCATAAAGAGATCGATAAGCAGCTTTTGTCTCCAATTCAACAAGCTATTGAGAATGTAAAGAGATACCAAAAAGAAATTTATATTGGCCATAACAAAAAGTGTTCCGATGAAACCGAAATAAAATACACACCTATAAAACGAGTGGGTATTTGTGTACCGGGGGCATCGGCACCACTGCCTTCTACCGTGATAATGACGGCGGTACCTGCACAGATAGCAGGCGTGGAAGAAATAGCTGTAGTCTCACCACCAAGATACAAGAGCAGTATTCATCCGGTGGTTCTGGGCGTTTGTTATGAATTGGGAATTGAAGAGGTTTATCGCGTTGGCGGAGCGCAGGCAGTCGCTGCCTTGACCGTTGGAACCCATAAAATCAAGAGGGTTGACAAGATTGTCGGGCCTGGTAATCAATGGGTTCAATCCGCAAAAAAAGAGGTTTTTGGGTCTGTGGGAATTGACTCAATAGCCGGGCCGAGTGAAGTATTGATAATAGCCAATGATAAAGCAAATCCCGCGTGGGTAGCTGCCGATATGTTAAGCCAAGCAGAGCACGCACCGGGCAGTGCTGTTGTATTCACAGATTCGCGAAAGTTAGCTAAAGAGGTCCTCTCAGAACTCAAAAATCAGGTAAATCAGCTAAACCGAGCAGAAGAGACAATAAAGTGTCTTGTGGATTTTGGTGGGATCGTCATATTTGATGATATGAATGACGTAATAAAACACGCGGATGAGTTGGCCGCCGAACACTTGGAGATTCAATGCGGGGTGGAAAGCAGAAAAGTTGCTGACAGAATCCATAATGCTGGCGCAATATTTATTGGCGATTATAGCCCGGTTGCGGTCGGTGACTACTGGGCGGGGCCCAGTCACACATTACCAACGGGACTAAGCGCGATGTTTTCCAGTGCTTTAAGTGCAAATGATTTTATCAAATCCACGAGCATCATCGAATATGATAAACAAAAGTTAGCCCAAAGCGCCGAGGACATTATCCGTTTAGCCGAAGCAGAAGGGCTCGATGCGCACGCAAAAAGTGTAAAAATCCGGCAGGAAAAATAAGCTGCTGCGAGTAAGCACCTGCCAAATTTTATTTCACAGGCTTCGCAGATTCGTCTTCTTCGACGCTTGCAGATTCCACGATACGGGGGGCGCTGTTCTCAATCAGCCAGTCGTACAGTTTTTTCGGCCTGGTGTGGTCAAACGCATGTCCCTCGCCTTTGTATTCCTCGAATGTAACTTCTGCTCCCCGCCTCCTGTAATACGAGGCCGCCCTTTTGGCCGAAGCCAGATTCACATCTTTTTCGCCGGCCCCGATATAGATTGGCTTGCCGCGCAGAGCCTTCTTGCCGGCCTTGCTGATTAATACGTTCACGATTCGGTGCCGGCCGGCGGCAAGAATCACAGCCCCGGCCCAGGCCCTTGTGCTGATTTCAAGCATGGATGAGGTGTGCCAGCCGCCCTTGCTGCTGCCCGTGATAAAAAGTCGTTTCTCGTCGACTCTAAGATGTTCGCAGATGTATTCCTTAACTTCCAAAATGCTTCTGCGTTCACGCTTAAGATAGTCAATGTACTGACGTTTGGTGCGTTTGGCCTTACCGCGATGGATATATTCCATCCCGACGATAATAAAACCTCTGCCGCTGGTTATTTGCTTAAACGGCCAGGTCGTCGGCTGACCGTCCATTCCGTGATAAAAGAAAATCACAGGCCAACCATACTCATCCGTATAATCGCTGGGGACATATACGATGAAATGCTTACCCCCAATATACTCGTTATCAACGTCGACGCGAACCTCCTGGCCGGGTGCAAAATTGGGGTCTTTTACCTTTTCAGGTTTGGACACCGCAAAAAGCAGACCTGGGATGCAAAAGAAAAATGCCCCTGAAGCCAGGAATAAACGTTTATCAAAAGTCATCGAAAAGCACACCTGAAAAACAAATTCTGATTCTGCCCTGTTGAAAACACAATATTGTCATTCTGAACGAAGTAGTCAAATCTCGATGCTCTTAAACTGCGGCAGGTAGGATTTGTTTTTCTCCAGCATTTCCTGCACCATCCGTTTAATTTGGGCCAATGAGAGGACCGCTGCCGTCAGCGGGTCGTAACATATCGCCTGAAAAACCAGCCTGGCATCACCCGTCAGTGCCGCTTCCACAGCCATCTCCTCGACCGCAACGCTTATATTGTTCAGGGCCGCCAATTGCGGTGGAAGAGCGCCTACGCTTATAGAATTCAGGCCTTGCTTATTTGCCACCACCGGAACCTCCACGCAGACTCCCTCCGGCAGATTGCTGATAAGCCCAGTGTTGGGCATATTGCCGTTAAACTCATAAGGCTCGCCGCCCATAAACGCGTTGATTATCGCCGAGGCATATTCGTAGCCCCGCTCAAGCGATATCGGCGCGCCTTCATCAAACCATTTTTTTATATCATCCTTCCAGGTCTTTTCGGTTCTTAGATAATCATTCAAAATATATGCATATTCTCCCGGGTTCCAGCCGGTCCCCGGCAGACAGTATTTCTCTATCAATTCCGGCCGTTTGCGAAACCACCAGTTATACTCCGAGTTGTGCCCACTCGACTCGGTAACGTAGTAATCAAGATGCAGGAACATCTCATTGCGGACTATCTCCTCCTTATAGATTTCTTCTTTCTTCAGCGTCTCACGAATCAACGGATACGCGTCCTTGCCGTCCCTTTTGAACTCGAGGAACCACGCCTGATGGTTGATGCCCGCGCAGAGGTAAGTTATCCTGTCCATCGGCGTATCAATCCACCTTGACAGCATATACGCTGTAAACGGCACACTATGACACAATCCAGTCAGCTTGACGCTGCTTTTTCTTTGCATCGCCCGGCACAACATCGCCATAGGATTAGTGTAATTGAGAAGATAGGCGCCGGGGCAAAACTCTTCGATGTCCCGACAGATATCGAGCATCACCGGAATGGTCCTAAGCGCCCTGAAAATTCCGCTTACTCCCCGCGTGTCGCCCACGTTTATATCAATGCCGTACTTTTTAGGTATCTCAATATCATGCCGCCAGACGTCCACACCTCCTGCCAGAATTGTGCACACCACTACGTCAGCATCCTTAAGAGCCTGGCGCCTATTTAGCGTTGCTTCGACTTTGGCGGGATAACTGCCTTTCTCTATTATGCTCTGCACGGCCCTTAGCGCAAAGTCAAGCCTTTGGCTGTCTATGTCCATAAGCGCAAAGGTCGAATCCTTAAGCAAAGGATATGTCAGAATATCCCGGACCAGGCTACGTGTGAACTGCAGACTCCCCGCTCCGATAAACGCGATTCTTGCCATTATTCACTCCCATTGCATAGTCTTCCAAGCCGTGAGCTAAGTAAAATATGAATCCTCAGTCTTCTAACTTTTTCCTTAGAATTTCGGCAGCTTTGGCAAGGGCTTCGTTTATTTTATCAGGTTCTTTACCGCCTGCCTGCGCCATCTTCGGGCCGCCGCCGCCGCCGCCGCCAACTATCGGCGCAACAGCTTTTACCAGCTCGCCCGCCTTTAATCCCTTTTTAACCAAATCGTCCGTCATCCCCACCAGTAAATTTACCTTGCCTTCGCCGGCCATACCCAAAACAATAGCGGCCGATTTGGCTTTTTTCCTGAGCATATCGATTGCGCCCCGACCCTCTTCAATTGAATTCGCCGACAACTGTCCTGTTATAATCGACGTTTGGCCGACCTTCTCGGCTTTGCTTAGAAGCGCTTTCGCTTCGGCCATAACGTCAACTCCGCCTTTTTTACGGGCCGACTTGAGCTCTTTGGTCAATTTCTTGTTTTCGTCTATGAGCTTTTGAACACGCTCAATAAGCTGCTCCGAAGGCACCTTTAACATTCCCGAAAGCTCATCAACTATATCACTTCGTTCCTCGAAAAAACTGTTCAATCCTTCACCAGTCATTGCCGTTATTCTCCGTACACCCGCTGATATACTTTCCTCTTTGATTATCTTAAAGCCGCCGATTCGGCCGGTCCTGTCTGTGTGCGTGCCACCACAAAACTCTCGCGAAAAAGCATCTCCGATTCCGTCTAAACTCTCCGCCCCGATAGCGACTACCCGGACTTCGCTTCCGTACTTTTCTCCGAAAAGCGCCATCGCTCCCAATTTCTGCGCCTCGCCGATCGGCATAACCGGAGCCGTCACCAGCTCATCTGCCGCAATCTTGCCACGAACCAGGCCCTCAACTTTCTTTAACTCCTCACCACTCAGCGCCTTTGGATACGTAAAATCAAACCTGAGGTATTCCGGACAGACCAAGCTTCCCTGCTGCCTTACCGATTTACCAAGCACCTGCTGAAGCGCCCACTGCAAAAGATGCGTTGCCGTGTGATTCTTCTCGCTCGATTCCCTGCCTTTATCGACTTTCGCTTCGACTTCATCGCCAACTGAAAGGATGCCGTCAGCGAGACTCCCCCAATGGATAACGCAACCGGCGATTCTGCCCGTACTGTCAACCACAAACTGTCCGGTGCTCGAAGTGATAGAACCACAATCACCAACCTGTCCACCTGCCTCCGCATAGAAGCAGCTTTTATCAAGGACAAGTCCTATCTTCTCGGCCCCGTCGGTCAGCTGACCTTCAGTCTTGTAGCCCTGGCTATCAATAAAGCCGACAATCTTGCTTATACAACTACCTGCCTCGTACTTCGGCGAATCATCGGTACCCGGCAGCTCAACGCCGGACAAATTCACTCCAATTGAAGCATCCTTCTGCGCCGCCCGCGCGCGAGCGCGTTGCTGGTCCATCAGTTCGGTAAACTTTTCGGTATCGACCTTAAGATTCCGCTCACGGGCCATAAGCTGTGTCAAATCAAGTGGAAAGCCGTAAGTATCATACAAGGTAAAGGCATCATCACCCGTGATGGTTTTATCTTCTGCCTTCTGCGCCCGCTCGGCAGCCGATGCAAAAATCTCTATTCCTCTGTCCAGTGTTCTTCCGAACCCGGCCTCTTCCGCCTCAATTACCGTCGAGACATACTCCGCACGTTCTCTTATTTCGCCGAAAGCATCGCCCATCACCTCGGCCAGCACCGGCACAAGCCTGTACATAAACGGCTCATGCATTCCCAGAATCCTGCCAAACCTTGCCGCTCTGCGTAATATCCGCCGGACGACGTACCCTCGTCCCTCATTACTCGGCGAAGCACCGTCCGTTATCGCAAATGTAAGAGCCCGAATGTGGTCGGATATTACACGAAAGGCATTGTCCGTCTCACTGCCGAGACGAGAAGCATATTTGTGCCCCGTAATCTTCTCAATTCCTTCGGTAATGGACATAAACAGGTCCGTGTCGTAGTTGCTCGCCTTGTGCTGCATTACGGCCGCGATTCTCTCCAGCCCCGCACCCGTATCGACATAATTCGCCCCCAATGATTCCAGCCTACCTGCCTCGTCGCGATTGTACTGTATAAATACCAGGTTCCAAAGCTCGATAAACCGGCCGCAACCGCTGTTAACTCCGCACTTATGGCCGCTCAAGCCTTTCTTGTCGCACCTCTCCGAGCCAAGGTCAATGTGGATTTCACTGCAAGGCCCGCAAGGACCTACATCACCCATCTCCCAGAAATTATCCTTCTTGCCGAACGCTAAAATCCTCTCCGGTGGGATAGACGTTACTTTGCGCCAAAGCTGGGCCGCTTCCTCGTCCGCTACGAGCCCTTCTTTCTCGTCACCGGCAAAAACCGTCGCCCAAAGCCTATCAACCTCGATGCCCCATACCTTCGTTAAAAGCTCCCAGGCCCATTCGATTGCCTCGGCCTTGAAGTAATCGTTGAACGACCAGTTGCCCAGCATCTCGAAGAACGTGTGGTGATATGTATCAACGCCAACCTCTTCGAGGTCATTATGTTTGCCGCTCACCCGAATGCATTTCTGGCTGTTGACCGCACGTTTACAATCGCTGCTTGTCAGTCCGAGGAAAATATCCTTGAACTGATTCATCCCGGCATTTGCAAACAGCAGTGTTTCGTCCCCCACCGGCACTACAGGAGAGCTGGGCACAAACTGGTGACCGTGCTGCAGGAAGTAGTCTATGAATGAATCTCTAATCTCTGCGGTGCTTGTCACTTCTGGTCCTCGGCAATAAGACCCTTGGCCACCAATATCTTGTTCTTCAACTCATCGAGCAGCTCTTTGTTTTCTTCGAGGTATTTTTTGCTGCTTTCTCTGCCCTGTCCTAATCGAATCTTTCCGTAATTAAACCAGGCGCCGCTTTTCTCAATCACGTCACAACTAACACCCAAATCAATCAGGTCGCCCTCGTAGCTGATTCCCTTATCAAACATAATATCAAATTCGGAATCCCGGAACGGTGGAGCTATTTTATTCTTCACAACCCGTGCTCTTATCCTGCTGCCGATTGCGCCGCTCGAATCTTTGATGGTAGAAATACGCCTGACATCGATTCGGATCGAGCTGTAAAATTTGAGGGCCCTGCCGCCGGTCGTTGTCTCCGGATTGCCGAACATAACGCCAATCTTCATACGAATCTGGTTGATAAATATAAGCGCCGTCTTGCTCTTGTTGATAACGCCCGCGAGCTTCCGCATCGCCTGACTCATCAACCTTGCCTGCAGCCCCATGTGTGTGTCGCCCATATTGCCTTCCAGCTCGGCAGCCGGTGTCAATGCCGCGACCGAATCAACAACTATCACATCCACTGAATTCGACCTTATCAGCAAATCTGCTATGTCCAGCGCCTGCTCACCGGTGTCCGGCTGACTGACCAGAAGGCTGCGGACATCCACGCCTAATCGCTTCGCCCAGGTGGTATCAAGTGCGTGCTCGGCATCGATAAATGCCGCAATGCCGGTCCGCTGAGCGCTGGCGATGGTGTGCAGCGCAAGGGTCGTCTTGCCGCTCGACTCAGGCCCGTAAAGCTCGGTAACCCTTCCTCGCGGAATGCCCCGCCCGCCCAGAGCAATGTCCAGGGACAGCGACCCAGTCGGTATGCCTTCAATCCTCGCATACATGTGCTCGTCCATCTGCATAATGGAGCCTTTGCCGTACTGTTTCTCAATTTGTACAATTACCCGCTCGAGGGCGGCACTTTTGCTAACCGCCTTCGAAACCGTTTCGACCTTCCTCGACTTCGCAGCCTTACCCATTATTTCATCTCCTCTAAATATGTGCGTGTGCTTTGAGCACAAACTACACGCCTAATTGGCTCCTGCTTAAAACCGTATAAATCGGTCCGGTGGGCCGCAGCTCGCTTTGATAAACGCAAAGTTCTTCAACCTTTATCAAGCCAAGCTCCAGCTTCTCGTAATCTTTGCTCAATTCCGCAAGAGCGCGTCCCGCCCGCGGATTTCTTATCCTGCACAGTGTCAAATGGCCTGTGAAACGTCTTGTCTCTTCACGCCAGCCGGCTTCGGCCAGGCTCTTTTCGATATCGCTTTGCAGCCCAACAATCTCGCTGCTGTTATCACCTGCGCCAACCCATAATACTTTCGCTGAACCTCCTCCGAAATAACCAACTCCGCCTACACCCAGCTCAAACCCGGCGTGTCTGCCGGCAACATCGCCAACCGCTTTACAAACCTCAGCGATATTTTCGTCTCTGACCTCGCCAAGGAATTTGAGCGTAAGGTGTACTAAATCGGGCCTTACCCATTTGACATCACCGGTTTTTACATCAGCTTTTTTTTGCAGTTCCTGCTGCAGCTTCGCCAATTGTCTTCTTATCTTTTCGTTAAGGTCTATCGCTATAAAGCACCGCATTATTCAGTTCCGCCACCTAAGGCACAAACAGCCGGTCAAAACCGGGTCATTTCTCTGATAGCCTCAAACCTCTCATCAATATCCGCCCTCGTAAGTGAAGCAAGTCTTTGCGTCGAAAAATCTTCAACCGTAAACGATGCCGTTACCGTTCCGTAGGCAATGGCGGCCTTCAGGGTTTCGTTATCCGTCTTTCCCTGCTCGGCGAGATAACCCATCAATGCACCTGCATAGCTGTCGCCCGCTCCGGTCGGGTCTTTCACCTTTGCGGTCGGGTAGCCGGGAATATGAAAACTTTTTCCGTCCCTGCCGTACATCATCGAGCCGTGCTCGCCCTTCTTGATAATGACAACCGCCGGGCCCATCTGCAGTATCTTCTCTGCCGCTCTTGTCAGGTTATGTTCCCCTGTAAGCTGCCTTGTTTCACCGTCGTTTAACACCAGCGCATCAATTTTCTGCAGTAGCCTTTTCAAATCCTCCAGATGGTCATGAATCCAGCAGTTCATCGTATCGGCGGCGACAAAAACAGGCTTATCAAGCTGCTCAAGCAACTGTAGCTGAAGTGCCGGCGCTGTATTCGCCAAAAACACATACTTACTGTCTTTATACCCGGCAGGAACCTTCGGTGGATGCTCCGCAAGCACATTCAACTCAACCTTATCGGTTATCGCCTCATTCATCGGCCCGTGATACGAGCCCGCCCAGCGGAAGGTCCTGCTGCCCGCTCGCACCTCTATTCCCTGTAAATCAACGTTCCTGCCCGCGAATGTTTTGCTCAAATCGAACGGGCAGTCCGGCCCAATTACCGCTACTAAGCGAACAGGTGAAAAAAAACTCGCAGCCATACTAAAATATATCGCCGAGCCGCCGAGACAATTTTCACTGACTCCGAACGGCGTTTTGACCGTGTCAATCCCTATCGAGCCTGTTACTAATAATGTCATTACTTGTCTCCGTTTTTACCTGTCATCGCCAAACTTCTCGAGCGTCCTGTCTACCCTCGCCAGCGTCTTTTCTTTGCCTAACATATCCACCGAATCAAATATCGGGGGACTTATCGTCGTTCCGCAAATCGCCACCCGCAGCGGTTGAGCCACCTTGCCCAATCCAACTTGTTTCTGCTCGGCTAATGAACGAAGCATAACCTCAATATTCTCGGCGGTTATCTGCTCCAAAGCCTCCAGCTTATCCCGAATAATCCTTAGCATCACCAGGCCTCGACCATCACCTGCAAGCAGGACTTTTTTAACCGCCTTCTCATCGTACTCTATCCGCCCATCTTCAACAAAAAGAAATCTGCTTTTCCTGTCAATATCCGCCAGAGTTCGTGCACCTTCATTGGACCTTATCAGCCTCGTTAAAAGTGCGTCGTCACTCTGTGTCAGAGGGCTGTTATTGGCAACAACATACTCTCTGAGTCGATGCAGCAGCTTCTCCGGCCCCAATCGTCGCATATGCTCTGTATTGAAAGCAACCAGCTTCCGGCGGTCGAACAGACTGTTGGATTTGGTCAGCCTGTCCAGACTGAAGGCATCAATAAGCTCATCGACACTCATTATCTCGCGGTCATCCGCCGGGCTCCAGCCCAGCAGGGCCAGAAAGTTGACCATAGCTTCGGGGACATAGCCGCTTTTGAAAAAATCCACAACGTTTATTTCCGGCAAGTGCAAGCCAAGACACTCGGCCATTGTATCAACCACCTCCATATCAGGCGCGCCTTTGCCTTTGATAAATTCCTTTATCTCATCGAGGCTGATATTCCCCGCGCCGGCAAGTTTCTGCAGGTCGGCCTCGCCAAGATTCTTAACGGCCTCGCGCAGGGCGTTCCCGCGTTCTCGCTTCGAAAGCTTGCCGCCGCCCTCGCTTACGGTAACCGATATATGCACATAGCTCGGCCTGCGAAATCCCAGGGCGTCCTGAATGCACTGCTGGCTCGGCGTGTTCATCAAATGTTCCTGGCCGCGGATGACGTGCGTTACTTCCATAAGCTCATCATCGACAACACACGCGAAGTTATACGTGGGAAAACCGTCGCTCTTGACGATTATGAAATCACTTATCTGGCTCGGCTCAAAGCTGACATCACCGCGTACTACGTCCTGAACCACAATCGGACCGGCCCGCGGCAAAACAAAACGAACTACAACGGATTTGCCCTCGTCTTTGGCCTTCTTAACGTCATTTTCGCCTGGAAAAGTGCTCGGTCGGGGGTAAAGAAAAGTCTCTTTTTTTGCTTCAGCCTGCTTACGAAGCACATCAAGCTCTTCTGGCGTATCGAAGCAGTAGTAGGCCTTGCCGGATTCGATGAGTCTCCTGACATACTCATTATAAATATCGAGGCGCTCTGATTGAAAATAAGGGCCGTTGGGGCCGCCCGCTTCAGGGCCCTCGTCCCAGTCGATGCCAAGCCAGCGAAGGTCTCTAATAACTTGCTGGGTTGCCGCGGGAGTGCTGCGCCTGGCGTCCGTATCTTCGATGCGGAGTATAAACTTTCCCCCGCTTCGTCTGGCCCACAACCAGTTGAATAGCGCCGTCCTTGCCCCGCCGATATGCAAATACCCCGTCGGAGAAGGTGCAAAACGGGTTACAACCATTGTCTCGAACTCCAGGTAAGATAAGAAACAAGCGACAGGATACCCCTAAATCCGATTAATGTCAATGATAAGGTGTCTTTGAGAGTTCGGCAGCACCGGCCGTTTTTGTTCTTGCCGCTTCGTCATAACACACTAAAATATCTGAAAAAATGATAAACGAACAACCAACAAAACTTGACCACGGCGAACTAATCCAGGTCGTAAAAAACGCTCCCCTGGTCTCCATTGATTTAATCGTTAAAAACAACAGTAACGAATTTTTAGTAGGGCTGCGGAAAAACGAACCGGCCAAAGATTATTGGTTTGTACCGGGCGGCAGAATCCTGAAAAACGAACGAATTAATCAGGCATTCGAAAGAATCGCAAAGGAGGAGCTGGGAATCAAAATAGCTTATGAACAGGCAGAATTCCTCGGCGTGTTCGAGCATTTCTACACAAGTAACTTCGCCCAAAAAGAAGGCTTCACCACTCATTACGTCGCGCTGGCGCACCAGATAAGCATATCTGAAAACTCGCTCCAGCTACCGAAAATACAACATCAGGAATACAAATGGCTAAACAGGGACTCTATGAGTAAAGACAAAAAAGTGCACCCTTATACCAAGGCGTATTTCAAGCAGCTCTAATTTATCAAGCCTTGAAGCGGTTCAAAAGCACAATGTCGAAAAAAAAATCAGGCAAAAAAATCATAATATTTATTCTTCTTGGATAGAAAGACTGATAACTCCGGATTTAGACCCGTTTACAAAATCATAGCCGTTACATCCGCCTATCACATAGATTTTATCATTAAAGACCAGTGAAAGATGGTCGTCCCATGGCAGAGGAAGAGAAGTCCCTATCTGCGATGTATTTGTAGCTGTGTCATAAATATCGACTTTGTCGCTTGGCCAATGATTTTCCCAATCTCCCTCAGTTCCACCAATTAAGAAAATTTTCCCGTCAACAACAGGTGCTGCGCTGCCATATTCAAATGCCCGGGCCCGGTCGGCCGGAAGAGGTTGACAAGAGTTTGTGTCCCACTGTTCGCTCTGGAAATCAAATATCATAACATCGGCAGACATCCGGTCCTCATTCGGGAGATAACCCCCGATTACATATGCCTTATCGCCTACTGTCGCTACCGCCGGCATCATAACTAATACGGGCATATTGGTAACAAACCGCCAGGTGTTTGTGGTTGTATTATATGCTTCCACAATATCATAATTTGTACATAGGTCGTTTGAATCTTCATAACAGTAGCCCCCACCAAAAAGATAAATCTCACCGTTGTAAACCGTAGCTGGGGCCGCAGTAACAACCGTAGGTTTTGGGGCAAGAGATGTCCAGATATCGGTGTTCGGGTCATACCGCTCATTAAAGTTAAAGTCCCCATAATGGCCTCCAGGCCCTATGCCTCCCCATGCACCAAAGACATATAGATTGCTATCTACGACAACACCGGTAAGCTCCTCAACGCCCATGCCACCATTGTGATTATTATCTGCCCGATTGCTCCAAGCGCCTGTAGCTGGTTCAAACATTTCTGTTGACTTAAGATTAACCTGGTCAGGATTACCATTTCCTCCAAACACATATATCTTTTCACTGATTACGCCACCCGTAAACTGGTCTCTACCGGTAGACATAGGAGGCTCCGGTTCCCATTTCGGAAAACATGCAGGATTTTCCGGAGTAAGGTTACAATCCACAATCCAGTTTTGTGCCAAGATGGCTAAGTCCACAAAATCCACACAACAATCTTCATTCAGATCGCCAGCGAGCTTATGCGGACAATCGTATGCAGAAAAAGCCCCGACACCCCAAAATTCAGTCACGATTAACACAATGAGTGTGATTTTATATGGCTTGCTAACCATTTCCCTTCTCCTTCTTGTTAAAACCCCAAAATATCAAACAGCACACCAAAGCATACCATGTTTTTATTATACCACCTTTTAACTCCGTCTCAAGTAAGAAAATGATTAGTACAAGCCACATAACAAATTTAGGTACATTGACGGTAACGCACTGGTTAACTATAATGAGTCCAAGTATAAGCCAGCAGAAAAGCAAAACGCCAAAGGCATTGTTAATATGAACACAGATGGTCTCATAATCAAGCTCGATTTCATCCGGCAGATTGTTGCCGAGGACCTGAAGACAAACAAATGGGACGGCCGGGTAGTAACGCGGTTTCCGCCGGAGCCGAACGGCTACCTGCATATCGGGCACGCCAAGTCTATTTGCCTGAACTTCGGCATCGCCAAGGAGAATAAAGGCGGTGTTTGTCACCTGCGATTCGACGACACGAATCCTACCAAAGAAGAGCAGGAGTACATCGACTCGATTATAGAAGATATCCGCTGGCTCGGGTTCGACTGGGGCGAGCATCTCTACTATGCCTCCGACTACTTCGAACAAATGTATGAATATGCTGTGCAGTTAATCAAGGCTGGCAAGGCATACATCTGCGACCTTGACGCCGACGAAATCAGGCAGCATCGCGGCACTTTAACCAAACCGGGGAAAAACAGCCCTTATCGTGACCGCGGCGTCGAGGAAAATCTCGAGCTCTTCGAGAAAATGCACGCCGGCGAATTCCCGGACGGCACGCGAACATTGCGGGCGAAAATCGATATGGCGCACCCAAACCTTAATATGCGCGACCCGGTTATGTATCGCATACTTCACGCCGAGCACCACCGAACGGGCGACAAATGGTGTATCTATCCAACGTATGACTGGGCGCACGGGCTCGAAGATTCCATCGAGCGAATAACACATTCAATATGCACCCTCGAATTCGAGAACCATCGGCCGTTGTACGACTGGTTCCTCGACCAGCTCGGAATTTTTCACTCCCAACAAATCGAGTTCGCGCGACTAAACCTGAATTACACAGTAATGAGCAAGCGAAAGCTGCTGCAATTAGTTGAGCAGGGCAAAGTCGGCGGATGGAACGACCCGCGAATGCCAACTATCAGCGGCCTGCGCAGACGCGGCTACTCACCCGAAGCCATCCGAAACTTCTGCAAACGTATCGGCGTAAACAAATTCAACAGCACCGTTGACATCAGGCTGCTCGAACACTGTTTGCGCGAAGACCTGAACAAAACCTCTCCGCGCGTGATGGCTGTGCTGCATCCGCTAAAAGTAATAATCGACAACTACCCGGAGAATCAGGTTGAGGAAATGCAGGCCATTAATAATCCAGAAAATCCGCAGGCCGGCACACGGCTAGTTCCATTCTCGCGTGAGATTCATATCGAGCGGGACGATTTTATGGAGGAACCGCCGAAGAAGTTCTACCGCCTCGCGCCCGGCCGGGAGGTCCGCCTGCGATATGCATATTTCATTACCTGCAAAGAAGTAGTTAAAGATGCCAACGGGCAAATTACAGAACTGCACTGCACATACGACCCGGCCACACGCGGCGGCGATGCCCCCGACGGACGAAAAGTAAAGGCCACGCTGCACTGGGTATCCGCGAAGAACGCTATCGAGGCCGAGGTCAGGCTCTATGAACATCTTTTCACAACGGAGAATCCCGATGATACTGCGGAAGGGCGGGATTTCACATCAAATCTGAATCCCAACTCTCTGGAAGTTCTGACCTCCTGCCGGCTCGAACCATCACTCAAAAACGCAAAACCGTCAGACCGCTACCAGTTCGAACGATTAGGCTATTTCTGCGTTGACCCCGACAGCTCCCAAGGCAAACTCATATTTAATCGAACAGTTACCCTCCGCGACCCTTGGGCAAAAATACAAAAATCACAGCAAAAATAAGCTGCTTTTCAATGTCCGCTTGTTTCAGTTGTAATCCAGGCTAAAATTCAAATAATCAGAGTAATTAATGATAGCTTTCCTTCTGTTTTTAGAATCCGGCTGTTCGCCCAGATAGAATTTCACACTCAATTTTCTCTTGTCCAAATCATAAACAGCGTGCCAAAGCGTTCTCGCCGGAGCATAAACACGGTCGTTCGAGATATATGGCTGTATGGCAACTTTAGTATTTATATTTTTTATCTCACTCAGGCCGAATCCGCCGCCTTTTCCGCACGCTGCGCGGAGCGTCTCCAATCGAGAGAAGCTTTCTCTAATATTATGGTTCCCTTCAGGCACCTGATCGGCAGTTTGGTACTTCGATATAAGGTGATTTGTGATATACTGAAGACCATCCCCGTCGACCACGATATTTTTATCGCGAACAGGGGAAAACTCAAAGACAAAAGATTTCCCGAATCTGTCGGCGATGATGTAATGGCACGGCACGACGGTGTAATAATGTTTCAGATTCAACATTGCCTGTTTGGCCTGCTTAACACTGGCGCAGCTATCAAGCAGATAACGCATGCACTGAATCTCATGAACACCGACTTGGGTATTTGGCTCACTTGCGCTCATTCCTTCAAGCTCGACGAAAACCGCAACCGCTAATCCCTCCGAGTTAATGCCGTCAAGCACCCCACCCAAAAGGTCAAATGCGGTAATATAAAGACTGGCAAAGCCCCGGTCCGGATAAATTTCAAAAATATACGGCCTGGACATAACCGGCGACTCGTATTTACCGGGATGTCTTCTTTTCATATTACCGGTGGTAAAGTCATAATTTCTGCTCAGTATATCATGCCCACCCTGAGTGAATTCGCCGGGATAGAAAACCGCAGAGCACCCGAATATGCCGGGAAACTGCTCTATGGTGGAAAAGTCATAAACATTGTTATCAACCTTTAAATAGTAACCATCGGCAAGCCCTTTCATACGTTCATAATATATCGGATAATTCTCCTTCATATACCTGCGCTGAGCATCGTTTCTCGATGGGTCGCCGGAAGGTCTTAATTGAATGTTATCTCGTTGGGCAATCTCAGCGATTTTTCGACCAATCTCGTAATTCGAACCTTTTATTACAACATGCCGAACCTCCATAAAACGGTCCGCCCCACCCGCCACAACCGTTTCCTTACAATAAATCCCACTCTGTTTAGCGTCATCCGCACAGCCTGCCGGGAACAATAAAAAAGCCAATATTAAAAAGATTTTCCCTCTTTGACTCATCATTTTAAATACTCCTTTTTTCATCACAACTTATGTTATTCTTTGTACAGACTTTTAAGCTGTACGCAACTTGCTAATCCACACAGTGTTTCACCAATAAAAATGGACAACCTAACCTCGAAAGATTATTACTGCACTGCGGAACTTTTCGGCTGTATCGCTCCACGATAAGGTCGGCCCGCCTTATAAAGCTCCAGGTGCTTGCTTATCTCAACTCCCGATTCGGGCCGGCCCGAAGAGCGTGCCAGCTCAAGGGCTTGCTCGGCAGTCCTGACGGCCTGCTCAAACCTGCCCGCAGCCGCATAGGCCACACCAAGCGTATCCAGCATTTGATATCGCTTATTCTCTGTCATTTCACAGGCACGCCTTGCCATTTCAACCGCCTCATTCGGGTCGTAAAAAGGCACATCCTCATACGCCGACTTAAGCCATGCCAGATTATTAAGCACCTCAGCCCAGTCGGGCCTTAATCGCAGAGCTTCGCTCCAGTGCATAACCGCCGGCTCGTAGTCGCCTTGTTGAAAATATGCCGAGGCGAGCATATTGCGTATTTTAGGGCCTTCGGGCTTAAATTTCACCGCCTCTTTAAGGTGTTCAATCGCTTCGTCGGTCCTGCCTTTATGAATCAAAATTGCTGCCAGATCGTAATACGCTGCATAGTAGCGAGGATTAAACCGCAATGCCGCTTTATAATGCTCAATTGCTTTGTCTAACTCGCCCTGAATAGAAAATTCTCTCCCCAGATTGTCATGCAACAACGCGTTGCCAGCCGTTACTTTAAGTGCACGCTCATACAGGGTAATATTGTTGCGCCAATAGCCGGTTTGAATCCGTGTACATAATGTTAGCGCCACCAGCACTATAACAGCACAAATCCCAATCCCTGTTTTTGTTATAGGCCACCTTGCCGCAACTTCTCTTGCGCTCCATCCGAAAATTATGAGCAGGCCAATCATCGGCACATACACATACCGGTCCGCCATAGCCTGTCCACCTACCTGCACCAACCCAATCACCGGTATCAACGTACCGATATACCACAGCCAGCCTACCAGAAGCCACGGTCGACGCCTCCACCAAATGAGAACTAAAATAGAAACACATAATAAAAAAAATGCCCAACCTGCTAAAGGACCTGCTTCCAAACTCCGCGGAAAAGGATAGAACGCCGCCAGTTTACTCGGCCACAACGTCTTGCCTATATATCTGCCGTATGAGACCACAGCATTGGCAATCCTGCTTTCCACAGGAATAGATTTAACCGCTCCCCTGCCTCGTTGTGTAATAAAAGTAATGACACTCACAACTGCTGAAAGGGCGAATAAGGGAACTTTTTCCGCTACCAAACGCCGGACCGAAGAACTCCGATGCTCAAGTATTGCCGATTCGTCCCGCGACAAATCTTCAATTCTGCTCTTTTGCCCGAATTGAAAACGACTGAGGGGCCAATAATCCAGCAAAAGCAACACAAATGGCAGTGTAACCACCATTGGTTTGGCCATTAGTCCGAGTGAAAAAAATAAAATTACCTGCAGATATCTTCCAATGCCCGGATGCTCTGAGTATCGAATGTAAGCAATTATAGTTAGCATCCAGAAAAAGGTGCTCAGCACATTCTTGCGTTCGGCCACCCAAGCAACAGACTCAACATTCAGAGGATGTAAGGCAAAGACCGTAGCGATAAAAGCACTAAGCCAAAGCTCGCCGGTTGCCCTTTTCAAAATCCAAAACAGCAATAAAACGTTAAATATGTGAAACAATAAACTTGTTAAATGATGCCAGAAGGCCTCAAGCTCAAACAGCTGACAATCCAACATATGGCTTAGCGAGGTCAAAGGATGCCACGTAGCACCATGCGAGGCAGTAAAGGCCCCCCTAATATTTTCCCACGTCAGCCCCGTCCGGATATGTTCATTCTCAGTTATATAAAGGCCGTCATCCCAGCAAAACCCATTTCCACACGCCTGCCAGTAGGCGACCAGCGTCACCAAAACCAACATCACAAATATGCCTGTGACAATTAACTTTTTATCACCATTTGTCATCCAGGTCCTTCTTAAATTATTACAATCTAAATCTTTTACAACCACTTCGGTAAATTACATCTCGTGTAGGGATAATTTTGCATTACTTAATTTAGAACAAGAACGCAGGCTATTCGCGATAAGGCCGGCCCGCCTTGAAAAGTTCCAAATGTTCCTGTATCTCAGTCCCTGATTCGGCCTGTCCTGAGTCTTGTCGAGGGAGCGGCTCTGCAGAGCGGACGAGCTGGAGTGCCTGTTCAGCGGCCCTGACGGCATCTTCGAACCTGCCCGCGGCTGCATAGGCCACACTCAGCGTGTCCAGCATCTGGTGCTGCTTGTACTCCGTCATTTCACAGGCACGCCTTGCCATTTCAACCGCCTCATTCGGGTCGTAAAAAGGCACTTTCTCATATGCCGACTTAAGCCATGCCAGATTATTAAGCACCTCAGGCCGCTTGATCTCGAGACGCAAAGCCTCCGTCCAGCAGCTATAAGCCTGCTTTAGTTTCCTGCGGCGAAAATAAAGACGGGCCAGGTTGTCAAGCACTTCCGGTTGGTCGGACTTGATTTGCAAAGACCTTTCATAATACTTCATCGCCTCAACAACATTATCCTCAGCGGCCAGTATCGTTGCCAGACTGCGATAAGTTTCGTACACCAGCGGGTCTTGAGGTTCGAGCTCAAGCGACTTTTCAAAATAACCTATAGCCGCTATATAATCCTCCTGTTCCGCAGCAACACTACCCATCCGTCTATAAATCCTTGCAAGCCCCGGCCGCTCAGACAGCAGTTTTTGACAAATTGTCATCACCTCATCGAATTTCTTCTCTAAAATAAGAATGGCAATTTTTCCATGCTCCAAATGGAAATCAATTAAATCCTTGGGGTCATCCTTGCTTCGGTCAAATTCGAACTCTTCACTCACGCTACCGCCGGCAATGTAGCCAAGTGATTCGAGCCTTCTTCTGCCTTGCTCATCCAGCACTATCCTGCTGTCGTCTTCGCTTTTGCCAAGTGTTTGTTCCAACATCTTTTTTAATCGGCGCTGAAGGACGTAAGCCTGCTGCGGCTGCCGTTTTATCAGGTTATTGGTCTCGCCGGGGTCACTGCGAAGGTCATACAGCTCCGGCCGGGTAGTCTGGATATATTTCCAGCGTTCGGTAATCACACCCAGCAATGAATTGCCCCTATACCTTGTCGGATACATACTTTCACAATATATATACCTGTCTTGCTCGGAAGGCTCCTTGCCGCGTAAAAGGCCTGATATATCCCTGCCCTGAATATCAGGCGGAACCTCAAGGCCGAGCAAACCGCAGATTGTCGGCACAATATCAACAAGGCCGACAAGGTCTTTTATTCTTTGAGGTTCTTTTCGCCCGGGCAACCTGATAACCAGTGGAACCTTGATGGCGCTTTGATAAATGAAGTAACCGTGGGTTAGCTCCTTGTGCTCACCGAGCATCTCACCATGGTCGCTGGTGATAATAATAAGGGACGAATCGTAAAGCCCAAGCTCTTTAAGCTTCTCAACAACCTGACCAACGCAGTAATCGGCATAAGCAATCTCGCCGGCATAAAGATTCCCACGATAGCTGGAAAAGAAAGGTTCAGGCGGCTCATACCTCGAATGAGGGTCATAGTAGTGAAGAAAGAGAAAGAACCTTTCATCCTTATGCTCGCTCAGCCAATCCATAGCAAATCGGCTTACTTCCCCTCCCCTGCGCTGGCCAATCACACTATTCTCCATCTCCTCTTCGAATTCATCATTATAACTCTCGAAACCCTGGTCAAGGCCGAACTGTGAATCCATAACAAAAGCACTGATAATGGCTCCGGTAGAAAAACCCTCCCGAGCCAGTACTTCAGCAAGCGTAATATGAGACTGGCCCAGCTTATAACCTTCGTTATCATGCACACCGTGATAAGACGGGATGGTGCCGGTTAACATAGAACTGTGAGCAGGCAGAGTCAACGGGACCGGTGAGACTACGTTCTCGAAAAGCACACCTTCCTCTGCAATTGCATCAATACTCGGCGTAGTCTTGCGGGGATAACCATAGCAGCTCAGATGATCGGCCCGGCAGGTATCGATGCTGATAAGAACAACACAACCTATATCCTTTGTAAAAGAATCAGACCACCTCAGAAACCATACACCGGCACCAACTATCACCAATACAACAACCAGCACCGAAGCGAATTTAATCGGCTTGAAAGGCTTCATTCACCAGGAATCTCTCCAAATTCTATATCGAGGTATAAGTATTTTCATACAGCATGTTCTGTATAATCAATAAATATCAACTTGTCAACAGACTCCGGCTTATTCTATATCTTTAGACTTGCGAATACGACAACTAAGCTTCTTGCCTTTTAACTGATAATTTGGTACAATTCATCCTTTAAACATGAGTTACACAGAACGAAATTAAAACCGGCCACGTATGTAATATAAGTCTTTCCGGAGGTTCGTGCCAGATGCAACAGTGTATGAAAACTAATAAATTTGTCTCCTGTCCCTTCTATTCACTACGGATACTGCTGCCAGCCGTTGTGCTCATCCTTCTCATCGCCCGCCCGGCAGACGCCTACATTGGACCCGGCGCAGGCTTTGCCGTACTTGGCTCTTTTCTTGTTATGTTCGTCGCTATGTTCTCGGCTGTGCTTGCCCTGTTCACTTGGCCGCTGCGATATCTTTACCGTGCTGTTCGCCACAGGGCTACTTACAGCAGGGCGCGTATCAAGCGATTCATCATTCTTGGTCTCGACGGCATGGACCCGAACCTGGCCGAAAAATTCATTGCCGAAGGGAAACTGCCTAACTTCGACAGGTTACGACAAAAGGGCTGCTTCAAAAAACTGGCGACCACACTTCCTCCCATCTCGCCCGTCGCGTGGTCTTCCTTTACGACCGCCTCGAATCCGGGCAAGCACAACATCTATGATTTTCTCGTTCGCGACAAACACTCGTACCTGCCCACACTCAGCTCCGTCAGCATCCGCCCGCCGAGGCGCAACCTCAAAGTAGGCAGGTATCAATTTCCAATAGGAAAACCTGATATTCGATTACTTCGCAAGGGCAGGCCGTTCTGGAACATCCTCGGCGAGCACCGGATATTCAGTAACATCATAAGGGTCCCCATCACGTTCCCGCCCGAAAAGTTTCATGGCGTGCTTCTATCCGCGATGTGCGTGCCCGACTTGCAAGGCTCACAGGGAACCTTCTCATTTTATACGACTAAGGCCGAAGAAGACGTCGAGCATATTAGCGGCCAGCAGTTCCAGCTTCAAAAAAACAACGGCACCCTTAAAGGCCGATTCATCGGCCCGGCCAACTCATTCCTTAAAGATAATCCTGTTATGAACTGCCCATTTGAAGTAACCGTCAACGGCAGCGCCGACGAAGCCATCATCAAATTCAACGGCCAAAGCCATAAGCTACAAAAGGGAACCTATACCGGTTGGATACCCGTCGACTTCAAGGCAGCCTTTGGAATCAAAGTCCATGGTATATGCCGTATATTGCTGCTGAGGACCAATCCCGATTTCGAGATGTACGTTACCCCGATTAATATCGACCCGGCCAAGCCGGCTATGCCGATTGCGCATCCAACTGTTTACTCCACATATTTCGCTAAACAACAGGGGCCGTTCGCCACCCTCGGCCTGGCGGAGGATACCTGGGCCCTGAACGCCAAAATACTGGCCGACGGCGACTTCATCAATCAATGCCAAACGTCAGATACCGAACGAAAACAGATGTTCTTCGACGCGCTCGATAAACTAAAGCGGGGCCTGTGCGTCTGCGTCTTCGACGGCACCGACCGCATCCAGCACACGTTCTGGCGATATTTAGATGAAAATCATCCCGCCCTGAAAGAATCACCCGACAGGCGGCACCAAAACGCTATTGAAAATCTGTACCAGGA
The DNA here is from genome assembly GCA_964444665.1 of uncultured Pirellulales bacterium. GTDB lineage: Bacteria > Planctomycetota > Phycisphaerae > Sedimentisphaerales > CAYZTY01 > CAYZTY01. The sequence goes on from CAYUIE010000012.1 coordinate 99,599, forward strand.
TATGGACGGCCTTGTAGGAAAATTGATTGATAAGTACGAAGACGAAGAAACGGTCATTATGATTATCTCCGACCACGGCTTCAACAGCTTCCGCCGCGGCGTTGACCTCAATCGCTGGCTCGAAGAAAACGGCTACCTCCACCTCAAAGGAGACGGCAGGAATAAAAAGTACCTCGCCGGGGTGGACTGGTCGAAGACCAGGGCCTTCGCCCTCGGCCTGGCCGGCATCTACCTTAATATCAAAGGCAGGGAAGCAAAGGGAATCGTCCAGCCCGGCAGCGAAGCACAGCAGCTCCGCGATGAAATTGCGGCAAAACTGACCGGCCTGACGGACTCTGAGACGGGCCAGTCCGCTGTCAAGCAGGCCTATAATTCCACTCGGATTTACAAAGGTCCTTATAAAAACGAAGCTCCGGATATCATCACCGGATATGCCAAGGGCTACCGCGTTTCCTGGGAAGCGGCCGTCGGGCAGGTTACCGACAAAACATTCCACGACAATACCAAGGCCTGGAGCGGTGACCATTGCATCGACCATACCCTTGTTCCGGGCGTACTGTTCTGCAATCGTCCCGTCAAGACCGAAACTCCCAGCCTCATGGACATCGGTCCCACGGTTCTGGAAATGTTCGGCCTGAAGGTACCTGCCTATATGGACGGCCGTCCATTGACTTTTGCCGGCGCCGAAGAGCCTCAGCCATCGCCCGGGAAAAATGTCGAGTAAACAGGTTCTAAGGAGGGGACGAATTTTGAATAACGACTCACTCGCGTAAAAGATATAAAGGCGGGGAAGCGAAGTTAATGTACAGTAAATTACAAATTTCTAAATTACTAAAGATAGCTCTCGTCATTTTAATCATAGTTATCATCGCCGCGGTCGCGATAAGCTATACTCTGCTACATAGTCCCCATTTCCCGATGCCGAGCAGGAATGTTATCCTCATTGTGCTCGATACAGTCCGCGCAGACAAGCTCGGCTGCCATGGAAATCCACTCGGCCTGACACCTGAAATTGACAAATTCGCGAAAAGTGCGGTCAGATTCGACCAGGCCTTTGCCCACGCCCCGTGGACGCTTCCCTCCGTCGCGTCGCTATTCACCTCGCAATATCCATCACAGCACGGGGCGGGCGGCCAATTAGGGGCGTTCTACTTTCTACCTGACAAAGCAATCACAATCGCAGAGGTCTTTCGCCGTGCCGATGCCGTAACCGGAGCTATCATAAACGTAGTGTTCCTGACACAAAAATTTGGGACGACTCAAGGCTTTGACAGCATCGATGCTACTTTCCCAATCAACAATCTTGCAAGCCGTCGCGCCCGGCAGACTACAACCGCTGCGATAAACTGGCTGGACAAACATCGGGAGGAACGGTTCTTTTTATTCGTGCATTATTTTGACCCGCACCTGATTTATGACCCACCGGAACCGTTCCGCAACCGTTTTACCGACGCCAGCGAAAGGCAAAGTAAAGACTTCATCTTCGGCACCGGCAGTGAAGTGGTTGCACTGCGTAAAGGCAAAATTCAACTTAACTGTGATACCGTCAGCCGACTCGAGAAATTGCACAACGGGGAGCTTGCATATACCGATTCCGAGGTAGGCAGACTCCTCGAGGGTATTTCTGCACGCGGGCTCGACGATAATACAATCATTATTATAACCGCCGACCATGGTGAGGAGTTTTGTGACCACGGTGGATTTGAGCACGGACACACACTCTATAATGAGCTTCTGCACGTGCCGTTGATTATCCATACACCTGAATCAAAAAGCAAAAAGGCCGGAACTTCTATCGATACAACCGTGCGACAAATTGATATTGCCCCCACAATTTGTGAACTTGCCGGTATCAAGCCTGACAGCGTCTTTTTCGGTAAAAGTCTTGTTGAACTCATCCTGGGCAAAGAAGGACCTGACCGGCCTGTCTGGAGCGAGGGTAATATGTGGGGACCGAGCGGAATTTCCTGGCAAAAAGACGGTTTCAAGCTAATTCGACTGCCATCGCAGGCAGAGTGGCAATTATTTGACCTTAAAGCCGACGCCCACGAGCAACACAATATTGCAGAGAAAATACCCCAGCAATATGCTGAAATGAAAAGGGATTTACAGGCCGTTTATCAGGCAATCTCAACCCCGATAAAAATCGGGGCTACGGGCAAACAGCCGAAACTTACACAAGAGGAAATCGAGCGATTACGTTCACTCGGCTATGTGAAATAACTTCAGCCGAAGCCGGAGTTTCTGTCAAATAGACTCCTACATAGTTGATTTCCGCCTGAATTTCAGTTATAATGGCTGTCTCCTAAATATGTAGGTGGAAACGTATAACAATAGGAGGCTGAATAACAGCTAACAAAAGACAAAAACTCGATAGAACAGAACTCCTGAAGGCATCTGCGGCCACTATGGCTGCGTTGTTTACAGGTCCAACCAGTTAGACGTATTCAGCGTGCTTCCGAAGTATATCGATGGTAGAGCATTGTTCACAGCTGATAAAGACGACAACCGAAGAACATGACAAGGCGGGGAGTATCAAATTTGCGATATAAGCGAAAATCGGCAAGAACTCTGAGTCGGCGAGAGGTATTGAAATACGGACTATATGGCGGCTTGTTGGCAAGTCTGGCACCTAACCTCTGGATTAGTGGCTGTGGGAAGCTGCTGCAAAGGAAAAAACCCAATATAATACTCATTGTGATAGACACATTACGCGCCGACCATATGGGTTGTTACGGTTATCAGCGAAACACAACACCGAACATTGACCACTTGGCCAGTCGAAGCTTGCTGTTTAAAAATGCAATCAGTACAGCACCCTGGACGTTACCATCAGTAGCCAGCATCCTAACAAGTCAATATCCCTCAGTGTTAGGGATATACGACAGGAGTACCGTGGTAGATGGCGGATTCCCTCTGTTTTCGGAGGTACTCAAGAACTATAACTATGCAACCCATGGTATCGTCTCGCACTCATTATTATCACCTCGTTTAGGATTTGGTAGGGGCTTTGATTACTACGAGGAGCTTTCACCTCTTCTTACCGGAATATCCAGTCCCATCATAAACCAGAAGGCAACCTCTTACATCCAATGCAAGCATGACAATCCCTTCTTCCTCTTTTTGCATTATTTCGACCCGCACTATAATTATGTACTTCACAAACAATACACGTATCATCCTTCATATAAAGGCTGGATAAAAAGTGGTCATCCTATTATCGAACTATGGCCGATACTTGACACTTTATCGCAGGAAGACATCAGGTACTTGTTATCACTGTACGATTCGGAAATTGCCTTTACGGATTTTCACATCGGCCAGCTATTGAGTGAGCTTAGAAACCAAGACCTCTACGATAACAGCATCATCATCATAACCTCCGACCACGGCGAAGAATTTATGGAAAGAGGCTGGCTCGGCCATACATTAACCCTGCATCAGGAGCTGATTCAGGTTCCGTTAATTATAAAATTCCCCAGAGGCAAGGCTCGAATTATCGATTCTACTGTCAGTCTTATGGATATTATGCCCACCCTATGTCAGTATCTGAACTTCGAAATTCCCGATGGTATCGATGGCAAAGCGTTGGACCTTAGACGTGACAGCGCCACAACAAATGGGCCGATTTACAGCGAGACATACAATCCGCAGGCACAACGACCAAATGCAACGCCGGTTGCATTCGTATCGATAATACTGGATAATTGGAAGCTTATCTACGACGGAATAAACAAGTCGAGACAAGTATACAATCTATCTACGGACCCGCACGAACAAAACAACTTATCGGGTTCGCACAGTGAGCAAAACAGAACACTGAACGCACTACTATCGAAATGGGTCAGTTACGTAAAAACTAAACAAAATGCAGGTCCTCCGCAGGACGAGAACGACCTATTTACCCCCGAACAAAGAAAACAATTGGAATCTTTAGGTTATCTCTAATGTCTTTACACCGACTTACATATAAGGTATACACTCGAGACCGAGGCTTATTACAAGCTTTCAAGAAAAGCGTACAATATAAGGTTTTTTAAAATGACACACGAAGATAACAAAAATCTCAATCGAAGGGAGTTCCTGAAGGCCTCTGCGGCCACCACGGCCGCGTTGTCTATCGGCCTGCCCACGAAAAAAATTTATGCGGCCCGAAGAACCACCGTACGCCGCAATCAGGCAAAAAAAGTTGTCGTAATCGGCGTAGATGGAATGGACCCCGCCCTCTCCGAGCAGATGATGAGTGCCGGCCAACTGCCCAATTTCGACAAACTACGCCGTCTTGGCGGATATCGACACCTGCGAACCAGCATACCGCCGCAAAGCCCCGTGGCCTGGGCTAACTTTATAAACGGTGCCGGACCCGGTTCGCACGGAATCTTCGATTTCATCCACCGGGACCCGAAAAGGCAGTGCTTCCCGTTTTACTCCGGTGCGCCGCAACTGCCCGGCGAAGGCTATTGGAATCTGTCAAACCACAAACTGCAGCTTACATTCTGGCCATTCAATCACAAACCGCCTAAAACGCTCCAGGGAAGAAAAGGTGTCCCGTTCTGGGACTATCTTGACGAGGCAGGGATAATCTCCAAGGTATATTACATTCCGTCAAACTACCCACCCACCCCGTCGAAATACGGTAACCACTTCTGCTTTTCGGGTATGGGCACCCCGGACCTGCTCCAGACTCACGGCACATATCAGTATTATTCCTCCGATGGACCCATTCCAACTAAAGAGCTGGGCGGCGGTCGACAGTCCTGCATTTTCTTCGAAGATAATACTGCCAAGGCCGAACTGATCGGCCCACATAACACTTTTCTCAAAAGGCCTAAACCCACAAGCGTTCCATTTCTGATTCATCGAGATAACCGGGCCAACGCCGCACTCATAGAAATACAGGGCCAAAAGATTCTTCTCAAGCAGGGCCAATGGAGTGACTGGGTCAAAGTTGATTTCCGCCTGGTAATGCCCGCCTTAATTCCCGACGAACACCTGGCCGGTATCTGCCGGTTTTACCTGCAGGAAACCTCGCCAAATTTGCAATTGTATGTTAGCCCAATCAACATCGACCCGACCGACCCCGCTGCGCAGATTTCCGAACCATCATACTTTGTCGAAAAGATGTCGGACAAACTGGGATTGTTTCACACAACCGGCTTTCAGGAGGCCTACAAGGCCCGCGTCCACGACGTATTTAATGACGAGGAATACGCCGAGCAGGCCGAGATGGTATTGCAGGAACGATTGAAAAGCCTGCAGTACGCACAGGAGAATTACCAGGACGGGCTTTTGTTCTTCTATTTCTCCAGCACTGATTTACAGGCCCATCTGTTCTGGTGGGACTCCAACGAAAAACACCCGGTACGTTCCACCTCAGAAGCCAGAAAATACTTTACCCATATTAAGGAACTTTACAGAAAAATAGATGACGTTATAGGCCGGATTCTAAACCGTTACGGCCAAGAGGCCACAATTATCGTCCTGAGTGACCATGGCTTCGCAAACTTCGGCAGACAATTCAACCTTAATACGTGGCTCAGAGACAACGGCTATCTCCAGCCCGCCTACGCCGGCGGAGTTCTCAAGGATACTGATTGGTCGGCAACTCGGGCCTACGGCCTGGGTATCAACAGCCTGTACCTCAACCTAAAAGGTCGAGAACGAGACGGCATCGTCAAACCATCAGATGAGCGCGAACAACTCCTGCGGGAACTAATTAACAAGCTCGAATCCGTACGAGACACAAACGGCAAACAGGTCATTCACAAAGTACACAGGACGGACAATGCCTATCTCGGACCACAAGCCCGGTTTGCTCCTGACTTGATTATCGGCTACGCAAGAGGTTACCGCGCCTCCTGGGCAACTTGTCTGGGAGACATCACGGAAAAAATACTTTTAGACAACGACTCAGCCTGGAGCGCCGACCACTGCGCCGATGTTTCTCAGGTGCCCGGCGTTGTGTTTTGCAATCGGCCTATTAAAGCCGACGCTCCTGCACTTATCGACCTGGCGCCTACTATCCTGGCCGAGTATGGACTTAAAACACCATCATCAATGACAGGAAAGAGTTTATTTATTACTTAATGCCGGCATGCCGCGCATCCACCTGCCGGCAGGCAGGTAGAAAGGAGCCGTTATATAAAATGGCAAAGCTGAAAATTGATTCACATCTGTATGACCGGGCCAAAAAGGCCGCCCAAGCCGCTGGTTACCCGGGCATCAACGAGTTTGTCACACACATCATCGAGAAGGAGCTCGCCCAGCTTGAAACTACTGAACAAGACGACGAGAAAGTCGCCCAGCAGCTTCGAGGACTGGGATACATAGAATGATGAATCTGCCGGCCGAATTATTCAGCATCATCAATATTATCACGAACGCCGTCCTCGGCTCGGCCCTGTCAATAATTGCCGTGCTGCCCGGCTGGCTCTCGAATACCATCATCTCAGCAGTTACAGGCGTTCTGCTTTTGATTATCTTCAAATACACATCAAACCAGCACGCGATAGGAAAAGTAAGGGACAACATAAAGGCTAATATGCTCGCTCTAAGGCTTTTCAAGGATGAAATAGCCGTCACGCTGCAGTCCCAGGGCCGTGTTTTTCGGAGTGCCTTCGGGCTGCTGTATCACTCCCTCCGTCCAATGTTGGTGATGATTCTGCCCGTCTCTTTACTACTCGCCCAGATGGGTTTGTGGTATCAGTTCCGCCCCTTGCTACCCGGCGAGGAGGCGCTTGTTACTATGAAACTCGCTTCCGGGAACCCGATGCCCGAAGCCGAAATCATTCCTCATCCCGGCATCGCCGTTACTATCGGCCCGATCCGCGTCCCGAGCAAGAATGAAATATACTGGCAAATCAAATCACTTTCTGAAGGTAAACATCAACTGGCTTTCCAGCTCGAGAACCAAACCTTCGAGAAACATGTTGTTGTTGGCCAAGGATTTATGCGTATAAGTGCGGTTCGACCCGGCCCGCACTGGTCCGACATCCTTTTACATCCGGTCGAAAAACCCTTTACACCTGAGTCCCCCGTGCAATCCATTTCGGTCGATTATCCTGACCGGACCTCCTGGACCAGCGGGACCGACTGGTGGCTCGTTTACTTTTTTATAGCTTCAATGGCCTTCGCCTTGCTTTTCAAGCCCTTCTTAAAAGTCAGAATCTAACGGGCCTTTTCGTCCAATTTTTACTATAAATCCTCCTTTTTACCTATTGACTTTCAGCCCAAAAGTGATATAATTGTATCGCTTAAAGTGGCTTTGTCGGAGGCAGGGTATGTTTAAGAAACGCCATCTCTTTAAACCAAATTAACTGAATTATATGAAGAAATCTCAGCGCGCACCGTGTACGCTGTGATAACTAACAATTTTAAAAGACAAAGAGATGAAAACTTCAAGGTTATTTGGCATCTTGGTTCTGATTTTGTGCCTTATTTTCTCTCGGCCTGACGTCACCAAGTCGGCACCAATCGGGACTGCATTTACATATCAAGGGCATTTGTACGATACCAACGACATAGCCAACGGTTTGTACGATTTCCGGTTTAAGTTGTACGACGCAAACTGCAGCGGCATTCAGTTAGCCGATGATGTTAACAAGCCAGACGTAGATGTAATCGATGCTTATTTTACGGTGAAACTGGATTTCGGAAGTGGTGTGTTTGACGGCAATGCCGTCTGGCTGGAGATTGGTGTTCGGCCGGGCGAACAAAACGACCCCTGCGAATTCACCTTTCTTGAGCCCCGGCAGGAAATAACGACCGCGTTGTACGCCCTCTATGCCTGCAACGCCGGTGATACTACGAACTTCTCGGGCTCACTCTCCGGAGATGTTACAGGCACGCAGGCACAGAACAAAGTAGTTGCTATTCAGGGCACCCCGGTCTCACCGACTGTACCCTCAGTTAACCAGGTACTTCGCTACAACGGAACGCACTGGGAACCAAGTGAAAAGACCGACCCTCTGGCATTGCACAAATATGGCGAAGGTAACATCCTGATTATTTCACCGAGTGATGATTTAATTACAAAATATAACTGGCTCAAGTCCTCAGAAAGAGATTCTGCAATGGGAGTATTATCAGCCAATAATCGAAGAGTATTGGTACTCCTGCCGGGTCTGTACCTCCTGAGTTCAACTCTCACGCTGGATGCAGATTACGTTGATGTGATTAGTTTCAGCGGCATACCGACAGATACCGTGATAGAAAGAAACGGAGGGGGATACGTTATCCGGCAGACAGCCGAGGCCATAAACCTTTCAGGCATTAAAGTCTATAATTCAGGTGTTGGAACCGGGGATGGTGCTTTTAATCTCAACGCTGCCAACGATAACTCTCTTTCGACCTACCGCTGTATGGAGTTTAGAATAACCTCCGAGATGCCTTCGGCGGCATCCGTATATGGAACAAGTCATATAGGCGGACTATGGGAATTCTGTAAAGCGGATGGAAGTTTTTTTAAGCTGGCATCCGGTAGAAATCTCAGTGGAACCTTTAACTTTTGCGAGGTAAGTTTCGGCGCTTTCGGATCCGGCGGCGGAGAGGCATCCGACATATCCGGAAAATTCACATATTGCAAAGGCGGAGCCGATTCTTTTGGCGGCGGCACATTGTCCGGCACGTTTATACATTGCACGGGCGGGGACAGGTCTTTCGGCGGTTCCACATCGAGTGGAAAGGATTGCAGCGGAACCTTCAAATACTGCATGGCCGGAGATAACAGCTTTGCAATGGGCAAAACTTTTTCAGGTATTGCCATCGGTTGTACGGGAGGAAAAGAGTGTTTTGGCGGCTATAAAGGCTCCGGAGGCGACCATCCCTTTTTCACAGGCCAGGCGAGAGATTGCGCTGCTACAGGAAGAAGTTTCGGCGGCGGCTCCGACAGCGGCGAATGCTCAGGTACATTAATCGGCTGTCGATGCACGAACATGCCGACCGCCTTACGTGTTGCCGGAGCTCACATTGAAAATTGTTATTTGGGCGTTACCGCCGGAGGTGCAGATAGAGAAGGTATTCTATTAAAAGACGACAATACAAAAATCTACAACACTACAATAATCTGTACAGGTTTTAGTCTTAAAGGGGGCATAACTCCTAAAAATGTTATGGCCTTGCATTGTCGAATGAATAAGGACAAACATCCTAATGTTACGAATTTAGTCGGTGATGGAAGTTTGGCTGCCGGTCATTGTATTGTCGATGAACATATCGACTAAACTACGGATACTCGAACAAAAAAATGTCGTAATTGGCATAAAAGATAAACGCGACCGATACTAATACTTCTAACCTTTATTGCAATCACTACGGTAATGGGACAAGTCCACGGAAAGTGCGACCTGAACTGGAGTAAAATCGACGGCGGCGGCGTAAGTAGCGATGGGCAATGCCCGCCCAAGGATACGACTGTTCAACCGGACGCGGCGTACCCTACAGATGGTAATTATGAATTACTTGACGATTTCCGGCCGGGCAGCCTTTGTGTACAGTCATTTTCGAACACTTTGCAACAATCGCACAATACTGGCTCGAAGCAGTCAGAAAGTGGGGCTTGCCCCTAGTAGTCTGTCACAGATAAAATACAGATATAAAGGTCTTTTTGCCGATATAT
>CAYUIE010000013.1:0-103913 GCA_964444665.1 uncultured Pirellulales bacterium
CGCGCAGTAGCAGCACAACCTCATCCCCCTGTTCGGAAGCACCGGGATTTAGTACGGCCGCCGCCGGAAAAGGTAGATCCAAAGGCGAAATGATAGGGTTATGCGGTGACCGCTCGAAAATTCTCGTTTTCATAAATGTTCCCTCAAATATTAATAATACCATTTTCTCGCAGTGCACAAAAATGTATACGACGGTTGAATTATGCACAGATTATATTGTTTAATATTTGGAAAACAAGTGATTACGTTAATTTTCCTGTATGAATAAAACACTTATTGTGCTGCCCCTTGGGGATGCATGCGCACTGCCCGGAGACTGCGATGTTTTCGTATATCGTCGTTCGTATCTCGACAGTTGAAGGCGCGGTTTCGGCCGTGCCTCTTTTTTTGGACACGGACTAAAGTAGACGCGGATTTACACAGATTGACACTGTTATCAATTAGCCACGAATACCTATGGCACAAGTAAACACGAATGAATTTAAGTGGATTAGTGAATTTCACCTCAGGCGGACAAGTGGTGAATTAGTTAATTGGCAAAGAAAAGGGGAAATCATCAAAAAAACTTGCGGTTTTGTCGGGAATTTGTATAATTGGAAATCACAACAATCGGGGAAAACAACAGGGGAGAGAAAGTTAGCGTTAATATATTCTATGTAAATATGAACAGTTATATTTTAAGGAGTTTAGAAATGGCAGATTCAAGAGCTTTTATTAGTTTTGATATCGATCACGATTCAGACGAAAAGGTGCTTTTTGCAGGGCAGGCAAAGAACTCAAAGACACCATTTACCATTGAAGACTGGTCGGCAAAATCTTCAATGCCGCAGTCGCAATGGGAAGCAATTGTTAAAGAAAAAATCAATAAATGCAATATGGTTATCGTACTTGTTGGAAAATACATGGCAAGTGCTACTGGCGTAGTTAAGGAAATCAAAATGGCTGACGACAAAGATGTTCCTACATTTGGCGTCTATGTCAGTGGGGCGGATACAAGTAGTAATTTGCCAATCGGATTACCGCGCAATCGGGTTATAAAATGGGATTGGGATTCAATTGCACGTGCAATTAAGCAAATGATGGAAGAAAAGAAAAATAGATAGGAGGTAATCATGAGAAAAGCACTTGTTGTAGGGATTAATAATTATTCTAATGCAACTCTGAATGGGTGCGTAAATGATGCCAATTCTATAGCAAATGTTTTAAGAGCACATGGTGATGGCTCTCCAAATTTCAGTGTTAGACTCTTAACATCCCCCAGTTCGACAATTGACAGAGCATCACTCAGGAAAAGTATCGATACACTTTTTGCTGGTAAATGCGACATAGCTTTATTGTACTTTTCAGGTCATGGTTTTATTAAAAGCACAGGTGGTTACCTTGTTACAACTGACGCTAAGAAATATGATGAAGGCGTGTCAATGGATGAAATTTTAAATGTAGCCAACCAGTCTAAAGTCGAAAATAAGGTAATTGTTCTAGATTGTTGTCACTCTGGAGCTTTAGGTTCACCAAGCATAACAGGCAATACTATTGCGCAATTATCAGAAGGCTTGTCAGTTTTAACTGCCAGTAGAGATTCTGAATCAGCTATGGAAATAAATGGCTCTGGTGTCTTTACTTCATTGGTTGTGGACGCACTTAAAGGCGGAGCATCAGATTTACGTGGAAATATTACACCTGGTTCAATATATGCCTATGTTGATGAGGCCTTGGGAGCGTGGGAGCAACGGCCAATATTTAAAACAAATATTAGTCAGTTTGTTTCTTTAAGAAAAATAACTCCCCAAGTTCCCCTGGCAACTCTGAGAAAGTTGTGTGATTACTTTCTTGAACCAGAAGTTGAATATGCGCTGGATCAAGATTACGAAGATACGACAGGCTCTAAAGACAAAGTTAAGATTGCGATCTTTAAGGATCTCCAGAAATTTCAAAGTGTTGGATTGGTAATACCTGTAGGTGCAGAGTTTATGTATTTTGCAGCAATGAATTCAAAATCATGTCGTCTAACAGCCCTTGGATATCAATACTGGCGTTTGGTCAAAGAGAAGAAAATTTAATCATTATTCCGTAAACACTAAATTTAAAATGCATAATAGAAACTGGGAGGTCAGTTAATGAGTGACAGTGTATTTATTATTCATGGGCGTATCTGGCGTGACAAGTCTATCAAGACACAACACGAAAGGGGTATGATTAATCTTCCAAACGAATTATCCTGAACTGAATTTTTGCCGATATCCCTAGGGGATGCTAGCGCACTGCCGGAGGCCGCCCCAAGGTTAGATGAAAACTAATACATCTAACGGGGCAGGCGACAAGGAAATATAATATTGATTTCGCATCCGGAAGCCGCGATGAGATTCATCATTTATTACGCAGGCCCTTAAGGGCGAAGTTAAAAACAAATTCGAACTGACGGATGCGAAAAGCAACACAGAAAAAAGGATATCCGAATCTGCCTACGCTAAAGCTATGGCGGGACAGGCCGCAGGCAGCGGCGGGTAAAGTAATTGGTAATACGGTGATGGCGGTGGTGAAAGCGTGATTTGTCATAGATTAAGCTTGATTTGTAACGGATTAAGTGGTATCTGTCATAGATAAGGCGTGCAATTGGGCATTAGAGAAAAAAACAGCCCAGCGGCTTAAAAAGTTTTAAAAATAGGATAAAGAGAGTAAGTAGCAAAAAGTAAAAGTTAATTTAGTGAAAGGAACAAAAATGGCAAAGAAAACGGTCAACAATAACAAAACAAGTATCAGCAAACTTCCCAACGACAAACCTGCCGTGTACAAGATCAAAACGAAAGGCGGTAATGTCAATTATGTGGGAGTAGCAAAAAAAGGGCGTGTGCAGGAGAGGATTGAAGAACACTTGCCGGGTGGAAAAGATTTTGTTCCCGGAGCAAAGGTCCAAATCGAACAGTTTGGCAGTATTGCTGAGGCTAGAAAGAAAGAAACAGCAGCAATCGAGAGTATTCGACCAAAACATAACAAGTAAGGATAATAGGTTGTATGCATGCTTAATCCTTGACAAAGTCAGCGTGATTTGCCGTGGATAAAGGGTGATTTGTTAAAGTTTAGGGAATTGGAAGAAACCCTTGGCGATGATTCTCTCGGCTACTTCGGCTAAGCTCAGTGCAGACAGCAAATCAATTGATTATCGATTATTGATGACTTTGTGATGGCGTCGCCGTTTCGGCGACGGCTAAACGGGTCCCGACAGTGCCGGGACTCAAAAAGAAACAACATCAAGAAACCCCCTGCAATCCTTCGACAAGCTCAGGACAGGCAGTATAGAAAAAGTAAAAAGTTAAAATGTAAAAAGCAAAATTACAATTCAAAATTCAAAACTTCAGTGTCATAGCGATAATTCCTTACCTAAACAAAATAAGAACGTTATATTGAAAATACTTTCTGGTGGGGAGGGGTTTGTGTAAAATCAGGAGGATTGAAACTAATGCAATAAGGAGGCTGGAAATGCAATAAGCAACTGGCAAAGCGGGCAGGATAATCGCGGCGAGGCTGTTCGAAGGAGAAGATATCTATGAGTGCATCGAACAAATCGCTAAAGAACAAAATGTAAGAAACGCAGCGGTCTTCCTGACCGGCGGATTTCGCCAGGCAAATGTTGTGGTCGGGCCTAAAGAAGAAGAACCAAAAATCGTGGGCAATTTCAAACAGTTCGACGGGCCGGGCGAAGCGCTCGGCGTGGGGACAATCTACTGCGATGATGAAGGACCAAAGCTGCATATTCATACGGCCATCGGTAAAGGCGAAGAGACCATTGTCGGATGCCCACGCGGCGGAGCAAAAACATTCCTGATTCTCGAGGTGACGATAATCGAATTCGAAGGAATAGACGCAGAAAGAAAGCCGGATGAAAAGACTGGACTTAGACTGCTGCAATTCGAGTAAATAATTTATTATTTACGATTTTCGAATTAAGATTTTCCCCTGCCGCTCGCGGCAGGATTAAGCAAACGACACGCTTGACAATTTGGTTTTGGGCGGTTAACTTTATAGCTCTGGAGCCGGTTAAATTGTCGTTTTTTGGCAAAGGGATTAGAATTGAGGATTCTTTCGGGAATACAGCCTTCGGGCAGATTGCATATAGGCAATTATTTCGGCGCGATGCGCCAGCACCTGCAGCTTCAGGCTGAAAACGAATGCTTTTACTTCATTTGTGACTATCATGCCCTTACAAGCTCGCCGGAACCAAAGGAGCTTCGCCAGTTCGTCCTCAGCGCCACGATGGATTATCTGGCTTTGGGGCTGGATACCGAAAAGACGGTTTTCTGGCGTCAATCGGATGTGCCGGAGGTTACGGAACTATCCTGGATACTTTCCTGCCTGACGCCGATGGGCCTGCTGCAGCGATGCACGAGTTATAAGGACAAGGTCGCCCAGGGGTTAAGTCCTAATCACGGCTTGTTTGCATATCCCGTTCTGCAGGCGGCCGACATTTTGATTTTTATTAGTGATTTGGTGCCCGTCGGGGCGGACCAGAAACAGCATATCGAGGTTACGCGCGATATTGCCGGCTATTTCAACAATACATACGGCGAGGTCTTCACGATTCCGAAAGAGCATATTCTTCAGGAAGTCGCCGTTGTGCCCGGCGTCGACGGGCGAAAGATGAGTAAAAGCTACGAGAACACCATCGAGATATTCGAGCCTGAAGAGGTTGTTAGAAAAAAGATTATGAGTATCGTTACGGATTCGACGCCGATAGAGCAGCCCAAAGAGCCGGAAAAGTGCAACATATTTGCACTGCTTAAGCTGGTTGCCGGGCCGGACGAGCTGGCTGAGTGGGAGGGTAAATACAGAAACGGCGGGCTGGCCTATGGAGCGGTGAAAAAAAGACTTGCTGAATTACTGATAGAATACTTCGGTCCTTATCGTGAGAAAAGAGCTGGGCTTGAAAAAGATGCTGAGTATGTCAATAAAGTCCTCGCCGACGGTGCCGAGCGCGCGAGGACCGTGGCCCGGCAGACCCTGGACCGGGTGAGAAAGATAGCCGGTTTAGGGAAATAGAAGTGCACAGGAGAAAGAATTGGAAGATAAAGTTGTTACGGTGGCCAGGTTCTCCGATAGTGTGGATGCACATCTGGCTCAGATGCGCCTCGATTCGAACGGGATAGAGTCGGTTATTGTGGGTGAAGAATCTGCAAGTACGTTTTCCCTTCCTCAGCTTGCATTTATAGAGCTTCGTGTGGCCGGTGAGCAGGCCGACGAAGCAGTGAAGATTCTGGAAACAGAACAGTAGGATAAAAGTTGCCTGATTATCGTGTAAATCTCGAGGTGTTTGCCGGTCCGCTCGACCTGCTTTTGTATCTCGTTCGCAGGGATGAGATAGATATATATGATATACCCATCGCCCATATCACCGAGCAATATCTGAAGTATATTGAAATTCTTAAACAACTTGATATCGAGCTGGCGGGCGACTTTATGGTAATGGCGGCGACGCTGATGGAAATTAAGTCGGCTATGCTGCTGCCGAGCACCGAGTCTGAAGGGATTGAGGGCGAAGCGGAGCTCGATCCGCGGGCCGAGCTTATTCGTCAACTGCTGGAGTACAAGAAATTCAAGGATGCGGCAAATCTGCTTGACGCCGCGGCGGCGCACCAAAGCGAGCGCTTCGGCCGGGGCGCCAACATCGTCGAAAGGCTTGAGGCACAGGAGGAGCCGCAAGTCGACATCGACCAGATTAGTATCTGGAATCTGTTGGAGGCCTTCGATTCGGTTCTCAAGGCTACCGGCAGTATGCAGGCCGTAAGGTACATCAAGGACGATACGCCTATTGACCTGTACCAGATTGAAATACTGCACCGTCTGCAGAGTGACGGACCTATGCCGTTCGAGCGAATTTTTGAAGGCAGAGACAATCGGCTGGTACTTATTGGATTGTTTTTGGCAGTTTTGGAACTTGTGAGGGAGAAACTGATCTCGGCGGAACAGCACGACCATTTCGATTCGATTTATCTGCGTGCCCTGACGAAAGAGGCTCCGGAGAAAATTGTCAAGCGAGCCATTGCTCAAACTGAAGGCTTAAGCGAACAAGACCAATCCCCTCGAGTCCGGCAGGCCCCAATACCTATCAGGGAGATAGGGCCGAAAGCCGAGAAATCAAAGAAGAAGGAAAAAAAATCTCAGAATATCGAATCGGCCAAGGAAGAGAAGATTTAGTAGTATCATCTCAAGGAAATTAAGTAAGCTTTTAACTTCTAACTGCAAAAATTCATTAACATCGGTTTGGGCTATTGGAAATTTATGTTCTGTAGAAATGTTGAAAAAAAGGTCATTCTGAACGAAGCAAAACGAAGTGAAGAATCTACCCCGACAGGTCGGGAAGCGAGATTCTTCGCCGCGCTCGGAATGACAATATTATGTTTTCTACAGAGCAGAAAATTTATTATTTGACAAGGCCGGGCCGTATGATAGAATTCCGTAGTCCAAAAGGATATATTTGAAGGGGAAAACAATGTCCGCTAATGTGACAGAGTTAAGTGATGTGGAATTTGACCATGTTGTTCATAATTCCGAAGTGCCCGTAGTGGTTGATTTTTGGGCTCCCTGGTGCGGCCCATGCAAGATGATTGGCCCTATTATGCGAGAGATAGCGATCGAATACGCCGAGAAGGCGAAAATATGCAGAATCAATACCGATGACCACCGCGAAGCAGCTATAGAGTTTGACATAAACGCGATACCGACGGTAATCCTGTTCAAGAACGGACAAATCGAGAAAAAATGGGTCGGAGTTACAAGCAAAAAAGATATCACCAGGGAGATTGACCAATTGTTGTGACGGGAAACTTTCCCAACCGAGGTTGTTATGTGAATTTATGAGTAGTGTGCCTTCCTGGCCTGTCACGCATTATCACTTACCACTTACGCTTCTGTGCTTTAGAGCATTGTTTTTGGCCGTTGACTGGGCCGGCCTTTTAGACTATCTTTTATCAGCTATTATCCACAATGAGTATTTGTTGAGAATTTTAAAATGATTAAAAGAACCCATACTTGCGGAGAGCTTCGTGCCGCCGATGTAGGCACGAGGGTGAACCTTGCCGGCTGGGTCCATTCATACCGGGACCACGGCAATCTCGTCTTTATTGACCTGCGAGATAGAGAGGGCCTTGTACAGCTTGTCTTTGACCCGGAGACGCAACCTGAAGCGCACAGACTCGCCAGAGGCCTGCGATGCGAGTGGGTAATCGCCGTTACAGGGCTTGTCAGGCCAAGAAGCGAAGGGATGGCAAATCCTAAACTACCCACCGGCCAAATCGAAACAATTGTTGAGCAGATTGAGGTATTGAACAACGCTATTACCCCTCCATTTGAAATCGATAATGCCGAGAAGGTCAGTGAAGAAACGAGGCTCGAAAATCGTTACATCGACCTGCGGCGACCGGCGATGCTGAAAAAACTTCATATAAGACACAAGGTTGCAAAAATCGTCCGCGATTATTTCGACGAGGCCGGTTTCTGGGAAGTAGAAACTCCGATGCTTGCTAAAAGTACGCCGGAGGGCGCGCGAGATTTCCTCGTGCCCAGCAGATTATATAAAGGCTGTTTCTATGCCCTGCCCCAGTCGCCGCAGCTTTTCAAACAGATACTGATGGTAAGCGGCGTTGAGAAGTATTTCCAGATTGTGCGATGCTTTCGCGATGAGGACCCGCGTGCGGACAGGCAGGCTGAGTTCACGCAGATAGACGTCGAGATGAGCTTCGTTGACAGAGACGATGTCATAAGTGTGCATGAGAAGATGATAGCGCAGGTTTGGGAGAAAATTCTCGGTGTAAAGGTGCCGCTGCCTATGGCGAGAATCACTTTCGAAGAGGCGATGCGAGACTATGGCAGCGACCGGCCGGATATACGCTTCGATATGAAACTAAAGGACATATCCGACGTGGCAGGGCAGTGCGAATTCAGGCTTTTTAATACCACGGTTCAGGGAGGTGGTTTGGTAAAAGGCCTCTGTGCGCCCGGCGGAGCAAAGTATTCCAGAAGCGATATCGAAAAAACTCTTACGAATTTAGTTGGTGACTATGGCGCCAAGGGGCTGGCGTGGTTTAAGGTGAATAAATCTGAGAAGACAGGCCAGCTCGAGCTGGCAAGCAGTATTGCCAAGTTCTTCAGCCCCGACCAACAGCGGCAAATAATAGAACGCTTTAAGGCCGATAACGGCGATTTGATTTTACTCCTTGCCGGACAGAAGTCCGGCGTCAATAAGGCGCTGGCACCTCTGCGTATAAGACTTGGCAAAGAGCTTAACCTGTATGATAACAGCACTTTCGCTTTTCTGTGGGTGGTCGATTTTCCACTCTTCGAATGGAGCGAGAATGAACATCGCTATGACTGCCTGCACCATCCGTTTACCTCGCCGGTGCCGCAGGACCTGGAGAAGCTTGAGACCGACCCAATTAGTGTTTGCTCACAGGCCTACGATATGGTCGTAAACGGCTCGGAAATCGGCGGTGGAAGCATTCGTATACACAATCCGGAGGTTCAGGAAAAGGTCTTTGGATTACTGAATATCTCGAAAAAGGAGGCACAGGAAAGATTCGGCTTCTTTCTCAAGGCGCTGGGCTACGGTGCTCCCCCGCACGGCGGCATCGCCTTCGGACTTGACCGTATCATTATGTTGCTGGCCGGCACGGAGAATATCCGTGATGTAATCGCTTTTCCCAAAACGCAGCGCGGCCAATGTCTTCTGACCGATGCGCCGAGTCCCGTCAGACAGGCACAGCTTGACGAGTTGAACCTTAAGACGCAAAGTCACCACAAGGCTTAGAATCCCCGATGAATCGGGGTCGCGGGGCGTCAGATGAGGTTGGTCTTATGAAAATAAACTTACAACCCGCGATTAAAAAGACATTGCGGCTTTTAAGGCTTTTGCCTGTTTCATTGGCGGGGAAGTGCAGGCTGGGCTTTGGACTTGCCGTACTTGTGATTCTGACTTTGGCACTCCTAATGCCCTATTTCTGGATGGGCAAGCTGACCGAAAAGGCCGGCCTGGATGCCGGCCGGGCGGTCGTGGATACCGTTTATCAACGCCATTTCCGACTCAACAGCCATACTAAGGGCGAGCCTGAGCCCCTCCTTGAGACCGGTGCGGTCCAGCCTTCGCAGCATCAGCCCGTTAAGTGGGTGTGGCTTGTCGGGCCTGAGAAAGTCGACACCGAAAAGTTAAGTCAAAAGCAGCGAGAATTTTTCGATTTTCTGAAAGAGCGTGAGGATATATCCGACCGTTACTGGCTGGGGAGAGACGGAGCAGTTCAAAGTAATTATATCAGGCTCGTACGCGCATCTGATAACTGCATAACCTGCCATAATGCCGAGGGGCCCGCGGCGGCATTTAACCGAAATGAGCCGGTTGGAGCCGTAATCATACAAACGCCGGCACCTCAAATCGGCAAAACAATCCTTATGAACCGGATATGCATTACAGTCGCGGGGCTGCTCGCGGCGGCCGGCGCCATTATCGCCTTTTATATCATACTTCAGCGCGTGATACTCAGTCCAATAAGACAGCTGCGGGCGATGGCAAATAACGTCGCAGAAGGGAACCTCGATGTCAGAAGCGCAATAGAAACACACGACGAGTTCGAAAGACTCGCTTCGGCTTTTAATCACATGCTTGACAGCCTTGAGCAATCACAGGAAAAACTTCGGCAGGCGAACAAGCAATTAGACGCTAAAATCGCCGAGCTTTCCGACCGAAACATTGAGTTGTTTAAGGCAAACAAACTCAAAAGCGAGTTCCTCGCCAATATCTCCCATGAATTCAGAACCCCACTTAATGCCATCCTCGGTTTTGCGGAAATACTTCGTGAAAAAACAACCTTCGAGAGAGAAAAAAACAGAAGATACGCAGAGAACATAATTGCCAGCGGGCGGTCGCTTCTGAATATGATAAATGACCTGCTGGAGATGGCGAAGGCCGAGACCGGCAAAATACATTTGCACCTTGAAAAAACGGTTATTCCCGAGCTGGCTCGCGGCCTGGTGGCCTTTTTTTCACCTTTGACCGAGCAAAAGAAAATCAAGGTCAAACTACAGATAGATAAAAGCATCCCTGTTATCCAGACGGACCCGGGTAAGGTCCAGCAGATACTATATAATTTATTGACCAATGCTATCAAATTTACGCCCGAAAAAGGCAAGATTGAAATCAGGGCCACAATGCCCGATGAAAAAACCGTCCGAATCGCGGTTTCTGATACAGGTCCCGGCATCCCGGAAGCCGAACAGGAAAAGATATTTGAGAAATTCCGACAGCTTGACGGTTCAATCACGAGAAAATCGGCCGGCACGGGACTTGGACTGGCCATCAGCAAGGAGCTGGCTGATTTGCTGTGTGGTAGTATCGGCGTCGAAAATCGGCCCGGCCAAGGTGCAACTTTCTGGCTCGAGATACCCGTGTTACTGCAAACAGCCGAAAGCGGCGAAAAGGCACAAATATCTTGAAAATCACCTTTTTCTGCGTTAAATATATTACTTCGTTTGAAGCTCTGCAAATTTGATTTTGGGAGAAAACAGATGGAAATAATTATCGAGCCTGATTATGACAAAATGAGCGAGACTTCCGCGCGCATAATCGCCACGGAGATCAGAAGGAAGCACGATTCTGTTCTTGGCCTGGCCACCGGCGATACGCCAATAGGAACCTACAAGGAACTTGTAAAAGTGCATAAGAAAGAAGGCCTGGATTTCTCAAAAGTTAAGACCTTCAATCTGGATGAATACGTTGGTCTTGCGCCCCCACACAAAAACAGCTACAACTATTTTATGTGGGATAACCTTTTTAACCACGTCAATGTAAGTATTGACAACGTCTACGTGCCACAGGGAAATACCGACGACCCCGAGCAATTTTGCCACTGGTATGAGGAGCAGATACAAAAGGCCGGCGGCATTGACCTGCAGGTGCTTGGCATCGGCGGAGACGGGCACATCGGCTTCAACGAACCGGGTTCGTCGTTCGCAAGCCGAACAAGAGTAAAAGCACTCGACGAGCAGACGATTCGGGACAACGCGCGCTTCTTTACAAAAGAAGAAGACGTTCCACGATTTGCCATCACTATGGGAATAGGTACAATCCTGGAGGCCCGCAAGGTCCTTTTAATTGCGAACGGCGAGAAAAAGGCGGATGTATGTGCGCAATTTATAGAAGGACCCGTTACAAGCCAGACAACCGCCTCTTCCCTTCAGCTTCACACCTATGTTACGGTAGTGCTTGATAAAGCGGCCGCGTCCAAGCTGAAAAGGACGGAGTATTATAACTGGGTCCGTGATAACAAACACCTCGTAGAAAAGAGACTCGGACGCTAAGGCGTAATTCGAAAACTTCATTATACCGGCAGAGTACCGTAAAAAAGTCAAACGGGAAGGCGCGGGAATTTACGTTCCTGTCTGCGAATGATTAACTCAGCGCAAGGAGAAGGAAGAAATAATATGGAAAAATATCGCAGGTTAACAGATGCAGAGATTGAAAAGTTGAAAAACCAGGGGTGCACCTGCGGGGACTTTTCCTCTGTCCAGGTCGCCGAGAGCTTCAATCCCGACAGAGTAAAAAACACACATTTCTCCGGCAGCGTAAAACTGGGGACATTTGACAAAACGATAACACTCTTTGGAGGTATGCAAAAAGCCACCGGAGTGTTCAATGCCAAAATCCATAATTCCGTAATCGGCAACAATGTCTACATTAACAACGTCGCGGACTATATCGCAAATTACGTTATCGAAGATGACGTTGTCATAGAGAATATTGATTTACTGGCGGTCGACGGCAACAGCACATTTGGAAACGGCACGGAACTCGAGGTTCTTATTGAGGCAGGGGGCCGGGAACTTCTTATTTGTGACGGCTTATCGTCCCAGTTGGCCTATATAATGGGCCTGTACCGGCACAGGCCCAAATTAATAGAGGCTCTGAGGAAACTGATTCTGGCTTATGCAGATTCGATAAGCTCACCTACGGGAAGAGTCTGCAGCGGTTCAGTGATAACACATTCCGGGACTTTCAAGAACGTCAAAATCGGCCCCGCCACTCGTATTGATGGTGCAAGCTGGCTCGAGAACGGCTCAATCAACAGCACAATCGATGCGCCGGTCCTTATCGGCACAGGTGCAATCGCCGAGGACTTTGTCATCTCATCCGGCACAAAGGTTACAAGGGGTGCGGTTTTATCGAAGTGTTTTGTGGGTCAGGGAGTTTTGATGGGCAAGCAGTTCTCTGCTGAGAACTCGCTTTTCTTCGCAAACTGCGAGTGTTTTCACGGCGAGGGCTGTGCCGTCTTTGCAGGCCCTTATTCGGTCACGCACCACAAGTCAACTTTGCTGATTGCGGGAATGTTCTCTTTCTACAATGCCGGGAGCGGAACAAACGAAAGCAACCACATGTACAAGCTCGGGCCGGTACATCAGGGCATTCTCGAACGGGGCTGCAAAACCGCTTCGTCTTCACATATGCTCTGGCCGATTAAGCTTGGCCCCTTCTGCGTTGTCGTCGGGAAGGGCCATTTTAAACTGGACACCTCGGACCTGCCATTTTCGTATATTTTTGAATCTCAATCCGAGGGGCAAAGCCTGCTCATACCGGCGATGAATCTTGCTACGGTCGGGACGCTCAGAGACATCGAGAAATGGCCCGCACGCGACAGGCGTAAAGACCCGAACAAAATTGACCTTATATCCTTCCAGGCCTTGAGCCCCTTTACGATACAGAAAATGTTTAATGGAATAGAGCTGCTAACAGACCTGAGGGAACATTGTGACGGCGAGTATGCAATATGGGGCAATATGAGGCTGAGTGTGCCTGCAATGGAAAATGGTATCGCACATTATCAAATTACCATAAAAAGGTACCTCGGTGACTGTCTTGTTGCTCGCTTAAGCAGTAATCCTCCGGACAGCATAGAGCAGTTGCGGGCCGTCCTGCAGGCTGAAACGAAGGCCGGCGGCGGCAGGTGGGTCGATTTGGGGGGTCTTCTTGCCCCTGAGGAAAAGGTTCTCGAAGTCATCGATGCTGCCCAGGCCGGTAAAGTTGATTCTCTCGATAAACTGTACGAGAAGCTTGGGGAGATATACACTGATTACGAAAAATACGAGTGGACTTGGGTTGCCGGCCGGCTTGAAAAGCTTTTGGGCCGCAACGTTTCGGAAATAAGTGCCGCCGACGTAACGAAATTTCTGGATGAATGGAAAAATGCCGTCCAGAGCTTCGGCGATTTAATCCTTCAGGATGCGCGCAAGGAATTCTCGGAACAAACGAAAATCGGCTTCGGCATAGATGGGGATGATTCGGTTATCGAGTCCGATTTCCAGGCCGTTAGGGGTACTTTTGAAACCAACAAGATTGTCACCAAAGTTAAAAACGAGGTGGTCGGGAAGAAGGAACAGGCGGACGGACTTATAGCAAAGATCGCTCGCCTCGGGGCGGAGCCACGGGCCGGTCTTTAATCAACTACACCTCTTATTGCCACGGGAAGTAACAACTATAGTGCCGCATAAATAATCCAATCGTGCGCATCGAGATGATCGTTAGCGCCTGAACGGCCAGGTTGGCGGTCAGATGCGCTGCTATTATTAGCCAGTCAGCGTTTTGGAGCTTATCAAGTGCAATCATCTGCATTTGGCAAATGCTTGCAGCAACAAGCAGCCCGAAAACCACTATATAAGGCACAAAAGTTTTTAATATCGGTTTGATTAAATAATCAGGCCTTAGCAAAGTGGGGTCTTTACCAACCGCGACCGTGAGTATTGCTATGGGGAAAAGAAACAGCCCCAAAATGAAAAGTGCCTGCAGAAGCGTGGCCGGCCCGAATTCGCTAATCCAGATATCATCATAAACTATACCGTAGTATTTCAGAACCCGACTTGCTGCGATATAAGGGAGCATAACGCCCGTCATTGTTAGAGAAAAGATAAGCATCGGCCATATAATAATCCACACAAACGTAACAGACGTGCCCAGGTAAATCTCCGGCAGCTCGTCGACATCGAAGGCCGTGTCGTGAATAATATTATAGTAAAAACCCAACAGCCATCCCCAGGAGAGCAGCAGGGCTGGAAATCCCAGGCAGCTATCGGCCAGGAAAAACCTGAAGGTTATCAACGCGATTACGAATACCAAAGGCGTCAGGCTTTCTCGTTTGAAGAAGACCTTCCAGCTATCCACAAAGACCGCACGATAGAAGCCGGGGAGCGGCTCGGCTTTTATCTCCGGCATTTTTACTATCTGTGGTTTTCCGCCGTCAGTGGCGGGGATGATAAATATCTGGCCGCATTTCCAGCAGCGGGCTCTGCGCCCGGCGTTTCTGTCGGTAAAGGCGCATAAACCATCGCACTTCGGACACCTGCAGGTTATCGTCATACCTTAGCCCGGATATTGACTTGTTCGTTTGGCTTTACCTTGATATCTCCGGCCGGCAATAACTGCCGATGAAAATGTCGGTTTCTTCTCACCCCATATCTACGAATTCCACGAAGCTGGCTAAATTATTGACCCATTTCTGGGCCTCAAGCATATCCACCTTGTTTGTTTTGACCAGCGAAGCAAGATGCTTCTCGAATGTCATCATCCGCTCGTCGGGAGTATCTTTTGTTCTTGTCTGCAGCACCGTATAGAGCTGCTCCATTTTGCCCGTGCGAATCAGATTCGCGCAGGCGTAGTTGTTATTCAGTATTTCCATCGCCACGATTCTGCCGGAACCGTCTTTTTTCGGTATCAGCTTCTGACTTATCACATAAGCCAGACTCAAAGAAAACTGATTTCGTACTTCGTTCTGTCTGGCGGGTGGGAAATAGTCCATAATCCGTGCCACCGTTCCGGTAACATCGCGTGTGTGCAGTGTTGAAAAGACCAGATGCCCCGTTTCCGCCGCCATCAACGTCATCTCAATGGTCTCGGTATCTCGCATTTCGCCCACGAATATTATGTCCGGGTCCTCGCGCATCATTGAGCGCAATCCTTCTTGAAAACTTCCCACGTCCCGGCCTATTTCCCGCTGCGAAACTATACAGTTTTTTTGCTGAAGAATATATTCAATCGGGTCCTCAATTGTGATAATCCTGCATGCCCGCCTTTCGCTTATCCTATTGATGAGTGAAGCTATTGTGGTAGATTTGCCCGCACCGGTGATTCCCGTTAAAAGGACAAGGCCGTGTTTTCGATTCACTATGTCCTTCCAGATATTGTTCGGAAAGCCGATTATCTCCACTTTGGGTATATCCAGACCGAGGGCTCGAATCGCCGCACATATCCCGTCGTTTTCCATAAACACATTTATCCTGAACTGCAGATTGCTGAAGCGGTAAGAGCAATCCACGCTGTGTTTCTCTTCAAGCGTGTGTTTGCTTTCGTCGCTCAGGAGTGGAAGGATCAGGGCCTCGGCTATCTTAGTACTGACCTCCTGGCCCTTCATTTTCATAAGATTGCCGTCCACTCGATAGGCCGGCTGTGTGCCGACCTTTATGTGCAGGTCCGAGACGCGCATTACCCCCTGCTTTTCGAAGTAGTTGAGCATATCGTGAATGTCGAGCAGCTCACCCGCCGCCGTGATATACACTTTTTCCGCTTGTGCCGTTTCTCTTGGCATATTTGTCCTCCATCGGTCCCGTGTGTTTAATTGCCACAGGCTATATCGATTATAAGCATTTATGTCCCCTGCTGCAATATCAAAGCAACCTTACGCATACAGCCGTGAGGTTGGCAAATTTTGGCCTGTTATGAGTCTCTTAGCCGAAGAATTAGTAAACATAAGGCGAATCTTGCCGGGAGGTTATGTGGACAACCAAATCCAGGACAGCAGGCTTGCCAATGCCATCTCGATGGTGGTTATTATCCTTATGGCCATCGGGACGGTTATGGTTTTTTCTGCAGGTGCTAACGTAAGCCAAAGCCTGGACTTAAGGCGTTTTTACGATTTTGCTACTGTCCGCCAAATCCTTTTTTTTCCGCTTGCAGTGGCCGTGATGTTTACGGCCAGCCGGGTCGATTACCACAGATTTAGCCTTCCCAGCTTCGCCGAGGGTGAGCAGAAAAAACGGTCCCTTAGGGTCTTATTCAAATCTCCTCTTGTTTATTTACTAATACTGAGTATCGGCCTTCTTATACTTGTTTTAAGTCCCCTCGGTGCTGAGGTTAATTATGCCCGCAGGTGGCTCAGGATTCCTGTTGGACCGACGTATATCAGTTTTCAGCCGTCGGAGCTGGCAAAATGGTCGGTGGTTTTCTTTTTGGCTGCATTTTGCGATAGATATGCCGAGCTTCTTCGGTCGTTCCGCAGGGGTTTTTTGCCGGTCTGTCTGCTGGTTGCGGTGGTCGTCGGCCTTATCGTTGTGGAAGATTTCGGTACGGCGGCGTTTATCTGCCTGCTGGCCGGGGCGATGCTCCTTATCGGCGGCGCAAAGGGTTGGCATCTGCTGACGCCGGTGCCGTTGGCGGGGGCGCTATTTTATTATATGCTTATTACCTCGCCCCGGCGATTAGAGCGAATCGCGGCGTTCCTGCAGCCCGAAAAATGGGCCCAGTCCGCCGCTTACCAGGCAAGACAATCGCTCGCGGCCATCGGCAGCGGGGGTATCTGGGGCAAAGGCCTGGGCAGAGGAATTTGTAAGTATGGACACTTGCCGGAAGATACGACCGACTTTATATTTGCAATAATAGGAGAAGAACTCGGCTTTGTCGGAGCTGCTATGGTGATATTCCTGTTTATAGCTCTTGTGCTGCTTGGGCTGAAAGTTGCCCTTCGCTCGAATGACCGCTTAGGCAGACTGCTGGCTGTTGGGATTGTTTTGACCGTGGGGCTGCAGGCGGCAATTAATATCGGTGTCGCAACGGTGGTGCTGCCGACGAAGGGCATACCGCTGCCGTTCGTAAGTGCGGGTGGTACAAGTATGCTACTCTCGGCTGCCGCTGTGGGGATTTTGCTGAACATTGCGAAGCAGGGCCGCCCGACGAAATGGGCCGCGGCGGGAACAAAGGAGCCAACTTAATGCCCCAGCTTCACTATTTCTTTGCGGGCGGCGGGACCGGCGGGCATATCTATCCGGGAATTGCCGTTGCAGAGCAAATTATAAAGGACCAGCCAGAGGCAAAAATCACATTTTTTTGCAGCGGGCGCCAAATCGATTCGCGAATCCTCGCAAGAACCGATTACGAATATATCGCACTGCCCGCCATGGGCTTTTCCGCCCGGCCGGATAAATTCGTTGCCTTTTGTGCTTCTTTCTGGAAAAGCTACACACTGGCCCATAGGAAAATCGCTGCAAGCCGGCCTGCAGTTTTGTTAGGTATTGGCGGCTTCGTCTCGGCGCCGGTAGTTCTGGCTGCACATAGGTTAAAAGTGCCGGTCAGCCTTTTGAACCTTGATATTGTGCCGGGCCGGGCGAATAAGTTGTTGGCAAGGTATGCAAAAGAGATTTACGTGCAGTTCGATGAGACTAAAGGATGTTTTAGAGTGGCACGGCCATCCAGTGGCACGGCCATCCCTTCGACTTCGCTCAGGACAGGCCTGGCCGTGATTTCCAGTCTTTGTGTTTTCACGGGCTGGAAGCCCGTGCCACAAACTATAACAGTTACAGGCTGTCCCTTGCGGACGGAATTTTTGAAACCGAACCCGGAAAGAGCGCGAAGAGTATTAGGCCTGGATGAAAATAAAAAAGTCCTGCTGATAACGGGCGGCTCGAGCGGTGCGGAAAATGTTAATGCCGCGATTTGCTCGGTCCTGAGTAGACTGGTCAAATTTGTGGACGAGTGGCAAATAGTGCATCTGGCCGGGCCGGATGCCCGGTCGGTTAAGCGGGAGTATGAAAAAACGAAACTAAATTATAAGGCTTTGTATTATTTCGATGATATGCCGGATTTATTGGCTGCCGCCGACTTAGTCCTCGGCAGGGCGGGAGCCGTCAGCGTGGCCGAGTACGCGGCCGCCGGCGTGCCGAGTATCTGTCTGCCTTATCCTTATCATAAGGACAGGCACCAGTATTTAAACGCGGAAAAACTTGTTAGGGCCGGGTGTGCGGTAATTGTCGAGGACCTTGCGGACCGCAGTATGACAGCCGAAAGGCTGGCTTCAAAATTGGTGGAGTTGATGGAAAACGAGGCGCGGCGCAGCGAGATGTCGCAGGCCTGCCGGGGTATGGCAAAGCTGGATGCTGCCGCCGAGATAGCGAGAAGGATGAGTAATATTAGCCACAGAGTTCACAGAGAGCTCAGAGATTAATTAACCATGGATACCTAAGGCATAAATAAACACGAATTAATTATAGCCACAGCCCCGATGTATCGGGATGAGGACAAGAGCACCGAGAATCCTTCGACTGTGCTCAGGACAGGCACAGAGATTTATTTTCTAAGACACGGATTAACACTGCTGATGTTAGACACGGATTTACACAGATTTACACTGTTTTATATTTGAAAATATTTCACTACCTGCCAATGACAGGTAGCGCCAAAGCCAAGCGCCGGAAGTATTTGGGTATATCGTTTACCTAATTGCTTTTGCTGCCGTAGGCCGAGATAGCGAGACGGATGAGCGACAAATCCGCCGCGGCGGATTAACGAACATACAAAGACTTTTCTTGCACTATTAAAAAGACTCAGCGACGTTTTCCAAGAACTACCGCACCGAGGCTGAAGAGATCTTTTATCGCCGCCAACCGTTATTTTTTATTTCTCCAGCTTGAGTACTCAAAGATTTCCATAAATGGACAATCATTGCCTTCCCATTGCCACCTAACAATATAGCCAGAATTATCAACTTCTAATATTCTCGTACAGTAGCCTTGAATTGAGTAACCGCCGGTTGTATATGTATTCGCACTAAACGAATTGCCATAAATATGACCTGTTGTCGTCGAATTTTGTGGCATGTAAAAAGATTTACTATAATGCCATATATAAAGTTTATGGTCTCTGATTTCTTTTTCTTCATCAGGATAACCCCATTGTGAAAAGGCCGATTCAATATGTTCTCCTTCCCATGATGACATAATCCGATTCATCGTAGTAGTCGAGCAACCTGACAAAAGGCCCAACGAGCTCAGAATTAAGAAAATTGTAACAGTTCGCATTTTTCCTGTCCTAAAAAATGTCTACGTTTCCAGCACAATGAAAAAAAAGGCACCTCTATATTATGTCTGCTTCAGGCTCGCCAGAACCCGCAAGGAACAAGCAAGCGATGCCCTATATCGGGGCACCAACTTTTGTATATTTCCTTGCATATAAAACTGGCGATTTTGAATGAAGCGCCAAAAAGTTCAGTGATTCTCGGTATTCAATCGTCAGTATTAACATATCCTTTTTCATGCTTAAAAACAAGTAAAAACGAACCGTAATATTGTTTTTTTGGCAGTGCCAGATAAAATAGTGTAAAGAAAAAATAGTCGGGAGAGCATGCCGTATGCCTGTTATTGCTCAAACCGGCCTATAAAGAACAGGTGAAAAATGACTGAAGATTTTATGAGAAATAGTACATTTGAGAGAGCGGATGCAGCGAATCCAGATATTATAGCCAAACTTTTTAATTCGGTGGAATGGGTAGTGTCGGATAACTCAATGACGTGCCCACCAATGTTATTGCCCAGTGCACTGAAACACAAAATCGATAGGTACTGCCCTGAAAACAAAAAGCAGATATTAGAGACTATTCGGGAAACTATTGAGGATTTTATACAATGGGCTACCAAACAGGCGAACGGTGATGAAGAATTATTAGAAGAAATCAATAATTACGAAAAAGGCCTATATGAATGGTTAAAGCAGGGCGCAGAAAAAGGTAAGCTTAATGGTTTTGAACAGCAAAAGTTAATAACACAAAGAGCGAACCTTACTGATAAATTATTCAAAATAGCTGGCGATAGAGCAGATTTACCAAACGGAAAGCCAGCAGAGGCAGAGCAAAATGCTGTACCTGTGAAAAGCAGGAGGATATGGACTTGTGTGAAAAAGATACCGACTTGGATTTATATATTTGTTATCTTTCTTGCAGCGCTACTCACAGTTTTACATTACTTAGGATGGCTTTAATCTATTAAGAAGATGGTGGGGCAGCGGCCCCACCCTACGGTTAAGAACTGGATTCCTGCGTTCGCAGGAATGACAAGATTATTATTGGGGTAGCGAGAAGAATGAGAATATGAACAACGAAAGAACGTATCATTCATTTAATCCTAAGAAAGGATATCCGGTGGGCAAGAGTTTGTACTATGAATGTACAAAGTGTGGAGATGTGATACCTTCATTGCCGAAAGACAGTGTATCCTGTACCTGCAGGAATATACATATTGACGTAGATTATGGTCGAATGGCAGTTAAAGACGATAATTTTGTTAAGCTTTTTTCGGAGAACCCGAACTAACATTAGTGGAATACATTATATTGGCGTGAAATAAACTACTTTGGTATGAACAGCTGATTGTCTGTGAACGTAAGTGCTGCTGGCCTTATAGCAAGACGGATGAGTATTTGAGAGTGAGTCAGGGAGTTTTTTAATGAGTCGGATTTGGGGTTTTTTGATATTCATTTTTGTTTTTCACGCGCTGTATTTCGGTATGAATTTTTATGTCCTTGCCCGGCTTGCAGGGCTGTTCGGGCTAAAGAAAAATCTCGTTTTTTATCTCATACTTACTTTTTGCACGCTCTCTTTATTTCTGGCAAGTTACCTCGAGAGGTCTTTTGGAAATAATCTTACCGGCATCATTTATTTCTTCTGTGCACTGTGGATGGGAATTCTGTTTTTGTTCTTTAGCACTTTGTTGTGTTATGAGGTGCTGCATCTTTTCGTGAAGTTTAATCCGAAGTCGGCCGGGGTGGTGATAACAGTTTTTGTTGCGGTTCTAACTTTGTTTTCGATGCTGAGCGCGCAAATGCTGACCGTAAAGGTCCTTGAGGTTCCGTCCACTGTTGATATGAATATTGTTCAGCTAAGTGATGTTCACATCGGCTCGACCAGTGAGAGATTTTTGAAACGTATCATAGCAAAAACGAAGGAACTGGAGCCGGACGCTGTGCTTATTACGGGTGACCTTTTCGACGGCGTCGGCGAGAGTCACCTGTCCGCCCTGCGAATGTTTGACCTGCTGAGTGTGCCGATATTTCTATCGGCGGGTAATCACGAGCGTTATGTGGGTATCGAAAAGGTTGCAGCGGCGCTTGAGGGGACGAAAGTCAGGTTCCTCAGAAATGAAGTAGTTGAATTTAATGGTATAAAGATTATCGGCATCGATGACAGCGACTACGGTGGTCATTTGGAAAAGCAATTTAAAAAAATTAATCTTAATGATTCGGATTTCAATTTACTGATGTACCATCGGCCTGTAGGCGTGAAAGCGGCTTCTGAAGCGGGCATTGACCTGATGCTGACGGGTCATACACACAACGGCCAGATTTTTCCATTTAACTATGTAGTTGGAATGTTCTTCAATTATATGAAGGGTTTTTTCGAGGTGAACGGGATGGGTCTCTACGTTTGTCCGGGCACGGGGACATGGGGGCCGAGGATGCGGCTTGGCTCACGCAGCCAGATTGTCCTGATAAAGCTTCGAAAAGACTCATAAAGTCGGTCTTCTGAAATAGAACCTCTTTTTTCTTGACAATTCGTAAAAATCTTGTATGCTGGTTTTATGTGTTTTTCGGCTGTCCAGGAGGAGGGCAGCTAAAATGCGTTTCTTTTAGGCCTTCACCTGAATTACCATACGGATAGCGGATTTCACCAGTACACAGAAGCGAAAAACAGGGACTTTTTTCGGGAAGGTCCAAAAATGCGGAAAGTAAATTTAGGCATTCAGGTAGCAGTCTGTGTGCTCATAATGATGCTTACAGGGCCGGTGAATGCACGAATAATTTACGTCGATGCCAACGGCAGCGCGGATTTTACTACTATCCAGGAGGCCATCGACGACGCCAACGATGGCGACGAAATCGAGGCGGCGCAGGGAACATACAATGAGGCAATCAATTTCAATGGCAAGGCGGTCCGGCTTTACGGCAGCGGCGGGCCGGCCGTTACAACCATCGATGCCAACGGCATCGGCGGCGCCTATCACGCCGTTCAGTGTGTAAGCGGTGAGGATGCTAATACAATCTTAGAGGGTTTTACCGTCACCGGCGGAAACGCCAAGGGCCCATCGCCCCCCGACAGGGATGGCGGCGGGATTTACAACAACGGTAGCAGCCCGACGATAACAAACTGCATCTTTATCGGCAACCTGGCTGACCATGGCGGGGGGATGTTAAACGTCGACGGCACGCCGACGGTGACCGACTGCAACTTCGAAAATAATATTGCCTCGGGCGGCGCCATCGGTGGCGGCGGGATATGCAATCACAACAGCAGTCCTGTGTTAACTAACTGCATTTTCATCGGCAATTCGGGCGGGCCCTTAGGGGGCGGGGGTATGTTCAACGCCGCGGGCAGCAATCCGGTGCTGATGGACTGCACGTTCAGCGATAATAACTCGGTCGACAATGGTGGCGGGATATGCAACTGGTACGATACAAATTCAATATTGACTAACTGCATTTTCAGCGGCAATATAGCCGACTCCAACGGAGGTGGGATGTTCAACTATCAAATCAGCCCAACGTTGACCGGCTGTACGTTCAGTGAGAACTCCGCGAACTACGGCGGTGGTATTTACGATTCCAACAGCAGCCCGACGGTGACAAACTGCATCTTTACAGGTAACCAGGCCGGCGGCGGCGGGGGGATGTTCAACTGGGGTAACAGTAACCCCACGATAACCAACTGCATCTTTACCGGCAATCAGGCTGATGGCGGCGCCGGAGTATTCAATTGGGATAACAGTAATCCCATGGCGACCAACTGCACTTTCAGCGGCAACTCGGCATACTCAGGAGCCGGGATGTTAAACTACTTTTCCAGCAGCCCGATGGTGACCGGCTGCACCTTCAGCGAAAATTCGGTGGGCGACTTAGGCGGCGGGATATATAACTATCAAAGCAGCAACCCGACGGTAACCAATTGCATCTTCAGCGGAAATGTGGCGTTTATGGGCGGCGGGATATCAACCGTCATCGGTGCGCCAACGGTGATCAACTGCACGTTCAGCGGCAATACGGCGACCAACGGCGGCGGGATTCAAAACACTCAAAGCGACCCAACAGTGACCAACTGCACATTCAGCGGAAATTCGGCAAGCTTAAGCGGCGGCGGGATGTACAACTTGAGTGCCAGTCAGCCCACGGTGACCAACTGCATTTTCTGGGGCGATACGCCGAATGAGATATATGATTCTTATAGCTCCCCCACCGTTACCTACAGCGATGTCCAGGGCGGGTATGCCGGCGTCGGCAATATCGAGGCCGACCCCTGCTTTGTGGACCCTTGCAATCCCGACCCGAATTTGAGGGATTTTCGGCTGGCGCCCGACTCTACCTGTATTGATACAGGGGACAACAACTCCGTGCCTGCCGACATTGCCGACCTTGACAATGACGGCAACACAGTCGAGTCGATACCTTACGACCTCGACGGCCACCCAAGGTTTGTAGATGGCGACTGCAACGATACGGTTGTCGTCGATATGGGAGCTTTCGAGTTCAATTACGCCTATACGGGCGACCTGGATTATGATTGCACCGTCAATTTCACAGACTTTGCTATATTTGCGACGGCGTGGTTGACGGAACCACCTGAGCCTGTGTGGAATCAGTTCTGTGACATCGGCATTCCACCGGACAACTATATCGACTGGTATGACCTTTATGTGCTGGTCGAAAACTGGCTGGAAAGCTTTTAGCCGCTTAGGGCGGCGGCGTTTTTTCTTTTTTTCGGCCTTTCGGTGTGATAGACTGCTTGCGCATATGGCCAAATCAAATATAGAAATCAGTAAAACTAAAGCAGCCTGTGGATACGAAGCGGTAAACACAAATAGCACCACCACCGTGAGGGGCAAGATGTTTCACCTCATCGGGGCCGGCGGCGTGGGGATAAGCGGGCTGGCGGGATTGCTGATAAAAAATGGTGCTGTTATCACCGGTTCCGACCAGATTCATTCAGGCGTGATAGATAAACTGCGCCGAAACGGCGCCAATATCCAAATAGGACACAGCGCCGAGAATTTTTCTGAGCAGACCGAGGCTGTAGTTATTTCCGCAGCGATAAAAGACGACAATCCTGAGTTGAAGCTTGCCAGAGAAAAAGGACTTGCCGTTTATAAATATGCCGAGTTATTGGGCAAAGTGATGGACTGCTATCACGGGATCGCCGTCTGCGGGACACACGGCAAAAGCACTACGTGCGGCTGGCTGGTATTTGTTATGGAGCAGGCGGGACTTAGCCCCAGTTTTATTGTCGGGGCCGAGGTTACGCAGTTAGGCTGCTCTTCCAGCGTGGGCGGCAGTAAATTCTTTCTTGCCGAGGCGTGCGAGTATGACCGGAGTTTCCTTAATCTGCACCCGAAACTGGGAGTTGTTCTTAATATCGAGCAAGACCATCTCGATTATTACCGCGATGAAAATGAAATAATTGAAGCATTCGGACAGTTTATGCTCGGTGTGGATGAGGATGGGGTAATAATAGTCAATGGTCAGGACGCTAATATTACTAAAGCCATCGCCGTTCTTAAAGATTCTTCCTGCATCAAGACATTTGGTATTGGCAGTGGTTACGATTTTTCAGCGCGAAATGTAAGGCAGACCGAAGGACTTTACGAATTTGACCTTTATCACGGGGATGCTGCGCTGGGAAGGACTCGACTATCTCTGCCCGGCCGACATAACGTCCTGAACGGCCTTGCGGTTGCTGCTTCAGCAATACACTTAGGTATAGAGCCCAAAAAAGTATTAGAGATATTGCCCGAATTCCACGGCGTTGACCGCCGTTTAATGTTGAAAACTATGATTGCCGGGGTAACAGTTCTTGATGATTACGCCCATCATCCTACCGAAATCAAGGCCTCCCTGAAGGCGATACGTGAAAGGTTCAGGCCGAGGCGCATCTGGTGTGTTTTTCAGCCGCATCAGTACAGCCGAACGAGATTTTTACTTGATGATTTTGCCGAAAGCTTTAAGCTTGCCGATATTACAATAGTGCCGGACATCTATTTTGTCAGAGATACAGAGTCGGCTAAAAAAGAGGTTAACTCGCAGGTGTTGGTTGAAAGAATGCTGAAGCAGGGCTCTCAGGCCCTGTTTATCAGCAGCTTTGGCCGAATTCGTGAGTATCTTGAGCAGAATGTCCGGGCGGGAGATTTGGTGATTACGATGGGTGCAGGAGATATTTGGAAGCTGGCAGATGAATATATTCAGTGGCTTGGAAAAAATTGTTAAAACCGATTGTTCGCTTCGCGAATATACCTGGTTTGGCTTGGGCGGCGAGGCCGATTTTCTGATAACCCCACAGGATACCGAGCAGCTCAAAACGGTCGTGCAGCGCTGTAACGAGAATAATTTGCCCACTTATGTCCTTGGATTCGGCTCGAATTTGTTGATTAAGGACCAGGGCATTCGAGGGGCGGTTATAAAACTGGGCGGCAGCCGGTTTTCCGAGACGAAATTCGAAGATGAATGGGTAACAGCAGGTGCCGGAGCGAGTCTGAGCAAGCTGGTTTTGGATTGTGTCCGCAGGGGGCTGTCGGGCCTTGAGCCGCTTACAGGTATACCGGGCTCAATTGGAGGGGCGGTGAAAATAAACTCGGGAGGAAACTTCGGAGACATCGGCGCCGCGGTTCAAAGCGTTATCCTGATGGATAAGGATACAAAAATCTTCGAGAAAACGAAGCCCGAGCTGATGTTCGATTATCGCCGTTCCAATATAACAGCCGGTTTTATTCTCGGCGCGAAGATTAGGCTTTCGGCCGCCGAGCCGGAACAAATTATGCGTACGACGAAAGAGATATGGATTCGCAAGAAAAACAGTCAGCCATTGAGCAGCAGAAATTCCGGTTGTATATTCAGGAACCCGCCTGGTTTGTCGGCGGGAGCCCTGATCGACCGCGCGGGCCTTAAAGGCCTGCAAATCGGCGGCGCGATGGTGAGTGAAAAGCATGCTAACTTTATAATTGCAGATGACGGCTGCAGCAGCAATGACGTGATAAGGCTTATAGAAATCGCCCGGCAGCGGGTTAAGGAGAATTTTAATGTCGAGCTTGAGCTCGAAATCGAAATCTGGTAGGGCCTTTACCGAGTGGTTTTACGAAAAGACTTGAATACTTATGGACAAAAAAATCAGGGTAGCAATTCTGTTTGGGGGCAGGTCCGCGGAGCATGAAATCTCCCTTCTGTCGGCAAAAAATATCATCGATGCCATCGATAGAGAAAAATATGAGCCGGTGCTGATTGGCATTGATAAAAAAGGTGGTTGGTATCTGAGTGATGCTTCAAGGCTTTTTGCCTGTACTGATAGTTCAACGTTGAAAAGCCTGAGTCCGACAGAAACGCCTTTGGCCCCTGCATTCGGTGGAAAAAACAGACAACTGATTAATGCTGCAAGCGGTCGGCCTATTGAGCCGATAGATGTTGTTTTTCCCGTTCTTCATGGGCCGTTCGGTGAGGACGGCACGGTTCAGGGGCTTTTAAAACTGGCTGATATCCCGTTCACAGGTTGTGATGTCCTGGCCTCAGGAATCGGTATGGATAAAGAGGTCAGCAAGAGACTGCTTAGAGATGCCGGGATTGCCGTCGCGGACTTTGTTGTTTGTAATCGCCGGCAGCGCGCCGGAACAGATTTTAACGTAATCGAAAAGAAGTTGGCGTTGCCGGTTTTTGTTAAGCCCTGTAATATGGGCTCGTCGGTGGGTATCAGTAAAGTGCATAGTCAAAAAGAGTTTGATGATGCGGTGGAGCTGGCCTTTCAGTATGACAATAAGATAATTATTGAAAAATATATCAACGGCAGAGAGATTGAGTGTTCGGTCCTGGGAAACGAGGAGCCGATAGCCTCTGTGCCGGGAGAGATACTGCCGCGGCACGAGTTTTACTCATACCAGGCCAAGTATCTTGATGAAAACGGCGCCGTACTCGATGTGCCGGCAAAGCTTGCGGACGATGTGGTTAAAAAACTGCAGGACTGCGCAATTAAGGCGTTCAAGACGCTTTGCTGTGAAGGTATGGCCAGGGTGGATTTTTTTCTGGAAGAGAACGACAGAATTATTGTAAGTGAAATCAATACCATTCCGGGTTTTACCAAAATAAGTATGTATCCCCGGCTGTGGGAGGCGAGCGGAATCTCCTATCCTGCGTTGATAGACAGACTCATCTGTCTTGCAGTAGAAAGGTTCGAAAGAGATCGGAAGCTGAAAACAGACGCGCAACCTGTAGAGGATAAATCCGCCGTGGCGGATTAGGCGTTAAGCGTCGTTTGTGTTGGTGGATTTGGAGTAGTTAATACAGTAATGGCGAAGCGGAAAAAGATAAAGAAAAAGCCGAAAAGATTTACCTATAGCCTTCGAGGTTCGAGGAAAACAAAAGCCAAGAAGCTTCCAAGGTTTAATTTGCCCCGTGTAGGATTGCTTAAGCTTGTAGCTATCATTTGTATTCTGTCAGTAACGGGATTGTGTTTATTTTTTCTCGACAGGTACGTCAAGACGGTTGTGCCGGTTGCCGAAATAAAAGGCCCTGTTGAACTGGCGAATCCGCCTGATTGGGTCAGCCCTGAACTGAAGCAAAGAATCATTAGTACCGCCGGTGCCGGCCGGGGCAGCTTTCGACTTGATAGCGATGCCTCTCGCACGGTTGCAAAGAACCTCGTCTCGTTTGCCTGGCTGGAAGAGTTTCAGGTCCAAACCACTCATAAGGCGATACGAATTGAGGCCGAGTATCGAAAGCCGGTGGCTTTGATTAAGAACGATACCCGAAAGTTTTATGTAGATGAAAACCTGGTTGTTCTTGATTATATGCCGATGCCTGAATTACCTATCGTGCTGGTTAAAGGCGTGGAGTCATTAACGGTTCCGCCGGTCGGCCGGCCGTGGCAAAGAGATGATTTGAAGGCCGCCGTGGCACTGCTGACTCTGCTGCATAAGATGGATGCGATGGTAGCCTCCGGAGAACCTCTGCTTACTCAAATACAGGCGGTGGATGTGAGTAACTTTCAGGGCAGGCGTGAGCCTCGTGAACCTCACATTCTTTTGTATGCGTTAGACGACACCCAGATTATTTGGGGCGCCGAGCCCGGCAGCTCGCAGCAGTATATGGAGGCGCGTGAGGATGAGAAGCTTGCGATGCTCTACAGTTTTTACGAGGAAAACGGCACGCTGGCGAACCGTGTCAAGTATATCGAGCTTCGTTACCCACGTAAAAAAGTCCCCCAGCCGCTCAACAGTTTATGAAAAGATGCGAGAATGGCGGTATCAGCGGTATTATCTGAAATCATTCTTATTAAGATCATGTTTTTTCATTTTGTTGAACAGGGTTCTTGAATCTATACCGGCCTTTTTTGCCGCTTTGCCCACACGTCCGTTGCTCGATGTTAACAGGCTGATTAAGTAGCTTTTTTCGAACTGTTCGACAATATCTCTTCGTGCTTCCTTTAGGGGTTTTTGCAGCCATTCTTCCGGAAAAGATTCGGGTTTTTGAGATAGTTCCTGTAAAGTTACTTCCTCACGTCCCGTTATGCCGTCGGGCAGGTCATCAACCGTAATAAAGTCATTTTCACAAAGAAGCATTGCTCTTTCGATTACATTGATTAGCTCCCTGACGTTACCCGGCCAGGAATAGTCGCAAAGTGTTTCCAGGGCCTGCTCTGTTATGCCGGAGACTTCACAGCCTATCCTGGGACCAAGGTAGTCTATGTAACTCTCGACTAATTCGGGAATGTCTTCAAGGCGGTCGCGCAATGGCGGGATGGTTAATGAGACTACGTTCAATCTATAGTATAAATCCCGCCGAAACTGTTTAGCCTTGACCTCTTCTTCGAGGTCTCGGTTAGTGGCGGTCATAACGCGAACATCCACGACGAGAGATTTTTCACTGCCGATACGCCTGACTTCATGATTCTCGAGCACTCTTAGGAGTTTACTTTGCAGGTGGAACGGCATTTCTCCTATTTCGTCGAGGAATATTGTGCCCTGATGAGCAAGCTCAAAACAGCCTTTTCGGGCTCTTGTAGCTCCTGTGAACGCACCTTGTTCGTGGCCGAAAAGCTCACTCTCCAGCAGGGATTCAGGCAGGGCCCCGCAATGGACGCAGATGAAAGGACCTTGCGAACGCGGGCTTTCGGCGTGGAGCACATGAGCCAATCTTTCCTTGCCGACGCCTGTTTCACCGAGAATAAGAACTGATGAATTGCTTTTTGCCACTCGGGGCAAAACTCTTAAAAACTTTTTCATAGCGTGACTTTCAGAGATGAAATCACTGATGTCCGCCTCAGCCGGTTTCGGCCTGATGGTCAGTGTTGAACGTGTGGCTTTACGTCGTCTGCTTAGAATGGCATTTAAGGCGCTATCGAGTTTTTTCCCCGAAACCGTCGGATTAAGCACAGCATCACAGCCTGCCGAGATGAGTTGAAGGCGCTGCTCTTCGTTTTCTTCTTCGGATAACACGACTATCAGGGGTGCGTCCGGAAGCTGGCGTAGATTGTGTATTTCTTCAATGGCCTTGTCCTGGATGAGGTCTCTGCTTAAAACGACAAGGTCGCAGGTCTTTCGAGAGACCTTTTTCCAGAACCGGCCGGGCTCCGTTACGGACTCGATAATTGTGTCCGGCTTCTTTAGAATCTTACTTAGTTTATTACGCAGTCCGGCTTCGGTTACTGCGGTTACGATGCTTAGAAGCATATCGCAGGCAATCCTAAACAGATTTTTAAGTCGGAATTTTACTTCCGATTTTTTCGGTTGTCAAATCCTGATTATTTTACCATTTTGCATTCTTGAATACATGTAAATAAAAAACTTTGCATTTATAAGCCCTTTTTTACTAATTGCTTATGGCAAAACAGGGGGCCGTTTTGTGGTGCTGGCACGCCCTTTGTAAATATCAGAACAGAAATTAAACTGCTTAAGAGATTGTGAGGTTATCAAGAGTATGCTGAATTGAAGGTGACCGGACATTCGGACAGAGGAAATATATGACGGGCGGAGTTGAGTTAACAAACTTTTTTGACAAGGAGATTTGTTATGGCTCGTAAGAAAAATATCAAAGGAGAGCCTAAATCATCAAAGGCGGTGAAAGCTCCCATGAAAAGAAGGCCGGCACGAGATGCCGAGAAGGCTCCTAAAAGATGAACGTGAAGTTATAGCGTGCAAAAAGCTGCGGCTGACTCATATTCAATGTGATTTTCAGCCGGGAAGGGTTTGTAAGTCGAGGAATGATTAACTGTACTACTATTTTTTAGGAGACCAGGAAATGGCTAAGAAATCCAGAAAGGGCAAAGGAAAACAAGCAAAAATCGAGAAGCCCCAAAAGAAAGCTGGCAAATAAGTCCTTGAATTTAAGAGATTGAAGGCGTGCACGATTTGATAGAAAGGGCATCCTTTGGGATGCCCTTTCTTGAAAAAATCAATCCCGATAGAATCGGGAAACGCAACTGGCATAAAAGATTAATAAGGAGATAAATATGGAGACTAAGAAATCTAATTTGATGATGCTGGCTGTCCTTTTGGCTGTTTTTCCGATGTATGTTTTAACAGGATGCAAGAAGAAGGTTCAATCTACTAATGCAGAATCAACCGAGATGTTTAACGAAGAGCAGCCCACGCTTGAAATACCCAGAAGTGAGCAATTTCCTCGGACTGATGAACAAATTAGCTATTCGTTATCGGAAGACGACAAAGGATTTGCCGAAGAGTCGGATG
This sequence comes from uncultured Pirellulales bacterium, assembly GCA_964444665.1. Lineage (GTDB taxonomy): Bacteria > Planctomycetota > Phycisphaerae > Sedimentisphaerales > CAYZTY01 > CAYZTY01. The sequence continues at coordinate 30,772 of CAYUIE010000013.1, forward strand.
AGGATGAAGAGTACGAGGAGGAGCCGGACGATGACTCGGACGAACCTAATGACGAGCAGCCCGACGATGAAGAAGAGCCTGACGACGATGATGATTACTATGAAGAGGAGCCGGACGACCCCGACGAAGAACCGAACGATAGCTGGCATTAGTTTTGTAGTATAAAAGTAGTTGATAGTACGGGTACAATCGCGAATGGTATAGGTAATTGGGGCAAAGGGCGAATTCTATCCACTATCACCGGCGATTCAGAGACATATTTACCTACGACGCCGACCCAGATGTCCTAACTATGGCAGTCCCACTTCGCGTAGTCACTTATCAACCTGTTTTGCAGGATTAGACCTGCTGCCGCCGGCACAAGCAGAAGTAACGGAAAGAACCATCTTTGATTGAAGTACATATCCTGGACCCACGAGGAGCCTTGTTCCGGATCCATCAAATACAAATGCAGCAGTGCCAATCCGCCCGCCACGATTAATGCTCCTCCCTGTAAGCTGGTAAACAAAATAACAGAGAATTTGAATACAATGAATGATATCATTCCACCGGCGACGACGCCTATCAGCGCGCCGGCGATGATATATTGGTCGGGCAGTGCGAATGCATACCAAATCGCACTGCTTAATATACCTCCGGCAACTGCCCCCAGTGCACTGACAGCCCATCGCATAAGCGGTAAAGATACAACGGCCGAGACACAAAAGCCAATGATGCCGCCCCAAAGAACATTCCCGGCTTTTTCACCGATTTTCAGCCCGATATACAGGCCGATGAGGCCGAAACTTATCGCCACGACGATTCGGAAAATTCTCCAGCCGTAGAGAAGATATATCGTTCCAAAAGATATCGCGATAATTGCTTCGAACCAGTTAAGTGCCGCAATCTGCTCCCAGAAATAATTTATAGGCACTATGGGACCACTGGGTTCAGCGGCCGGTGGCGGCGTCGCTGCGAACGTTTGTACAAGAATGTGGAAAGGAATCATTATTTCGCTCCTTTTACATCAGTTCCCACGAATAAGGTATTCTATCCTTAAAAAAGCCCGCGTCTTTCTCTTTATCGGATTAACCAGCGCATTTTACTTGCATATTTACTTCCCGAACCCTGCTCTTCGTTTTCGGATTTGGCAGGGATTTTTTTGTATCGTGATGCACAAAAAAATAATTGTACGGCTGTGCCGACGGCAATCATTATGGCAAAAACAGAAGCAAAGAAAATACTTTTGCTCCCGATACGACTGATGGGTTCGGCACCTTTATATAACAGAAGCAGAATCATTCCCGTGAAGTTGAGGAACGTTCCCAGCGTTGCACAACAGAGCGCACCTGCTGCGCTGCTAAAGTTGACCGCCAGGAAAGCTGTGAGCAGGCCGAGCCCGACCACCGCCAACCAGTGCAGAAGAGAAAAATCCGCGTAAAGCGCTTTCGTCCTTTCCAATAGATAATCAATTGCTCTGCTAAGGATTATAGCTGCTTCCGAGGCGCTGATATTTTCAGTACCGCTGCTGTTTATGTATAGTATTAATTCACTATTCTTCTCAATGTCCATATCGGCCAAAAAGAAAGTAACGCCGGCAACCACAATTAGGACCGCCAGAACAACAAAGATAAATTTATGAAAGAGCATCGCGACAAATCCGGTGAACAGAGTCAGGGATATATTAGGCAGTATTTTTCGGCCGATTAGAAACAAGCCACAGGTTCCACCGATGAGCAGACCCAGAAGGGCAGCGATGACTTTTATGTAACGCAGGCCGGCAAGCCAGGTAAACAGCCCCGAAAGAATGCACAGCAATCCCGGCACAACCAGCACCACAGAATCGAGCCTGGGCGCAATTCTCTCGAAATATTGCAGGAATTCAAGCATATAGCAACCGCATAACGAGCAATCCGGCCGAATAGACGTACTTATTTATTATCGGTCTGCTGCCCTCGTTTTCGTTAAATACCACCTAATTCGGTCCGGCAGCGGCACTTTTCGGGATGGTTCTTGGCTGGATAGACCTTCAATAAGCTCAAGAGACGTGCCTGAAGCCTGTACATCTGCGGATTTCATCAAATCCACGGTCCGATGTAATTATCAAAAAGAAGCTGCTACAGTTCAGGCAGTAACAGGCTTTCATTCTCTAATTGTGTTTTATCGACGATGCAGGATGTCGTACTTCTGTCCGTCATCGATACAGATAACTTCACCTCCGTGCATACTGCGCGGCACCTTGACCCCGACCTTGCCGGGGGTTTCTCCGCCATTTTTATCTTTGGCAACGAAAGAAATCTCGTACACCCTGCCATTGCCCCAGCGGCGGCGCTCGGCCCTGAGGTATACATCGCCGGTTTTAGAGATGAATGCATCGCGTCTGTGTCTGTGCCAAAAATGGAACGCGGAGGGCTCATCACTGGTAACACCGGTGATATGTATTTTTACTTGGTCACCATCCGGGTCTGTAACGCCTTCTATGCTTACTTTTTCAAACTTATGGTTTGGCGGCCATAAATATTCTTTGCTCGGATGGGCGTCGTTAACATCCGGGGGATTATTAGGAATATTGGACAGGATAGTATATTTCTGCCCGTCGTCAACACAGAGGTAAGTATTGCCTTTTTTATGGTGCGGCACTTTGACCTGGACTTTGCCCGGCGTTATTCCTCCCTTATCATCACCGGCAATAAAGGATATCTCATATACCCTCCCATTGCCCCAGCCGCTTCGCTTCGCTCTTAGGTATAATGCGCCATCTTCAGAGATGTAAGCATCGGGCTCGTTCTTGCACCAGTGGCTAAATCCCCAATGGCTAAATCCCCAGTGGCCAAACCAGGATAGTTCGTCGCTGGTAACCTCCGTGATTAATATTTGCACGGGGTCGTCATTCGGGTCGGTTACTCCTTCTATAGTAATCTCTACGAATTTGTTGTTCGGCGGCCAGAGATATTCTTTATTAGGATGTGCACCGGAAACGTCGGGGGGCATGTTGTCCATATTATCAGTATTATCCTGGTTGTCTGGTATGCCATCGTGGTCGGAATCTTCAAGCCAGGGATTAGTACCATCCTCCAGCTCCTTCCCATCCGGTATTCCATCGTTGTCGGTATCGTTTGACAGGGGATTCAATCGCTTTTCTATCTCCTCGCCGTCTTTAACACCATCTCCGTCAGTGTCGCTATTATTAGGGTCGGTATTATAAACGCAGCTTTCCATGCCGTCGCTTAAGCCGTCGTTGTCGGTATCGCCGTTATTCGGGTCTGTGCCTGAATTAATTTCCCGGCCGTCAAACATAAAATCGCCGTCGGTGTCCGGTGAGAACAGATTCGTGTTAAACGACATCTCGTTTGCGTCATCGAGGCCGTCGCCGTCGGTATCGGCACTGTTCGGGTCGGAGCCTATCTCGAACTCTTCGGCATCGGAAAGCCCTTCTCCATCAGTGTCAACCGAATTGGGGTCGCTGCCGTATGTTGTTTCAGTACCGTCGGGCAGGCCGTCCAAATCCGTATCAAAATGTTTGGGGTCGGTTTGACCCTGCCACTCGGTAAAGTCGCTGAGGCCGTCGTCGTCGGTATCCGGGTCCTGTGGATTTGTCCCCAGTTCATACTCCTGCAGGTCGTTTAGGCCGTCAAGGTCTGTATCGGTCAGTAATGGGTCGCTTTGCGAATGAACAGTTTGCGTGCTGTTGGCGTCGGTGAAGGTAACATCCCAGCCGGCCCTTTCGTCGTCATTCAACAGACCGTCACCGTCGCTGTCAGGGGACGGGTCCTGAATAACAGTAGTCCCGCCAACGCTTTGTGAATACTTCTCAATGACGCTGAGTCTTGCGACCTCGCCGTGGATGGAGAAATATGTATAGATGTTGTTATTCGCATCGACTATTAGTTCCCGTGTACGGAAGGGCGGCTGAACCTCGAAACACCCACCAAATTCACAGAAAGTATGCGGTTGCATCCATGAATCGATTGTCCACGTGGCAACGGGTACGAGGTTTTCGTCGAACTTGTAGATATATGTTGAGTCCACGACGAGGTAAAAATATCCATTTTCATCGGTGGCAATCCCGGCAGGCGAATCCAGGAAGATTTGCTGGCCGGAATTGGGGTCTGTGAAGGTAAACAAATCTCTATAGTACTGTCCGGCCACATCGTATTCCGCGATTCTGTCGTCTCTTAACTTGTACTCGCCGACTCGCAGCCAGCCGGTTGCCATTGTACGCCATTCATAGAAGAATTCTGAGGCGCCTGTTTCGGAGATAAAGACTAATCCGTCATCACGGACGACCAGGTCTTGAACATCATTGAATATATTCGGCTCAGAAACATAATAGAAGTGCCAGGTTTTATAGCCGGAGGTGCCTATGTAATTTTCATGCTGTAAAGTAGCGTATTGTCCCCATGTATCAATCCACATATAGTTTGGGTCATAGATATCAACTTTGGCCCTGTTCGTATACTGGAAGCACAAATCCCAGTGGTAGACGGGATCATGCTGTTCGACGCATTCATAGCCGCGTCTTAGGACATATACATTACCATCGGCATCAACGTCTAATTCGATGACCTGGTAGTACCGGTCTATCAGTTCGACGGCCCAGGGCTCGGGCAGAACTAATGTTCCATCACTGAGGTTGAAAGTTGTGATGCCGCTTGTGGAAGGTCTATTTCCTTCCTTGTAGCCTACGTGGATAAGACCCTTTTTATCATCGATAACTATTGATGCTCCATAGTCGAGCATGTTATCGCCTTCTTCGTCGGAAGTCCAGGTGGGTATCAAGTTAAGGTCAGAATCGAATTTTAAGATTTTTCCCTTCACATGTTCCCTCACAAGGGCATATACGAATCCGTTTGCATCGACATCTATATCGCTGACGCCATACGGTATCTCTGTTTCGGTAACGAGCTCCAGGACGGTTTCCTCTTCTATGGGGTTGGCCACATCGTTGATTCCGTCTCCGTTTGTGTCCTTCGACCTCGGGTTCAAATTGCTTTTATACTCAAGGTTATCATCAACGCCGTCGCTGTCGGTATCCGGGATGGCCGGGTCCGAATACACTCGTGTGGTGAAGGTTTTGCCTGCGTATTCGAACTGAATAAGCCAGCCGGCGATTTCGAGGTAATCCAGCACTCCGTCGCCATCCGTATCCGGGTTGTTCGGCTCTGTGCCGAACTGAATTTCATACCAGTCAATAAGTCCATCGCCGTCAGTATCGTGCCTTTTAGGATTAAGGACGTTACCGAACTCGAAATTATCATTTAGTCCGTCACCGTCGCTGTCATACAACCAGTGGTTGCTTATCCCGGCCTCATTGGCATCGTTTAGCCCGTCAGCATCGTGGTCGAGGGGGGTTATTCCTCTCCATCTGGTAAAATCATCGATGCTACCCGGCAAAACGTCGAAGTGCAGCGTGAATGAGCCAATCGAACAGAACCCGTCTACCCAATCATCGTGGTGAGCCCAGAAGCCATAGAACACAAGAAAGACGAAATACTTCCAATGGTACCACAGGTCGTACATAGCTTCTCCCCGCATAACTACAGGGAAGTTGACCATCGGAACGTTCGGCTCAATCCAGGCCCCTACGTCGTACTCGTCCGACTTCCACCCCCCGGAGCTATTCTTAATTCTGGTCCATTGCGCATACGGCGGCATCGGCAGGTACCTGTTTCCTTCCGGCGTTACAAACTGGTTCCAATGTGTATAACCGGTCGGTGAAGATGAGCCGCCCGGTGCGTATATCCAGTAGTAGGGATTGATACTGCTTTTCGTGACGAGACTCCACGAATCACAAGAGACCGTCCCCTTTAATCGGGTTGTATAGAGAATATGGTCTCCTGTGTCGAGTCCGTTGTCATCCTTGTCGGTGACGTTCACTATGAATTGCCCCACCTGCTCAATCTTGGGCGAGACGGTGTATTCCACCTTGCTAATCAAGCTGACGAACCAGTTAAACAGATCGTCCGACCAGTCGCCGAGAATATCCGACAGTTCAATCCCGATCGCTATAATCCATCCCACATATGGAATCGAACCAATCATAAACAACATCAAAGAATAGTAGTATTCCATCATCGTTTGCATCAGCGCATTATTCAAAGCAAATCCACTCAGGTCACTCATTTGTGAAAGCGCGATGACACTGTATGCTGCAAAGCCAGCATCGGCAAACATGGCGGCCGTGTCCAGCCCCTCAAGAACTTTGTCCATTTTTTTGAAAAAGCTGGAAGTATCCTGGATACGTTCGCACTGTTTTACCCAGGTTTTAAACTTCTTGAACTTGCCCATCTTGGCTATGTCCGGGATAGATTTTCCACCCATTGAAACTGCCCACCCCTTTGACTGAAGCAGTTTTATCGATTGATAGGACCGCAGGCCCGCAAGGCCGACTCCCGCACGATAAAGCCCTTCGAGCCCCACCAGCCCGCCGCCGACTATGTCCTCCACAACATCCGGCACCAGCTCGAAATCATCACCCGGGTATGTCGGTGGAACACCTAATCCTTCGAGAGACTGTTCCCCGGTATTCCAGTAAAGCATAAGTGTCATGAGTGAATATGAGGCAACCTCGCCTAAACCGAGTCTCCGGATTTCAGCCATCACCTCGCCCGTCTGCATGGCTTGCCTTTCCGAGGTGTTGTACCAGCTTGTTTTGAGAGTTTTGGTGGTCATCGCCGGTTCGGTTGTAAGGTCCACGCTGAAGCTGTTGCCTGAATTTCCAACCGGCTCAAATTCGGCCAGGCTCCTGCTTACAGAACTATCCTCAAGAAGGGCGATAACGGGCAGGTTCTGGTCGGATGGTAGTGAATCAAGGGCATCCGGTATCATCTCGTTTGCTATCGATACAAGTGCTGCGTCTCTGTGACTGAATGAAGCCAGTTGGTGTGAGACATTGACATTATTCGAGTCAAGGACATCAGGTATATCAGCAATGTGATTCGCCGAATTTCTTAAAAATTCGTAAGCCATCAGCAGGTTGGCGGCAACCGTCTCATTCACATCAGGACTATAGAACAGGCCGGCATCAGTTCCGTAGCTTTCCTCGATAGTCATACCGACAAGCGCAAAGCCTTCGTTATACGTCGCCAGCAGCGTCTCCTGTCCGATGATGCTTGAGTTCGGGTCGTTTCTGCAGATTATTTTCCAGATTAGCTGTGCATCGACAGTCAGATTCTGCGGTGTGTCGGTCGGGTATAACATCCGGCCGGCAAAGGCGACGATGTTTCCATGCTCAGTGACCGGCATAAGGGGTACCGAAACGATGTTTCCATCCACGGCAATGCCGTTCAAAACCACATCATTGGGGGCTGGAGGGACATTCACGGTTAGCTGTAATGTAGGATAGACCGCGACGTCTTCTTTGGAGTTGTCCCAGTCCTGCACAGAACCGCTATGGTCGTTGTCAGGCCAGTTCCAGGACTGGCCGAACAGCTTCAAATGCTCGCGGCTCTTCGGTGTAAGCTGGAATGTCATATAAGCGGGATTTCCATTGGTTGTAATATCGAAGTGGAAGACGTCGTTAGCATCGGATTTGGCGAATGGCGACATATCGACGCCGTCGTTTACGCCGTCTCCATCATTATCGAAGTCCCAGGCATTGTCTATACCATCCCCATCGATATCCGGTGAATTAAGGTCTTTGACTTCGTAGTAGTCCGGCAGCCCATCAAAATTCGAATCGGGGCCCAGGGGGTCCAGACCGTTGTAGATTTCCCAATAATCACCCAGCCGGTCGAAGTCGGAATCAGTGTTGTTGGGGTCTGTGCCAATAATAGACTCAATCGTGTCCGGCAGACCGTCATAGTCGGTATCGTTCGCATCGATGGGTGTTTCATTGAGCAGAGCTTCTACCAGCGGTTTGAGGGACATACTTGTCCTCGGTGGATTGACGCCGGTCGGCTGCGCATAAGCTGAAATAGTGAAATTAGGCCCTAAAAAAATTAACACCGCCAGGAAAGCCGATATAATACGCTTGTGTCTTTTCACGGAGTACCTCTCTTTCTTTCAATCTTAAAAGTCTATTATATGTATGTAGGTTGACAAAAACGAAAAAACCAGGGCGATAAACCGGCCCCGGTTTATGAGCATACTTCTAATAATCATCACCTTAACTTCTCCTGGTAAATTTAGAATTATATTACATAAATCGGTGATTTGTCCACTGTTTTTTTCTGTTTTGAAGGATAACATTCCACGGGAATTTTCCTCCTGTTTGCTTTCTGTGGTTTTTACATACAAGAGGTTCGGCAATCCCCCAGCCGTAATATGTACGATACGGCGCAATATACATTTTTAATGCGGATGAGAGGACTCGAACCTCCACGCCCCGAGGGGCACAGGCACCTGAAGCCTGCGCGTCTGCCAATTCCGCCACATCCGCGGTGCCGTAATTATCTGCGAATTTTGTTTTTGCGTCAAGCGTTTTAGATTGGTAGCATAGAGTATTCATCTATTTGGGGGGCGGAGGACAGATATGAAAAAGCTTGAAGGTTTAAAGTGGCAGGGGCGGTGGGTTTCTGATTTGGCATGTCTTAGGTCCTGCCTGGATTATTTAGGAATTAATGTGACTGATGGGTGGCTGTATGGAGCGAGCGGGCATGCGTTTGCTCTGAATATACACGGAGAGCTTTGCCCAAGCGGGCCGACAGCGTGGAGGAAAGAGCGGATATACAAGCTTGCTCAGAATGTCGGATGCGGGATTCGGACGCTGAGTGCTTTTAACGGCAATCCGGATTTTACCGAGCGGCAAAAAGCGGCTTGGGAGCAGGTCAAAAAGGCTATCGATGATGGGCTGCCGTGCTATGGCTGGGAATTGGAAATTCCGGAATACTATCTTATTAACGGATACGACGGCGAAGATTACCTGTATTCTGGATGTACGAAAGAACAGGGAACCAAACGCTGGAACGAGCTGGGGGAAACCGAGATTGGGGTTATCGAAAACCATATTATATCTTCTGCAGAAGCGGCTGACGATAAGAAAACAGTAAGGGAAGCGCTCGAGTTTGCAATTGAGCACACTAAAGAGCCGGGAAAGTATTCGTTTAATAATCTTTATAAGTGCGGTTTGAACGGATATGACCTGTGGATAGGAGTGCTGGATCAAGGGCAGGTTAATGCAGGCGGGATGGCGTTTAACGTCCAGGTTTGGGGAGAATGCAGGCAAAACGCGTTCGCGTTCCTGAAGGAAGCCAAAGAAAGGATTGACTCCAACGGAAAGGCCATATTCGATGGCGCGATTGGGAGCTTAGAAATTGTTACCCGCGAGTTTGGCAAATTGCAGCAGCTTTTCAAATTCAATCCGCAGGATTTTGAGAGAGAAATTACGGACAAGCAGCTCATTAACGGGGCTTCGCAATCACTTCAAAAAGCCCGCGATGCGGAGGCTAAGGCCTTAGCGGAATTTGAAGGTATTGTGGCTGCATTGTGAAAAGACGCCGGGGGCGGGTCTTTGTGCAGTTGCCGAGTGAAAAGTAGAATCTCTTTGTTTTTTCTCTTCGCAAGTTACTATTGCAGTGCCTCAAGCAGGCGTTTTTCTTAATCATAAAGTGCATCCCGGGGGATAAGTTTAGCCTTAAGACAAATATCAGGCCTTACTTTATTTTTAAAAGGAGTTACCTTAAATTTTGGACGATTTATAGAGAAAAGTACAGGGGTAGTTTGAGTAAAAAGGATTATGCGAATGCGCAAGAAACTCATTTTAGTAATTTTATTTACGGGCCTTATTCCGGTTGCTTCCGTTGCTTATCTTTTTTCTATTGAGCCGTTGGAAGATAAGATAACACAAAAGATTCCAAATGAAAGGCCCGGGGAGAAGCAATATTGTTTTGATTTTGCCGGGGCGCTTCCTTTTGAGCTGGTAAACAGAATAAATAGAGAAGGCGCCGGCCTGCGTAATGCCTTTGATATCGATTTTGTTGTGGTCATTGTTCCTTCTTTGCAGGGGGACGATGTCGTTGCATACTCGGCAGATTTATTTTCCGACTGGAAAATTGGAAAAAGCACGCAGGGCAAAAAGGGAATCCTTATACTTATCTCGATGGCCGATGAGCGGATTAAAATCGAAGTTGGTTATGACCTGGAGCACATTTATACGGATTTGTATATCGGGCAGGTCGAGCGCGAGATGCTCGGTGAATTTTTGGAACAGGCGGACTGGGAAAGGGGCTTTTTGGCCACGATGGAGAATTTCGTGGAAAGAACTTACCGGATGTACAAGAAGGGTGATGATACGAGGGAAGTTTTCGAAAGAATAGAAGAAGATTATTATTCGGGCGGCGCGGGCGCGACCACGAGGTTTGATTTTGGAGGGGCCTTAAAAAAACCATTGCCTCAGACCAGTCAAGAGCTGAAAGAATATTTCGGCGCACAACCAACACCCCAGCAGGCCCATCAAAGATATATGGAATTTAACGCAAGAAATATGAGCGACTACACGGTTGATTTATTTTCCGAAGATTCACAAATATTTTTCAGTCATTGGAGGACGAGTTCGGGTCAACGGCGCTCGGAGGCGCAGGCTGAAGACGGGCTTGCGCGTACTGTCAAACAAAAAGGCAGGTTTGCGGTTGTGATGTCTGGGTCCGAAACAAGTATTAATGATTTTATCTGCCAGTGTCCGTATTTCTTTGTCCGTACTGGAAAGGGCTGGCAGATTGATATTAATGCGATGGGCAGAAGCTTGATAATGGGCGGGCCTACGTGGCATTTTCTAAGTATGGGCCATCCATATATGTTCGCCTTCGAGGATTATGTTATAAAAACAAACCGCTACTATCCCCTGGACGGCCAGAAGGCGTTTCTGGGCCTGACCTATTCACTATGGGATAAAGGCCAAGGCGGATTTAAGATTACCCCTGAATGGAACAGCCCGGCCAAAAAGGCGGGTATAAAAGATAAGGATATTTTAATCTCTATCGATGGAATAAAAATAACCGAGCCTTATCAGGATTGGGAAATGATGGGGAATTACAATCCCGGGGATGTTGTGGAAGTGGCGGTGAAAAGAAACGGCAAAAAAAAGAAGATAAGAGTTAAATTGGAAGAACCTCGGTCCTATACGGACCAGTTCCCTTATAAAAGAAGGGAAGGAGAATCCTGGATAGGGCTGTATCTGGGATATTCACAGCCTTACGAGCGAAAGATTGAAGATGTGCAGCTTTCTGTTTTATATGTTGTCGAAAACAGCCCCGCGGAGAAGGCCGGTTTTAAGGCGCGTGATTTAATTTATTATGTTCCCGGCTCAAGAGACCGGCACGTGGGGATTTTTGATTATAACCAGCTTTTAAAACGCCACAAACCCAGCGACAGAGTGAAATTTAAAGTACTGCGAGACCTGAAAGAGCGTAAGAAAATTATTGTAGAAATCGGAAGCTACTCGCAAGACAAAGAAGGATTCTAATTGCCGGTTATATCAGAACGATGCTCACTTAAGACATTAACAATCCGAGAGCCATTATTCCTAAGACCACGATGATGACCGCTAAGTTAAAGACAAGACCCAAAATCGAGAATATTTTTTTGCGCTTTTTCTGAATCAGCCCGGCAACTCCAAGTCCTATGCCTACTAAACATAAGCCAAATCCCAAAAATAACAACAAGCCAAGCACTACTGCTATTGTAGATTTTTCATCCATCCCTCCTGGAGATGTTGCTTCAACCATGCCTGCAATGAACACAAGGAAAAAATCGAAAATTCCCACAAATAGTGACATTACAAAGGATGCGATTCCGAGGCCTGAATGTTTGAGCGGCGTATAGGCTTCCTGATATACATTTTCCTCATCAGCCATAATTATCTTCCTTAATTTATGCTCTTTGAAAGTGTTTTCATTTTACTCAAGTGTATATCGCCCAACCAGCCATTCCCAGTTCCTATTATTCTATCGGCAATACCCTAACTAAACTTTTCTAATACGTCAAGAATCTTGGTTATATTAATAGATGGTGATTGCTCGAGACTCGATTTTTGTGTAAAGGATGCCGTAATTTGTCGTGGGATTGTGAAATATTAAAAATTGGTAACGGTGTTTTTTGGGGATTAATAATAAATCCCGCCAGCCCGGCGGTGTTCGGCTTTTTGCGCCCGGTCGTTCTGCTTCCCCGGAGTTTAACTCCAACTCTGGGCTTAAGCCGATTTTGCTGCATGAAGTTGCGCATATCAGCCGTGGTCTAAGCAGTATGAAGAACAAATAGAACAATGGGGTAAGCAGTTTGGCAAGAGAATCGAAGAGCAAATAGGGCGGTGGTCGGAAAAATTTGAGAAGCAAATGAAGGGCTTCGAAGACCAGATGGAGGATTTAGATGAGCAACTCGATTATGAGCAGTTAAGAATTAGACAAAGAAAGTTAGCATACCGAGATTGAAACTGAAGCAGCCTTTTTAAAAGAGTATTTTGATTCAATGTTTCGTACTTAATCCTGAGCCTTCATAAGGCCTTTTCTGCGGGGGTGGAATTGGCACATTATGAGCGCGTCCGGTAAAAATAGGCTGTTTTTTTAGCTGCTTTTCCTTTTTTATATTTGACAAGTATTTATTGGAAAGCGGGTTATGTTAAAAAAAAAGTCTTTATTTTTCGGCGATTTTTTGTTATAATATGCGGGTAATTTTGGCGAGGAGGGCCTTAACTTGAAAAAATCGCTTATCGCGATATCGCTATTAGTCTGTTCACAGCTCTGGGCTGGTAACCTGTATGTAGGTGGTGGGGATTATAGTACCATCCAGTCGGCGATTAACGACGCCAATGACGGTGATTTAGTCATCGTTAGCCCGGATGTATATTACGAGAACATCAATTTCCTCGGCAAATCAATCACCGTAACTTCAACCGACCCGAACGACCCCAATATTGTCTCGAGCACGATTATCGACGGCAACGAGCCGGCCGATTCTAATAAAGCCTCGGTCGTAACTTTCGAGAACGGCGAGGATAATAATTCAATACTGAGTGGTTTCACAATCACAGGCGGTAAGGGTTCCTGGATTCTGGTCGGCTGGTGGAATCCCGGCGGGCCGAATTTCACCACATACTGGAATCGCTGCGGCGGCGGCGTTCTTTGCAGGAATATGTCTGAGCCGACAGTCACAAAAAATATCTTTGTTGAAAATTTGGCTGGTCAGGGTGGTGGTATCTATATCTATGGCAATCCCGTCGGCTATCCTGTCGTTGTCGTAAGCCCCGTTATCACCGAAAACATTTTTATTAGCAATCACGCCACCGGGGAACATGGCTATCTTCCGCCTAATAGTGATTACCCGGTTAATAACCACGGGGATGGAGGCGCTATCGTTGCCTTCCAAGGCTGCGATGCGGTTATAAAAGATAATCTTATTCAAAACAACATTGCCCAGATGTATGGCGGGGGTATTCATCTCCGGCAATGGTCCGACGGTCAGATAGAAAACAATCACATAATCGGCAACCATTCAATGCTTGGCGCAGGGGTGCATGTAACTTATAGATCGAGCCCTTGTATTAGGGCCAACAGGATTAAGCAGAATATCGCAGGGAATTTTGGTGGTGGAGGAATCTACGTTTTTTATCTATCTGAGCCTACTATAGAGCGTAATGTAATCATGGGCAATACTTCTCCCAATGGTGCCGGAATTGCCGTGTATTCTTCGAGTGACCCTCTGATTCGCAATAATCTCATTTTCAAAAATAAGAGTGGGGCGGGAATAAAGGTAAAAGGCACCTGTGAACCGCACATTATACATAACACCATTTCGGGGAATTCGGCCCAGAGTTACAGCGGCGGAATATGCTGTACGGAAAACGCCGCTCCCGTAATCGAGAATAACATAATAACCAACAGCGGCAGTGGCTATGGCATTCACGTTGATGATATAAGCTTTCCTGAAATAAAGTACAATAACACGTGGAATAACGGTGCGGGAAATTACGGGCCTGGCATCGAGGACCAAACAGGAATTAATGGAAACGTATCCGTCTCGCCATATTTCGTCGAGCCGGATAGTAATGACTTCCGTCTGAACTTCAACAGCAGGTGCATAAACGTCGGTGACCCTAATTTCGATGGGCCCGCAACAGTAGATTTCGATGGCGAGCCGAGAAAAATGGGGCCACAGATTGATATCGGGGCCGATGAGGCTTGGCATGTGTGGAATATATCCTCTGAAAGTTTCTACGATGGCATACAGGCCGCGATTGACGACGCAAACGACCTCGATACTATAATTGTTATACCGGGCAGATATTATGAAAACATAAACTTTAACGGCAAGAACGTTACGGTAACGTCGATAGACCCCAATGACTGGAATATAGTTGAACAAACTATCATCGATGGAAACAACCTCGATTCAGTAGTGATATTTGAGTCCGGCGAAGACGCAAATTGTGTGCTGGCCGGCTTCACAATCACCAACGGCCTTGCAACATCATCAGATTTCGGCGGCGGTATACGTGTACGACACTATACGGACTCTAATGCTGTATTACATCCTGCGGGTCCGGTTATCCGAAATAACCTGATTACTTATAACATAGCTGAGAAGGGTGGGGGCATTTCTATGTATCATTCCACAGCACGTGTGTTGGGCAACAGGATTGTTAACAATCACACGACCGAAGTCGGCCAGGGTGGTGGAGTGATAATTGTAGACTGTTTTGAGGAGCCCAATGCAATCATCGCAAACAATATAATAGTTGGCAACTCTGCACTATATGGCGGCGGCGTAAGGATAATGAATTCCGACGTACAGATAGTCAACAATACAGTAGCTTATAATCGCGGCAGTTGGGCCGGGATGGGTATTTACGGTGAGGCCACTGCTGTTGTAAATTGCATCCTGTGGGGTAATGGGGATGATTTATACCAGTGTACCGCGACATATTGCTGTATCGAGGATGCCGATGCAGGCGAAGGGAACATAGCTGACGAACCCAACTTTATCAATCCGGGATACTGGGACGATTCCAATACCCCCGGCCAGTTGGATGATGATTACTTTGTTTTCGGAAATTATCATCTCCTGCCGGGCTCAGCCTGTATTGATGCTGGAGACAGTAACGCGGTTCCTGAAATATTAACTACCGATATGGATGACGAACAAAGGCTTTTCGCGCAGGCAGTGGATATAGGTCCGGATGAAGTCCTCACAAATTTGGCAGATTTCAATTTCGACGGCATCGTGGATTATCTGGATGCGGAAGTACTGTTCAACGAATGGCTCACCGGCGGAAGCTCGTTGCAAAGCGATTTACATCAGGATGAATTCATTGACCTGGCTGATTATGCTGAATTAGCAAGCCAGTGGCTGTGGGAAACCGGTTGGCATCAGTAAATTGGCACAGGATAATTAAATCCGCTATATAAATAAAGCCTTTTGTAAGCAGACAGGTCAATATTATCAAGTCCGATAAGAAACTTTCAACAAAGTCCACCTTAGTATTGGACGATAGCTAAATTAGAGCAATTTGCTTAATATGCCGGCAATCAAATAAAGTATAAGGGCTAAAGGTAGCTATATAATATTAGGCTTGGTATGCTCTGTGGAGAAGAATAATGAGAACCATTAGGGCATTTACTTTAGTTGAAGTATTGATTGTTGTTGTGCTTCTTGGGATATTGGCGACAAATGTCATAACCACCTTTCGGTCATATGCCACAGAGGCCAATGCAACGGCATGTAAGGACGACCTTCGTGTTTTGCGTAGCACTATTGAACTTTATTCCGTAAAAAATGGAGATGTCCCACCTGGCTATACGAATAATGACCCAATGCAGCCGGTCAGTTCCGCAGTTTTATTACAGCAATTAGTTACAAATGAACACTATTTGTCAAACATCCCGAAAAATCTCTTTAATGAGTCGACAGACGTAACTATGCTTGGCAATTCAGACACATTTCCTGCTGATGCTCCCGGCGATACCGGCTGGATATATAAGCCGGCAACGAGAGAGATTCGACTCAACTGGCCTGGCACGGATAGCGTTGGGACGCGATATTATGACTACTGATTTTCGAGTTGGATTTCATTGGAAATGGGGAGTGAAACGGCCTTGTCTTCGCAAAAACTGAGATAATTAACCGTTTAATGTTTGCCGGACCGGTCGAAACTTTAGCTCCGATATAATGATTTGGCCTGCAATTTTGAGCATGACCCATTGTCGGCATCCCACATCAATTATTGTTTTGTCCGATAAGAAACTTTAAGCAAAGTCCGCCTTTATCTTGGACGATAGTTAATTAGAGCAGCTTGCTGAATATACCCCGAAATCAATCAAGAATATGGGCAAATGGAAAGTTGAAGGTATTTTTTGTCTCCCCAGTGGGGATGAGAAGTAATGAAAGCCAAAAAGGCATTTTCATTAATCGAGTTGATTATAGTAGTGGCAATTCTCGGAATATTGGCGGCAGTTGTCGTGCCTGCCTTTCAATCACACGTTGCCGAAGCTAAAGAAGCTGCAGGTAAAGATAATCTGCGTATATTGCGAAATGTCATTCAATTTTATGCTGCCCAGCATGGAGACATCCCTCCAGGTTACCAGGATGATGACCCAAGCGCACCGGCAAGCTTCATTGCCTTTTGGTTGCAAGTGGTAAAGGATGGAGCATACCTGCCGGAAGTGCCTGAGAATCCTTTCAATAGTTCAGGTGACATGACTGTTCTTGGCAATAGCGAGTCATTTCCTGCTCAAGCGCCTGGTGATACCGGCTGGATATATAAGCCGGCAACAAGAGAGATTCGATTGAACTGGCCCGGTACGGACACCCGAGGTGTACGATATTACGATTATTGATTTTTCTGTCGTACTTCGTTCTGGACTTTCGTAAAGGTAATAATTTTCGGCTTAATGGCATTGGGGTCGGGTTTTTTAGCTCCTTCGATTACTCCATAACTGAGCCAGTTAACTCTCCATTGTTTCCCATTTTGTGAGATCGGTCCCTTGAGATAATCGGATGTGTTGCCGGCTATTTGGTAGTTAGGGAAGTTGACATAAAAACTTTCTAAAATAATCATCACGTCTAATTGACGTGTTGCCGGCGTATAGACGGCTTCACAGGGACCAAGAAAGTAAACAGCAATAACTTCTTTACGCCATTGCTCACTGGCGCCTCCTTCGCTGACGTCTATATCCACACCGAGAAAATGTCTCAATGATGAGATAGTACCATCGGGCTCGAAACTGAACATCCATTCTGCTTCGTCTGTTTTCCAGGTACCTACGAGAAAATCAGGGAAAGAATTACTTGATTCTTTTGTTTTAAGCGATTCGATTCCTGGGGGGAGCGTTTCCCTTCTCGGCTGACAGCCGCAGAAGCCAAACAGGAAGAACATAACTGCTGTGATTAACAATATTCGTTTCACTTACTTAAACTCCTTAAGTTTTTGCATGTTTTTATTTTATAACCACTCATCGTGAAATACAATTTAATTGAGCGGCTTATCTTGTTGGACAGGCTCGCGAACCTTAATTAATGGCAGTCCATCTTTAAACAACTCCAGGTGATGTTGTATCTGTTTTGCCAGACTATCGTTACCAGTTTCCTGGGCTAAATTAAGAGCTTGTTCCGCTGTCTTGACCGCCTCTGCAAATCTATCTGCCGCTGCGTAGGCAATTGCCAGAGTCGTTAATGTCACCGGTTGTTTGTAATCCGCAAGTTCACAGGCATGCCGGGCCAGACGGACTGCCTCCGTGGGGTCGCGAAATTCTTTATCTTCAACGGTTGCGAGAACCAGGGCCAGATTATTGTGCACATCCACTGAGTCGGGATTAAGCCTGACTGCCTGGCTCCAATGACTTATAGCCTGAGCAATTTTGCCCTGAGTATAAAGAATGCCGGCCAATTTGTTGTGTGCGTTTGGGTCGTTGGAATTTTCACGTAACACCTCGGTATAGTGGGCAATTGTCTCCTGCTGTTTTTTTTGTTGTAAAGCGTTTCTGAGATTGCTGTGTATTTTGTTCATGTCGGGTCTAAGCCACAGAGCTTGTTCCCAGCATTGAATCGCCTCCTCAGTTTTTCCCTGCTGGTAATACGCTTTCCCAAGGTTGCCGAGCACTTCGGGCCAGTCCGGCCTTATCTGCAGCAACTCAGTCCATAGAGCAACAGCTTCGTCAAATTTTTTCTGCTTGTAAAGCATGTTGCCGAGGCCCAGCCTTGGCTCCAGTAAATCAGGCTTGATTTCAAGTGCCAGATGATAGTGTTTGGCCGCATCACTGAACTTATTTTGTTGTGCAAATATATCACCTAAACAGATATGTGCCCGTGTCTTTTTCGGGTCTGCCTCAATCGCTTTGTAGTATTCGGTGACAGCCGGGTCTGTTTGCCCTTTATACTGATAAGCGTCTCCGTGAGTGGTGTGCCATCTGGCCCAGCTTGGATTATAAGGGATGCCATGTTTTGCCGCATGGATGTATAATGCAACCCAGATAGCCGACCAGCACAAACCACGCCTAAAATCCCTCTTTGTGAAAAACCATCCTATGCGATACAGGCCATACGCTCCGAACAGAAAAAGAAATGGTATAATTGGGACGCGGAACCGCGCAGTAATGAAAAAAGGCAGGAATGAAACAAAATATGTCCCAATGAAAAGAACAATCAGCAAAGATATTTCTAATGGTTTGCAAACCTTTGTATCACCCACTTCTTTTTCATTGCGTTGTTTTTTGAGATCGAATGCCAGTAACAACAGTCCCACAACAGCACCGGAAACCGGCAGGGCAAATCCCGGATTGTATCGAAGCGTTGCAGATAGTTCCTTGGCGCAAAAAATCTCCTTGTTGTTGGATACTTCTGCCGGGCCCCAGAAAAGCAGAGCCTTTTTCAATAGCAGCTTAAAACTTCGCCCCCGGTTATTCCGGATATAACGATTCGCTTCTCCGATAAAATAGGAGGAAACTTCCGAGTGCTTTAATTTTCTGCCCAGGCGTCTCTCAACGCCGTGAACAATCTGCATGTAGTCAAAGCAATTCCAGTTATCTAGGCCGGTTAAGGCGGGCAAATTCGGAATTGTCGGCGTGATGCAGTCGGTCTGTTCATTGTTGCCTATATAAAGATTGATACCCGTGTTGGAGCTGATAGGCACAAAGTCATTCGCCACAATATAATTTCTGATTGTTACCGGGGCGATAACCACCGCCGTACCCATAAGAAATCCTGCCGTCATTATCCCCAAAGACCTTCCGTCATTCCTTCGACGCTTCAACCACCAACCCCAGCCCAGAACAAATGGAACAAAGAGCAGAATATTCGGACGAATCACCGCGAAAAGTCCCAGAAGCACCCCTCCGCATAAACAACGCGCGAGAGTAAACTTTTCCATCCAGGTCTCAAGAACAAGTATTAAACAAAGCCCCAGAAAGACAAGCAAAACGGGCGCAAGAAGTTCTCCCTCAAAAAATATAAAGACCCAGTAAGCAGACATAAATGCTGCGAACAGCAGACCGACTACCCTTCCGAATAACTTCCTGCCGAGAATATAGGCCAACACACAGTTGGCCAATCCCAATCCCATTTGGAAGATTCTTGCGGCCAGAAAGCTCGAACCGGACAACAGATACATAAATGCAAGAAAGTAGGGATAGCCCGGCGGTCTGAAATAAGGTGTGCTGCGAATCTCCGGGGCACTCATACCTTCCTGTTGAGGCCAGTCGCCGCTTGCAAGCCCGCGCGCCCAATAATTGTGATAGCCTGCATCGACCAGCGGGGCCGTGAAATCCGGACTTTTAACAATCTCAGAAAGGTATGAACCTCTGAGAAATAAACCTATTAATATTATAGCTGCCAAGGCAAGCAGTTCACCTGTCCGCATCTTATTCTCTATTTTATGTTCAGATTCTTCTTTATGGTTGTCCATATCTCTGCTTCCTACATAACATTGAGTTAATTTTCTTTTACATATCCAGGCGAACGCAGCTGCTCAATCTTATGTTCCGATAGCATAGGAGCCTTTGTCTCATTCCAGATAGCCAAGAGATTTAAGCTTTCGAATAGTATCTTGTTTCTGAGATGACTCGAACCGGCTTGGCAAGGGCGCTGCCGAGTTTGCCCACGTCTCAAGTTTCCGTTTAAGTTCATCAGCCTTTCCGGCAAGCTCGTTGCTTACGGCCGGCAAAAGATTATTACGCTCATAGGGGTCATTGGAAAGGTCGTAAAACTCTTCGCTTAAAGCATACGGTGTCTGAATATATTTCAACTTGTCGTCGTACACACATCGAGCTTTGTGGATATTATACCAGCGCGGGTCTGTTTCCACCGTTTCCCACGGTTTACTTGCCTGGCCGAAGCGTATTCGCGGCTGGAATGATATTTCGCGCCCCGTCAATTCAATTGCTTCGCCGTCAATATCGTCAGGAATCGAAAGACCAAGGTACTTCAGTAGAGTGGGCATCAAGTCTATGCTTGCAACCAGTTGCTTAACTTTTGTTCCAGCTTTGTTCATCCGTGGAAGACGGATCATACATACGGCGCTCATAGTCGTTTCATAAACCGTCAGACCGTGATTCCAATGTTGCGGGTGTTCTCGAAAGTTTTCTCCATGGTCACTGGTAACGATTACTATCGCATCGTCAAGAATTCGATGTTTCTTCAAATAATCCAATAGTCGACCAATCTGTTCGTCCATGTATGAAATTTCGCCGGCATAGTTCAATGCCTTTTCGCGGTCAACAGAGCTGTTGTTTGTACCCTGCATTTGCGTAAACCACTGTCGGGCCGCCTGATTGTTCTTGTACATTTTGTTATAAGGACTCGGTGAGACATATGGCCAGTGCGGGTCAAAGTAGTGTACGAAGAGAAATAAATTAAGTGCTGGGCCCTTTTTTTCAAGCAGCTTAATAGCTGAGTCTGTTACAGACTGGGCCGGGCGTTCATTTATATAAATTCCACGGTCTGCCACGAGCCTACTGAATTTTTCATCGTAGTAGTCAAAGCCCTGGGAAAAGTTAAAACGGCTTTCAAGCGTAAATGAGCCGGCTATACCAATCGTCCGAAATCCTGTATGTTTAAGAATCTCAGTTACCACTACGTTTTTCCGATTTACCATAAATCCATTCCGTGGTGTCCCGTGAGTGTGAGGGTATTTGCCGGTAAACAGGGAAGTATGTGAGGCCAGTGTGGTAGGAACCACGGTCATATAGTTGGTGAAAAGGATTGACTCAGAAGCCAGTTCGTCCAGCTTTGGTGTCCGAATCCAGCTGTTGCCGTAACAACCGAGGTGGTCGCGGCGAGCGGTATCGAGCGAAATTATTATTACGTGCCGGACAGCATGTGGGCCGTATTGGCCTGATTTATCTTTTCCGCAGCCTCCCGGCAGAACAGCGTATGCAACTCCGGCGCCTACGAGACCCAAAAAGCTGCGCCGACTCATATTTTTCATGGCAGTCTTCATCAATAACTGATTAAAGATAACCCTTAATGTTACCCGTTAATGCCAAGGTTGGTCAAGTTTATAAAGCTCCAGGTGCTTTTCAATATCAGCTGCAAGTTTTTCCTGTCCGGAGGCCACAGCCAATTCTTTGGCTTTTTCAGCGGTTTCCACGGCGTCGGCAAATCTTCCCGCAGAAGCATAGGCAGCGGCCAAGGTGTCCAACATCTTTGGCTGATTGTGGTCAGTTAGCTCACAGGCCCGTTCGGCCAGCCGGACGGCTTCAGTTGGATTGCGAAACTTTTCATCTTCAGCAGTGGCTAAGAGCCAGGCCAGATTGTTGTGCGGCTCGGACCAATCGGGCTTTAGCCTTATTGCTTCGGTCAAGTATCTAATAGCCTCGTTAATATTACCAAGTTTATAAGATGCCAATCCCAAGTAATTATGCGCATCGGCGTGGTAGGAGTTGATTTGAATGACCTTAATCCAGTGATTAATTGCCTCGTTGGTTTTGCCTTGTTTATAAAGTATAATTCCAAGATTAAATCTCGCAGTCAATAAATCCGGTTTAATCTGTAAAGCTCTGTGATAGTATCCAGCAGCTTCACTGAGATTACCTTTTCGCATGAGTGCCCCTGCAAGGTAGTGATGTGCCCAGGACGAAGTAGGAACAACGTGAACTGCTTTTTGATATTCTTTTATAGCAGGGTCAATTTGCCCTTTTGCTAAATATGCGCCGGCCGTGTAATAATGCCATCTCGCCGGGTTTACGCTGTAAGATACAAGTTGTCTGGTTGCAAGCGTATACAGAACAATCCACACTACTGCCCAACAGGCGGCTCTGCGAAAATTCTTGCTAAGGATATACCGGCCTATTTCATATACGCCATATGCTCCAAAAAGAAGAAGAAATGGTATAATTGGGACTCGGTATCGCGCAGTAATGATAAATGGTAAAAAGGAAATAAAATAGGTCCCGATGAAAAGAGCTATCAGCAAGGACATTTCAAATTGTTTTTGGACTTCTATAGGGGACGGTTTTTTTCTTGTACGCCATATCTTAAGATTATATATCAACTGAAGCAATCCAACAAATGCAGACGAGATAACCAACGGAAATCCCGGAATATATCGAAGTGTTACAGACTGCTGCTTCTCATAGAGGAGTTCCTTGTTGTTGGATATCTCTGTAGGGCCCCAGAAAAGCAGGGCTTTCTTCACCGTGAGTCCTAATGCCTTCATCGGATGTTCATAAATGAAACGAATCGCTTTTTTTGCAAAATATGAAGAAACCTCAGAGTGTTTCATCGGTCTGCCCACAGTTCTTGAAACGCCACGAACAATCTGCGGGTATTCAAAGCAACCCCATTTGTCCATACCTGCCAATTGCTGGAGTTCCGGAATCCTCGGATTCACGCAGTCACTTTCTTCATTGTTGCCAATATAGAAAGTGACTCCGGCATTAGAGCAAACCAGTGCAAAGTCATCGGCTACGAGATAATTCCGCAAAGTTACCGGAGCAATAATTACGGCTGTACTTACAAGAAATCCTATAGCAACCGTGCGAAAACGCCTTCTATCATTTCTTCTACGAGCTAACCACCAGGCCCAGAGCAAAACTACAGGCACAAAGAGCAGAATATTTGGCCGAAGCAGTGCAAATAATCCGCAAAGTAAGCCAGCGGCAACACCGTGCAGGTATGTAAACTTTACAGTCCACAGGCAAAAAATATTCATAAGGCAAAGAGTACAGAAGATAATGAGAACCGGCCCAAGCAACTCACCTTCAAAAAAAATGAAAATCCAGTAAACAGACATAAAGCCCGCCAAGATTAAGCCCACGGCACGCCCGAACAAAGACCTGCCGAGAATATAGGCCAGCACACAGTTTACTAGTCCTATCAACATCTGGACGATCCTTACAGCCAGAAAACTCGAACCGGATAACAGATACGCCAAGGCCAAAAAGTAAGGATAGCCTGGAGGCCTTAAATAGGGGATACTGCGAATCTCCGGGTCGCACCTATTGCCAGGGACAGACCAATCACCGGTGGCTAATCCTCGTGCCCAATAGTCATGGTAAGCTGCATCGACCATCGGAACAGTGAAATTCGGGCTTTTAACAATCTCCAAAAGGTATAAGCCTCTGAGAGATAGACCTATCAGTAGTATAGCTGCCAGGATGAAAAATTCTGTACTACGCAGATATTTTTTTTGTTTCTTTTGGTTATCCATATATCTATTCGCTTTTCCGATAAGGGCAACCACGCTTGTAAAGCTCCATGTGCTTTTCGATATCAGCTGCAAGTGTTTTCTGTCCGGAGGCCACAGCCAATTCTTTGGCTTTTTCAGCGGTTTCCACGGCGTCGGCAAATCTTCCCGCAGAAGCATAGGCAGCGGCCAAGGTGTCCAACATCTTTGGCTGATTGTGGTTGGTGAGCTCACAGGCCCGCTTAGCTAACCGGACCGCTTCGGCTGGGTCGCGAAGTTCCTCTTTTTCACCTGTTGCCAGGACCCAGGCCAGGTTATTAAGAGCTTCCGGCCAGTCGGGCTTTAGTCTTACTGCATTAGTCCAATGCCTGATAGCATCCTTTATCCGGCCTTGCCGGAAGAACAATGTACCCAAATCATAATGGGCGCTGGGATTTTCAGGATTGAGTCGTAACATCTCGATATATTCTGCTATCGACACCTCAAGTTCCTTCTGCCGGATTATCTTATCTATTTTGGCGTGCAATTGTGTCCAGTCTGGCCTGAGGCGCAACGCTTCTTTCCAGTGCTTCAGAGCTTTCTCAATCTCGCCTTGTTGATAATATCCGACAGCGAGATTGTTGTGCGCTATGGCGTAGGTTGGTTTCAACGCCACGGCTTTTTCATTGTGGAGTATAGCTTCTTCCACATGCCCCCGTAACATCAAAACCTCTGCCAGACAGCCATGGGACTCTGCGTGGTTGGAATTTACATTCAGTGCTTTGGAATATAGGTTGATGGCTTCGTCAATTCTATCCCACTCAAGCAGAGAGCAACCCACGCCATAATATAATTCTCCTTCGTAGTTGACCTTTTCCTCCGGAAAAGGACCGGGCAAACTCATGAGTAAAACTATTCCAAGCCCGCATATTCCTGTAACGGCTAAGGGCCTCCATAAATGCATGCGAATGAGTCTTATAAGCGTGTTGACCCCGGTTGCTGCAAGGATACTCAGTATGGGAATTATCGGCACGCAATATCGTGCTGAGACAAAAACCAGGATAATTGATAATGAGTACAGTAGCAAAAATAGATAAACCGGAACAGGAAGCCGACTCCGTTGACAGACTAAACCCAGAAGTGCCATCGGCAGAAGAACACCAAAGGGAAAACCGAATCCGTGCACCTGCCACGTGAGCAGCCTAAGAAGGTATGACCATTTCCTGAACACGTAAATATCAACATTTCGCGGAATTTCTCGAGAGTTTATGAATTGGATGGTTTTGTAGCCCAGGAGTTTTATGAATTCGACCGGCTGATTCAAGACGAAATCCGCGAATCTTTGCTTAAAAAAAGCCTCTTCAGCCTGTGCGTCGCTTGTAATACCGTATTGTCCCGGGAGATTAACTATCTGCTTCCAGTCAGAGCCTGGTCGAATAGTCACAGTCTGGGCGTAGTCTGGATTGTTGCCAATATATAAGTTGATGCCGCCGGAAGACGGTAATATACTAAAGCGCCCCGTGACGGAAAAACTTTTCAATGCTACTGGAACAGCAATCAGTAAAAAGCCTGCCAGGATGTAAAACAGCCCTTTTGTCGGGATACTCGGTTGTGTTGACCTCTTGAAAAAAATAATTGCCAGCCACAAACATCCTGCAAAGAAAAATAAACCAAAAGTGGGTCGCGTAATGGTGCTCAAAGCACCACATACTCCTAATAAAAAACAGGACAGAAAGGTTTGCTTTGAAGCGGCATTTAAGAAAAGCAGGACCAGCAAAACGGACCAGAAAGCAGCCCATCCGGCGGCGATGAGTTCGGTCTCAAAAAAAAACAATGGTCCATAAACTGCCGTGATTAGGCCCGCCAGAAGACCTGTTCGCAAGTCGAGAATCTTTTTCCCAAGGTAAAATGTTAAAAGGCACGTGAGACTACCCAGGAGGGCCTGGATAATCTTCGCGCAGAGAATCGACGAACCACTCAAACGGTAAATCCAGGACAAAAAGAATGGATAGAAAAAAGGCTGCCAAAAAAAGCCGCTGCCCATCCCTTTTCCACTTGCAAAGTCACGTGCTAAGGTGTCGTAAGCAAACGAGTCCACAATCGGAATTCTAAATGTCGGGTTAGAAGAGCTTTCATAGAGGTACCCAAACCGCACTAAAAGCGCCAGACCGAAAATTCCTCCGCTTATAAGCACACTTTTTTTGTAAAACCACCTGTCTGCCCGTTGTATGTTAGTGTTTTCTGTTTTTATGTCTTGATTTCGAGCCATGAGATTTAGGTGGTCTTAATGATATTCATCCGGAGTAACTACTCCTTTGCGTTTTTGGTGATGTAGTCACAGTTTTCAGGGCCGGTATCGGCACAAGGTGTTTGATTCTTACAACAATCAGAGTGTCGTCATGCTAATAACAAACTTCACCCGTTAGTCTCGATACGGCTTATTCATCCGGTAGATTTCCAGACGACTCTGGATATCTTCTGCCAGTGTTTCCTGCTCGGCCTGCCGGGCCAGCTCAATCCCCTTCTCTGCGGTTTTCATTGCTTCTGTGAATCTACCCGCAGCAGCATAGGCAGCAGCCAAGGTGTCCAGCATTACCGGCCGTTCGTAAGCGGTAAGTTTGCAGGCCCGCTCCGCAAGGTGGACAGCCTCGAGAGGATTGCGGTGCAGCTTATTTTCAGCAGTAGCCAGAAGCCAGGCCAGGTTGTTATACGGCTCAGCCCAGTCGGGTATTAGTCTTATCGCTTCGGTCCAGTGGCTAATGGCTTGTTCATATTTGCCCTGCCGGTAAAAGGCCTTACCCAGACTGTTTTGTACTTCCGCCCAGTCCGGTCTTTGTTTTACCGCTTCGAGCCAGTGAGTAATAGCGTCATCGATTTTGCCCTGCCGATATAACTCGTTTCCTAAGGCGTTATGCGTGTTGGGGTCGTTCGGATTTTGACTGAGTTGTTCTAAGTACTGCGAAATGGTTATTTCGCGTCTCTGTTTTTCAGCCAGAAGCTTTTGCAGGTTTTCTACTGCACCGGGCAGAGTCGGGTCTATTTGCACCGCTTGCCGCCACCATTTAATCGTTTCTTCAAATTTGCCCTGTTGATAGTATACAGCACCCAATCTGTAGAGTACATCGGCCTTGTCAGGTTTGATTTGTAGAGTTTTGTTAAATTGACTAATGGCTTCGTCGTATTTGCCTAATTCATAAAACGCCGAAGCGAGCATATTATGAACCATAAACAAGGGTCTGGTGAAATCCTGCTGTTGCTGCGAGTTTTGTGGAGTTTCTTTTTCAAGCAGGGCCAGATACTTCGAATTATGAGTAATTGATTCTGCAAAATCGCCTGCCGAAAAAGTGGCACGGGCCAGCAGGAAATGAGTATCTATGATTTGGGGCCACTTTGCAAGCATTTCGTTACAAATGGCTTTAGCCTTTTCGTATTCTTTTTTGAAAAGCAGAAAAACAGCTTTTTGATTGTAAACGTGGTAATCAACGAAGTCTTTAGGGTCGGCCCTGGACGGATTGAGCTCAAAGCTTGTCTCTACAATGCTATTTCCGACGTAACCAAGGCTTTCAAGCCTTCTCCTGCTCTGGGCATCCATCACAAACGTGCTTTCTTCTTTGTCTGTTCTGGTCTGCTCGGATAAAATCTGGCGAAGCTGATATTGCAAGAGTTCGGCGCGTTTAGGTTCCTCTGCCAGAAGATTCTCTAATTCAGCCGAATCCTTTTTTATGTCATACAGCTCCGACCTGGTTGTATGAATATATTTCCAGCGGTTGGTTACAACGCTTAAAAGTGGATTGCATTTATATTTCGTGGGTGTAAAAGATTCACAGTAAACGTATCTTTCAGGAATAGAGCTGTCGGTGCTGTTTATATACTCACAGAGGTCTTTGCCGTGTATATTCAGGGGCGCTGGAATTTCAAGATATCCAAGAATGGTAGGCACTATGTCCACCAGACCGACAACCTCGTTTATTATCCGGGGCTTGTTTATTCGGGGCGACCTGATGATTAAAGGTACTTTTATTGCATTTTCATAAAGTAAATATCCATGCTCTAATTCGCCGTGTTCGCCCAGTAATTCACCGTGGTCGCTTGTGATAATAAGCAGTGTTGAATCGTATAAACCCAGGCTCTTCAGTTTCTCAATTACCCGGCCGACGCACCAGTCCACGTAGGATATCTCGCCGGCGTAAAGATTGTCCGAATAGTCCGTGGCAAATGGCTCCGGCGGCTCATAGGGGGTGTGTGGGTCGTAGTAGTGCAGAAAAAGGAAAAATTTTTCTTTACGATGCTTGTCCAGCCACTCACAGGCGAACCGGCTTGCCTCGGCGCCGCGCCTTTCAACATATTCACCCAAACTCAGTGCTTCCACGAAGTGGTCGTTATACTCTTTAAAACCCTGGTCGAGACCAAACTGCGAATCAAGTATAAACGTGCTGACGATAGCACCGGTCATATATCCGCGTTCCCTGAGTATCTCAGCAATGGTGATATTGGACTGCCCAAACTTACAGTTGAGGTTGTCGTGCACCTGGTGATACGGTGGGATTGTGCCGGTTAACATCGAGCAGTGCGCCGGCAAAGTAAGTGGTACGGGAGAGACGACGTTTTTGAAAATTATTCCCTCGTGTGCGACGGCGTCGATATTGGCCGTGGTTTTGTGCCCGTACCCGTAGCAGCTCAGGTAGTCTGCCCTGCCGGTGTCGATGCTGATGAGAATGATGTTTTTAGCGGGCTTTCTCCCGAACAATGTAAACCACACACAGGTTATTACAACTGCAATCACAGCAATGAAAAACACCATTCGTATTTTATTAAAACCTTTAGTTATCATTTGAATAAATGCACCTTAATCGTATTGTATTTCCGTGTTTTACTCCACGTATCCTAATGAGCGTAAGACCTCCAGACTTTCGGCGTCTTTACTTTCGAAGAAAGTAGTTTCAGTATTCAATTGTAATTTATGTATATAGTCACGCAGCATGTTATGCAGTTTTTTGCTTGTTTCTACCTGTATATCGGCCAAATTATGCAGTTCATCCGCATCAGTGGTCAGCTCGAATAATTCGATATTTCGTTCCACATTCCAAATGAGCTTGTGTTTTGATGTTCTGATTGCCCCCATCCTGTAGTCTATTGAATTGGCATCGAATTCAGGAAATCGTTTTTTCATAAGCCCGATACCACTCAACGGCCGTTCGTTACTCGCAACCACAAATGGACGATGAGGCCGCTCTTCGCGGACCAGACTCATCTCGAGTAACTTGTGCTTTTGCTTTTCACCACGCAAGCCGCATAAATCCATAATTGTAGGTGCGATATCCACCAGATTTACAAATTCACCGGATACGGCCCCGGGCTTGAACAGCTTTGGGTAACGAATCACCAGGGGAATATGCAGGGTTGTCTCGTACATACACAGATTATGGTCGATACGTCCGTGCTCTCCGAGGTTTTCGCCGTGGTCCGAGGTTACAATCACGACTGTTTTATCAATAATACCTGAGCCTCTCAGGCAATCGATGATTCGGCCTACACAGTCGTCGGCGAAGGCAATCTCCCCGTCGTAAAGGTCTTTTAGTATGCGATAGTCCTTTTCGTCGAACGTTATCCTGCCTGCGAGATGGGGCCACATACTTGTAACATCAGCTATTCGATTGACTTCTTTGTTGTTGTATCCGGGGTTGATAAAGCCGGACAGGAATGGCTCGGGCGGCCGATAAGGCAAATGCGCCATATTGAGATTAACAAACAGGAAAAAAGGTTTGTTTTTTTCTTTTCGTTTCTCAAGCCAGCCGATTATCTTTTCTGTGGCGGTTGTCTCCAGAGGTGGCATCCTTGCTGCTGAAATGTTTTCCCTGCGCCATATCTCGTAAAACTCGTTGAAGCCCTGCGCGAATCCGCGCTCCTTACTTACCCAGGCGTTGCAGATAAAAGCGGCCGTGTCGTAGCCGCCACTTGCCAGCACTTCAGCCACGGTCGTATTGACATAAGGAAGATGCAGCGTCTCTGACGTAGCGGCCGCCTGGATGGGGTAAAGACCGGTAAGCAACGCGGCATGCGATGGCAAAGTCCAGCAGGAAGGTGTATAAGCGCGTTGAAAGATGATTCCCTCACGTGCAAGCGCATCAATATGCGGGGTGGTCTTGCGGTGGTAGCCCATGCAGGAAAATTGGTTCGCCCTCGCTGTATCCAGAACGATTAGCAGAACATTGGGGCGATGCCTTGCCTTGTAAAAGCCTCGGATGAAAGTATATCCGGCCAGTATAAGCACAACGGCTATTAAGGCTTTGAGAATCTGCCGGCGAGTCAGCTTGCTATTTCTCTTTGTCATATATTACTCTCACCTTATCGAGGGCTTTTGATGCACTCGTCGTCTCCGCTGAACTAATATTCATCGCTTTGCATTCACCCCGTTATAATTATTGTATCATAGTATTCAGGTTGAAAACCAAGGCTAATCACGATAAATCTTATTGGCCTTATAAAGTTCCAGGCGGCTTTGGATATCCTCCGCCAGTTTTTCTTGTTTCGCTTTCCGGGCTGTCTCGATTGCCTGCTTAGCAGTCTTCCTGGCATCTGTGAATCTTCCCACAGCGGCATAAGCAACACCTAAAGTATCCAAAACTTCCGGCTGTTTATAGTCGGTGAGTTCACAGGCCCGCTCGGCAAGCTGCACTGCCTTGGCTGGGTTGCGGAGCTTTTCGTCTTCAATCGTAGCCAGAATCCAGGCCAGCTTGTTGTTCGCCTCAACCCAATTCGGTTTGAGTTGTAACGCATCGGTATAGTGTCCTATGGCTGCATTAGGTTCACCCCGAGTTATCACATACTCGGCGCTCCAGAACTTATATTCTGCTAAAAGTTCACGATTGCCTTTGAGAATTGGGGCGAAATTTTTATCGAAGTAGTCAGCGGACAGCTCACGAAATACACCTGCTCTCCGCGCCAGTCTGGCGTAATCTCCCAACTCATGCCGACGAACCGGGTCGATGTTAAACAGGGCCTGTGAGTTAAGGAATGGGTCTTGTCCCATTTTTCTCAACTGGTAGCTTCGGACCACCATAAATTCAAGAACAGGATGGTCATCAGTGTTCTCCTGCGGTACTCTCGGAATAAAGTGGTCGAATAGGTTCTCTGAGACCCGAATGTCCTCGAAGAACTCATCGAGGTCGAAGCCGGATAGAGTAACCTCCAACTGTCTGATAAGGCCGGATTGGGCGGGCAACTCACTGAATCTCCTTAGGCGAATTGGATTATTGGAGCAGGTAGCCATGTAATAATTCCCTCTCATAATGCGAAGGTCGCAATAGCGAAAACTGTGCCTCAAAGCAGAGAGGATAGTCTGGATACCTGCATTCGACATATTGCCCACCGAA
This sequence comes from uncultured Pirellulales bacterium, assembly GCA_964444665.1. Taxonomy (GTDB): domain Bacteria; phylum Planctomycetota; class Phycisphaerae; order Sedimentisphaerales; family CAYZTY01; genus CAYZTY01. The sequence continues at coordinate 61,651 of CAYUIE010000013.1, forward strand.
AGCCAGGTGCAAAAGACTCCATCGGCTTTGAGGGCCTTGGCCACCCGCTCATAGAACTCTACGGTATATATTTTGGAGGCGGAAAAGTAGGTCGGAGCGGGAATCGAATTTATGATAGCATCGTATGTTCCGTCCTTGCCAACCAGGAAGGCTCGCCCGTCGCACAGATACAGGTTAGCCGATGGATTCTGCCCAATGTCCAGGTTAGCGTAGCTGATATGTGGAATCATTTTATAGAACGCGTTATTAATCTCAGCCACATCTGTAGTTTTGAAAATCCGAGCAGTTGCGCCAGCGGTCATGCCTGTGCCGAGTCCCAGGACCAGCGCGCGTTCAAGTCTGGGAACGCTGAGCGCAGGAACGACACCGCTGATAATTTCGGCATAGTTAATCTTTCCGTCATTTATAATATAAATGCTCGGATTCCCATTATAAGAAATCCATTCGATTCCCGGGGAGCGGACCAGAGTAGCACTCTCGGCCCCGCTTTTGAACACCGTTACCTCATCGCTGGGCTTGAGTGTATTGGCCCAATGTGCCAGATAGAAGTTTCGCTCCTGCCAGTTGAGCACGAGCAGGGCAATTAAAACGATACCGACAGCGGCAAAACTCTTCTGGACTCTCGACCAAAGGAATCCGGTTGCCAGCAAGCTTGCCAGGAGTGTAATGCCGGCAATCAGAGCGAGGAGGATGGCATTGGTCAAGAAAGGATGCCCAATTAGTACATATATCAGATACCCAGCGGCATTTGCCAGGCTTGAGACCCAGAGCAAGTGGCCGGACTCCCCGGCTACTTCACCTTCCGAGCGCATCAAGGCCGGGATGGTAGCACCGAAAAGGAGCATGGGGCCGACTGCAAAGAGGCATCCAAAGGCAAACTTATGAAGGAGGATGAGAAGCTCGGAACTCCTTGCCCAGGGAGCCGTCTTCTCAAAAAACTGCAGGATAGGCATGTAGTTTGCATAGATTAAGCCTATCAAAACAGGGACTAACACGAGAAAGGTCTCGAAGCGGATACGAACCTTCGAGGCCAGCCAGGTGCCTAAGAAAAGCCCGAGCATGGTAATGGCAAGACCAATTGCAAAGTTCTCCCGATGTGGATAGAAAACCAGATAAGTAAGTTTGAAGAAGAACATCTGAAAGACTGCACTGCTCAGGCTAGCCAGGGCAAGGGCGACTATAATACGTTTCGGGAAGCTTTTCGGCCTTGGGGACAGAAGGGCTGTGGGTGCCGCCCTCATCAGAAGAAGGACAATTCCATTGAGCAGATTGATGGCTCCTACTATTGTAAGAGATAAACTCACGCCGAATTGCCTGACCAACACAAACTCGACGCCGAGAATGCTGAGGAACGCACCCAGGTTGTATACCTTGTAGATTTTCTGAAAAGCCAGACAATCCTTGGAGTGGGCTTTAATATATGCACTGAATAGTGGGATGCTGAATCCAATGAATACGCTTGGAATCGATATGAAACCTACTGTTGCAACAATGGTGAGGAGGGAACTTGAAGTAATCAGACTCAAGACGAGCTGCAGCGATAGCCACCTCAGGGCGATTGGCAGCCCAAGCGCATAGAGACCTGTCAGGATTTCGAGAGCCCAAAGCCAGCGGAACCATCTGTGCGCCAACTTGGCACCAAGTCCAATCCCAATCAGGAATGTACTCAGCAGGGCAGCATGAACATAAAACATGTCACCCAGAATTGAGGTCAAAGCCCTTACATAGAGAACCTCGTAGGCCAAGGCGCAACATCCGGAAAGAAGTGCTAAAGTTGTTAGCAATCCGCCTCGGACGCCGAAGCTACGAAACTTTTGTTTCTCCAGCTCACCCATAAATAAACTTACTCCTCGACCAGAGGGGAATCAAAAACAGAGATGTGCTTGACTCCGTGTGCCCATCGGAATTCTAAAATTGGAAAATTGTCAGTATGGGGCCTGCCCGGGATTCTGCCCGCCAATATATTAAGTTTCCGCTGCGTATCCCAGGCTTTTTCGACAAGTGTTCGGAACAGCAGTTCGGTATCTTTGCCGAAAGTTATCTTCCAAATTGAACGCCTCGCCTCCGGTCCGAGCCGCTCTAAGTGAAGTTGGAGTTCTTCTGCACTAATGGCATCCTTGAAGGCGACGATATTAAAACAGGTTCCGCCATACGCAGGGAAGTACAGAACAGTCGGGAAAACAGTATTCAGGCCCTTTACCAAAAGCGGGATGTCTACGCCCCAGAAGAGTTGGTTAAGGACCCCTCCGGGACGTAAATGATCTCGGACTACCTTCCAGAAATCCACAGTATAAAGAGATGAAGAGCCCGGCAGATAAGGATCGAGTACATTGACTGAGATGATGTCATAGGTTTTCGGTGAGGTGACAAGATAGTGACGTCCGTCTGTCTGAATCAACTCTACTCTCGAATCGCTCATGTAATTGAAGTTGTATCGAATGAACTGGTCCTGATTTTCAACCAGGAATGGTAAAATCTCGATAGTTTCGATTGACTGGATGTCTCTGTAAAGGGTGAAGGCACCGGCCGTTATGCCGTAGCCGGTTCCTACGTTGAGCACATCTTTACATTCGCCCGCAAGCAGGACGGTCAGGTGGGCCGCCATCTGCTGTGCGTGGGATGTTTGCTGGACACCGAGGTCCCAGATTAGCTGAAGTCGGTTGTTGCGTACCCGAATCGTTTTCTGCTGTGTAAGCGCCATGACCTGAACTCCATACTCGTCCTCCTGAGCCATTAAAAGCTGCTCATCCTCTCGCAATTTGACCATACTGTCGGGAAACCATAGGCCGGCAAGAACAAATCCTGCTACAGCCAGAATGGCTACTGCTTTTTGCCGTAGATTTTTTGATTCGCTTAGAAGCAGCACGGCTGATGAAACCACCAGCAGACCCGCAAGGGTGAAAAAACCATAAAGTGTTCCCATCCATCGGCTGAGAGCAAAACTCGCAAACACCGCACCAACACAGGCCCCAATCGTATTTACAAAGTAGAGTTTACCTACGACCCTTCCAGGCAATGTATTAATTTTCCTGGCACTCCAGGCAAGGAGAGGAAACACTAAACCAAGCACAAATATCGGAGGCAGGATAAGCAGCCAGATGTTAAGGATTCGCCGAACAAACTCATTCGCGACCGGTAAGATTGTTGTAAGTCCATGGCCGTGAATGGTTGAACGTGCCAAAGGAACAAAGAGAAGATGAAGAAAGGCTCCCAACAGGAATATCCAGGATATGAGTTTTAGGGTTTGTGGTGGAGTGCTGATGCCGAATTTGCGTCCAATGACCGGGGCGGCCAGGCTGCCGAGACCCAGACAAGTGATGAAAACAAATAGCAGAGCGGTGACGGCGATAGTTCTATCACCCAGGAGGAACTTTGCCATTCTGCCCCATAAGATTTCATAACCGAGAATTGTTAAGCCGCTAAGGAAAGCAACCGCTGGCCACAACACGCGATATCTAAGGGGTGTAGGTGTCGAGGTTTGCTCTTCCTGTGGCGGGTCGATTACAGGAGTTTCCACCGGCACCCGGCGGGCAAGCGTTAAAGCCGCAAAACCAACCATCAAATTCAGGGAGATGGCTATCGCCAGTGTCAACGTCAGGCCCAGCTTCCAGATGAGGAAAAAGCCGGCGGCGAACGTTCCGCAGGCAGCCCCCAACGTATTCAGGCCGTAGAGCAGCGTAACAATCCGTCGCGGCAGGATCCATTGCCGCGAAGCGTTCAGAATGACGGGTAAGGTCCCGCCCATTAATAAGGTTGGAATTCCAATCAGCAGCGCTGTGGCAAGAAGTTTGTAAAACAGCGTCACCGCATAAAAATCCGAGGTGGGCAGGTGGATGGCGATCCAGGACTTGCCGAGGATGAGCAAGGTACTGGCTAACGTAGCTGAACACGCGATGCCAATTTCCAGCTTCCCATAGAGCGCCAGGGCTGCTTTTCCATAGAGAGGAACACGGCCGAAAAGACCGGCCCCCAGGGCCAGCGCGAGGAGAAAGACCGAAAAGACCGACGTCATGGAAAGAGCGGTCGAACCCAGTATGTCTGCGAACAGGCGCGTCCAGACAACCTCATAAATGAGCCCGGCGCTGCCGGAAAGAAAGAAAAAAAGTTTAATTCGGGACAAAGTACCATTCATAAACATGCCTTTCTTACGCAGACATAAAGCTATTATTCTGCTTAGCTTACCTGTTGTTGCAGTATACTCAATTAACCTGCGGATAACAAGCCATGGGGCTTGATTTTTTGTCCAACGTAATCATTACGTTGGCCTTAGGCGCTTCGGGATACATATTACTCAGGCTCAACCATCATAATCATTAGCGACACTACCATTGCTTATTTTCTGTTAGAGGAAGTTCTCCTCAACTGAATCAGAATCTTTTGTCTGTTGTCTCGTGCTTCGGGGAAATCAGGTTTGAGTCGCAGCGCTTCTTCGTAGTGTGCTATTGCTTCATTGAGTTGTCCCATTCTATGCAGAGCAACTGCAAGGTCATTGTGCACCTCGGCATTATCGGGTACTAACTCTATTACTTTGCGGTAATAAACAATCGCCTTGTCCATTAGTTTGTTACGCTGACACAAATCCGCCAGAGTATAGTAGCTCAGTGCCTTGTCCGGTAATTTGTCAATTTTGCTTTCCAGGGATTTTATCTGGGCCGTTCTGCACATGCGGGCGAGCCGGGGGTCCGTGATTATGGAATAATCCAGTTTGTTGTTTGCGGCATACGTTTCCATAAGATTGAAGAATCGCTCTTTTTGTTTCGACTTGGCTCGGGACAAGTCAACCATATTTGCCTTCGGGTCATGAACGGACAGTGCAAATGCCGCGAAATCTATTTGTGCATCGATGTCGGTGGTAAGCCGGCCGAGAAGAGTTGTTGTTTCACGGCTGAACGACTTTCTATTATCAATATTTTTTTCCACTGTCGGGTCTTTAGCATACATTTGTTTTGGTGCTGCAAACTCGAGTCGAGGCCGATTGTCGGTGTGAATGGGGCCTTGGTCGCACAAGCCGGCGAGATTCTCGGTTACAATGAATCTGTATAGTAATTCGGCGTTTCGCAGAGTAATGTTACTTGAGCGCTGAGCGTACTGCAGATTTAGCCTTATATTTTCCAGTATCGTTTTATTGCCGTTGAAGCCTATCATCAAATAATTACTGTCTTGTGCGCGTACGAGGATGCTGTCTGGAAAAACACTCACAAAGGTTCTGATGACAAGGGAAAAAGCCGACCAGTCCATCTGGTAAGAGTGAATCCATTGACAAAATATACCGTCGTTGTTAAGCCTGTCTTTGACAAGGGCAAAAAACTCTTTGGTAAACAGGTTGGCAATGCCCGCCATCCAGGGATTCGAGGGTTCTGAAGTAATCACATCATATTTTCGGTTGGTTAGCTGTAGATGCGCCCGGCCATCCTGAACAATCAGCTCCGTTTTTGGATTGGAAAGCACCTTGTTGTTCCAGGGAATGAAAAAGTCACTGGCCTCAACCACTTCCGAACTAATTTCAAGCACATCCACCCGTTCGATAGGGTAATACAGAACCTCACCTGTGGTTATACCGCTGGCCAGGCCCAATACCATAACTGTTTTCGGATTTGGATGAAGCATCATCGGGATATGCGATGAAAGCACCTGCGTCGGCATATCACCTCGCGAGCTTGCATCTGTTTTTCCACTGATTACAAGACTATAATCGATGTTACCGAAGGCATCGGATGTTTTTAGCACCGTAGTGAATCCTGAAATGCCGTCTCCATAATACACAAGCTGGCGTTTCTCGGTGCCGGTTAATATTTCCGGCCCGCGCCACAACGCCTCCAGCCAGCCGGTCTTTTCCATTTTTGGTATGATTTCTGCAAACCGGTAATACTTCCCCTGGGCCAGAAGCAGCCGGTTCCACTGCGGAAAATGAAGACAAAGATATAAACCCGCCAAAGCGGGTAATGCAAGGGCTATCAGGCGCAGGTTGTATTGCCTGCCGGCCAGCAGCAGGTAAATGCCGATGATTAAAGAGGTAAAAATCTGCAGCCCTACGACCATACTCAGACTATTTTCCTTTCCAAGAAGCGGCATAAGCAAAAAGCCGGCGCAGAATGAGCCCACTACGGCACCGATAGTATTAATCGAATAGGCAAAACCAATAGACTTTCCCACTTTCGAGATAGACTCAGTAAAAAGCTTGCTGACCAGAGGGAAGGTTGCGCCAAGGCAGAGCGTAGGTAAAATCATGAAGCCAAACAGGATGACCGACTTCGATACACTCGCTGCTGCAAACCGGTCCTGGAAGTGATAAATCAGCTTTGCGAAGAAAAACTGGCTGTTGCCCAGTATCTGGCTGAGTCCTAACGCCAACAGTGCCGCTGCGAACTGGGAGTATATCAGAAGCATAAAGGGCCTTTTGACTCTGTCGGCAAACCATCCGAAGAGCATGCTGCCCAAAGCCAGCCCGGCAATGAACGTAACCAGTACAATAGTAAATGAGTAAGTGGTAGGTCCTGCAATCAATCCCAGCAATCTGGTCCATATCACCTCATACGACATAGCACAAAAACCGGAGACGGCAAAGATTATCAGTGCGGCCCACCGCAATCGGGATGTAGCCGGGTATCGGTTTGTTTCAGGTTGCTCGCTGAGGGGGGGCGGTTTATAGCTTCTTGAGTCCACGGCTGAAACAGCGGTGCTTGTCGGCCAGGCTTTTATTCGGGAGCTGACAACAATACAGGATAAGCCGATAGCTGCATTTAGCAAGACTGCCAGAGCCAATGTTCCCCACATACCCAGCAGGTTTATCAGCCAAAAGCCGCAAAGCAGGGAACCGACGGCGGCGCCAATAGTGTTCAGACCATAAAGCCGGCCGGCATGTGTGCCCAGATGCGAAAGCTTAGCGACGTAGAACCGGCACAAAACCGGAAGTGTGGCACCCATACAAATGACCGGTACCACCAGAAGCACAAAGCAACCGATAAAAGTAAGGATATTGTAAAATAGAAAATGGCTGAACAATCGATTATAAATAACGGCATAAAGGGGCCTGAAGACGATTAGAAGCACCGGCAGAACAAGCCCGTAGGTACCGATGACAAGTTCCAGTATGCCGTAGATTCTGACAAGTTTCAGCGGCTCTTTAACACGGTCTATAGTTCGGCTGGCTATATAGCTGCCCAGCCCCAAGCCGCCCATAAAGACGGTCAAGACGATACTTATCGCAAATGGAGCGCAGCCGATAATTTTGACAATCATACGTGTCCATAAAATCTCGTAAATCAGGCCGGTCAGACCCGAAAAAAAGAAACAAACAACAACCAGCATAGTTACTCTGTTGATAAGATGCGTCTTGATGTCATCTTTTTTCATTTTCTTATGGTTCTCCCGGTGATGAAATTTTTATTTTGTTATTAGGCTATTTGGGATAATTCATTCGGCCATTATAGCACAGTATAGACTATTTTCCAATTTTTTGCCTTTATCAAACCGGATGGGGAGAAGTTAGTGAGCAGGCAACGCCATTGTCACTGAAGCCCGTCTATGTTCTAAGGATTGCCGGCAGGAGGCCCGAAATATCTTTTGATAACAGTTAATCTCGAAATAGTTTCAGTTCTCAACACTTACGGCATGGTTCCCGGCAAAAACTATGAAATCCAGCATATCGATGCGATTATCGGCAGGAATACTAATATCACAGTCAGGTTCCCATTGAGGGCCCCCGGCCCGGCCTGTAAAAAAAGAGGCAGGTTTGAACCTACCTCTTTTCGTTACCATATTCTGTTCTTGTTTAGACCTATCTGCGGCGACGCAGGAAGAGTCCTCCAAGACCCAGTAATGCAATCGTCATTGGCTCAGGAATCTGGTGAATAACTAAGTCACCAAGATCACCTTCTACAGCATACCTCCACGCCGGATATGGTGCTGTGCCGGCACCGTTCTCATAAGGTGCAATTCGTGTTGAGCCGCCCAGCGTCAGGTCAAGGCTGACCGGACCATATTCTTCGCAGTGGAGGAGCAAGTTCCAAACCAACACTGTGGGGCTACTCGGAGGATTGCCGTTCTCATCGCCCTCAATGTATCCAGTAACCACTCCACCCGACATCTTTGCGATAGAATTGCCTACAATCACTGGCAGATAGTTCTCCGATGTCCCGTCATTATAGCCAGACTGGGTCCAAACACCGAAGTCCGCATGGTGTTTAAGGTCATCGCCATACCGTTCAAGGGTTTTGGCGTTGAAAAGGCCGGGCACTTCGAGTGTGCCGGGACCGGTTACATGTAGGTCCAATTCCATACCGTCCATAATATAACCATCGTAACTCGTCCAGCTTGGATACGGGTTATAGTTCAGGATGATCTGAATCCCGATGGTCTCGCTTGGGTATAGCGGGTCGGTTGACGTGCCGGCATGGCCCAGATCGCCCACACCGACCGTAACAACGTCGATGACGGTCGCGCTCGCCAATGAGGTCATTCCAAGAACCAGCATCAATGCTAATACCTTTTTCATCATTACAAAACCTCCTTCTAAATTTTCTCTGCTCATCAGCACTTTACTTTACTCAGTAACTGCCTCAGGCAGATTTAGACAAAAACAAGGCTCTTACTTAACTTATTAAACTGAAACATACACTAAACCACACTGCCACACACTAAAATGGCGGCCAAGTACCGCCCGTGGGACAATCACCGGGCACGTCCGTGACTATGAAGGCATCTTTAAAGATGTAGAAATCATCGATGTCAACATCACCGTCCCTATCAGAGTCGGGACATGGGTCATAAGTGGCACCGCCAAAGCTGGAACCGAAAGCGTCTTTGAAGCTATAAAAATCATCGATGTCAACTTTCAGGTCGTTACCGTAGCTGTCACCGTGGCATTGTCCCAGCCAACTCCAGCAATCTGGTCCCTCTTCGATGTTCACATCGCAGCCGGTACTCACGATGCTAACGGTAGTGCCGTTTTCCAGCACAACACCGCCGCGAGTGGTCTCAGCTACAATGGTGATATGGCACGAGCCACTGGCACCGGCCTTTTGGAATTTCAGCCTACACAGCGTCCCGCTGTTCGGCGGCCCTGTGAGATTCGGCTCATACAGTGAGCCCATCTCGAGTATTACACGATTTGTGCCTAATCCGGTATCCTCCGCACCAGGGTCGCTACTCGGTGCGATAGGAGTGCCCCAGATAGGCGGACTGTTTAAATCACTAAGGTCAATCGTGCCGGGGTAAATACCGTATTGGTTACCTTCACCTGAGGTGTAATCATTGATATCGGTAATTATCGCGCAGTTCACATCGACACTTACATCGAGCGCAAAGGCTCTAACCTTTGCCGGTTCGTTAACTACTTGGTAATCGATGCGAACAACTTTCTGGCCTTCGTCAATACAGGTAATGGTAACAGTTCCCAGGGCTGGTGTGGCAATCAGTAGAGCCATCAAAACAAATAAACTTCTTTTCATAGCTCACACCTTCCTTTCTTCTTTACAGGGCTCCACACCCTGCAATGTTTTGGTTTTTTACTTTTAATACGCGTCTTAACAAAAACCCATTCCCGCTTAGTACTTGTGCCGTTGGGAACTTATTCCAGGCTTACACTCTTGTAACTGCTAATATAACAGAGTACCTGGAAAACGGTCGCTGGTTGACAGGAAACAACCAACTCAAGGAGATTAAAGTATTTACTAATCTCCTTTTCCGCAGGTCTAAAAAACTACACTTCAACCTGCTTTCTAAAACGAGGGTACTTATAAAACTTAGTTCCTTTGCCTTTACCAAGGCATAGTTAGGTGAAAGTTCGATACTAACACTACCAGAAAAGGCAGTGTAAATCAAGAACAAAAACCGGATTTTTTTAAAAAATAGAGCTATTAACTGCAATACGACTTAAAGGAGTTCGTATGTCTACAACTATTGCATTTAAAATTGTTAAACGATGTTTTTCATAGCTTTTTGGTACCTGTCCTTTGGGTATATTGCTGCGAGAGGCAGGAAAATTTTTAAAAATTTCGTTTTTTCGCCGAAATTTTTGGAGATTTTTCTCCTGCCTTGTATATGTTGATTTTATTGTGCATATATTCAAGGGAAGATTGACGGCTGTAAGGCTGGTAATGCTCGCTGCAACAGCAGCTATTATCGCCATAGGTATAATGACCATTTATGCAACCGAGCATCCTGCAAAATCAACGCCCGACCACAACTCACTTCGCCTATACCAACACTGGCAAAGACAGATTATTTTCGCCATTGTCGGCTCGTTCGCAATTATCCTGGTCAACGCCATCCATTACCGGCGCTTAGGCCCTGCAAGTTACTGGATGTATGCAGGGATACTTGTGCTGCTGGCGGTCCTTTTACTCGGTAAGGTGTTTGATATTCCGTTTGTGCCCTCGCGTCGCGGAGCCCATCGATGGATTCAGCTTCATGGGCTGTCCTTTATCCGGATGCAGCCGTCGGAATTCTGCAAGCTTGTATACATACTGGCGCTCGCCTGGTATCTTCGCTACCGCAGCAATTACCGCAGTTTTACCACACTCATAGGTCCTTTTGTGCTCACGCTGTTGCCGATGGTTTTGATTCTTGCCGAGCCGGACCTTGGGACGGCGCTGTTGATGATGCCTGTCTTTTTCACTATGCTTTTTATAGCCGGCGCGAAAGGCAGGCACCTGATTATCGTATTATTATTGGCGGTATTGATAAGCCCGCTTATATGGCGCCATCTGCCGGACTATCAGCGAATGAGGATAAGCAGTGTGCTGCTGCAAAATGCCTGGATTAGAGAAAAGGCCCGGTCAAACCAGACCTTCAAAAATATCCTTGTCGGCAGAAGGTACAACATCAGAAACTGGGAAACGAACGAGGGCTATCAATTAATGCACTCGAAATTTGCCGTCGCCTCAGGCGGCCTGAGCGGCCAGGGATACAGACGCGGACCGTATATTAGATACGATTTTCTGCCGGACCGTCACAATGATTTTATTTTTGCAGCCATCGCGCACCAATGGGGCTTCCTGGGCGCTCTGATTCTGTTAATCCTGTACGCGATAGTTTTTGCATGTGCGCTGGAGATTGCCTCGAACAATACGGACCCGTTCGGGCGATACGTTGTTGTGGGGATTATCGCGATGTTTGTCGTGGAAGTTATCGTCAATATCAGTATGACGATTGGATTGATGCCGATAACCGGCCTGACACTGCCGCTGGTCAGTTACGGCGGCTCAAGCCTTGTGGTCAGTATGATGGCCGTGGGGCTTTTAAATAATGTCGGCAGAAGCCGTCCCTTCACACTGGCCCGCCAATGATCTCAAGACCGGAGATTGTCATCTTTACCGGGGCCGCAGTACCATAACGCCGTAAGCCGGTAGAGTTATTTGGCCGGTAGCTTCCGCGCCGGTGAGTATATCCCGGAACTTAGCCGAGATAAATTCGACGCTTTGTTCGTAGGCCGTAAAATTCATAAGAAAGATAAACTGCTGCCTGCCGTCGCTGCGCGTCCGGGCCATAACGCCAACCGGCATTTCGGTCTCGATATCCTGCTTCAGGCTCAATGTGCTTATGAGGAGGTTATAGAAATCCTCAAGGAATCTTTCTTCATTACGTGAGGCGATATAATAGGCCCTGCCTTTGCCGAAATCGTTGACGGTAAGTGCGGGCCTGCCGGCATAAAAATCCTCTGTGTAGGTCGCCAGCACCTGGGCGGTCTCGGCGTGAATTAACTCGCACAACTCACGAGTCTGGTATGTACCCGAGAGTTCCAGCTCGTTTTCTTCCATCGAGACAATGTAATTTAAATCTTTGTCGTAGAGCGCGTCGATTTCTTCCGCCCATATTCCCAGCACCTTACGCATCGGCCCGGGGAAACCGCCCAGGAAACACAAATCATTTTCATCCACAATCCCGCTCCAGTAGGTGGCAACAAATATGCCCCCATCCGAGACAAATTTTTCGATACGCTCTGCGACCCCGGCGCGTACCATATAAAGCATCGGGGCAATAAGAAGTTTGTATTTCGAAAAATCACCGTCCATATCAATTACATCAACCGGCACACTCCTCGACCAGAACGGCTGGTAGTGCTTTACGCATGTGGGTATATAGTTTTTATCTTTAAGCGGGCCCGTTGCGCCGTCGACGGCCCAGCTATTCTCCCAGTCATATATGATAGCCACCTGCGATTTCGTGGTTGTGCCGATGACCTCGTCGAGCTTTTTCAGGGCCTGGCCGAGGTCGGCCACATCGCGAAAAACGCGGGTATTCTCGCGGCCGCTGTGGTCAACCACCGCGCCGTGAAATTTTTCTGCCGAGCCACGGGACTTTCGCCACTGGAAATACTGAACCGTGTCCGAGCCGTGGGCGACGGCCTGAAGCGATGAGAGCAGGTGCATACCCGGCCGTTTGAGCTTACATACCCACATCCAGTTGGTCATACTCGGCGTGCTCTCCATAAGCATAAAGGGTTGGCCGTCCTTCATGCTGCGGTATAAATCGTGCGCAAAGGCAACCTGCGAGGCGAGCTTCCAGTCTTCCTGATGGCCGTGCCAGCGGGGGTAGCTGTCGAGGGCGACAACATCGAGCTGCTTTGCGAACTTCCAGTAATTCAGGCATTGATTAACGCCCATAAGGTTTGTGGTTACGGGCACGTCCGGCGTCAGCTCGCGAAGCGGTGCGATTTCCGCCTTGAAGAAATCGATGGTCTGGTCGGTAATGAACCGCTTCCAGTCAAGATTTAGGCCGTTGATGCTGCCTTCACCTAAGGGGCCGGGCGATTCAATCTGCCGCCAGTCCGTGTAGGTATGGCTCCAGAAAGCGGTCCACCAGGCCTGGTTTAGTTTATCAAGACTGTCGGCATATTTGCGTCTTAACCATTTTCGAAACGCCTCCTGACAAAGCTCGCAATGGCAGTCTCCGCTGTATTCGTTCGAAATATGCCATACAAGAAGTGCCGGGTGGTCCTTGTAGCGCTCGGCCAGGTGGGTGTTGATATTGCGGCATTTGTCGCGATAAATCGGTGAGGTATAGCAATGGTTGTGTCGGCCGCCGTGGGAAATCCGCCGACGGTCGGCATTTACGCGGAGCACTTCCGGATATTTACTGCTCATCCAGGCCGGCCGGGCGCCGCTGGGTGTCGCCAGGACCGCGTAGGCGCCGTTTTCGGCGAGATTATCCATTATATTGTCCAGCCAGCCGAAGTCGAATTTGCCCTCACTCGGTTCGAGCGCCGCCCAGGCGAATATGCCGACCGACATTGTATTGCAGCCGGCCAGCTTCATCAGCCGTATATCTTCCTGCAGAATCTGCGGCGTCTGCGTCCACTGCTCGGGATTGTAGTCGCCGCCGTGGAGAAAATGGGGGCACTTTTTGTTAATTGGCGGGTAACGGTCTTTCATTTCTCGCTCTCCTGATAAGTTCCTGCAAGCAGAAAGGCTAATAGCTTCACCCAGCCCGGTCAATGAAAATCACAACCACTGCCTGCCTTGGGTCTGGCGTAAATATCGGTTTTTGTTTATATGTTTTCTTGTTTTTGTTTGATGGTGAAAGGTATTTGGATTATTATGCAACTGCGAGAAAGTACTGTAGAACAGTTCCAAAAGCACACCGGCGGAAAAGCAGGATGCTTTGCCAAACGACAGAAAGATAGGAGGAAGAGAAATGAAGACAGCAAGTTTAAGCGATTTATTTTGGATTTTCATTGTCGCCGCTGTATCCGTAGCAGTTGCCAGTAGTGCGCCGAGTCAGTTCAGTAAGACTTTAGAAGACGGTGCTATAAGCCTGCTCCTTACTAAGGGGGCACAGGGATCTGCTTTGCTTTCTGAAGAGCCCAACGATTTCCCATTCAGGATAGAAGGGAACAGGTTTGTGAGGAAGAGTGATGGCAAACCGATATTCTTGAATATCATAGGTTATCAACCTCTTGAGCCCGGAAAGAAGCCTTGGGATGAAAATTATCCTGAACGTGAATTGATTAATGATTATCGTTTGAAAGATGACCTTCGCCGACTTAAGGCATTCCAGGGTGCTTCAGAGCCAATTGTGCTTCGTGTTTACCCACAGCCAACTCCTCGCATACCTAATCGTTTACCGAAGTTTTTCTACGAGCGTGTTCGTGAACTTGGTTTTTGGATTATCAGGGATATTTATTTTGATAATATTAATATTGTTGAAGGAAAAGATAAGGTGGATATGGTTTTCTCGGAGGTTAATGATGTAAATGCCTTTGATATCATTTTTGCCTGGGAGATTGGCAAGGAGTTTAAAGCACCAGAAGATGGAAGTGCTTTTGCTATCGAGAGCTTTATCGAGGAGATGTGCGTTTATATTAAGCAGGAGGTAAATGAACTTAATGTTGAAAATGCTTCAAATTGGGTCACCTGGCAATCATGGGTAATGGCTGACCCATTAAGAACCGACTTTGGTACGATTCCTATAGAACCTGAGGATTTGGATTATATAAGTTTTAACGTGTATAGTTATGAGCCGGAACAGATGCGGGACCATCAGCCAGGTCCTGTTACAGGGACGCCTTACCAGGGTTATCTTAAAGCATTAAAGGAACATTATTCGGAGAAACCTTTAGTAATCACAGAGACGGGTCTTTCTGATAGTAATTTGGTGGAACCGGATACGGAACATATTCACGAACGATTGCAAACATGGTATCCATCATATCGAAAAGGTGCCTTAACAGCCGAGCAGGTTGCCGAGGGATTAGCGGCCAGGTATTGGGATGCACGCTTGCTGCGAGACGCAAACGACCCGAATATAGTTATAGCTGGCTTGGCAACATTTGAATGGAATGACGAATGGTGGAAAAAAGGTGGAGATTGGGAACCGGAAGTAGATAATCAACTACCTGAGGAACATTTCGGCTTAGGTCGATTTGAGAGGAAAATGGGTGAAGAAGGCTACCAGCTAAAATACAAGCTACAACAGGAAACGGTTCGATACCTCTACACACTTAAGTTCGATAATGACGCTAACATTATTGAAAGCCTGACAGCAGAAGCCAATTCTCTTGCAATCGATGCAAACATCTGGGTATATGCGGTAATATCAGATTCGGCGGTAAAACCTGTCCGGTTGCGATGGGAAACGAACCGTGGTTATATCATCGGCGAGGCGAACGGAGAATGTGGTTTGAATGGATTAGGCGAGCCGAATCGCGTGAAGTTCTATGCGGGCAACGTGGCATTAGGACCGGCATTGATTACTTTGGTTGCGATAGATGCGAATGGTAACGTTGATACTGCTTCGACCTGTATTAATATCTGGACTTCAGAGCCAAACCACATTGACATATTAACATTTGGAGCAGGCCTTCAAACGGGGAGGGCGTCGGGGCGCGTTTATAATGTAAACTTGGATAAATATAAGTTAGTTTGCTACCTCCTCGAAAAATGGCGAGATCCGAATATGCTTGTTGCAAAGCCTTACTTTGACATGAAATCTATCTGGATCAACAAGAAAGGATACTGGTGGACGCGTGTTCAGAGCAATCCGGATGATGATTTGTACTGCTGGCTAGTTCCAAGAGAGTATGAAACGAATGACCTTGAGGAAGCCGACTGGAGTCCCTCTTGTGCTATTGCAGGGGCGAATACAGTGGATAAGGAACCGAATGATTACAATGACATTGACAAAGATCTATTGCCGGATTATTGGGAAGTGGAACATTTCGGTAATATCGAATCAAACGACCGATACGACGACCCCGATAAAGATGTGGGGAATAATCTTGAAGAGTTTCACAGAGGATTAGACCCGAATAATTACAATGACGATGACGCAGATGGACTGCGGGACAACTGGGAGTATCATTTTTTCGGTTGTCCAAATTTCTTTGACGCTAATGACGACCCTGACTGCGATGGGTTGAAAAACTGGCAGGAACAAGACCCTAACGTAAGTACACATCCAGCCAGAGCTTCACAGGATAGAGACCGAGATGGATTACCAGACGTGTGGGAGCTGCGTAAGTTTGGTTACCTCGGTGAAAACTCCGAAGGCAATCCAGACCTTGATGCATGTAAGAATATCGATGAATACGAGCTTGGCCTGGACCCGGTTTCTCGTGACTTCCCGGGTGATTTTGATTGCGACTGCGATGTGGATTTAAGAGACCTTAGGTTGTTTTTGGAAGAATGGCCGGGGATAGGATCGCCGGCAAATATTGCCCCCGAGAGTCCTGACCGTATCGTGAACTTTTTGGATTGGGCGGTATTCGCTGACGCTTGGAAAGCTACATCAACGTCACAAAACTGGGACCCTAACTGTGATATTTTCCCTGATGAGGGGGACGATAAGATAGATTGGTTCGATGTCGCTGTCTTCACGGAACAATGGCTGCGCTACTATTATGCAGACATAGCGCCTGATGGAGGTGACGGCATTGTAGACTTTCGCGACTTTGCGGCTCTGGCCGAGAATTGGCTGAGGCAATTGGAATAACTGCAGGCTGATGAGGTATTAGCGCCAGTAAACTACCGTGTTATCAGTAATCGGCCATTCTGATTTGGTTTAGGATTTCGCGGCCACCTGCTGATAAAAGCTCTTCGGCGAGCTTTTCCGCGCAGGATTGTGCCTTTTCGATCGCGGCTGAGCGTGAGCGCTTGATAAGAATTTTGCCGTCAAGGTCGGCTATCATCGCATCAATTATCAGCTTATCATCAGCTACTCTTGCATACGCGCCGAGCGGTATTCGGCAGCCGCCGTGCATAGCGGCCAGCACATTTCGCTCAGCTTGGCCAGTAATCCGGCTGATTTTATCGTCAAGCTGTGAGACTAAAGCAATAACTTCTGTATTTTCAGCGTGCGTCTGAACGGCCATGGCGCCCTGGCCGGGCGCCGGGAGAAATTCGTCCGGGGCAAGGATGGCGGATATTCTGTCCGAGAGGCCGAGCCTGTTCAGCCCGGCATAGGCGAGAACAGAAGCATCAATCTCACTGGCGTCGACTTTACGCACCCTTGTCTCAACATTACCCCTTAGCGGTACAATTTTAAGGTCGCTTCTGAAGTGACGCAGCAGGGCGATGCGTCTTGGGCTGGATGTGCCGATGACGGCGCCGGTGGGTAAGTCTTTTAACGAGTCGACTTTTTTAGATGCCACCAATACATCTGCGGGATATTCTCTTGCAGGTATAGCCGCGATTAATAAATCAGGTGTGCCTGCGGTGGGCAGGTCCTTTAAACTGTGCACGGCCAAATCCGCCCTGCCGTCGAGAAGAGCGGCTTCTACCTCCGAAGTGAACAAGCCTTTGTCTTTTGAAGTGCTGAGGAAGTCGGTTTTATTACGGTCGCCCTTTGTAGCGACGGTGACTAAAGTGACCTCGATATCGTTAGTGAAATTACGCAGCATCTCGGCGATTATCTCGGACTGAATAATCGCGAGCCTGCTGCCGCGTGTCGCAATCCTGATTTGCTTCATTTGCCTGCACCGGTAAATTTTTTAATCCCAGCCGTTTTCTACATCATTATAAGTGTTAATGCAAGCGCTTGCTGCCCGCCGAGTTAAGATTGAAGGATACGCCGTGCTCTGATAGAATACCGGCCGAGAGGTTAATAAAGTGAAATTCAGAGGCGGTTATAATATTGATTTGAAAGGCCGGCCGGGCGATGAGATTAAGACATTGCCCGAGCCGGATGCGCTGTATTTGTCGCTGCGGACCGCACGCTTTACTTTCAGCGAAGTTTGTGTAGCGGACGGCGGGCGGGTAAGTCTCGGCGAGGTGCTGGCAAGGGACCCCGGGAACTATTCCGTACCATTACTCGCACCGCGCGCAGGAGTCGTCAGGCTGAAAACTGCGGAGAATCACATAGTAATTGAGGACATTGCCACGACTCCAGAGGAGCCGGTCCGAGCTGAAGAAACGGCACCACATATAGCAAGGCAAATGGGCAGCGGCGGTATTATGCGATATAAACTACTAACGTTGGGGGCGTGGCAGTTTTTTTACGATGCACACACCGGCTCTTTACCCGAGCCTTTCAGAATCCCGCAGGCAATCATCGTCTCGACTGTAAATTGTGAGCCTTACCTGGCCAGAGGTGATGTGCAGCTTAGCCGGGACCTGCAGGTGTTCAGCAGAGGGCTCGAAGGCCTGCAATCGCTTCTCGAATACCAGCCGATTTACCTGGTTGTGCCGGATATCGAGTCGGCCTTTGCCTGGCAGCTTCGGGAAAAAGACCGGGGATACGCTCGGATAAGAATAGTGGAAATTCCAATGAAATATCCCAATGATAATTTTACGATTCTGGCGAGGAATCTTGGTCTTAAGCCCGACAATGGACCGGTCTGGGCGCTGCGTACCGAGGGTGTGCTTGCGGTTGACAGGGTCCTGACTGCATCAAGATCCTGCACAGAACGGATTATTTCTATTGGCGGCCCGGCAGTCGAAACGGCCGAGCACGTGGAAACTGTCTATGGGTATCCTCTCGGTCAAATAGCGGATTCGTACGTTGGCAAAGCTAACGCGCGCATTATCAACGGCGGAGTTTTTACCGGCAGGGTGATTAGGCCGGAACAGCTCGGCCTTGATTCGGAATGCACAGGTCTTACGGTTCTGCCCGAGGCTACGGAGCGGGAATTTATGTCATTTGCGCGGGCCGGCCGGCATAAGCGCTCTTACAGCAGGTTTTGTTATCTAAGTGCGTTGCGAGGCAGGTTCGAAGAGACCCTGACGACGGCTGTTAATGGTGAAGAGCGTGCCTGCGTCTCCTGCAATTACTGTGAAGAGGTCTGTCCGGCCGGCATTATGCCGCATTTAATCCATAAATACTTATACAACGACGACCTTGACGAGGCCGAGCGCGCCCGAGTGGACCTGTGTGTCGGTTGCGGACTATGCTCGTTCGTTTGCCCTTCGAAGATAGAACTGGCAGCGCAGTTTGCCGACGCTCAGGACAGGATTCGACGAGAGCATCAGAGCAAGGGGGTGGCGCAGTGAAGTCATTTCTGAACTTATTCGAGAAACTGCGCCCCAGTTTTGAAAAGGGTGGGAAGCTCGCGGCCTTCAAACCTGTCTTTGACGCGGCCGAGCACGTTTTCTTTGCGCCTTCGGCGCGGACAAAAAATTCACCCCACGTTCGGGACCCGCTGGATATTAAACGCTTTATGTCGATGGTTATACTGGCTTTGCTGCCGGTTCTGCTGGCGGCGGTTCACTTTTTTGGTCTGCGAGTCTTATTAATTATAGCGGTCTCGTACGCGGCGGGCGGCGCGGTCGAGGTATTGTTTGCCGTAATCAGAAAAGAGCAAATCAATGAGGGCTTTTTAGTTACGGGCCTTATCTTTCCTCTGATACTTCCACCGACAGTGCCGCTATGGATGGTGGCGGCGGGGATTGTCTTCGGGGTGGTTGTCGGCAAAGAGTTGTTCGGCGGTACTGGCAGGAACCTTTTCAACCCGGCCCTTGTGGGCAGGTGTTTTTTGTCGCTGAGCTATCCTGCCTCTATGGCCGCGGGATGGATTAGGCCGGGGATTGGATTTTTCGGCCGGGCTTTTCAGTATGTTGACGCGTCCGATGTGCAGGCGATAACCAGTGCGACGCCGTTGGTGTTGGCCAAGCAGGGAGAGCTTGCCGGCCTGTCGGATTTGTTCTTCGGCAGGATTGCGGGAAGTGCGGGCGAGACCTCCGCACTGGCCATATTATTAGGCGGGATGTTACTGCTTCTTTGCCGGGTAGCTAACTGGCGAACGGTCGTCAGCATTCTGGGCTCGTTTACAATACTCGCGGCGGTTTTGCATTATGTCCGGCCGGATACATTCGGCCTGGTCCTTTGGCATCTTTTCGCCGGGGGATTATTTTTCGGCGCGTTCTTTATGGCGACCGACCCGGTAACAAGCCCCGTTACAAAAGGCGGCAAATGGGCGTACGGGGTTCTCATAGGGACTGCGACCGTGTTGATACGTAATCTTACGGGTTATGTAGAAGGAGTAACGTTCGCTATTTTGTTAGGTAATATCTGCGCACCTGTGCTTGATGAGGTTGTTATCAGATTTCGGCTTCGGAGGCTGCGAGATGAATAATCTTAAAACAATTATTTACGCGGCGGTGCTGGGAGCAATCTGCGCGTCACTGCTGGCCGGTGTTGAGCAATTCACGGGGCCTTATAAGGAAGCTAATGCCCGGGCCGAGCGAATGCGTAATGTTCTTGAAGTGCTGCAGCTTCCGTTTTCCAAAGAAAGAAGTCCACAGGAATTAGCAGAGATTTTTGCAGCCAACATTCGTGAAGATAGTTTCGGCGGATTACCTGTCTATGCTTTCGTTACACCAAAAGACGAGGGCGCGGTAAAAGCAGTTGTATTTGCTTTTGAAGGGCGCGGCTTATGGGGGCCGATAAGGGGTTTTCTGGCGCTTAAGCCGGATATGAGAACTGTTCTCGGCATAACATTCTACGAGCAGCAAGAGACGCCCGGCCTTGGAGGTGAAATTGCCTCAAGCTGGTTCAGGCAGCAGTTCAAGGGTAAACAAATTACAGGCGCCGATGGAAGAGGCGGCATCAGAATCGTAAAAGCCGGCGGCGCGCGGGCGGAAAACGAAGTGGACGCAATCACCGGCGCTACTATGACCTGTAAGAAGATTGAGGCGATGCTGAACGAGACGATTGAGAAGATTGTAGGTGTATATCTGAACGATGATGAATAACCAATCACAATCGCGCCCGGCCTGTGCCGCTCGGGGGCTTTGCTGCGGCAGAGGAAAGCAGACGCTCAGCGAAGGATTCTGGAGAAGCAATCCCATCGCAGTGCAGATGCTGGGTATTTGCTCGGCGCTGGCGGTTACAAATCGATTAGAGAATTCGTTAGTAATGGGGCTGGCACTAATTTTTGTCTGCATCGGTTCGAATTTGTTCGTGTCTTTGCTTCGAAATATCACGCCGCGAAAAGTGCGGATGATTGCGGAGGTTACTATAATCGCAACTTTTGTCATTGTTTTTGACCAGCTTTTGAAGGCCTTTTACTGGGATATGTCGAAGCAGTTAGGTCCTTATGTTGGTCTGATTATCACCAACTGTATCATTATGGGCAGGGCTGAGGCGTTTGCTCTGCAGAATCCGCCGCTGCTTTCGATTGTTGATGGTTTAGCCAACGGCCTTGGCTATGCGGTTGTACTTGCCATTATTGGTTTTTTCCGTGAGCTTCTGGGAACAGGAAGAGTACTTTTCTTTGAAAGGCTTGGACTACATATCGACCTTTCCGGATGGTATACGTCAAACCAGTTGATGATTCTGGCGCCCGGCGCCTTTATTGCCCTTGGCTTTTTGATAGCACTTTATAATCACGCCAGAGGTCCCGAGTCCGAGGAGATTAAATCATGACGGAAACGCCGGCCCTTATAATTTTCATAGCGGCAATTTTTACAAACAACATCCTGCTTACCAATTTTCTGGGGATGTGTTCGTTTGTGGCCTGCTCTCGGCAGCTCGACGCCGCCATCGGTCTCGGGACGGCGGTAACGTTTGTATTATCGTGCACGACCGCCCTGAATTATGTTCTTTATCATTATCTTCTCGTACCGCTGGGGCTTGAGTTTCTTACTTTCGTAGTATTCATTGCCGTTATTGCAGCCTTTGTGCATTTCGTCGAGATGTTCGTGGAGCGGTTCAGTCCGAAGCTGTATTTTACGCTGGGTATTTTTCTTCCTTTGATTACTGTCAACTGCGCGATTCTCGGCGCCTCGCTGTTTATGATTATTCGCAATTACACGTTTTGGCAGTCGGTCGGGTTCGGCGTCGGCGGCGGTGTGGGCTGGGCGCTGGCGATTGTCCTGATTGCAGGGCTAAGACAGAAAATGAATTACAGCAATATCCCCCAGCCGTTTCAGGGCGTTGCCGTGACTATGATTATCACGGGAGTGATGGCAATGACTTTTATGGGATTTGCCGGTATGGTCTCGATTCAGTAGGTTCTATTATATGGTGTACTTGCTTTCAATATTGGTTCTTGCAGGGTTGCTGGCCGGCCTTGCGATATTGTTGAGTTTGGCTGAGAGTTACCTGCTTGACTACGGCATTTGCACCATCGATATTAATTCCGGCGAACGGCCGATACAGGTCGAAGGCGGCCAGACGCTGCTTTCGTCTCTGTACAGCAATCAGATATTTATACCGTCGGCCTGCGGGGGTAAGGGCTCGTGCGGGCATTGCAAAATTACGGTTACATCGGGCGGCGGCCCGGTCCTTCCTACGGAAAAACCATATTTAAGCCGGCAGGAAGTTCGCTCTGATGTGCGATTAGCCTGTCAGGTCAAGGTCAGGCAGGATATATCCGTTCGCATTCCTGAAGAGTTTTTAAACATAAAACTCTTCACTGCCACCGTGGAAACTACGCGCGAGCTTACGTACGATATAAAGGAAATTAAGCTTAGCTTAAACGAACCTTCCGAGATATCTTATCTTCCGGGTCAATATGTGCAGGTGGAGGCGCCATTGCCCGAAGGGCCGGTCTTTCGCGCTTACTCAATCAGCTCGGCGACATCTGCATCTAATATAGTTGAGCTTGTGGTTCGGCTTGTTCCCGGCGGCATCGCGTCAACTTATCTGCACAATTTATCCGTGGGTGACGAGGTTATTTTCACGGGGCCTTACGGCCAGTTCCGCCTGAACGAGGACCCGTCGGTTGAGCTTGTTTGCATAGGCGGCGGTTGCGGGATGGCGCCGATGAGGAATATTATTTACAGCCTGTACGAGAAGTGGCCGAGTCGTTCCTGTAGATTGTTTTTTGGATGCCGAACGAGAAGGGACATATTTTATCTCGAGCAGTTCAAGCAATTGCAGCAAAAGTTTCCGGCTTTTGAGGTGGTTTATGCTCTTTCGGAGGCCCATGGCGACAAACAATGGGATGGAGAAAGGGGATTTATTCACTTAGCGGTTGATAAGTATCTCGAGCCGGGGCCGAAGAGGCAGGCGTTTCTTTGCGGGCCGCCGCTGATGATTAAGGCGGTAACCACCGTTCTAAAAGAAAAAGGTGTTGACCCGGAAGATATTTTTTACGACGAATTTTGATAAGGCGGATTCAATGGGCCTAAAGCAAATTTACGAACCGATTGCGGATGAGCTCAAAACAGTGGAGCAAACTCTGGCGGCGGCGTTCAGGCAATCAAAGAACAGCTCGATTCTTGCGATGAGTGATTTTCTATTGGAATCGCCGGGCAAAAGAATTAGGCCCGCCCTTGTAATTCTCTCGGCCGGGGCTGTTGCAGGTGGTCGCAATCTTCTTAAAAGTGAAGAGCTTGTTAAAATCGCAACGGCAATGGAATTAATCCATATCGCCTCGCTGATTCACGACGACGTGCTCGATAAGGCAATTATGCGTCATAACAAGCCCAGCGTTAATGCTAAATGGGGTGATGAGGTTTCGATTGCGCTTGGAGACTATATTAATTCCAGGGCCTTCGAGCTGATTGGTGGCTGTGGCCTGTCCGATGTTTTCTCGTGTATAAGCGAGGCGATTAATGTAATGTGCGAAGGCGAGCTTATACAGATATGTCAGCGCGGCAATACGCGGCTCTCTAAAGATGAGTATATTGTTATCATTAAAAAGAAAACCGCGACACTGTTCGGGGCGTTGTGTCAGGCGGGCACCATTCTTGGAAACTGTGAGTCGATGCTGCAGAAGGCTTTAAAGGAATACGGGGTGAATTTCGGAGTGGCATTTCAAATTACGGACGATTGCAGAGACCTTCTTGACGACGAAAGGGCCCTGGGCAAGAGTCCGGGTCAGGATGTAAGGATGGGGGAGGTGACACTGCCCTTGCTGAATTTACTCGAAGGCCTTGGGGAAACTCAAAAGCGAGAGCTTAGAGATATACTGGAGAAAACAATAAGCCAAAAGGCTTTTAAGAAGATACAATCAATGATTATGGGTTCGGATGCGCTTGCCAGGAGTCAACAAACGGCCGCACTTTATGTAAATCGAGCCAAGGAAAATTTAGAAGCACTTACTGATTCTGATTACAAGGAAAGTCTCGGTCGATTGGCTGATTACGTAATAGACACAGGATATTAAATTAAATATTTAGTGTTTTTTTTGTCATCTAAAAGCATAAAAAAGGCTGCGAGTGAAAACCACTCGCAGCCTTGTTCATTTTGTGGTTATGCCGGGAAATTAAGGTTCAGGTTGCAGCCAGGTATCCATAAATAAAGCGAGGTCTTCATAGTCGACGTAGCAATCCTCGTTCAGGTCGCCCGCAAGACCAAGCCCGTATTTTATGACGCCATTACAATCGGGCCAGGGAGGTATATAATTACAGCGGATTTCGAAGCCCAGGATGTCATAATAGGCCCTGTTTTGTTTACACCTGAGTTTGTGAAGTCCCGAAATGAGCATAATCTTAACAGAGTTTTCGGTCCAGACAATCACATTGGAGTCGGTTATCGGTGGGGACGTCTCTTCAAACTTTTCGTGTTCCAGTGAGCCTAATTCTGAGCTGTCGTCAATGTAGATGCCTATATCGGCGGCGCCCCACCAGCAGTTGACCAGGGCCCTGACTGTGTACTCACTTGCTGTTTGTGAAGTGACGATGATATCGTACTCCATCCACTCGCCGGTATCCACATAAGAGCAGTAACCGTCTTTTGCCCAGTTTTCGTCGACATAATCAATCAGGGAGTTACGATTTTGCATAGCCCATCCGGCATCAGGTCCGTCGTAGTCGTATTCGCCCATGCGGGCGTTAGTTTCATAATAGGCGTCGTAATCGGCGCAGAAGAACAGCCTGCTACTACTCGCCCCGGCACTTTTAACTGCTGCTATGGGTGTATCTTGCGTCCATTGACCCTGGCTTATTTTTTTCCGTGTTTGTGAAGTGTTATCCCAATAACAAACACACGGGTCGGCAGGGCCGGCAGCCCGCACTTTCCTCTTTACAGACGCAAGCTGAATGCCGTTAATCTGGTTGGTGTATTTAAGAATGGCGCAGTTGGAGTCGGTCAGGTATTCGTCATTATTAAGATAATCAGCCATCGGCCCGTTGGCATCGCGAGTGTTTGTACCGCCAATCCAGACATCGGTGAATTTGACGTAGTTCTGGCCCTCAACCCAGTTACTTTCATTACTATCCCCGGCCAGACTGTTTGGTCCGTGAATGGTTCCCTTGCCGTCGCGAAGAGTAAAGCTTCCGGGCGCGCTTGCCAGTACGTAAATGTCGAAGATACCGCCGTATGCCCAGTTTCCGTACATAAACAGACTTGGGTCCAGCCCACCACCGGTCTTTACGAATCCGTCACCGAGCAGGTTGGGCTCACTACTGACGTATCCGTGCGTACAGGGGTCAACGACGAAGACGGCCCTTGCATAAGTCGCCGGGCTTCCAGGAATGCCGATATTTGCACACCTGGGTGAGTCCATCAATTCACCTTCGCCCTGATAATAGCCGGTCCATTCGCCTATAACGCAGTCAGTACCCTGTGCCTGAGCGAAAGCTGCCGTGCCGACATAACATGGGTCATTAGGCCCGCCGTTCAAATCGATGTTAATCACGTTATAGTTACTATAACAATCTGAAGATTCCGGAGTATATTCCGATTCCTCCAGCCAGGGCTTTTCACAACTTGGGTCATTCGGCTCGACGCATCGCCACCAGTCATTGGCCAGAATGGAATAGTCTGCGAAATTGACATCGTTGACGGCTAACATATTAGAAGAAGCCGCCGACAGGAAAAAAACAGTAAGCGCCGCCAGGAACACCGTGGATTTAAAGGTTGGCCGTTTCATAATCAAACCTCCTGTAAAATGTATATGTTCCGCACAGCCTCCGTCCACTGTGCTAAATGTTAGGAATGCATCGCTATATTACCGCAACAATCAACGAGGGTATTTATTTATATTACAGCGTTGTCGAGTTGGAATCAAGAAAAATATTAGAAATTATGGCCGTATAAGGAACAATTTTGGCAAATAAAACGCTGTTTTGAGGTTGTTTTTAGACGGCGTAGCTGTGAAGGCCGGCAAAGAGTCTCGAGAGATTTACCCATAGCATAGTAATTACAATTATTGCCATACCCGTAATAGCCCAGATACAGTTGATGCGGGCAAACTTCCTTCCGAACATAGAGCGGAAATGGAAATAACCCACGTAAAGAAGCCAGCTTGCAAGTGACCAAAGCTCCTTCGGGTCCCAACCCCAGTAATCACCCCAGGCAAGTTTGCCCCAGCAGCTGCCGAGCACAAGGCCGAGGGTCAGTAACGGAAAACCCACACAAATCATTTTATGGGCCGATTGTTCGGTTGATATAAACTCGTCACCGGGCGGCGGTGTTCTACTTGCAATGTGAGCAACGGCGTGACAGGCGGCTTTTGCCATAAAGACATACGCCAGCACATAAACGGCAACGTGCGGGCCGAAGAGCCAGCTTTGCAGGGCGGGTGGTAATTGCAACGGGCGGGCGCTGAAAAAAAAGCCTGCGGGGAAAAGTACGACGGCACCAATGAGCATATCGGCTAACCTGCCCGGCGTACGCAGAACGTATCTGCAGAAAAGCCCCAGCGGATAAACCGCCGTACCTAAAGCAAGAAACACCTCGAAGAGATTTTGCAGGGGGATGTGGCCGACGTGATACCAGCGATAAGCCAGAGCGAACAAAGCCATTATAAAGCCGAGCAGTTGTAACAGCCGGCCTGCCTTTTTACCACCGAGCAGGCTGACGATAAACGCCAGCAGATAACCGGCAATGGCGGCGTAGATTAACAGGCCTTGAGTTGTGTATTTAATTGCCATCAGCTTGCTACTCGTTTCTTTTTGAAAATGTCCTTTAGCCAGAAATGTTGAAATACACCTATGCAAAGCATCGCGTATCCGGCATAGACCAGGCCCAGGCCGCTGTCAGATACGACCATAAGCACAGTGTATTGCTTGTTTTCGCTGTCATAAGAATGCTGATAAAAATGGTATCCGCCGAAATGCAGAGGATGGTTTACCTCGATACTTTTCTCAGCGAGAATTTTGCCGTCTTTAATAATCTGCAGCTCGCTGATATAATCCCGGATGATTCTGTAATACCCAAGCGCCAATTTGTCCTCTGGCCGTGCGTGCGCAGTGAAACGCTCAAAGGCATACCTTGTGGTTGTGTTGCCGTTGGGGTCTTTAAGCTGCAGCTCCAAAGCAGGATTGGAACCGGGTCCATTAGCATCAATAGCAATCCTTTTATCGCCGTCGATTTTAATTCTAAAATTCTCGAAACTCCTCAGTACCGTTATCGAGCCTAAATCGGAATCCAGGAGAACTTCATTGCCGATTTCAACAGGCACCAACCAGTTTCTATCTCCGGAGGCCTGAATATGCAGGTACTCAGGCTTGTAGTATTTTATGCGGAAGTCTTTCAGTTTTATGGAGAAGGGTAGTTCAATAACCTTTCCGCTAATTTCCGAGACAACATGTTTCTCGGCCTGTTGCTCGTAGATAACCATTTGGGCCGTCTGAAATTTTCTGGTTGCGAAAAGTTTTTCACGCAGGTTGTGAGCAACAGAAGAGCCCCACATAGCCCCTGCGAGAACGGAGATGGCGCCTACATGCATCAGCAGTAGTCCAGAATTGTGTAATAACCGGCGGAATGCAGCAAGCGAAAATATAAGGCCTGCCGTCAATGTCAGCCAGAAAACAGTCAACGGTGGTGAATTGAAAAAACTTTTCGCGCGGGATGAGCCGATGAACGCCCCATAGATAGACAAAAAAAACAAAGCCCCAATCAATATCAAGGCGGCCCAGCAGGCTATCCATCTATGCTGGTTTTTAATGGTTCCATCAGTGCTCATTGTTTTGCCATTATACCATAACGTTTATTGCTAAAACCAGGTTTCCGAAGCCCCGATACATCGGGGTCATTAACGAACCAGGATTCCAAGAATTAGAGCAATTATAAAAGCGACGCTGAATGCCAGGTGCAGTTGTGCGGTCCGAACGTCTATCGAGGCGAGAGTCTCGGCGTTACCTGGCTTGCTGTCTTTCACGGCTCGTATATTTTGAATCGCAATCGGCACAGTGACGAAGACAAGCACGGACCAAAGGGGAGTTATTTTCGCCGAAAGCATAAGCGCTACACATACATAAGCCCCGATTAGTAATGTTGTGTATTCTGCCTTTGCGCCCTGTCGACCAAGAATACCTGCCAGCGTTTTAATACCGGCTGCACGGTCGTGCTCAATATCTCGAAGATTGTTCGATGCCATAATCGCGGCGGCCAGCAATCCAAACGGCAAAGAAGTGTAGATTACAGTGCTGTTGCAGCTTCCGGTCAGGGCGAAGTAGGAGCCGATTACCATTATGGGCCCAAGGAGGATAACGACCATAACATCGCCGAGGGCAAAATACTTATAGGCGACAGGCCAGCCGGTGTAAAAGTAGCCTCCCGCCAGGCCAACAAATCCGATAACCAGCATAGGCCAGCCGCGAACAAAAACAAGCCCCATGCCCAGCAGTGCGCCCAGGCCGAAAAGAATCAAACCGACAATTAGTACTTTGCGAGGTTCGAGAAGCCCTTCCGGCAATACGCCGCTTGAGCCGAGTGTGTCTATCCTGTCGATTCCCTTTTTGAAATCGAAGTAGTCGTTGATAAGATTAGTTGCGATTTGGAAAAACAGCGTACAAACCAGTACCAGCGGGAATAATTTCCACATTACGTCTCCAGGATAGTAAATGGCAAGGGCCGCACCGACAAAGACAGGTACAAGCGTAGCCGGGAAGGCAAAAAGCCGAATAGCCCGAATCCATATACGGGCCTTACTAAGTTGAGGATGAGTTGCGGTATTGGGCATATCGGGTAGTGATGATAAACGAGGTCGATAGTTTCGGCAAATCACTTTTCGGTTTGCCGGTCGGTGTTTTTCGCCTGCATATCCAGCTTCCAGATATATTTCTGTGTGCGATATACGATTATGTACAAAACTACAATGGAGACCGGAAGCAGGAAGATTAAAATTTTCGCAAGCCACCCGGTGCCGAAAACCATTATGAGTAAGTTTAGAATGATAAAATAGATTCTGATTTCGGTCGGGCCGGCCGCTAAATACGTTATTTTGAATTCGCCCGTCGCACCGAAGGATAGATATGAGCTTACCATAAAACAACCGAATATCGGAATCAGCAGGTAAATAATTTGCTTGTTTAGGCCTTCAAACAGGAATGAATACCCGATGAGTATCGCACACATAAACACGAAGTCGAGAAAGTGGTCCATAAAAAAGCCCCATTTGGGAATGCCGGTGTCTCTGAATCTGCCCAGAGCGCCGTCAAAAGAATCCGTAAACCATTGCAGGAAAATCATAATTGATGAGGCCCACAGCCAGTTAATATTGCCGACGGCAAGATAGCCGAATATGATTAGGCCCGCCGAAAGCGGGATAGTCATTAGCGTTAAATGATAGCCCTGTATCCAGGCGGGAAATCTGGATACGTTACTATCGATGAGTTTTCTTTCGTATTTGGCCAGGAGTGTTTTCATCGGGGTCTTTTTGTCGCCCCGAAAATCCTCATCACTCATTATTTTTGCCCCTTTCTCGTTGAGTTAAAAACAAAACAGCCGGGCAAGCCTGGCTGGCACCGATTCTTGATAGCTATTCATCTCCGCAATATTCTACAGGAACTTCTTTTTGTCAAATCATAATTCCGGTATGCAACGCCACAATTTGGCGGGTAAAAAGAGACGGCTGGGAAAAATCCCAGCCGTGAGGTAGGTTTTGGTATTTTTTTAGGTTTTTGTTTTTATGAGGCTTCTGTATAAACCAGTGTTGAAGCGAGGGCCTGATGGCCAAGCAGCTCCTTTACCTTGTACAAATCGCAGCCGGTATTAAGCTTACGTGCTGCGAAGCTGTGACGCAAACTTCGGGGACTGAATGTGCGGTCAAGACCGGCCGTTGCGAGGTACATATCCATTTTCCGCCGGACGTCCCTTTTGCTCAAACGATGTCCGAATTTATTTAAGAAAAGGGCACGCCCGCCGTTATTATATTCGGCAATTTTTTTTCGTTTTATGATATATTCGGCAAGAGCACGGACGGCCGGCTCATCGAGGCTGATTGTTCTTTCTTTCTTTCCTTTCGACCTGATGTAAAGAAGTTTGCCGGCAAAGTCAATATCATCAACGTCCAGCGCCACCAGTTCGCTGACTCTGACTCCCGTACTGTACAGGGTGTGCAGCAGGGCCTTATTTCTGGCCCCGAGCCAATTGTTGGTAAAAGGTGCCCTGAGCAGTTTTTGTGCTTCCCAGTCTTTCAGCAGTTTCGGTCGAGGACGTTCTGGTTTCGAAATGTGAACCGCCTTGGCCGGGTTTGAATACACGTTGTTTAGCTTGCTCAGAAACTTGTAAAAAGTACGAAGCGCAGCCAGCTTCCGCGCGGTTGAGGATTGCGAGTATTTATTGGCTTTTAGAAACTTTAGATACGCTGTGATTGTAGCAGCGTCGACGGCTTCGAGCGCCTGTTCACTTTGAGTTTGATTTTTGCCGGTAGTCTGCAGAAAGCTTATGAACTGCTTCAAATCCAGTTCATAGCATTTTATTGTCTGCTGCGAAAGGTGTCTATGCGACCTTAAATAATTGACGAATTCTTCAATTTTGCAAAACCGTTCCATAATTCACCTGCCTGTCCGGAGAGTCGCGGCTTAGTTGCAATCGCTAAAAAACATGGGGCCGACCGTAAGACCGAACAGTGATCTTTGGCCGGCCCCTAAATCACGAGTGATATATCATCATTGCACCCGCCGGTTTGGCCGATCCATTCCCTGCCGCCAAACCCGCGGCAAAAGAGGCATCACTGTTCGGCCGGTAACCCAGCTTCCTTATGGGTCTCACTGTATTCACTCGCAAACTTTTTTATTTTTATCACAGCATTTTCTGCCGTGTCTGTTTTCCGCCGGGCCTGCCAACCTACATTCACTGTTCGGTCACCAAGCCCAGCTCATAAGGAGGAGAGAGGTTCGTCACCTTATCACTTATCACGGCCACCTCAACCGTGTTCGGTTGCTGCCGGGCCTTCCAACCAAATCACTGTTCGGTTATCAAGCCCAGCTGGTAAGAAGAAGAGAGATTCTTTACCTTATCACTTATCACGGCCACCTTGACCGTGTTCGGTTGCTGCCGGGCCTGCTAACCTGGCGTGTTCACTGTTCGGTCATCAAGCCCAGCGTGGGGGAGAAAACTCTTCTCTTGTGAGCCAGCGTATTGACGTCACGACCACGCCGTCGTGCTTGCTCTCAGCCGGGTCTGGTTAACCGTATGTGAACGCTTTTTCACTGTTCGGCCGTCAAACCCAGCATATTGTAAAGAGAACTGCCGCGCTTTATTTTTAAGTTTTTTCGCGTTCAGTTGTCTCTTTAACCGCCTTTATGCTTTGTATAGAGGCGACATCTCTAAGTCCAAGGACCTGTCGAACGACTTCCCTGAAGTGATCGTCACTGCTCCCGTCGGTCAGAACGGCCGAGACACCAAGGCTTCTTGCCGAAATTTCCTGGGCAAGATTGTTCGCCTTGACCACCGCTATGGTTGGGATGTCCGGCCTTATCCTGCGGAGTCGTCTAAGGAAGGCTCCGTTCGGCATATCACTCAGGTCCCAATTACTGATTACGCTGTCAATTGATTCATTTTTAAAAGAGCTTGCAGCCTCAGCACCGGACTGCACACTTATCAGTTGTATCGGCAGTTCCTGCAAAACTTCCTGTTTGCCGTTAATGCCGACTGTTAATATTGTTGCCTGTACAAGGAGAATCATTTGATTTCCATTCGCATATTCACTTTTTCTCTCGGCCCGCTCAGGCGGGCCTGTGTTCTTATTTATATAGCAGAACAAATGCTGTGCCATCCTCTGATTTTGTGAAAAAGTTTTTCATAAGTGTTTGTAAAAAAGGAGCTTGCAACGCTTTTTCTGCTGACCCCCGGCCTGAGCCCAAATGTTATTTACCACCCGTTTTGGTTGCTGTTCTCGAGTCTTCTGTGTTCAAATTCTTTACAGTGATTACCTTAGGGAATCGGGACCATTTTAGATGCGCGCGACCAAATCGGCCGTATAGAGCTGTTTATTTCTTTATTAACGTATAGTGTTCAAAGAAGAATAATCTTTTTTGTCCTTCAGTTGTAGAAAGCTTTTGAGGTGAATAAATATTTAAGCTCGTTATTACTGTGGTATATGTTGCAGGATACTTTGGTGTGCAGGTGGTTATGCCTTTGCACCGCAGCATTTTTTGTATTTTTTTCCGCTGCCGCAGGGGCAGGGGTCGTTTCGTCCGACCTTGGGCTTATCGAGCTTTATTTGCTTGACTTTCGTCTCGCCCTGTGGGGCGGCCGCCGCGGCACGCTGCCTTTCGGTCATCGCGAACTGGTTAACTTCATCGTGACGGGCGCCGCTGACCTGCCAGACGCTTCTGGCGCGGGCGCCGGCCTCGGGGGGCTTCTTTAAAATATTATCCGTGACCCGCTCCTCAGTAATCGCCAGCATTTCGGTGAACATTCGATAGCCTTCCTGCTTGTATTCGACCTTGGGGTCCCTCTCGGCCCAGGCCCGCAGGAAGACGCCTTCTTTCAGGTGGTCCATTCCGTACAGATGCTCTTTCCAGGCTGTGTCATAGATGTACACAAGCATATACTTTTCCAGATCGCTTAACTCTCGTCGCAGAAACTCGGTACCTGCTTCAAGAAGCTTTGTCCGGGCCTGCTCGGGCCCAGTCAGATCATCTTCATTCAGATTTGCCTCAAATCTTTCACGGGCCCAGCCGACCAGCTTGTCCGGTTCGAGCTGGCTGATTTTGTCTGCTATTTCTTCAAGCAATTGGCCGTTGTTGAAATTCTCACTCAACTCCAGCAGTTGCTTGCGTACCGCGCGAGGCGAGGAATGTTGAATCTGCTCGAACGAGAGTCCTGCGTTGAATTTTCTGTTCGCCCACTCGGCCAATGCTTCGAATCCGTAGGTATTTGGCCCCTCCGGTCCATAGGCCATATTCATCGCAACTTCAACCGGATACTCGATTTCCCGCTTGCGGTACCCTGCTTTAAGGCTCTTACTGAGTCGCTGGTGAATTTGCTCGGGCCTTTGGCCCTTTAAATCCTCCAGCTTCAAAGTAATGCCGAACTTTATCCTGGCCCACTTGGAAAAGCTACGCAGGCCGAAATCGGGTTTGAGAAAACCGGCCAGCTCGGAACAATCTTTCTTGTCGATTTGTTCCTCGGCGTCCGAGATAAGCTGCTCTTCAATTTCTTCAGGCTCTGCATGTTTTAATTTGCCCGGACTCCGATCTACACTGAACGAGCTCATAGCCCACTTGCAAAGCCCCTGAACATCCCAGGTGCTTCTATCCTGATAGTCTTCAAGGTATTCACCAATCGAGAGTGATATATTATTGGCGGCGTTTTTCTTCGCTTCGGTTTTCGCAAGCCGTTCGATTTCGTCTGCGCTGGCGTCTTTTATATCCGATGCATTCAATTCGAGGTCGTATTTGCTGAAGTTGCTTCGAAGCCACTCAGCCGCACACGAGTAAGGATAATTTTCGCTAAGTATCATTTGGCAGCTTCTCTCAAGGACCGATTCAATCATCTGCTCGATAACGGCTTTCAATCCTTTACCTTCCAGGATTTTTCGCCGGCGTGAGTAGAAGATTTTTCTCTGATAATCCATCACCTCGTCATATTCCAGCAGACTCTTGCGTGCCTCGAAGTTGCGCTGCTCGACCTTCCTTTGTACTTTTGCAATTTGTTTGCTTATTGTGGGATGGAAGATTGGTTCATTTTCACTCCATCCTACGAGGCTCAGCAGTTTCGGTATTCTATCGCCGCCGAAAAGCTGCATCAGTTCGTCGTCGAAACTCAGGAAGAATCGGCTGGAGCCTGGGTCGCCCTGCCTTCCGGACCGGCCTCGGAGCTGGTTGTCGATTCGTCTTGCCTCGTGTCTTTCGGTCCCGACGATGTGCAGCCCGCCGACCCATTTTTGACCTTCGCGGATTGGGAACACGTCCGCTAAAGGGTCGGTCGATTTGAAGCTGATTTGATTGCCGGTATTCTGCTGCTTTATCGTATAGGTCTTAATTCCTTTTTCGTAAGGGTCATCTTCTACTTTCACGACCTCGAAGAGGACTGCCGGGCCGAGTTTAATGTCGGTGCCACGCCCTGCCATGTTAGTGGCAATTGTGACGTTTCCTCGCAGGCTTTTGTCTCTTGCGTGGTGCTGCTGACCCGCCTTGGCGATAATCACCGCTTCGCGCGCGTGGTGCTTGGCGTTGAGCACTTCGTGCTCGATGCCGTATCTTCTCGAAAGCGCCTCGGAAAGTTCTTCATTCTTCTCGATACTTGTTGTACCAACCAGAACGGGCCGGCCCGCGGCGCTGACATCGTTTATCTCTTCGAGTATTGCGTCAAATTTTTCGGCCATACTCTTGTAGATAACATCATCCATATTTTCTCTGATGCACGGCTCATTCGTAGGTATGACAACGACTTCGAGCTTGTAGATATCCATAAACTCCTGTGCTTCGGTTATCGCCGTTCCGGTCATACCTGCTATCTGTCCGTAAAGTTTGAAGAAGTTTTGCAGCGTGATTGTCGCCAGTGTCTGCGTCTCTTCCTTTATCGCCACTCCTTCTTTTGCCTCTACCGCCTGGTGCAGTCCGTCCGACCACTGCCGGCCGTGCATCAATCGGCCTGTGAATTCGTCGACGATGACAACCTTGCCGTCCATAACTACATAGTCTTTCTCTTTCTCAAACACAGTGTGCGCTCGCAGGCTTTGCTCTAACATATGCGGCCATTCCATATTGGAGCCGGTAAAAAATGAGCCCACACCCGCGGCGTCCTGCGCGGCGGTTATTCCTTCGTGCGTTAGATGAACGGCTTTGCGGTCCGTTTCGATTTCGAAATACTCGGTCGCGCCGGATAATTTTGCCTGCGCTGCTTCAAGTTCAGCCTGTTTGTTTTCTATTACCATTTGTGCTTTTTCGACGCGGTCCCGGTCTTTTTGTTTTTTTGCGTCGGCTAATTCGCCCTCGGCATTCGCTAACTGCCGCTGGGCAGTATTAATCTGCTTTTTGATGCTGCTGTAACGACTCTGCAGAGTTAATAAATGGCTTGCGACGGAATCGGCTTTCTTATACCGGCCGACCTCGTCAAAGGCCGGGCCGGAGATTATCAGAGGCGTTCGAGCTTCGTCAATCAGAATCGAATCGACCTCGTCAATTATCGCATAATCCAGAGCCCCTTGAACCATCTGCTCCAGCGATAATTTCATATTGTCGCGGAGGTAATCGAAACCGAACTCGTTGTTTGTTCCATAGGTGATATCGCACTCGTATTGAGCTTTTCGTTCGGAGCCGGCGGTGTCCATATCCGCTTGTATGGCCCCGACCGTAAGGCCCAGTGCCCTATAGACAGGCCCCATCCACTCGGCGTCACGCTTGGCCAGGTAGTCATTGACGGTGACAATATGGACCTTTCTGCCTGTAAGATGGACCAGATATGCTGCCAGGGTGGCGACGAGCGTTTTGCCCTCGCCGGTTACCATCTCTGCAATCTTGCCTTCAAAAAGCACCTGCCCGCCAATCATTTGGACGTCGAAATGACGGAACCGGAAGGGCGGTTTAGACTGTGGGAAAAGTTGCCGAATCTCTGCGTTAAACTCTATCGGCACATCAAGCTCGTGTATGTCTATACCTTCGGCAAGCCGGCGTTTGAGATTCTCGAACGTTGCCCGGCCGTCATCGCCGAGACGGGATGGGTCGAATTTGTATTCATCGAGAAGGACGTTGCGGATTCCGACGTGTCTGTCCGAGGCCTCACGTACGGCGGCGAACGCGTCCGGCAAAATTTCCTGCTCCGTCCGGCCTTCGGCAAGCTGCTGCTTTAGTCGGTTTGTTGTGGCCTTAAGCTCGGTATCGTTCATTTGCTGGTAGTCGGGCTCCAGCGCGTTTATCTCGTCCACCACCCGCGAATAGTGTTTTATTAAACGCTCGTTGCGGGAGCCGAAAATTTTTACTAAAACTTTGCCGATTTTGTCCAGTGGCATTTATTTTTTTACCTAATTACTTAGGCCCGTGTTAAATATTCACCGCTGCGGGTATCGACGCGGATGATGTCTCCATTTTTAACAAACGGCGGTACCGCCACGACCAGGCCGGTCTCCAGCGTGGCTGATTTGTACTGGTTTGTCGCGGTGGCGCCTTTAATCTCCGGCGGTGTGTCCGTTACTTCCAGATCCACGGTGTTCGGCAGTGTAACGACGATTGGCTTACCGTTATACATACTGACCTGTAGTCGCGTGTTGGGCTTGAGGTACTTCGGCCCGTCGCCGAAGGCCTCATCGTCAAGACTTATCTGGTCATAAGTATCGATGTCCATCAGGACGTGCTCACTGCCTGACGAGTAAAGATATTCGTACGTGCGCTTGTCAAGATAGGCCTCTTCAATATTCTCCTCGGCCCGGAACCGTGTGGTCTGGGTCGTTCCCTCGATGATGTTTTTGATTTTCGTTTGATAGACCGCGCCGCCTTTGCCCAGCTTGACGTGTTGAAAATCCACAACTGCGTAAAGATTACCATCGACAATGATGGTCTGCCCTTTTTTCATCTCCGCCGCTCTCATTATTTACTCCAAATAAGACATAGTTGTTTGAATTACGACTGCTTCTGGTGCTTAATATCGCAAAATTTCGAGCAAAAGTCAAGAAAGGTTGGCCGGAGTAATATAATAGTTACATATATCTTTAGTTTTCTTGAATTTATTTTCTATGTAGCTTTTTTTTAACGGTCTATATTCTTTAACGTCGCCTGGTTGTTGCTCTTGATTTTCGGACGGGTCTTTTGTTTCGACGGCTTCGAGCATTGTTCCTGCCGAGTTGTTCGCGACCGGAAACAAGGGGCTCGGCAGGCGTAAGGTTCAACTGCCGGGCCGGAATATTTACCGAAACTATACGTACTCTCATTGGTTGGCCAAGCGATATGCCTTTGCCGGAATGTCGGCCGAGTACCCGCTGGCTTTTTTCATCATACTTCCATTCATCGACCCCAAGGTCATTAGGCCGTATTAATCCTTCGATGCCGAACCGAAGGCACTGCACAAAGACGCCAAAATTCGTCAGGCCGGTAACGACGGTGTTTAATTCCTGACCGATTCGCTTGCTCAGCATCTGCAGAATCAGAACAGTCTTTAGCTCCTTTTCCGCCTCCTCGGCACGTTCCTCGGTGAATGTGATGTGTTTGCCGATTTCGGCCAATTCAAATTCCGGCAGAACCTCTTCAAGGCCTATCATATTCAACTGGTGTTCGAGATAGCAGCCCAGAAGTCTATGCACCGTTAAATCCGCATACCGCCGGATAGGACTGGTGAAGTGGCAGTAATTGCTCGATGCCAGGGCGAAGTGGCCGATGTGAAGCGGCGAATACTCTGCGCGGGCCAGACTTCGAAGGACCGCAAGGTTTACGGCAAAGGACTCAGGCCTGCCCTTTACGGTTTTCAGCAAATCTTGTATCGCGGTTTTGTTGAGTCGGCGGGGGATTTTGAAGCCGCAAATCCTGATAAAGCGCGACAGATTCCTTACATTAAGGGGCTCCGGATTCGGGTGTATTCGCCGCATAAACGGAATGTCGAACCTGTCGAACAGCACCGCCACGGCCTCGTTCGCCTCGACCATAAACATCTCGATTATCGTATGAGGATAGCTCTCGTCGGCCGGCTGTGCGTCACTTACTCGGCCCTGTTCGTCCATAATCAATTCCGTTTCTGGCAGGTCTAATTGTATCATCCCATTTTTTATTCGCCGCTGCTCTATGATTTTGGCCAGATACTCCATATCTTTTAGAAGGCCGACTACCTCGCCGGCAATGCCTTCGGATTTGCCTTTCAGGATGCCGTCGGCTTGTTGATATGTCAGCCGCGCCCTGGAACAAATAATGCTGTTGGCGTAGTTTCTGTCCAGGATATTTCCCTGTTCGTCATAAGTTACATATACGCTTTTTGCGAATCGCTTCTGACCCGGCTGAAGGCTGCAAATACCGTTACTCAAAATCTCCGGCAGCATCGGCAAAACTTTTCCCGGCAGATACACACTGTTGCCGCGTTTCTTGGCCTCAATGTCCATAGGTGAATCTATCGACACAAAGGCGCTAACATCGGCGATGTGCACTCCCAGGACCCAGTTGCCGTCGCGGTTTCTGCCCAGACTTATCGCGTCGTCAAAATCCTTGGCGTCGGGTGGGTCAATAGTGATTATAGTCTGGTCGGTAACCTCGTCTCTTTTGCCGGCATCGGCCGGGTCAAACCCGGCAGCAGCTTTGCTTGCCTGCTGCCGGCATTCGGAATCAAACTCAATCGGTAGCTGGTACTGTCGGATGATTGAGTTAATCTCCGCTTTATATTGGCCAGCCTTACCCAGCACTTCGATTATCACGCCGTGAGCCAGGTATCTGTCCGTCGGGTAGGCCATTATTTCCACCACAACCTTGTCATTTTCGGTGGCATTCTTGGCCGTGACGTCGTCAACACTTATCGATTCAAAGAAGTCCGTGCCGTCAGGCTTGACAATCCATCCATCATCCTGCCTTAAGAGGGTCCCGACTAATTTGTTCTGCCCCCGCTCGACGACCTCGAGGATTTCGCCGTTATATCGCATCTGTCCGGCTCGTTTGCCTTTTTTGACCACACGGGCCACAACCGTATCACCGGTCATTGCATCATCGGTGGCGCCGGCGGGCACGTAAAGGTCGCCGTGGGAGGTGCTGTGTAACGGCCTGACAAATCCGAATCCCTTCGGATTGGCCCGGAAAGTCCCGATTACTCTGCCGGGCATTGGTGGCAGGCTAACCAGATTCTTGGCCCCTATTACGACTCGGCCGGCTCTTTTTAGCTCTTCGAAAGATGCCTTGAATTCACTGTAGTCATCGTCTGAAATTTCCAGTGCACGCGCCAAAGCACGCAGCTTCACCGGTGTATAGTCCGCGTGTGCGAGGAACCTCATTATCTTTTTTTGGAAAATTTCGGTCATTTTATCGGTCTCTTGCGGGTTCTAAAAAAGCGCCCGGCCGATATGTTATATCGACAGGACGCTTTTATTGCATCAAGATTAAGATGAAAGCTCCAGAGTCCTTATCCAGAGGCCATTTTTGCGATAGACTCATTTAACAACGGCCGCTCACGAAAAAAATCTGACAGGCACCGGACGCTTGCCGGGATTTTACATATAACAGACCAGCACCGGATATATCATTCCGGTCACCAATATTTTGCGAGAAGAGTAAAATCCTGAAAATCGACTATTCCATCTCCATTGGGTGAAGGTGCAATATCAGCCAATGAATCACTTCCGAGCCAGTGCATTAACATAAAAGCCAAATCATCAATATCTGTTTTGCCGTCATCATTAAAATCGCCGTTGCTTTCGCTTGTTAATGTCTCATATAGAGCATCCAGGTAGCCAAAGCGAAACTTCATATCCGGCTGAAATGACGAGCTGCCTTCCGACCATTCAGCTACGTTGTAACCTGTCAGGATTTTGAACATATCATTCTGGTATACTGTATTGACTGCCTTTGTTACTAACTCTTTAAAAAGTTCAGGAGTAGAGCCCGGTGCATGCCATTGACTGGGATGAGGATCATGAGTGTGTGCGTTTGTAAAAATATTTATAATGTTATTTATACCGGGAGACGGGCTATAAGCTTCAACGAGGTCATTGAAAGTAAATTGGTTTTCCTCACTTAATAAATAATTCGGGTCAACGGCCACATCCTTTAGGGCATCAAAACCGGAGGGACCATAGTTGGTATAAAAATGCAGGATACCATTAGCTTCCAAATACTCAGGGGTTCCAAGAACCGTAACATTCCTCGAAAAGAAGGCTACTCCATCGTATCCATTAGCCTGAAAATAATCTGCAGTGTCAAGATACAAATTCAGCATATTGGTAATTCCATTCCAATGATCAAGAATTCCTCGTATTGATTCTTCTTCGAAAACGTAAACAACAGGATAGATTTTCCCATTTTTCTTAATCGAATAGAAGTTGTCGTATTGAAAATAGAATTTATCAATAACATTGAACCAATCGTTTATAAATTTCTCCTGTACTTCCGGAGTTGCTTCTGAAACGCTCATCCATTCGATTGGCATTGATATAACATACTTTAAGCCTTGGAAATTCGGCACATTATGAAACAACTGATAAATCCAATGATATGTAGTAGCCGGATCCGCCCAGTCGTCAAAATGCATAGCAGGATGGCTATGTGAGTAACTTGAAATAAGTATAACACCTTCAATTCCGTACTCCCTTAACCAGTAACACTGCCAGTCAAGTACTATAGGGTCGTCTCCCCGGTAAAATCCCAAAAGAGGGTGGACAGCAGGTTCGTACGGGTCATCGAAATAATCACCGGCATCATGAAAATTCCAACTCCAATAGTACCAACCCTTCCATCCAAAATCATAAATTCCAAGACGTTTACAATCTAATCCGAAATCATTATACCAATACGGGAGCACGTCTACCTTTGTTTCGAAGTTAGCTTGTGAGAAAGGTGGTTGTACCAAATTTCCCACGTCCATCTTATACCCTGCTCCCATATCCCCGTCGTCCAACTCAAGGTGGTTGTGCTGCAGCCCTATCAGGTTATCGAAATCGTCAAAAACGAGAATATTCTGATTTGAGATATTATTGCGAACGATAACGCTATCCCGGGACTCAAAGATAACACCGCCAGCAAGGTTTAGCGTCTTCCCATTAAAAAGGTAGGTGCCATTGGGATAATATATTGTTTTACCGGTAGCATGTAATCGAGTAAGTAATGCCGTATTATCAATGTTACCTGTATTATCAGCACCAAAATCAACTACATTAATAGTGTCATCAGTAATAGTATTAAAGGTCCATACAGGTCCGGTAATAGTGCCATAGGTGGGGTCATAGGCAATAACCTGCCATTCATAGATAAGATTTGGTAATACTGTAACCGGCACAAAGTTATTCGTCGTTGGTGCGGGTGTGAGTTTTTCGTCTTCAGTAAAATTTGGATCAATGCCGCCTGCGATTTGCAGCCAGAGGTCGGCTGTAAGAATTTCTCCGGGTACATTGGGGTCTGGGTAAGTCCAGCTAAGTTCGGCCAAATCAGAATTGGCAGAATTATTGTCCAGTGGAATGGGATTAGAAACAGCAGGTTCCGGTGAAGTCCCCGAAGTAACATTCACCCAAAAACATAAAAAGACAACCAGCAGCATGAGTTCGAGCTGCCTTATTACTTTAGTGCAAAGTCCAAACTGTAAGGCAGAATATTTTGTACTATATCCTTTCATTTTTCTGCCTTCTTCCCTGCAGAGTTTACATCGGGAATGTCAAGTATCAGTTTACACCCCTGACGGTGAAATGTCAAGGGAAAATCTATCTACAAAACATAAACCGGGGTATGCCTCAGGTGTCAGCCAGAGGCCTTTTTTGCGATGAGCGCATTTGGCCGTTTGTCCATTGTGGGTCGCCCTGTAGCGAGCCATCGTTAGAACCGACCGAGAGTCGGTCGCTATAGTTCCATTGGCGTCATCAAGCCTCCACCAGCCGACAAGATTAGGTTCTGCCACTGTTCCTGCCAGACCGACACTAACCAATAAAATCGTGATGATAAACGGTAGTATGAGCTTGAGGTGCCATATCAGCTCAGTGCAGAATCCAACTTGTAATCCATAATGATTTTTCTTAATTCAGTTTATCGTTCTGCCCTCCGTTTCAAGAATTAGAAAAGTATGTTTCAAAAAGCGACGTAATCACCAGCGCCAGTCTTCAGCAAAAGCGGTAAAATCGCTGAAATCGACCTTCTCGTTCCTGTTGAGGTCGGCCGGAATGCACTCGCCATTCTTAAGCCAATAGTTAACAAAAACCTTAAGGTCGTTTGCATCCACTATCCAGTCGTTGGTCAAATTGGCGAGACTTCGCCAGTTAGCCGGCGTTTTGCTGGCTATCGCCGTGCCGCCGTAAGCACCCATATTAATACGCAGGTTATTTACGTCTATCGGCTCACTGCCCAGCGGACAGCCCGGATTTCCGGCGTCAATGCAGTGGCTGGTTGCCGCATCGATTACCCAGCTTTGGCCTGCCGGTTCCCACCTGCCCGCCTGTGATTTTAAGTGATAATCGCCGTTGTTCTTATCCGCAAAACAGGGGTCGGAGTCTATATTTCCAACACCTGTCTGGCCGTCTTCAACGTTGCAATACTTGACTGATACGCTTGATGAAGAATCTGCGTGTATTTCACGCCCCTCCCGTTTTGACAGGCCTGTCTGGTGGTACAAACCGGTAAGATGGGTTACAGATTATGCTAAGGACATGGGTAACAGTT
>CAYUIE010000014.1:0-102822 GCA_964444665.1 uncultured Pirellulales bacterium
GTTACCCATGTAGTCGGCATAAATTGTTACCTATGTACCGGTTGACACATTTTTTATATTTTCAATTTATTGAGGGGTCTCTTTTTGTTCTTTTAATTTATCGCGTGGGTTATTTGTTTTCGCAAAATTTAATCTTGAAAATTCCTTATGATACAAAAAAAGTTAAAAGTTAAAGTGCAAAATGTAAAACCAAAGCTCGAAATTGAAAACTTTTGGATTTTAAACTATGGCTCTTGGCATTGGATTTTAAGTTTCAAACTTGATTCGAAGTTTAGATTTGCAAACCGGCCATGAAACTCTTTGGCGGCCCGGTCATAGGCTCTGGCCGCTTCAACTTCGCTTTCAAAATATCCTAAATTCCTACTTTTGTCATTGATTTTGATGTATGCGGACCATTTCTTTAGCTGTCTGCTCCAGGATACGCCTTTGTATTTGGAGATAGAATCGAGATGCGGACGTGAATTGGCACAATTTTGCTTATGAGTACAATTGCGAAGATT
The DNA here is from genome assembly GCA_964444665.1 of uncultured Pirellulales bacterium. GTDB lineage: Bacteria > Planctomycetota > Phycisphaerae > Sedimentisphaerales > CAYZTY01 > CAYZTY01. The sequence continues at coordinate 501 of CAYUIE010000014.1, forward strand.
GGCCCTGCGATTATCGAGGCCGTTGTGATTAATATGGTCACAAAACCTATTTTTGGGAGTGTTCATAATCAGCCGGTGCATGAAAATCATTGTTCTTTTGTTTTTTCTTTTTACAGAACGTATAGAACGTGCGGCGTAACAGTTGCGAGAGTTTTTCTGGCAGTACCATTTGAATTGTACCAGCCAGATATAGTCTTCGGGGTCAATTTTTGCGAACTGGCCGTAGGTAAGCGGGATTTTACAGTAATCGCCGAAGCGGTCTTTATAAACAGGAAGCTCATTTCTCGGCCAGTGGTCCCTCTCGATACTGTGTTGGTCTATGTAACGGAACTGGCCGCAGGTATCGCTTTTCTTGACGATGGGCCAGCGGGCCTCGCCGGTATCGGTATCGAGGGCAGGCGCGTTTTTCAGACAATGCAGCCGATGCGAAAGCCGGCGTGAAAAATAGCAATTGATGCAATTTCTTTTCTGCTGTTTCACTGATTCACTCACCCTATCATCCCCTATCTTCTGTGTGTCTGTCCGTATTTCCTCAATCCGCGATAGACCGTGTTTTTCGCCTTTGGCGGAAAAACTGTCCCCCCACTATTGGCTCAACCTGCGCGTTTTGGCGAAAAATCGGCTATTTTTTTCTGCATCCAAAAATGCTAAGTCCTTCTTATAAAAGGAGATAAATTATTTTATTTTTTTCGAAAATGCGTGAAAAGCACCTGCGCGTTTTGTTCTATTTAGATTTATCTTCTCGGTATTGTTTACTTTTTCTTGTACGCTCAGCCCCCCTGCCGTGCTTCGGCTCAGGCATCTCGACCGAATCCCGATTTATCGGGATTGCCTTAGCTTCCAAGACTGGTAAAATAGTAGCTCTTCAGCCAGTTGAAAGAGGAGTAGCGAAAACCGAAATCGTAAGCTGAAGATAACGGATAACAGAATGGCGCCTCGAAAAAATAAAACGTATCGGAAGGATCCCCCCAAAACCGGTGTCAATGAGGGAGCAGCGAAAACGCAACGTAGCTGCCAACAGGACGATACATCAATGGATAAACAATTTTTAGAAACAGTGATAGAATCGATCCCGTATCCCTTCTACGTGATTAACGCCAATGACTACACAATCAAAATGGCTAACTCTGCCGCCCGCATCTCTGCAAGTAATAAAAAGTCTACATGTTATGCTCTTGCTCATAAAAGAAGTAAACCATGCGACACAAAGGGACATCCTTGCCCGCTTGAAATCATAAAAAAGACAAAGGAGCCTGTGACGGTAGAGCACATCCATTATGACAAGGACGGTAGTGTCAGAAATGTTGAAGTTCGTGGCTTTCCCATCTTTGATAGTAAGGGAAATGTTATCTGGGTGATTGAATACTGTCTGGATATAACCGACCGCAAACGAGGAGAGGAAGCACTAAAATGGGCCAAGAAAGAACTGACTATACGGAATAAAATCGCTGAGATATTCCTTACCATTCCGGATGAAGAGATATTTGGAGAAGTGTTACAAGTTATCTTGAAGGCTATGGAGAGCAAGTATGGGATTTTTGGCTACGTAGATGAGCATTCTGTGTTAATTATCCCCTCTATGACCAGGGACATCTGGGAGAAGTGCCAGGTTCCTGACAAGACGATAGTATTCCCTCGTGAGAAATGGGGTGGTATTTGGGGGAAAGCTCTTGTAGAACAAAGGAGTCTCTTCTCGAATAAGGACTCGCACGTACCTGAAGGGCACATTCCTGTAACGAGGGTTCTGGTCGTACCCGTTATGTATGCCGGACAGGTAATCGGACTCCTGGAAGTTGCAAATAAATCTACCGACTACAGCCATAAAGACCAAGAGTTCCTGGAGACAATCGCTGGTAAAATAGCACCTATCTTAAATGCAAGATTGCAAAGAGATAGAGAGGAGAGAGGACGCAAGCAAACCGAGGAGGCATTGCGGAAAGCCCATAGTGAACTTGAACGAAGAGTACAAGAGCGCACTGCTGAATTAGTAAAAACCAACAAGCAACTCAGAGAAACAATAGAGAAACTTGAGCAAACTCAGGAGGCGCTTCTTGAGCGCAAGAAAGCTTTACGAAAAAAGGAAGAGAGTCTTTCCGAGGCCCAGCGTATCGCACATATAGGTAACTGGGATTGGAATATTCTCACCAATCAGTTGTCGTGGACAGACGAAATCTGTCGGATTTTCGGTCTTCAGCCCCAGGAGTTTGGTGCTACATACGAAGCTTTTCTGGAATCGGTGCATTCCGAAGACCGCGAGGCGGTCAAACAGGCAGTCAATAAATCTCTGGCAGACCCCAAGGCAGTCTATAACATTGAACATCGCGTTATCCGGCCGGACAGGTCACAAAGGATTGTTCAGGAACGGGGAGAAGTTACTTTTGATAAGAATAACAGAGCCATCAGGATGATAGGTACGGTCCATGACATTACCGAAAGAAAACAGGCTGAGGATGCGTTACGTAAGAGTGAATCCGCCCTGCGAAAAAGCCAGGACAGTTTTCGTTCACTTGCGGGTAAACTGCTTTCAGTAAAGGAGGAAGAACATCGCCGATTGGCACGAGCAATGCATGACGACCTGACTCAAAGGCTGGCGGTTTTAGCTATCGAGGTTGGAAAGCTTGAGCAGCAATTTACGCCATCATCGGAACTTTTAAGTAATAAACTCAAGCAAATGAAAGAGGAAATCGTCAGCCTCTCCACCGATGTCCATGACATATCACGCCAGCTTCATCCTGCGATAATCGATGACCTCGGACTGGTCGATGCAATTAAATCCGAGTGTGCCGGCTTTTCAAAACGTGAAGGGATTTCAGTCATATCCGAACAAAAGGACATACCTGATGCGATACCCAGGGATGTTTCTTTGTGTATATACAGAATTATGCAGGAAAGCTTGAGGAATATCGCCAAACATGCCAATGTCAAAGATGCTGAGGTTTCACTTACCTGCGCTGATGGTGGTATTCAGCTTAGCGTCAAGGATAATGGTACCGGATTTAACCCGGCCCAGATTCACGGCAAAGGCAGACTTGGCCTGGCAAGTATGAAGGAAAGAGCAAGGTTAATCCGGGGCAAACTTTCAATAGAATCTCAGCCGGGTCAGGGTACGATAATAAAACTGTGGGCACCCGTGTTAAAGAGGCCAAAATGAACAAGGTACGTGTTTTATTGGCTGATGACCACAAGATTGTTGCGGAGGGTTTGCGGAGTCTTTTGGAGCCCGAATTTGAATTCGTCGGTATAGCAGAAAACGGCCGTGAACTACTGAACAAAGCTAAAGAACTTAAGCCGGATGTAATCGTTGCAGATATCTCAATGCCTTCGCTCAACGGCATTGAGGCCGTGGAACAACTTAAGAAGACCGGTTCAAATGCAAAAATAGTGTTTTTGACTATGCATCACGATGTAATGTATGCCAACCGTGCCTTTGAAGCGGGTGCATCGGGATTTGTCCTCAAGCATTCAGCTCCCGACGAGCTTATTAAAGCGATTCATGAAGCGTTAATGGGCCGGACTTACGTAACACCGATGATTGCGGGCGAGTTGATGGAGTCGTACAAAAGCGGTACCGGGTCGCAAAAAAGCATACTCGGTAAATTGAGCCTCCGGCAACGAGAAGTTATGCAGTTGTTGGCTGAGGGCAAGTCGGCCAAAGAAATCGCCAAAATCCTACACATATCCGCCAGAACCGTGGAATTTCATAAGTATCAGATTATGAAGGAGTTAGGGATAAAATCGAACGCTGAACTTGTCCAATTTGCCATTAAGCATGGCATCATTTCAATTTAGGCCCGCGGCCGACCTCGTAAATTTTCCTATCTAAATCACGTAGTTTTGCGAGTAGCACACTTAAGCCTTCCTGAAGTATAAAGAACAAGTAAGTAAAAATGTTATACCGTTGATTTGCCTTAAGCGAGTAATTATGGAAAAAGGATGTGTAATTTTGGCTGACAGTCATCAAAATCTACTCGAGGGAATAAGGGGACTGCTTGAAACTATGTTCGAGACGGTTGTGATGGTAGCCGATAAAAAGTCGTTATTGGAAGCGGCGGACAAACTCAAACCCAAGCTTGTAATTATAGATTTATCACTGCCGGCTTCCGGGCAGGCCAATATAGCACACGATTTCAAAACGCATTATCACCAACTCAAATGCATTATTTTAAGTATCTATGATGAGCCTGAGGTTGTTAGTAAAGTCATGTCCGCAGGAGCATCAGGCTTTGTTCTAAAGCGTTCTATTGTCACCGATTTATTTCCAGCGATACAGGAAGTACTCAAGGGCGGCACATACATATCACCCTCTTTGAAAATGTAAAGAAGCTTTGAAGTGGTTTATTTCGCCTGATTTGGAAAGCCACACGAAAAAGCAGGATGGAGACAGGAGTCCAGGATTTGAAATATTATATGCTATTTATAAAAAACGGAACTTAAGCAGGGAAAGAATAAGGAAAAACATATGGCCGGTCTGTCGGACATAGAAAGGATAAAAAAATGTTACTCTTAAACAGGCGCAAAAAAGAGTCAATTATGGTCGGTGATGATGTGGAGATAATTGTAGTTGACATTAATCACAACAAGGTCAGACTGGGAATCAACGCCCCTAAGTATATACCCGTTCATCGCAAAGAAGTCTACAATGCAATTGAGTATAGAAAGAGACACAAAAAACCGGCAGTGTAGAAAACAATAACTATATAAGAAAAATGCAACCTTGATGATATGGCATTATTGCGCTATGACGGTTGTAAGATTACCAGATTGTGAAAAAACAATTAACAAACAAAAGCTGATTGATAAATCAGCTTAAAACCAATACTCGTTAGAAAAGACAGTAAAAAAAGAGAAAAAAGTTTCACGAAAACAAAGAAGGGAGAATAACAATTATGGCAAGAGTAGCGAGAAAAATGGTTGAGGACGCTGGAATTAATATTGAACAGTTGCTGGAGTTGTTAATCACAAACGCGGCTGCGGAACTGACAACCTACTATTATTACACGATTCTGCGAGCGAACCTGATTGGAATGGAAGGTGAAGGCCTTAAGGAAATTGCTGAAACAGCCAGGATTGAGGACCGAAATCATTTTGAAGCCTTAGTGCCGCGTATTTACGAGCTTGGCGGCAAACTTCCCGACGATATGAAGAAATTTCATGATATGTCGGCCTGCCCGCCTGCTTCACTGCCGAAAGACCCGACTGACGTTAAGGCAATAATGACAGTGCTGGTAAATGCGGAAAGATGCGCGGTCAAAGGCTACACAAACATATGTAACCTGACGGCCGGTAAGGACCATCGAACCTACGACCTGGTTCTCGCTATCCTGAATGAGGAAGTCGAGCATGAGTCATGGTTTTCAGAATTCCTGGGCGAAGGCCCCTCGGGGCACTTTATGCGAAGAGGTGAAACTTCTCCCTTTGTCTCGAAGTTTCTGAGATAATATGGGAGAAATCAGCCGGCTTTGTGAAAACAAAGCCGGCTGATTTTGACGATTAAGGTGCTTTGAAAGAACACGGCATGTTTTTACAAGCAGAAGAAGCTGAAAAACAAAATGAAACAGAAAGGAAGGCCTTATGGCTAAGAAAACTAAAAAGACAAAAGCCAAATCCACAAGAGGAAAAAAAGTGGATGTCTATACCTGTTCAACCTGTGGTAAGATTACGAAAGGCCCCTCCCATCTATGTACACCCACAAAAGCTGAACAGATATATGTGTGCCAATATTGCGGTGTTTCCACCGGCGACCAAAGGCACGTATGTGCACCAATGGTGGCCGAGATGAAATACGCCTGTAAAAGCTGCGGACGAGTAACGCCTTTTAAAGAAGCCGTCTGTCAACCAAAGCTAATTAGATAGTATGCATTGATTGAATAAGTACGGGAAGGTCATTTTAATAAAGGACCTTAATTTTGTTAAAAACAACAACCAGAAAATATTCAACAAAAAAAAGGAGTAAAAAAATGAAAAAGTTAGATTTGATAATATGGACACTCCTGGTAATAGGTGGTCTGAACTGGGGTCTCGTTGGGATACTCAATTTTGATTTAGTTGCTGCGATCTTCGGAGATATGAGTGTTCTTAGCAGAATTGTTTACACACTCGTAGGGCTCGCAGCTATTTATGATGTTCTGGCAGTAAAGGCCATATGGGAAAGATGGGGCATGAGTTATCATACTCCCTCACCACAAGCCTAAAAAATATGACTATTTGACAGAATTGAAAATTAGAGTGGCATAAGCAAAGGAAAGCTTAGCTCTAAAATTACTACATAACAGGTTTTCGTAAATAAAAGGAGGTCGATTATGTGTCAAACATGTGGATGTTCGCCGTGCAAAAAATGTGTCAGGCCCATAAAGAACAAAGTTTGTTCCGGTTGCAAAAAGGCTGCTAAAGAGTGCACGTGCGAACCAAAATAGCCGGTAGAATTTTACCTGCTAAAGCCGGATAAAGTTTGAATTGACCGCCTTAATGTTTGGCAAGAAAAATACAGAAAGCTATCCTGTATTAGCACTCTAAATTAAACAATGTATGTATTTTGGGCTACCTGACCTTAAGTTGTGAGTCGCAGTATATAAAATGAAAGCAGGAAAGATTCTCTTAAAAAGATTTTCAAACAAGTGTATGATTATACAAAAAGAAAGGGGCGTTTACTATGGCTGTAACAGCTTCTAAAATGCTTCAATTAGGGACATTAGCGCCGGATTTTTCTCTGCCTGATACCAAAGGCGATGTGATTTCGCTATCTGATTTCAGGCAGTTCCCGGCACTTTTGGTTATCTTTATGTGTAACCACTGCCCTTTTGTCAAACATGTCTTGAGTAAGATGACCGCGTTGATTAAAGAATACCAGGCAAAAGGTGTAGCTGTTGTTGGTATAAATTCAAACGATGTTTCCAGCTATCCGGAAGACAATCCCGAGATGATGGCCAAAGCGGCCGAGGAGACCGGCTTTACTTTTCCTTATCTGTATGACGAGAACCAGCAAGTCGCCAAGACATACCGTGCCGCATGTACACCTGATTTTTTCCTATTTGATAAGGATAAAAAGCTTGTTTATCGAGGTCAGATGGATAACAGCAGGCCAAGCAACGACATACCCATAACCGGTAATGACCTGACTGCGGCGATAGATTCAATCCTTGCAGACAAGTCGGTTAACCCTAATCAGAAACCCAGTATGGGCTGCAACATAAAATGGAAACAGGGAAACGAACCGAGATATGCAAGGTGACGAATAAATTTGAAAATAACTAATTCAAGATTTTCAGGGAGATGAAAAAATGGCTGTAACACTGGAAAAACTGATAGATTTACTGAATATGGATTTGGAACTGGAATACTCTGCTGCGATACAATACATAAATCACGCAGCAGTAATGACCGGGGCAGCTTATGGGGACATAATAAAGGAGCTCAAGATTCACGCAAACGAGGAGATTCAACACGCTATGACCCTGGCGGACCAGATAGATTACCTCGGGGGTAGTCCAAGTGTCAACGTGGGAAAAACTAACACTTCAATAGAAAACGAGGAGATGTTAAAACAGGACCTTGACGGCGAGGAAGACGCGATAAAGAGGTACAAGGTAAGAGTAGAACAAGCCGAGCAACTCAAAGAATTTGCTTTGGCACAACAGCTAAGAAATATTTTAGCTACCGAACAAGAACACGCAATGGACCTGAAACAGGCTCTTGGCAAATAACACTATCAAAGTAAGCATAGTTAATGATGAGGTAAAGTTATGGAAGAACGAACTGGTTTGGTAACTATGAAGGGCCAAGGCTTAACACTACTGGGTAATGAGGTTAAACTGGGCCAGAAAGCACCGGATTTTGAGGTAGTCGCAAACGATTTAACAATGGTTAAATCTTCATCTTTTCAGGGCAAGGTCTGCATAATTTCTTCGGTGCCGTCCCTTGATACCTCCGTATGTGACAAAATGACACGCAGGTTTAACGAGGAGGCTGCCGCCCTCGGCGAGGATGTGATTGTCCTTACTATTAGTATGGACCTTCCATTTGCACAAAAACGCTGGTGTGGCGCTGCAAATATAGATAAAGTTCAAACATTTTCCGACCATCGGTCCACATCGTTTGGCACGGCTTTTGGGGTTTTAATAAAGGAATTACGACTCCTGGCCCGGGCGGTGTTTGTAGTAAATAAGGATGGAACCATAAAATATATGCAATTAGTTAACGAGTTGACTAATGAACCTGATTACCAGGCGGCTTTGGATGCCACCAGAGAATTAATATGAAGTAAGGCAAACTTTATCTCAATAATATAAAAGGAGGAAAATTATGATTGAAAGGTTACAAATTTATAAATGCAAGGATTGTAACGCCGCCGTTGAGGTCCTTTATGACTGTGAGTGTGAGTTGTCCTGCTGTGGCCAGACGATGGAAAATCTTGTTGCAAAGACGGCCGACGAGGGTAAGGAAAAACATGTTCCTGTAATTGAAAAAGTTGACGGTGGTATTAAAGTAAAAATTGGAAGCGTCCCTCATCCAATGGAAGAAAAACACTATATCGAGTGGATTGAGCTGCTTAGCGATGGCAAAGCATACAGACAATTCCTTAAGCCGGGGATGGCACCTGAGACAGTGTTTAATGTTGAGGGCGGAACAATCAGCGCAAGAGAACACTGTAACATTCATGGCTTGTGGACAGGCAAGTAACAACGATTGGTAAAAAAACAAAGAAGATTCCGTGAATTTTAATGGCTGATAAGGAACAAGCCAAGCGCGTATAAATGCCACCAGTAGCGATAGAAGGAGAGCAAAATGAGCAAGCTTTTATACATTCAGGCCTCGCCAAGAGGCAAACGTTCTCATTGTATCGCCGTTGCTGATGCGTTTATAGAGTCGTATAAACAAAAACATCCGGAAGATGAAATTGTAACGTTAAATGTTTTCGAAGCACCCATACCAAATTTTGACGGTCCGGCCGTTCAGGCCAAGTATACGGTTATGCACGGCCAGTCACATTCTAAAGAAGAGTTGCAGGCGTGGAAGAAGGTTGAGAAAATAATTGAGCAGTTTAAAACCGCTGACAAATACGTCCTTGCTGTGCCGATGTGGAATTTCAGCATCCCTTATCGGCTTAAGCAATATATAGACATCCTTGTTCAGCCCGGTTATACATTTAGTTTTAGTGCGAATGAAGGTTATAAAGGCCTTGTCACCGGCAAGCCGTTATTAGTTGTTTATGCCCGCGGCGGTGAGTATTCCGCCGGCAGCCAGGCTGAAACATTTGACTTGCAAAAGAAATATACCGAGCTGATATTCGGATTCATCGGCTTTAGGGATATTCGCTCAGTAATTGTTGAGCCAACCTTACAAGGCGGCCCGGATCTCGCAGAGACAAAGCAACAGGAGGCTATCAACAAAGCAAGTGAAATAGCAAATGCTTTTTAATGTGATTCAGAGCAAAAATTAGGGTTTAAATACAGAGAGAAACTATGAATATATATGAATACGCAATGCAGATGGAGAAGGACGGGGAAAATTACTACCGTCAACTGGCCGAGCAGACCACCAACAAAGGCCTAAAAACCATTCTCGAAATGTTAGCGGATGAAGAGGTTATTCACTACAACGTCATAGAAAATCTGAAAGCCTCCCAACCAACACTGGCTGAAACCACACTGCTTACCGATGCAAAGAACCTCTTCGCTCAAATGCGGGATTCCAACGAAAACATCGATTCCGACCTCGGCCAAATCGAGCTTTATAAAAAGGCCCAGGATATTGAGAAGAAAAGCCAGGATTTCTACCAGAAAAAGGCTGACGAAGTCAAAAAAGAATACCAGAAAGGAATCCTTCTGAGATTGGCAAACGAAGAGAAGAAACACTATTTTTTACTGGAAAATATCATTGAATTTGTTTCGAGACCGGAGCAATGGCTCGAAGACGCTGAGTTCAACCATTTAGAAGAGTATTAAAAATGGACTTGCGGGAAGGGAATAAAAGATGAGAAATGCATTCAGAAAAAAATGTGTGATATCAGGGATTATGGTTCTATTTGCAACTTTTGCATCGATCGTTTACTCACACTGCCAAATACCGTGTGGAATTTACAACGACCCGGCCAGGTTAGATTCGATTGCAGAGCATATTACTACAATTGAAAAATCGATGCAGCAGATAACAGAGCTGTCCAAGAAGGACAAACTAAATATGAATCAAATAGTCCGCTGGATTCAAAACAAAGAAAAACATGCCGACGAGTTGAGTGATATAGTTACATATTACTTTCTGGCGCAGCGTATAAAACCTGTCGACAAATCCCAGGGCAAGACTTACCAAGAGTACATCAAGAAGCTGACTTTGCTCCACGAAATTCTTGTTTACAGTATGAAGGCCAAGCAGACGAGTGACCTTTCGAACGTTGAAAAACTGAGAACCCTATCGGCCGAATTTAAAGATATTTATATCGAACACGGCCATAAACATTAATCGCTTATTTGGATAGCCGGGCAATCTTATGAACAAAAAGACGGCATTAAGCAACAAAGACGGCATCTCTATCGTATTATGCGGCCAAGCGGGCCAGGGCATACAGACCGTTGAGTTTCTTCTAACGAGAATCTTCAAACTTGCCGGCTTCAACGTTTTTGCGACAAAGGAATATATGTCGCGTATTCGCGGTGGAATGAACTCTACCCAGATAAGAGTATCTTCGCAACCTGTCCGTGCCTGTTCAAGCCGGATAGATATTCTTATTCCTCTTAATAAAGGAGCTTTCAAACACGTCAAAGAAAGAATCTCGCCCCATACAACTATTCTGGCGGAAAAAGAAACTATAGGCGAAGATTTTGGCCGGGCCGGTTATAAGTTTGTCAATGTACCATTCACTAAAACAGCTACTGAAATTGGCAACAAAATTTATTCAAACGTAGTTGCTGTTGGGACAATCGCCGGTTTGTTTGGAATCGAGCCACAAACAATAAACGAGTACACTAAAGAATTTTTCTCTGCTAAATCCAAGGATATCATTCAAAAAAATATCGAGGCTGTGGAAAAAGGTTACAATCTTGGCACTAATTTAATCAATTCCTTCGAAAAGCAAATCGATATTCGCAGTAATGCTGATGTTAAAAACCAAATTCTTGTAAGCGGCACTGAAGCGGTCGCTCTCGGTGCAATAGCCGGGGGTTGTAATTTCATTTCAGCTTATCCTATGTCTCCTTCAACCGGAGTACTAACATTTCTCGCCAAGCAGGCAAAAGACTTCGGCATAATAGCCGAGCAGGCCGAGGACGAGATAGCTGCAATAAATATGGCTATTGGGGCATGGTATGCCGGTGCAAGAGCAATGGTTACCACGTCAGGCGGAGGTTTTGCCCTTATGACAGAGGGCCTTAGCCTGGCAGGTATGTTGGAAAGCCCAATAGTAATTCACCTTGCTCAGAGACCCGGCCCGGCAACAGGGCTTCCCACCAGAACCGAGCAAGCCGACCTTGAACTTGCCCTTTACGCCGGGCATGGTGAGTTTCCACGCATTATTTTTGCCCCCGGCACGCTTGAGGATGCCTTCTATTTAACACAGAAGGCCTTTAACCTTGCCGATAAATACCAGATCCCCGTGTTTATTCTCACCGACCAGTATCTCGTCGATTCCTATTACAACAGCCCTGCTTTTAAGCTTTCAGGTTTAACAGTTGAAAAACATATTATTAAAACTTCCAAAGATTATGAAAGATACGCCCTGACTGGTAGCGGTTTATCACCCCGTGGAATACCTGGATTCGGGCAGGGGTTGGTGGCGGTCGATAGTGACGAACATGACCAGGCCGGGCACATTACCGAAGACCTTGATTTACGAACACAAATGGTCGACAAAAGACTCAGGAAGCTCGAACTTCTGAAGGATGAAATAATACCACCCGAACTGATCGGGCCTGAGGATTATCATAACCTGGTCGTGTGCTGGGGCTCAACATGCAATATTGTAGATGAGGCTGTCAAAAATCTCGACAGAGACGACACAGCGTTTTTACACTTCAAGCAAATATACCCCCTGCCAAACGAGACATCAGACTACATTCAAAAAGCCCGAAACATCATAATGGTGGAAAACAACGCCACCTCTCAATTCGTAAAATTAATAAGAGGCCTTACAGGGATTCATATTAAGAATAAGGTGCTCAAATATAACGGCCTGAGTTTTTACGTCGAAGAATTAACGGACAAATTAAATGCTTTGTTGATTTAGGGATGAAGTTATGGATGACCAAGCTTTTGACATAACCGATATTGACATCGCCTGGTGCCCCGGTTGCGGCAATTTCCCCATTTTAAAAATACTAAAAGAAGCCCTTGCCGATTTGGAAATTGACCCGGTGAATCTTGTCCTCGTTTCGGGCATAGGCCAGGCGGCAAAAATCCCTCATTATCTTAAGACTAACGTATTCAACGGCCTGCATGGCCGGGCCCTGCCGGCCGCTACGGCAATTAAAGCAGCCAACTCCACCCTAACCATAATAGCTGAAAGCGGCGACGGCGATATGTACGGCGAGGGAGGCAACCACTTTTTACATACGACACGCAGAAATCCGGACATAACCAATATCGTTCACAACAATATGGTTTACGGCCTGACAAAGGGACAAGCCTCACCTACAAGCCAAAAAGGATTCAAGACCCCCGTCCAGGTCAACGGCGTCTTTCTTGAGCCTTTCAATCCTATAGCTGTAGCAATCGCCCTGGATGCCTCTTTTGTTGCAAGGGCCTTCTCGGGTCATAGCGAGCAAACGAAAGAAATCCTGAAAAAGGCGATTTCACACAAAGGCTATGCGCTTGTGGATATCTTCCAGCCCTGTGTCTCATTCAATAAGCTAAACACTTACCAATGGTTTAATGAGAATACTTATTATCTTGAACAACACGACCCTTATGACAGAAATTCAGCTTTCAAGAAGGCCCTGGAAAGTGAAAAACTGCCGTTAGGAATTTTCTATATGAATCCAAAAAAGGAAAGTTTCGAAAACAACACCGGCATATATCAACATGACCAAAGTCCATTATATAAGCGCCATACCAGCTATGAAAAACTCTCTGAGTTAATTGATAAATTCAAGATAGCTGTGTGATATTGAAAGAAAACTAAAAGGTAACAAAGCCAAAACCCCTAATTTAAGGAGAAAAAAAATGAACGGCAAAACACTAATAGTACTAACGATTATGGCAATTTCCGCCGTGATACTCTATGGCTACGAAAGCGAAAAGCCGGAAGCTACGCCCGAAAGCAGCAGTATTGCACCGGCCTTCACACTGAAAAACTACGACGGCACAACAGTAAGTCTTTCAGATTACAAAGGCAAAATCGTCGTGTTGGAGTGGTTCAATTACGAATGCCCCTTTGTCAAATACCATTACGAAAAGGCCAAAACGATGACAACGCTGGCCGAAAAATACAAAGATAAAAACGTAATTTGGCTGGCAATTAACAGCACCGCACATTTGACAACCGAGAAAAACAAGGAATATGCCCAAAAGCACAACATCAACACTCCAATACTTGATGATAGAACAAGCAAAACAGGTCGAGCCTATGGAGCCAAAACCACGCCGCATATGTTTGTCATCGACACCGAGGGTAAAATCGCATACGCAGGAGCAATTGACAACTCTCCATTAGGCAGAAAAGAAACCGTGGTCAACTATGTAGACAAGGCTCTGTCTGAACTGACCGCCGGAGTAGCTGTAAGTGTATCTAATACAGAGCCTTACGGCTGCTCTGTAAAGTATGCCGACTGAGTAACGATGGCCAAAAGGTCTAAACTCAGACCCTAAAAAAATACTTTCGTAAGAGAGCCGATATGATAAAACCGAAGCAATTTGTTAAACTCATAATTGCTTTGGTAGTATGTTGGGGCGCCGGCGCTCTCGGCGCCCTTTTTACAACACGAGCTTCTCTTACGAATTGGTACGCTCAGCTTAATAAGCCTTTCTTTACACCTCCAGACTATATCTTTGGGCCTGTCTGGACAATCCTTTATCTGTGTATGGCAATATCGGCTTTCCTTGTGTGGAACAAAGGCCTTGATAAACCCGATATCAGGAAGGCGTTGATATACTTTGTTATACAGTTGGCACTAAATGCTTTGTGGACGCCTTTGTTTTTCGGTCTTCATATGATTTGCCTGGCATTTCTCGAAATTATCCTGCTTTTATTGGCTATTTTTATAACTTTAACAGCTTTTAACCGCATCTCAGGATATGCAACTTTTCTGCTGGTTCCTTATTTTATGTGGGTTTGCTTTGCTGCAATACTCAATGCTGTAATATGCTATATGAACTGATAATCACAACTATAATTTATTCGTATAGCCCAATTGGAGTAAAAAAAATGAAAGTCAAAAATAGAAAAGTGGTTGTGATAGGGGCAGGTGCTGTAGGTACAACATATATCTATGCCTTATTGAACAGCGGCCTTGCATCAGAAATAGCTTTGGTTGACATTGACCGGTCCCGCGTAGAAGGTGAAGTTATGGACCTTTCACACGGCCTGCCGTTCATCCCCCCGATAAATATCCACGCCGGAAGTTATTCCGACTGCGCAGATGCCAACCTGGTCGTCGTTACAGCAGGTGCTAAACAAGCTCCAAACCAATTTCGAATCGAGCTTGTCAAAAAAAACGCTCAAATCATAAAATCTATATGTAATCAGCTAAAAAACCAAAATTGCAAGGCAATACTCTTGATGGTTACGAATCCCGTCGATGTTCTGACGCAATTAGCCATTCAGGAGCTTAAATGGTCGAGAAAACGGATAATCGGCTCCGGAACCGTGCTCGATAGCGCCCGTTTCAAATATATGCTGAGCCGGCACTGCAACGTGGATGCAAGAAATGTTCATGCTTATATTCTCGGCGAACATGGGGACAGCGAAGTTCCCGCCTGGAGTATGACTCATATTGCAGGAGTACCAATTATAAAATATTGCCTGAAATGCAATATCTGTGATTACAAAATATGTCATAAAAATATCGCTGATAACGTTCGCGAATCAGCTTATCACATCATTGACTATAAAGGTTCCACCTATTATGGCATAGGATTGTCTCTGGTACGTATAAGTGAAGCAATTCTAAGAAATGAAAACAGCATATTGACGGTCTCTACCTTATTAAAAGGTGAATATGGCCTAAAAGATGTTTGCCTAAGCGTTCCCTGCATTATCGGGGAAAACGGCGTTCAGAAAATTATCGAAGCGCCGCTTAACGAGGGAGAAACAGCCGGGCTTAAAAAATCCGCTGACACTTTATTGAAGGTTTTTCGGAATATTTCATAACGAGCAATAATTGGTAACAGAACAGCTATAAATTAGAAATTTACACTCATATGCGCGGCAAGCGCTCACATAAATCTATCTGCAAAATCCTGCTTACGCCATCAACCATAAAAAGAATAAGTAACTATGCAACTTTTGCAAACACGTCTCGAACGGCCTCCTTCAGCTCCTCCATATCGAACGACTTGATATGATAATAGAAGATATCCTGCTGCCGTACCTTTCCTTCCAAATCCAGCGTATTCTCGGCTGTGGTCATAATTATCTGAATTTGCGGGTCAATTGCCTTTATAATTGAGACTGCGTCATAACCCCTTATGCAAGGCAAATCAACATCCATTATAATGCAATAAAACTTTATATCCTTAATTGTTTCCGCCGCCCCCCTGACATCTGCGGTTATTTCCACACCATAACCTTCCTCGGTAAAGATGGATAACATCTCTCGAGTTGATGTATTATCCGGGTCTACTATCAGAATTCTTCTCTTTGCAGGCTTCATTTAAAAACCACCGCATATTGTTTTATGCTCTGACGTTACATCAGGATTCCAACTGCATTTTCCAGGCTTCTACTGTGTTTTTCATGAGCATTGCAGTAGTTACAGGTCCTACCCCTCCGGGGACAGGAGTAATCAGGGAAGCCTTCTGCTTCGCTTCTTCGAAAACAACATCGCCGACAATCTTGCCCTCAACCCGATTTATGCCCACGTCGATAACTATCGCCCCTTCTTTAATCATATCGCCTTTGATTAAACCCGGTTTGCCCACGGCCACAATCAATATCTCGGCACTTCTTGTATGTGCAGCCAAATCCTGGGTAGCAATATGACAAACAGTCGTAGTGGCTGAGTCAAACGGGGAAGACAAAAGAAGCATAGCTAAAGGCTTACCCACAAGTGAGCTATGGCCTACAAGGGTTACTTGTTTACCTTTGATGGAGGTTTCGGTACTCTTAATTAATTCCATTACCGCTAAAGCGGTACAGGGAACTATTCCCGGCCAGCCATACATCAGCAATCCCATATTTTGCGGATTCACGCCTTCCACATCTTTTGATGGCCCAATCGCCTCCTGCACCTTTTCTGCATTCATTTGTTGTGGTAAAGGCATCTGCAGGATAATCCCTGTTACTTTGCTGTCTTTGTTTTTTTCTTCGATAAACTGAATAAGCTCTTTCTCGCTTATTTCTGCGGGCAGCTGCTGAACCTGATAATCAATACCAATTTCCTCACAACCCTTTTTCTGGCTTTTAAGATAAGATGCCGATGCGGGATTCTCTCCCACCTGGACCGCCAGAAGAAGTGGAGATGATTGATATTTCTCCTTCAAACCAACTATCTCCTCCTTTAATCCTTCTTTCAACTCTTTCGCTACCGACCTTCCATCGATTAATTTCGCTGCTGTTTTCTTCTCATCGCCTAATTGTGACAAACCCTTTTTAACAGTAGCTCTTAGCTGGTCGGGTGTAAATGGTTTGGTAAGTAAATCGTCGGCGTTATGCTGAATTTCCTCTACAATGGATTTTGTCGTTGCATAGGCGGTAATGACTACAGAAACTATGTTTGGATCAATGTCTCCAACCTTCTTTAAAAGCTCCATACCACTCATACCCGGCATCCTGAGGTCAACGAGAATCAAGTCAGGCTTCAACTGCTTTATCTTCTGTAAACCTCTTTGCCCATCCTCGGCCATTTCCGCCCGGTATCCTTCTCTGGTTAATATCTGACAGCAGGAATCCCGCGTAGCCGGCTCGTCATCAACGACTAAAATAGTAGCCTTTGATGAGATGCCTTCCGCTTCTTGATTTTTTTGATTGATCGATTGCGCTGACATTATTTTCTCCTTGAGTTTATTGTTCTCATTTTTTGTAACGTTATTTTCCGAGTATTCTTATACTCCGCGCTACAATGCATTATTGCAATTACTGCGCCAAACAATTAAAAAAACCACTCAAGATTTTCCTAAGTGGTTTATTAACAATAGGTTATCTTTATCTATAAAGCTTTTTGGTATTTATTTCTCTTTGCAAATAGCACTAAAAATGGGGTGTATTTCCCCATTCGACAGGGAATATTGCTCCAAATATCTCTTATTCAATTCCATATTTCTTTAGCTTCAAACGAAGGGTTTTGCGGTCTATTCCAAGAGATTCGGCTGCCTTGCCTCTGTGTTCGTTAAACAGCTTAATCATCTTTACAATATGTTCTCTTTCCACATCGGCAAGGCTCTTAGCTTCAAAAGCATCCGGCCTTGAAGAGCTATTAATAGACAATCCATAATAGTATAGGTCGGAGGGTTTAATAATATCTTCTTTGCTTAATACAACTGCCCGCTCAATAGCATTTTCCAGTTCCCTGACATTTCCCGGCCAGTCGTATTCAACCAGAGCCTTCATTGCCTGCTCGGAAATAGCTTTTATGTCCTTGCCACGCCTTTTATTATATTTGCTTAAGAAATAATTGGCCAACAGAGGAATATCATCTTTTCTTTCGCGCAGTTTTGGCAAAGCTATCGGGACAACACTTAATCGATAAAACAGGTCTTCACGAAATGTCCCGTCCTTCACGGCTTCCTGCAAATCCTTGTTAGTAGCGGCAACGATTCGCACATCCACTTTGATAACCTGGTTGCCTCCCACCTTTGTTATTTCCCTCTCCTGCAGCACTCTAAGTAATTTTGTCTGGATATTTATACTGATATTTCCAATCTCATCGAAGAAAAGTGTCCCACCGTTTGCCAGCTCGAACCTTCCGTATTTCGTTGAGACTGCACCGGTGAAGGAACCTTTAACATGGCCGAACAACTCACTTTCAAAGAGGCTTTCCACTAAACTTCCGCAGTCCACTACTACAAATGACGTATCTTTCCTGCCGCTGTGGCGATGTATCGCCCTTGCCACAAGCTCTTTTCCTGTGCCGCTTTCACCGGAAATAAGAACAGTCGTATCGGTTGGGCCGACTTTTTTCACAATCTGCTCAACCTCTTTCATCGATTCGCTTTGCCCGATTATAACATCGGGGCCAAAGCTCGCTTTAAGCTCTCCTTTCAGCAGAACATTTTCAAGAGCGAGCTCTCTTCTTTCTAATGCTCGTTTGACTATCACCCTCAGGCTGTCGGGAGTGAAAGGTTTGGGAATAAAATCATAAGCTCCCTTTTTCATGGCTTCTACTGCAGATTCAACGGTTGCGTAGCCGGTGATAACAATGACCATAGCATCAGGGTCATCTTCCTTTATCCTCTTCAACACTTCCATACCGCTTAAACCGGGCATTTTTAAGTCGAGTATGATAACATCGAAGGATTCCTTTTCCAGCATAGAGAGTCCTTTCAAACCGTCCTCTGCCATCTCCACTTTGTTGTCATCTCTCGACAATGTCTGCTGGCAGGAATCCCGCATTGCTTCCTCATCATCGATAACCAGTATCTTAGCCTCTTTGAGCATTTAGTCCTCCTTTCGAGTTACGGGCAATCTGATAACAAAGCTGCTTCCCTTACCGGGTTCGCTTTTCACCTTAATAGTACCTTTATGTCTGGCAATAATCCCATGGCTTACAGCCAGACCAAGCCCCGTGCCATGACCTACTTCCTTGGTTGTAAAGAACGGGTCAAATATTTTCTCGCGAATCTCCGGCTCAATGCCGCACCCGGTATCGGTGAATTCGACCTCTATATATTCGTTATTGTGTACCAATCTGGATGTTATGGTCAGCTCGCCTTTCCCTTCCATCGCCTCGGCAGCATTCAGAACGATATTTGTAAAGACTTGCTGAATTTGACTGATGTCCATTAATACTGTAGGCAAAGAAGGGAGAAGAAGCTTGCTTATTCTTACATTTTGAAATAATGCCTGATTTACAATAATTGCTAACGTTCGATCTATAACCTCATTTATGTTTGCTTGCTCAACCTTGGGCTCAGTTTGACGGGCAAAATCCAGTAGTCCCTTTACTATGTCTTTACAGCGTGAGGTTTCAACAACGGCTTTTTCCAGATTTTTATGTAGAACACCGTCTTCTTTCGTATCTTCTAATGCTAAGTGAGTATACATCAAGACAGCGCCAAGTGGATTGTTGATTTCATGGGCTACCCCGGCGGCCAATTGTCCCAATGTGGCCAGCCTCTCCGACTTCATCATCTGTCGGCTGGTATATTCCTTTAATTCTTCATCCCGCTCTTTCAGGGAAGATGCCATTGTATTGAATGTCTCGGTAAGTTGTGCTATCTCATCTTTTCCCTTGGTCTCGACCCGAAAATCAAGATTACCCTTGGCCCATTCACCGGATGCAGATACTAAACGCTTGACCGGCCATAGCACGCTGTTAGACAGAAAACTGGAAACTATAAAAGCTATGACCATCCCGGCAATCATTATTCCTAAAAACATCTCGACTGCCTGTCCGCGCATATCCGTAAATTTCTCTTCCAGGATTCCCACGTAGAGAATGCCTATTATTTTCCCGTCTATATCTTTTATTGGTTCATAAGCAGAGATATACCAGTTATTTACTACAAAAGCTCTATCTATCCAGGGCAGCCCTTTCTCTAAGAGCTGCTTATACACCTCTTCTGAAACGCGCGTCCCAATTGCCCTGCTTCCGTTCTCCGTCCTGACATTGGTTGAGATACGCAGGTCACCTTGAAAGATTGTCGCAGTACCGATATCTTTTCCTTTATATTTAACTTCCTGGTAGACTGTCCCTTTAACTTTATCAACAATTTTGTAGTTCCGATTCAGCAGGTTACCACCATATAGCACACCAATCAAATCACCATTATGCCCGAAAACAGGTGCAGCAGCTTTAATGCACATAGCCGATGTCTGTTTAGTTTGCGGACTTGGCTTTGCCTTCGGGGTAGAGATGAATTTTATGTGTGCCTGTTTGGCAAGGTCTGCCCCTTCTTTCACGAGCTGCTCCTTTGCAACTATTGTTGTTCCGAAAATTACTTCCCTGCCTGACAATACTTTACCAACAAACTGGTCTTTTGCCTCATCGTCACCATAAACAGAGGGATTTCTTGACCTGAGAATTACCCGGCCATTCTTATCTGTAAGATTCAATATGTCTAAATGCTCAGCCTTTCTTACCTCCTCTAATCCATTTTTGAGCATCTCTACTTTGTTGTTTGATAGCCCGTCCTTTACGAAAAACCTCAAAGCAGTAAACCGAATTATATCCTTGAGGTTCTCGGCCTCTTCCCGATAAATCTCCCGGGCGGAGTTCAAATCATTCTTTACTTTATCCTGAGCCTGATTGATTATACCCGTACCTATCAGACGCACGCCCACAATAGTAGCGACTACGCCGTATAAAAGAATCACAGTCAGGAAACTTATAATCAGCTTTGTTCTTAAATAAGTTTTCACAAACTTAAAAACCTGAAAAGTTAGTCCGGAATCAGGGTCCCTTTCAATGGAAATAAATCAAGGTTTTTTCCATCCTAACCCCATATTTTAATAAAATCCCAACAACAAGCAAGGTAATACAAAACAGCTTCTTCAGTAACATTGAAAAAATCCGAGATTATCTCACCAATGATGAATCTAAAGGATTAATAATCCAACTAAACGGATTATAGATTTAAACTGTAAGCTTAGAATCAGCCTACCACTACAACGGTGATTATGCTTGACTATCGGTCGCAAGTTTGTTATTTTGCCTCGTTCATAGATAACCTGCAGGAAAGGCGTGCTCGGCAAATGAAGGCTTTTAATCGAGTATTCGACTATATTTGGCCGCAGTGGGTCAGGTTGATAATCATCGTATGCAGTGCTGCCGTTGTAGGGATGTTGTTCTCGTTCAGTGTAGCCACGGTTTTGCCGCTGTTGAAAGTAATGATGGGTGAGGAAGGGCTGCACGGCTGGGTGAACAGAGGCATCAGCCAGAACAGGTATGGCCTGAACTTCTATGTGCCCGACCGGGTTGACCTATCCGACCCGAATAATTCTCAGGCCGCTTATTATCTTCAGATTGTCCACGTGAAGGAAGACGGGCAGGCGGCAAAAGCCGGCTTATTCGAAGGCGACTTAATCATTGGGGCCGGAGGTAGCCCGGCCAATAAGCCCGGCGAAAAAGTAAATTCAACTATGCTTCTCTCAAAGCTCGCTAACGCCAAAAATAATGCCCTCATAGCCGTTCAATTCAAACGCCTCAACGAAAAAGGGCAAATGGAACTGAAAGAAGCTCAACTGGACAGCGGCCGAAGGCCGTTTTATGCCGACTATGCACAGCAATTGCTGCGATTTGTGCCGGAGCAGGAATCCAGAGCCAACCGAAAACGGGCAGTTATTTTTATCATTATCCTTATGGCGATTGTTACCGCGCTCAGGTGTACCGCTCGGTACTATCAGGATTATACGGTTCAGAAGCTGGGACACACAGCATTGGCAGGTCTGCGGGAAGTAACCTTCGAACACGCAATGGATATTCCTATCAGCTTTTTTGCAAAAGCTGGTTCAAGTGACACGGTCAGCCGATTGATACGCGACACAACCGCTATCGGCAATGGGATAAAAACACTGTTCGGCAAGGCCCTTCGCGAGCCGTTAAAAGCGGTGGGACTGGTTATAACCGCCTATATATTAGCGCCGGAGTTGACGCTGATATTCCTGTGCGGGACACCACTATCGCTGTTTGTGCTCAGCAAGCTCGGTCACAAAATAAAGCGAGCAACCAAAAGGTCCCTTCAAAGTTTCTCACAAATGTTGGGTAAGTTGAAAGAAGCGATAACCTCGATAGGAGTAGTCAAAGTTTACAACCGTCAGACTTACGAAGTAGAGCTGTTTAGAAACATTAACAAAAAACTATTGAAGCAGCAGTTCCGGATTGCCAAAGTTGATACGTCAACGGGGCCCATACTGGAGTCTCTGGGTATGGTAGCCGGCTCTATTTGTTTGGCGTTCGGAGCCCATTGGGTCTACAAAGGCACAATGCAGGCAAGCAACTTTTTCACACTTCTTATCCTGCTTGGGGCAACTGCCGACTCGGTGCGGAGAGTAAGTAGTGTGTGGAACAGGCTTCAGCAGGCCAATGCGGCCGCAGAAAGAGTCTATGCAATCATAGATGAGCCAATCGAAACCGAATCGCCCGAGGCAATTGAACTACCGGGCCTAAAGGAACAAATTGACTTCGAAGAAGTGATGTTCAGCTATCCAAATACGGACAAGAGAGCATTGGACGGCGTAAGTTTTTCAATAGCTGCGGGACAGAACGTGGCGATCGTTGGGCCAAACGGGTCAGGTAAGACAACATTGGTAAATTTAATACCACGTCTATACGACCCGGACAGCGGACGAATCCTGATTGACGGAAAAGATATCCGGCAGGTGCGCCTCAGCAGTTTACGCGGCCAGATTGGACTGGTCACACAAAAGGTGATTACCTTCAATGATACGGTTGCAGCGAATATTGCTTACGGCAAGCCCGACGCAAACAGAGAGGAAATCATAGAAGCAGCAAAGCGGGCGTTCGTGGACGAATTTATTGAGCCCCTGCCGGACGGATATGAGACAATCATCGGGGAAGAAGGCTCAGGATTGAGCGGCGGCCAGTTACAAAGAATAGTTATCGCACGGGCGATTTTGAAAAATCCCAGGATTCTGATTTTTGACGAGGCGATGAGCCAGGTCGATGCCGATAGTGAAGCCAAGATTCACAAAGCCATTGAAGTTTTTATGGAGAACCGCACCAGCTTTATTATCGCCCACCGGTTCAGCACAGTAATCAAAGCCGATTTAATAGTGGTAATGGACGCAGGCCGAGTCATAGCCCAGGGACAACACGAGGAGCTATTACATTGCTGCACGCTGTATCAAAGCCTGTACAAGACGCAATTGGTGAAGGTCTGAATTTGCACTCTGTGCGGGAGCACCATTTGTGAACCGGCCGGTCCCTGAGATAACAAACAATCAAAACAATGGTAAGCTACAAAAGAAGGTGCCGTGGCTACTCAGCAAAACCGGCGTACTGGCTATGCTGTTTCTGTTTCTGGGACCCTTTGGATTGTTTCTACTTTTTAACAGCCCTTGTTTTTCTCAGAAAGCCAAGGCCTGGCTGACTATAGCCGTAATGCTGTATGCAGCTATAATTGTGAGCATCTTTGTGGTTTTCCTGTTGTTTCTGTACAGGCTGATGGAATTAAATCTGTAGTTTGAGATTGCCAGTTTCTTACAGATAAAATGTCGGGTAAAGCCGGCAAAAACAAACCGCAGAAAAGATTTGAGGTTATAGTTTACTAAGGATGTTGCCGATTACTAATAGTAAGGGCCAAATTTTTTAGACGGGTAGAATTTATGCACACAATCAAGCTTCAAGCCAAGGCACAAGAATTATTCAAACGGCACGAGAACAATCCCATCCTGAGCCCGGACATCTGGCCTTACCCGGTCAACGCCGTCTTTAATCCGGCGGCGGCGCAACTCAACGGCGAGACATTGCTGCTGGTCCGGGCCGAGGATATGAGGGGATTCTCGCACCTGACTATCGCCCGCAGCGCGGACGGGCTGAGCAACTGGAAAATAGACGATAAGCCAACCCTCGAGCCAAACCAGCAAAATTTGGAAGAAAAATGGGGATTGGAAGACCCCCGGATAACGTGGCTTGAAGAGCAAAAACAATACGGTATTACCTACGTTTCATTCAGTGAAGGTGGACCTATTGTTTCGCTGGCGATAACCAGGAACTTCAAGACATTCGCTCGGCTTGGGGGTATGTTGCCGCCGGAAGACAAGGACGCCTGTCTTTTCCCAAGGCGTTTTGGCGGGCGGTTCGCCCTGATTCATCGGCCTATCGTCCGGGGCGAAGCACATATATGGCTGAGTCTTTCACCTGACCTGAAGCACTGGGGCGACCATAGAGCCCTGATAAGGACCAGGCACGCCTGGTGGGATTGCCACCGTGTTGGGCTGGGATGTCAGCCCATCGAACTGCCACAGGGTTGGCTGATTATCTACCATGGAGTACGCCAGACCACTGCAGGCGGTATATACCGGGTGGGGATGGCTCTGCTCGATTTGAACGTGCCGTGGAAGGTGCTTCGAAGAAGTGATGAGTGGGTGCTCGGACCACAGGCATATTATGAACGTGTCGGTGACGTCTCGGCAGTAGTCTTTCCCAGCGGAGCGGTGATTCACAAAGAAAGCAACCAGTTGTATCTCTATTATGGAGCGGCGGATTCGACGATAGCCGTTGCAATAGCAGATTTGGACGCCGTGCAGGAATATATTATGTCCTGTCCCGAAGTGAAAGAATAATCATCTCACTGCATTCAGGTTATGACTTAATTCTTCCCCCCTGCCTTTCAGGTGATGCCCTTCAGATATTGCTGCAGTGCGGTCATAATCAAATGGACACCTATTGCAGCGATGAAAAGGCACATCACTTTAGAGATTACAATGCTGACCAGCCGACCTAAAAACTTATGCAATGGCTCAATAAATCGCATTATTAGCCACAATATGCCAAAAACCACAGCAATCGCAATCAACGCCGCGGCCGGGCCTTTTGTTTCGAGCGTAGTCAGGCTGGTAACCATTGCTCCCGGCCCTGCCAGTATGGGGCAGGCCAGCGGAACGCTACCAAGTTCGTAAGGTCCAAGCACGCCATTGACGGTAACCGACCGGCGCAGGTTGCCGAAAATCAGGTGGTCAATAGCGATGACAAGAAGCAGTATCCCACCGGCGATTTTTAGAGCCTCTAACTCAATGTGAAAAACCCGCGTCAGAATCTGCCTGCCGGCAAACGAAAATATAACCAGAATGCACACACCGACCACAACAGCGGTATTAAAGGCCTTTCGACTCTGGCCTGCCGGCACGTGTTCGACAACGTCCATAAAGATTGGAATGTTGCCAAGCGGGTCAACAATAGCAAAAAGCGCCAGTATCGATTCGATATAAGACATTATTTCCTGTCTCTTCTCTTGATTTTGGTATTAATAACGGCTTTTTTCTAACCAAACCATCGAGGAAAAAAGCAATCTATCTTTTTAACATCGGTCAATCGACAGTGTTTATTCTATCATTTTACTTGATATTCCGGCCCAAATCAGATAATTTGTAAATCAAGTCTCTATTTAGGAGAATATGACAATGAAAAATATCTTTCCCTTCCTTACTTTCCTGCTTTTAGCCGTTCCTTGCCAAGCAAGAACAATCTATGTCAATGATGATGGCCCTGCGGATTTCAACAACATCCAGGCGGCAATAAACAATGCCAATGAAGGCGATACTGTCGAAGTTCAACCTGGGATTTACACTGGTATCGGCAATCGTGATATTGATTTTCATGGCAAGGCAATTACTGTCCGTAGCATAAATCCAGAGGATCCCTGTATAGTCGTAGATACCATTATCGACTGTAACGGCACAGAATCAGATCCACATCGTGGCTTCTATTTCCACAGCGATGAAGACGCGAGTTCGATTGTCAATGGTTTCACCATCACAAACGGGCGTGCCAATCGCGGCAGCGGAATTCACTGCAAAAATAGCAGGCCCACAATCAAATACTGCAATATAACAGCAAATTCCACTTATGGAACAAATCCCGGTGGTGGTGGAATCTATTGCGAGAGAAGTAGGCCAAAGATTGACCGCTGCATGATTACCAATAACACAACTTCCGGAGGAAACGCTTGGGGCGGTGGTATCTGTTGCTATGACTGTAATCCTACAATTACCAACTGCACAATCGCGAAAAACTCGGCTTACAAAGGCGGTGGTATATATTGCTGGAAAGCCAGTCCGGCGATAAGTCACTGTACGATAGCGGATAATTCAGCTAGCTCTAGCGGGGGAGGTATCGAATCATATCAACATCACCCCACTTTGAGTCACTGTATCCTATGGGGTAACACCGCATCGTCGGGACCACAAATAGAAAGTTATCATTACTCAGAAGTTAAAGTCTCATACTGCGACATTCAAGGCGGAAGACCAGGAGTTGGAAATATTGACGATAATCCACTATTTATTAATTCATACAATGGAGATTATCATTTATCCCATAATTCCCCATGTGTCAATTCTGGTAATCCTCTCTACAGCGGTGAACCTAACGAAACCGATATTGATGGTGATCCAAGAACGATAAACTGGTGTGTTGATATTGGATCAGATGAGGTTAGCTACAATGAACCATTTATTGGAGCTTCACCCAGTAGCTTTGTTTTCTTTGCATATGAAAACAGTTCAAATCCGGAACCACAGGTTTTATTGATTTCAAATGTAGGAACCAACAATTTAAAGTGGAGGATTAACGAAAATTGTTCATGGCTCAAGGCCAAACCCGGATGCGGAAATTCCATGGGATCAACAGTAGCTGTCAATCTTTGTGTAAATACCTTAGGATTAAGTGCAGGTGTATATAGTTGTTATTTAGATATATTGGCCGATAGAGCTCTCAACAGTCCTGTAAGAATATCGATTACTTTATGTATATCTACTTACAAAGAAGCTGAATTGGTCGTACCGTTAGAATATGAGACTATACAAGAAGCAATAGATGACTCAAATACGGGGGACACTGTCACAGTCACTCCAGGTACTTACACTGGAGAAGGAAATTATGATATTGATTTCAAAGGGAAAGCAATTACCGTTCGCAGCATCGATCCATGTAATCCAATATTAATAGCCTTAACGATTATCGACTGCCAGGGAACTGAAGATGAACCACATCGTGGATTTAAATTCCACAACGGAGAAGGGCCAGATTCCATTTTAGATGGTTTTACTATTACCAACGGTTTGGCTGCAAGAGATTACTGTTTTGAAATTAGACCTGGTCGAATAACATGTTGGCGCGCTGGTGGCGGAATCTTTTGTGAAGATTCAAGTCCAACAATTCGGCATTGTGTAATTATAGGTAATACTGCTTTTGAGGGAAATAGTAGAGGAGGAGGATTATTTGGTGTTAATTGTAATTCGAAAATCAGTTATTGTAAAATTTTAAACAATTCATCAGAAAACTCAGGCGGTGGCATAGAATTTCGCGCTGACTCCCTTCCGATTATTGAGAATTGTATTATATCCAATAACAAAGCCTTTACCTCTAATGGTGGTGGTGTCTGTTGTTCTTCTATTAGGAACCTCATGTTAATCAACTGTACTATTGTAAATAATTATAAAAGTGGCATTTATGCTTATTCTCTCTGTGGAGCAACCGTAAATAACTGCATTCTTTGGGCTAATAGAGATTCACAGATTAATAGCGGTCGAGATCCCACCTTTGATGTTTCGTATAGTAATATTGAGGATGGTTATCCTGGAATAGGAAATATTGACCTTGACCCATTATTTTTCAATATGGCTAACCATGATTATCACTTGTTGGTAAATTCACCCTGTATCGATTCTGGTGACCCTAATTACATACCAGAGCCGAACGAAACAGACCTCGACGGTAACCCCCGTATCGATGGCGGAAAAATTGATATGGGTGCATACGAGGTTATTCGATATGAAGCACGCCTTCGGATATTACCCCGCGTGATTAACCGTAACAGCCGTCAGCCAAGAATAATGGCCTGGATGCGCCTGCCGGAAGGTATCACTAAAGACCAGGTTGATGAGGACGAGTCGCTTATTCTCTATCCCGGCGGCATAAAAGCAACTCGCCAATTTGTCTATCAAAGTCGCGGACGATGCGCCCCATGCACATATATCTTTGCCTTCTTCAATAAGGCTGAGTTGATGGACGCGATTCCTGAAAATGGCTGGGTGGAGTTGGAGGTTGTTGGCAGTCTGCTCGAACCTGGCCAATACTTCTATGGCACCGATACCGTTAGAACAATAGCTCCCCGGCCGCGCCGCCGAAGGCCTTATCGATACTGGCGCTGGTAGACTTTGTTATAACTGTCAAAAATAAACCAAAGCGTTACCGAATCCTTATTGAGCCGTTGTGCGTTTCCAGATGCAGCTTACCTTCACCTGCGCCGATTATCCCCTTGAGTGTTCTTTTGTTTAACTGCCCGGCAACGGTAATGGGCAGGTCGGTTTTAATCGAGCCATTGTTCGCTATCAATTCAATCGACGCCGAAAGGTTCGGGGGGGAGGTAAAATCAATCTCGCCGTTGTTCGTGATTATGCTGACGCTGATGGGTCCGGGAGCCATTTTCGAATGGGCCACATTTATATCGCCATTTTGCGTCCTTATTTTGATATCACCCCTAATGTCCATACAGCTTATCCGGCCGCTATCGGTCGCCAGGTTAATGCTGCCCGTTAGCTTCTCGGTATTAATTATACCGTTGTGTGCTATTCCTTTTATCCTTCCATTAATATTGGCCAGCCTTATAGCCCCATTGTATGTGGTTAGTTCCGGAGAGGTCTGATTTGGAACTATAGCCACGAGGTCGACGCCGACCGATTTGCCAACCATAAACTGTGGTTTTTCAATTTTGACGGTGAGTTTGTTACGGGAAGGATGAAGTGCTACTTCTATCTGTTCAGCCAATTTTTTCGCCTCCTCTTGTGTTCCCGCCCGCGCTGTTATGGTGGCTTCCAGGCTGCAATTAAGAACACTTGAGCCGCTGACGGTAATTGAGCCGTTGTGGGTCTCGGCCTCAAATTTCGAGCCGAAGGTAAAAGGTTTTGAAAGCTGCACTTTTCTCTCAAATTTTGCCGGCATAGACCACCCTCCAACCTGCACATAACACCCGGCCCCAACAACCAATATACAAAACACACAGCCGTACAATATTTTAATGAGGAAGCTTTTTTTCATTTTCGGTTCTCCCGATTAGTTTCTTTCCTTTCACTGCCATCATTGCCTTTTGTATACCAGCAGGACGCGTCAATTGCAAGTTGCTTTATCAAACGATTTTTTCAGTCGCTATGGTATAAATCGGCCTTTGTTCCTTAAGGTATTTTCGCTCGAAGTTGGTTCCGACCCACTCATCAGGTCCGGCCCAGCCTGCCGGTAAAAACTCTATTTGCCGTAGTTTGTGATGCTGGGTGGTGATGAGCAGTTTTATCTGTTCGAAATACTCTTTATGGTCGGTGGCGATTTTAATTATGCCGTTCTGCTGCAGGCACCGAAGTAGCTGTTCAAGATTCAAGCACGAGAAAAAACGCCTTTTATTATGACGTCTCTTTGGCCAGGGGTCCGGAAAGTAAATGTGGAAACAGGCGACGGAGGCATCAGACACTCGATTTGCGAGAAAGCCGGCCGCTTCGGTATGTACAATTCTAACATTCTTTAGACCCCATCGCCCGATACGGTCGAGTGAATAGCGATAATACTTGTTTGCCTGCTCCAGACCAAGATAGTTCACATCCGGATGTCTTTCGGCCTCGTTCAGCAAAAAAGTGGCCTTGCCACAACCTATCTCAATGTTGACTGAAGCCCTGCGACCGAAGATTTGAACAAAGTCGAGTTCAGCCTCGAAATCATCAAGTTCAACCGAAAATTCAGGATAGTTTTTCAATTTTCGTCGAGCCACAATAAAAAATCCCGGTTACTATCGCCGCCCAAATAATACCTACAAATCCTTCGGGTAAAACACTTGAAAAAAAGAATTTATAGCAACAAATCGAAAGTCCGATAGTATTATATTATATGTAAATAACTTAAATTAAAAAAGGAGCTATTTTAACCCGCTCTAAAGTTATAAGGCTGACCGTTCGATAAAACTTGGGACTATGGATGATTAAAAACACTTAATACAACCTGAACCTTACTGCCGACAGGCAGGCTTGAGACATACAAGCCGGGAGCTTTCAATATTGAGCTTTGGGCTTGAGGAAGAAGGATAAAAATGCTTCGACCACTTGGAAGTTTACGACGTAGGCGGGTCTTGGTCGATATCGACACACAGAGAGACTTTCTGCTTTCAGATGGCGCTGTATGTGTAAGAAATCATCGGCGGGTTTTAGCCAATATCCGACGCATTTCTGCCTGGGCAAGAAGTAAAAACATCTGTGTAATATCGACCACACAGGTTTACCCCAATGATAACGGCAGTAACAGACACAATTACTGTATCGACGGCACCAAGGGACAAAAGAAGATACGATATACCCTGCGGGAGAAACGAACAGGCTTCGTGGCGGATGGCAGCACCGACCTGCCCAAGAACATACTGCGGACATATGACCAGGTTATTTTTGCCAAACGTTGTCTCGACCCCTTCAATGAGCCACGAGTAGACAGGCTCTTGAGCGAGTTACGCGCCGATGAGTTTATTCTAATCGGAGCTACAACTGAAGGTTCCGTCAAAGCCACGGCCCTCGGCCTGCTGCAGCGTGGAAAAAGAGTAACCGTTGTTACCGACGCGACGGGTTCCCGTGATAAGAATCAAGCACAATTAGCTCTTCGCCAGATGCAGGCCAAGGGGGCAAAACTCATAGAGACTAAGTCCCTGGCCGGCTCGAGCCATCTCAAACAGGTTGGAGCCTGCCATTGCCAGAGATGTCAGGGCCTGCGAAAAAAAGACCCCGCCAGTACGATAGTAAACAATTAAAGCCTTAATACCATTGTCTTTTTGAATGCTCCGTTCACCCGATTCACTCACAGCTCAATCCAATATCGCCGTTTAGGAACACTGCGTTCTTCGTTGACTATCTTATCCTCAAGCACGCCTCCATTTTTTTCGATGATTTTTACCGAAGCAGTATTATCATCATCACACGTAATCAGAACGCGCGTAAGTCCTAATTCCCGTACCTTTTCCAGTGTAAGTTTAAGGATAAGTGTGCCGTAACCTTTTCGCCTTTGGCTCGGTCGGATGTTATATCCGATATGTCCACCTAAACGCCGCAGATGCTCTGTAAGTTCGTGTCGCAGAGAGCTGGTTCCCAAAATTATGCTGTCATCCCGTACCAGCCAAAAAGTTGTAGCAGGTATCCAGCCTTCCGGCAGGTTTTTGCCTCGCTTCCAGTTGAGTCGGTTCTGAACATATTTCGTAAAATCATCCAAAGCCTGGTCGTACTGCCAAACCTTATGGTCACCTGCGGCAATATGTTCCTCAACCAATGCCAGGAACTCGGTTTTTAGTTCTACTGTCGCCTCGATTAGTCTGACTTTTTTGGCGCACATAATCTAATCCCTTTCGGAATCTTGTTTTTCAATAATGGCTGTATATCGTCCGGCACTTGCATCTATGAAGTGTTTGACCTTCCAGCCGATCCCGGCGAGTATTTGCTGCATCCCATCTTTCGAGACAAGCAGATAATCAAACCAGGGCGTTACATATTTTTTATACCTGATACGTATACGCACCTGTCCGGCCATTCTGCCCCTTGTCTTATTTAACTTGTGATATCTGATATGTATCGGGTCGTCGGTTTTATACGGGTCGCAGCTTTCAGCAATGATTCTTGCCCGGGGCGTCGTCATTATATAAAACCTTTTAAGCAGCCGTTTAGCGCGCTTGAGATTGGCGAACAAGCCGAAATTATTGCCTAACATAAGAATGGTGTCAAACCGGCCTAATTTGGAGTTTACCTTGGTTATTGACATTACCTTTGCC
Organism: uncultured Pirellulales bacterium; assembly: GCA_964444665.1. GTDB lineage: Bacteria > Planctomycetota > Phycisphaerae > Sedimentisphaerales > CAYZTY01 > CAYZTY01. The sequence goes on from CAYUIE010000014.1 coordinate 32,268, forward strand.
TTTCTAAGGCCTCTTAGTTTGCAGACTTTTATTGCCAACGGCGAGTTATCGATGCCGAGAACGTCAAGCCCTTTTTTCTGAAGGTAAAGGGAATGTCTGCCGGCCCCACAGCCAATATCAAGGACCTTACCTCTCGCATAGCGAAGCGCCCTTTTCTGACGCGCGGGCCAGCTTTTGTACTCCGACAGGTAAAATACCGGATCTGCGTTAAAGTACCCATCATCTCTTTCGGTAATTTCAGTTCCACCTTTGCCTTGCAGGTAATCATACATAGCCTGTCCGAATGCATCCTGATGCTTTTTCATTTCTATATCCTCTAATCACTTTTCTTACTTGTTCGCTACAGCTATTAACCGCTTCGCGTTATGGTCATACTCGGCGCCGGTTAAATCTCCATAAATATTAATGCAGCTAAAACCGGAATCCGTTAACAAGCCTAAAAGCTCAGTTGCTGAATAAAGCCTGTGTGAAAACTTAGTTTCGTATTGCCTGCCGTTTTTTAGCAGAATCCATCTGTTCTCCATCCGGGACCAATTCTGACTGACCTTTCGCTCCTGCAGAACGAAAAATTCATCCTGCTCCTGCCAATCCCGCTCACAGAAGATGCGCGCTAGTATTTCTTTGCCCATGACGTCTATTATCAACTTTCCACCTTTACGCAGCGAGGAAAATATATTCGACAAAACGCGTTTATCTTCCGCTAAATCTTCGAAATATCCGAAAGCCGTAAACATATTTATTACCACATCGAAACCTTCGGCCCGAGAGAATTTTCTCATATCTTCCTCAATGAATTCGATATGCAGGCCATCGGCCTTTGCGCGCTTCTTTGCTTCTGAAAGGTATGAAGTGGTTCTATCCACACCGGTAACGCGAAAGCCGCGGCGGGCCAACTCTAAGGAATGCCTGCCCTGCCCGCAGCAAAGGTCGAGAATCACCGAGCCGGATTTAATACCGAGCAGCAAAATTAACTCGTCAACCTCTTTCGGCGCATCTTCCCAGCGCTTCTGCCCGAACATTGTCGGACCGAAGGTTTCCCAGAACCAGTCGTCATCGTACCAGTCTTTTTCCTGTCTCTTTGTCATAATGTTTCCTTCCCATATTTTCCACAGACCAATAAAAAAGCCTTCCAGGTTCGGCCATCCTGGAAGGCTTAAAATACAAAAATAAATAGCTTTCTCAGGGCGGCGAATGCCTTGTCGGCATAACATCCAGGCAGTCTACAAAAGACACGCCGGCGCGCACTATGAGCGTGCACACCCAATATGAGGCCGGTCTTAATTGAATATCATTTTTTGCTTTATGCATCACAATAAACCTCTTAGGAAATTGCCATAAAGTTAATTACAACAATTCTCAACTAAAGTCAAATCCAAAAAATAAAAAATTTGACCGCCCGAGTAAAAAAGAAAAAGCAGCAAGGCCCGATTTGCCGGGCCTTGCTGCAGGTTTAAACCTTCGCATTTTTTAAATCTGGTTTCACCAGCTCTTTGTACAGCTTGCGTCTTCGGGGTTGTTACAATGCAACCACTGAAGTCCAAACGTGCTGAAGTCAGCAAAATCGACGTCGTCGTCCGGCTCGAAGTCAGCACCTTCGCAGTCACCAAATGTGCTGCAGTCTATCTCAAGCCAGTAGTAAGCTATCTTCTCAAGGTCCCAGTAGTCGACATAACAATCGCCATCGAGGTCCGAAAGAAGCCCATCACTACCGGCCTGGACATCCGCACAAGTCTGGTAATCCGGCGTAGCTGTGTCCTCGTTCGAATAGCCGACGGACTCAAGGTCGTTGGTATCAACAGCTTTCACGACGTAGAAATAAGGTATACCATTGGTGACAGTATCATCAACATACTCGGATATAGTCACAAGTGGCCCGTTTAATTTGCCGTAGGGGACCGGGTCACCACCAGATGTTGTCGAACGATACACATTATAGCCGGCCAAATCAGGCTCGCTGTTATCGTTCCAGTCGAGCCCAACCGTTTCATTACCTGCTGTTGCAATCAATCCCGTTGGTGCCGCCGGAGGTAAATTTCCAAATGGTGCGGCCTGGACTACAAAGCCAAGAAGCGCCATGCGGTTGACTTTATTATGCGTTACACTCGGTGTTTCATTCACGCCTGTTGCGGATTTGTTGCCGGTTACACCCGTAGCCGACGGACTCGTTCCTTCAAATTGCTGGTTATTACCTTCGTCAAAACCGTTATTCACTGTAAATGAGCCCGAGTTACCACAAGTAGCGGCGTCAATAACCATATCACCATCTTCTGTGGAAAGTGCAGAGGTCGTAAGTGTTTCACTGGTGTCGCTGGCCGTCATAGTGCTGCTGTCACTGGCGCCGTAAAGGTCCGCATGGTCAACATTCTGCAGGAATACACTGGAATATGCCGCTATATCAGGCGGGTTGCTTCCCCAATCAATGACAAAGTTACTATTTGTCGCCGCGGCGACGCCGGTTTCGTTGAGTATATACGCCACAACGTATGCCCGAAAGCCTGTTCCGACTTCTTCATCAATGACTTTTGTCATTGATTGTCCACCATAAGTCGCAGAAGTTGGATTAATGGCACCATCATCATCCTCAACGTGCGCAACAAATATCAACGCCCTGTTGGTTCCGGATTCCTTGGTATGACTGGTTCCGGTTCCCCAGGAGCCGATGATTTCAACATCCGTGCTGGGCGGGTCTGTTGTTGCCCAGTTAGGCTCCGACCATCCCGTTTCGTTATGGTTTGAAGAGTTATCGCGGGCCTTAACCTTGAACGTATACTGGGTGTTCGGAGTAAGGTCCTCGGCCTCGTATGTCAATTCTTCCTGCCATCCGCTGTTGGCGTCACTGTCCGTTGTACATTCGAATAAGTACATCACGGGTGTGCTGATGTCCGTGGAAACTGTTGAAGTCATTATAATTGTAGTTGGGCCTGTTGCCGCCGGGGGCGAAGCCCATGTCGGGTCCGGGCTCGGCGGTGTGTAATCCGGCTCAGGAGATTTAAGACTCGTTTCGAGTTCAAATTCTGCAGTTCCTGTTCCAGGTTCCAGCTCTATTTCGTGTACTTCCGGGCCCTGGCCGGGCGCAGAAAGCGTTATCTCGTACTCTCCGTGAAATCCCCTGAAATCCGTAATTCCCAAGCCATTCGTGATGTCCATGTCGGTCGTTGTCCATTCGTCCATCAGGTCCTCGTATTTCACACCACCTGCGTTAAGAGTCCAGGTGGAGGAATTTACAATCCCACCCCACTGCCAGGACGCTTCATCGTAACCCCACATAATTATGGCTTCTACCAGAGGATGGCTGAAACATATGCGGTAGAAGTCCTCCAGAACGGTGGCTATCTTATATTCGTCGTACTGGTTGTTGACGCTAAATTCGGTAGCTATGATGGGCAGACCCAGATCATCCAGTTCATTGAGGACATTACTATAATAAAGTTCAGGATCAAAGGGTGATTCAACGTGGCCCTGAATGCCAAGGCCTTCAACCGGCGCTCCGAGGCTGATAAGACCCTGAGCTCGACTTGCATACTCATCACCATTGTAACCCCCGAATGAATTGCCGGAGTATTCATTCATATAGAACCCGCAGCCGGGGTCTATGGAATTGCCCTCCTCAAAAAAATGGGCCCGTCCAGCCTCACCCAGACATTCAAACATGTTGCCGGACAGCATTTCATTATCGACGTCCCAACTGACGATTTGGCCTGCGTAACGACCGACTGTGTAGTCAATACGCTCATCAATCTCTTCGAGCATCTCGCACGACGTTGGATACTCTTCACATTCCAGACCCGATACCCAGCTCGGTGTCTGATTGCCTGTCTCCCAAACAAGAGTGTGGCCTCGCAAAACAATATCATTAGTGGCGCACCAGTCGGCTATATAATCAGCCTCTGTAAATTCCCAGACGTCTCTGTTGCGCTCATTGGACTCCCATTTCATCTCGTTTTCACACACCGCCCACTCGAAATGGTCAAGGACGAAGTCCTGATGGTTGGTGTTGGTTATCTTTCCATAAGCGAGGCATGTACCGAAGCCGAAGCGATGCCAAATCTGCTGTATGTCCACATTAAGGTCGGGGACTGGAACTCCATTTGAGTCCACTACCGTTATCTCCACGTCCCTCTTGCGGTTCGTCTCGATTCTCGCGTTGGCATCACTTTCCCAGTCGCCTTTAACCACTTCCGCTGAAAGAAATAAACATAACACCAGAACTATTGGAATTATCACTCTGACGTTCCCCCCCGGCAAAATACTTCGATTGTACTTTGGTTTACTCATCATCATCACCCTTAAAAAAGTTTCACAGTTTACCAGTTATGTGTACAACTCGAATCTTCGGGGTTGTTACAATGCAACCACTGAAGTCCAAACGTACTGAAGTCAATAAAGTCAACATCATCGTCCGGCTCGAAGTCAGCGCCCTCACAGTCACCAAATGCGCTGCAGTCCATCTCAAGCCAGTAGTAAACTATTGTCTCAAGGTCCCAATAGTCCACATAACAATCGCCATCGAGGTCAGAGAGAAGCCCATCCTCGCCGGCCTGAACATCCGCACAGGTTTGATAATCGGGCATAGCTGAGTCTTCGTTCGAATAGCCGGATTCATTCGTAGACTCATCCTCCGCAGTAACGACGTAAAAATAAGTCGTTCCATTGTCAACAGTGTTATCAGTGTACTCGGACACAGTTACAAGCGGCCCGTTTAATTTGCTGTAGGGAACCGGGTCACCACCTGATGTTGTCGAACGATACACATTATAGCCGTCCAGGTCGGGCTCGCTGTTATTGTTCCAATCAAGTGAGACAGTTTCATTACCTGCCGTTGCATCCAGTCCCGTCGGTGCCGCAGGAGGAGTCGTATCACCTGTACTTGTAAACTCAACCCAGGTCATATTCCAGTAGTCTGAATCCATCGAAATTCGCATAACCTGTTCGCCCGCATCCAGGCTGATATCGTTGGCATAAACACTTGTATAGTTCTGCCAGCCGCCTGTAGCCGAGAAGCTCAACGTGCCGGTTACATTATCGCCGTCAAACTCTATATGCAAACTACCTCCACCACTATCGGATGCCACACGTACCTCTAAGTCATAATCACCCGTAGAGTCAACATCGACGGTATATTCCAGCCACTCGCCGTTCATAATCCAGCCGACATTGTAACCACCTTCACCGCACGTCTCGACATCCACGCCGTCCGAGCGGTATTCACCGCCTTCATTAGTGCCGTCGTCGTCGTGGTATGCGACTCCTTCACCGCCCGTATCATAATTTTCTGCCTCAATTCGCCCGGGGATTGGATGAGCGCTGGGTCCCGGATACGGATTCTGGCCTCCGCCGCTGGTTGTTGTTGTGGTGGTGCCACAGGTAAAAGTAGCTGACCCCGAACCAACCCAGTGTGAATACCAGGAGCTGCTGCTGACTGATGCAGTAGCGCTTCCAGTATTGCTACTCCAGCCCTCTATCGCTACTATCTGGTAGTTTTGACTGCTTAAGCCCATTCCTAGACTGCTCCACCCGTTAAAGTGCTCGCCCATATTTTGGCTACTTGAACCATCCCCGTCAGCATTGTACTGTGTAAAAGGTCCGGTGCCGGTAATATTAGGTCCGTTACAGGAGTTCGTATACAAGGTGAATGTACCCTTACTGGTACTATATGAGCCTCTATTGGTACCGCCGCCTCTTCCGATGTAATATTCTACGAGCGGGGTGTTCGCCCACCCATAGATCATAGGGCCAAGACTACAGCCGCTGCAGCTGCCTGAGAAGCTTATAGTTCTAGATGTCCCGGTACTCCAGCCTAAACCTGTAACAAAACTCGCACTGCTGTAAGTAACACTGAAACTGCCATCGGTACAGCTGCCCGATTCGTAAGAACCCTGGGCGACTGCTGAAATCGCCAAAGCCACACAGATAACTACACTCACAGTAATTTTACTGAGAAAGTGATTTGACTGTAAAATAAACATTTTGTTCCTTCCTAATTTTATAAGTAAATTCTACTAAACCGTTCGACTATTAATCTCTATTACGCATCTTTTTCTGCCAACTCATACCAGATTGACATCTATTATATATTTTGATTACAAAATAATGCCTCTTCTGCCGCAAGTATTTTCAGTAATATCCCTCTGCTTAATCCAGGCTCTTATGTTTCTACCAGTTTTTTGTACAGCTTGCGTCTTCAGGGTTGTTGCAATGCAACCATTGAAGTCCAAACGTGCTGAAGTCAGCAAAATCAACATCGTCGTCCGGCTCGAAGTCAGCACCATCACAGTCACTAAATGTGCTGCAATCCATCTCGAGCCAGTAGTAGACTATTTTCTCAAGATCCCAGTAATCGACATAACAATCACCATCAAGGTCCGAGAGAAGCCCATCGTCACCGGCCTGAACATCGGAGCAATTCTGGTAATCGGGCGTAGCTGAATCCTCATTCGAAGGATCTGATTCATTTGATGACTCATCTACCGCTTTCACGACATAGAAATAGGGTATACCGTTGGTGACAGTATCATCATCATGCTCGGATATAGTCACAAGCGGCCCGTTTAACTTGACGTAGGGAACCGGGTCACCACCAGATGTTGTCGAACGATACACATTATAGCCGGCCAAATCAGGCTCGCTGTTATCGTTCCAGTCGAGCGAAACTGTTTCATTACCCGCTGTAGCCACTAGTCCTGTCGGCGCCGCCGGAGGTGTTATGTCTCCCCCCGATGAGGTTAGCGAGAGTGTTGTTATAGTCTCTGCAGGGATAGTCAGGGAACCAGTTCCGTCATAGCTGCCGATGTTAACGCAGTTTTGTGTCTGGCTTGTACGATAGACCTGGCCACTGTCGATGGAGAAGCCGGTAAATGAAAGGTCGGTCTCAATATCGGTATCTGTACTCTTGTTTATGATTACAACGCTTAGTTGTTGATTATTGGGGCTTATATAGGCCGACATTCTCAGCGCAGTAGAGTCATCTGTGGCATCTACACGCTCCCAGTCGGAATGTATGAAGGCCGAATAGTGCTTGAAGCCATAGTAGTCTGAGTTGATTGTATAGGAGGATGACGTGAGAGTCACCAAACCTCCGGAGTTACCCCAGAATAAACCCCAGTATAGATATCCAACCACCCCTTCGACAGTTAAAGAATTATGAAGCAGGAGCGCCAGATTCATCGCGTCCGGCCATCCACCAGTTGAGTCCTCGTACTCTGTCTGGAACAAAGGTTTGTTGCCGTGTGTTGATGCATAGTCGGCGAAGTCAGCCATAGACCCGATATATGCATCAGGATTTTGCCCCTGGTTGATATTGTAGAGATGGTGTGCATAACCATAAACGTGGGAGGGATTAATTAGATTATCTAAATAATCATAGGAATTAGGAATGCCGGCCGCTTCGGCCGCGAGCATTTTTGGCATACCGGAACCCATCCGGGAATATATTTCCGAATAAACCTCTTCGAATGCTTCATCGTAGCCGGCAAAGGTCGTGGTTTCAGTTGGCTCGAATCTGCACGAATCCCATTCGTTAGGTGGTTGTGGTGAAAAATCGGGTTCATTCTGCATATTTATATAGTCGGAATCCACTCCGTAAATAGACGACCAAGCGGCTAAGCTGTCAGCCCACCAGTCTGCAAAATCTTCGTATACATATTCACCACCCACTTTGTCAAGCGTTCCGTTGTAGCCGGTTGTATCGCCGTTGCTTTTCAGGCTGCCTTTTGGTGACCAGGAGGAAATCATAATCTTCAAGGGCCTGCCTAACGACGATTCACCGGCAGCAATTATTTGGCCCGACCGGGTCATATAGATGTCATTGTCTTGGTCGTAGACGTTACGTACGCGATATATATCAAGGCTCAGTTGGCCGAACAGGATGTTATAAAGAGTGGTTTTCTGCGGATGGTTGGTAAGCATGCCTTCGTACCAGGCACCTGCGGCTCCAAAACCCTCGATTTCCTGGTAACGCGTATTTACATTAATCGTGCCTTCCGCGTAGGGGTCGGTGGAACCGGGCTCCGGACCATATACTTCCGCCTGGTCAACGTAGATATCCACATCTGCTGCGGGGCCTTCAACATAAAAGTCCAGCACACCCAACGTTCCGGTTACAGTCAGTGTGAAATTACCTGAAAGCTCGATCCAGCCGCTATCTGTGGCGGTGTCACTATCTATGTTATGATAAGCAGTACCACCGCCATCCTGCTGCTCGAAAGATACGGTGACCGTATCGCTGCTGGAAGCGCCACCAATTCTTACCAAGACGGATACCAGGTAGGTCTCACCGGGTACCATTTTATCCACCATATCCTGCTTTATCCCCTGCCAGGTGCCATCTCTGTCGTATGCATGCCCACTGCGGGAGCCGTAGTAAACAGGCGACGTAACTGTGTTAATTGAGCAGCCTCTACCGGTCCAGCCGGTTGTACCACTTTCAAATCCGGGATTTTCCAGTACGTTATCATCGCCGTAACAAACCGACAACGAAAAGACAACGATGAAAGACAAAAACACAAAGAAAGACTTACTAAACATAATATTCCTCTCTTTAATCCAAGCTATTATACTTCTACCAGTTTTTTGTACAGCCTGGGTCTTCGGGGTCGTTACAATGCAACCACTGAAGTCCAAACGTGCTGAAGTCAGCAAAATCAACATCGTCATCCGGCTCGAAGTCAGCACCATCACAGTCACTAAATGTGCTGCAGTCTATCTCGAGCCAGTAGTAGACTATTTTCTCAAGATCCCAGTAATCGACATAGCAATCACCATCAAGGTCCGAGAGAAGCCCATCGTCACCGGCCTGGACATCCGCACAGGTCTGGTAATCGGGCGTAGCTGAATCCTCGTTCGAATAGCCGACGGACTCAAGGTCGTTAGTATCTACCGCTTTGACGACGTAGAAATAAGGTGTACCGTTGGTGACAGTATCATCATCATACTCGGATATGGTCACAAGCGGACCATTCAACTGGTTATAGCCGCCCGGTCCACCTCCAGATATTGCCGCACGATAAACATTGTAGCCGGCCAAGTCGGGTTCGTTATTATCATCCCAATCGAGTGAAACTATTTCATTACCCGCTGTTGCCACTAAACCCGTCGGTGCGGCCGGTGGCATATTAATTATTCCTTCTGAGGCCTGGACTACAAAGCCAAGAATCACCTGACGGTTGGCATTGCTGTGAGTTACACTTGGTGTTTCATCCAAACCAATCGCAGGTTTATATCCATCCGTACCCGTAGATGAATCCATATCGTGTTCGTTGGGCTCGTTGAAATCGTTGTTTATTGTATAATTGCCTGTATTACCACACGTGGCAGCAACAATAACCATATCGCCGTCATTAGTGGAAAGAGCGTCCGTTGTGATGTTATCTGTGTCTGTGTTGCTGTTGGTATCGTTAGGCCCGACAGGAGCTGTCTGGTCAACGTTCTCAAGAAACACGCTGCCGTATGATTCATCGTCCAGCGAAGTGCTCCAGTTAGGAACAAATATATCGTTAGCTGCCGCAGCGATACCGGCCTCGTCCAAGATATATGCCGCAACGTATGCCCTGAAGCCTGTTCCGACTACTTCATCGGTAACCTTTGTCATTGACTGCCCGCCATAGGTTACAGACTCGAGGTTTATGTTAGCTTCTTCCTCTGCATGTGCGATAAATATCAAGGCCCGGCTGGGGTTGGTTCCGGATTCCTTGGTATGACTGGTTCCGGTTCCCCAGGAGCCGAGAATTTCAACGTCTGTGCTGGGCGGTTGGGTTGTTGCTGAATTAGGATCCGACCAGCCTGTCTCATTCGGAGTCAGATAATCATCACGTGCCTTAACCCTGAACGTATACTGTGTGTTCGGATTAAGGCCCTGAGCTATATAAGTTGTGTCTGTCTGCCATCCACTGTTAGCGTCGCTGTCTGTTATGCACTCGAAGTAATACATCACAGGCAGACTTTCGTCGTTGGCATCCGTTGCAGTCATTATAATCGAACTCGAACCTGTGGCTGTCGGTACCGAAGCCCAAGTCATCGGGTTCGGGTCCGGCGGCGTCACGTCAGGTGGGTCGGCTTCAAAGTTGGCTACTATCGTATAGTTCGCATCCATCGTTACCGCGGTGCTGATAGCACAAGGGTCGGCCACATCACAGGCATCAGCCGCTGTTCCAGTCCAGACAAGAAAGTGATAGTACTCATCGGCCTCGGCTTCGATAGTTGCGCTGGAACCCTGCGAGTATTGGAAGCTCCCCTCCCCGGGATTTATCACCGAGCCGCCGCTTGTAGAAGATATACTCAGTGTCTGCAAAGGTCCGCTGGAGCTAAGTGCAATTGTTGTGATTGACTCGGCGGGTAACGTCAATGAAGAGTCGTATGTGCCGAGATATAACCAGTTTTCTGTTTCGCTGCTTCGGTAAACCTCGGAGATGTCATACGAAAAACCGTTGACTGTCAAAGTCAAGCTGGTGCTGCTGGTGGAAATATTGGTTATAACAATCGTCAGTTTACTGTTGTCGGGACTTTGAAAGGCGGCCATACGCAGGTTGCCCGAACTGGTTCCGCTAACCGAAGTATCTACCAGATACCAGTTTTCGCCGGTAAAGTGTGCATAGTGCTTTAAGAACCAGTACTGGGGCCGAATTACATAATCAGTAGTAGAAGTAAGAGTTACAATACCGCCGCCATTAGGATTCGGACCGCGGAACAAGGTCCAGTTGAAAAACGAAGTCACGCCCTCGTAATAAAGACAGTTGTAAATATGATGTGCAAACCTTAATCCCATATCGAAGTTCGGTGTAGTACTAAGTTTTACATATTCAGTCATATGCAAAGGCTTGTAGCCGTAGTCCTCGGCGTAATCCTCCATCCCGGAAATCATGCCATCGGGGTCGTCGTAGCTGCCGTCGGTATAAAGGTGATGTGAGAAACCATCGACATTATCTATCTGGCCTATATCGATTAGCGCCTCGATATATGCTATGGAATTGCCGAAGCCCATCGTGCACGGTGCCCACATTTGAGGCATATTCGGGCCCATTTGAGAATACAGCTTGTTATAAACCGCCTCGAAAGCCTGGTCATAACCGGCAAATGTTGAGTTCTGCGTTGGTGCGAAATAGCAGGAATCATAGTCGGTTTCAATGTCCGGCTCATTCTGAAGACTAATATAGTCCGGCTCTACTCCCCGACTTTTCCATTCGCCCAGACTGTTATACCACCAATTCGCGTAATCATCATATACATAATCATCGGGGCCGCCTGCGAGTGTTCCACCGTCGCTTTCATCTTCATTGCTTTTTACGTAATAAGCGGGCGACCAGGGGACCAGCTCAATCTTTAAATTCGGACTGCGCTGCGGTTCTCTCGCCGCGGCGATGATAGTTGCAGTAGCAGGCAGGTCACCGGGGCCGGTGGAATAATCGTAAGTGTTTCGTATCCTTAAAATCTCAATCCCCAGCTCTTTAAACAAAAGGTCATAAACTTCGTTACTATCTTCGTGGTTGACAAGGCCGGTCACGTCATAGACAGCGGCTCCGCCAAAACCCAGGAGCTGCTGATAAGTGGTGTTATAATTGACCTGTCCTGTCGCAGCCATTCCTGCCTGCGTGAAAAAAAGACAAAGACAAATAGTCGTAATTAAAAGTGCTGATACAGAAACCTCCCGCCGTGGAGACATACCTTGATTGGTCTCTCCTCCCCCCTTGAACCATTGCCTCTTCATCATTACTACTCCACAAGGGGTTTTAACTATGTAGTGAGGCGCGGACTCTTGCTGGATAGGTGTTACTAATTCTACCTCCTCCGCGACACCAAGCTTTACTATATTACCAATTTTTCGCCTAAAATTCAAGGATATGGGCCCTTTTCACCTGCTTTTTAAAAAATAAAGTATATTCACTCTTCCTTTTCCACCTCTTGCAGGTTGAAAGTTCATAATCAAGAATTTTATAGGCCTTTTACACGCAGACTTACAGGCCCACTGTTTGTACAATTACATATCTGAAATAAGTTATATAAAATTATCCGACTATAAACTTGCTCTCCAATTAATGTTTCCCCCAACACGAATACTTATGGCCGCCTCGGTTACAGCCTCCATGAAAGAAAGGTTGCCGCCAGGGCCACCACCACCTCATAGGAACAAGCCGCAGGCAGCCTTCGGCTTCGTAATACTGACCGGAGGTTAATTTGCCGACAACGCTTACCTCGTTCAGGCCTGGTGACAAATTCTCTACGCAATCAGATTTGTCAAAGACAGCCCAGACGTAAGTATGACTTCGACACCATCCCCGCCAGTAGAAAACTCTCTGAGTTTCTGATTCGATGCCGCCGGGATTAAACAATAACGGCTCGTTATCATTAATATCTGAAGGAGTAATACCTTCGGGCATTTTTATCATTGCCATTATGTAGCCACAACGGTTCCAGGCGTTTAAAACTGCCGGGATGAAAGATACATTCAACTGCAACGGTTCTGATTCTAAAACGTTGACAGTGCAGTAAGCCGGGGCGGATTTATTGATACCATCATCGACGATTAGTTCAATCTGATGCTCACCGACGGGCAGTTGAACAACAGGTGATACGCTGTTTGCCTCGTACACATTGCCGCCAATAATCCAGCTCCAGTAATAACCAAGTGAATCTCCGTCATCATCATAAGAGCCGGAGCCGTCTAACGTAACTTCCGCAACACCGTTAACGTCGGCGTAAACGACCTGATTCGGCCCGGCAACAGCGACGGGAGGTGTCCCGGCTGTGGAAAGAGCAAGAGTTGTTATAGTCATCGGGGGCAGTATCATTAGGTCGGCCGGGTTAAAGCCTTTGAGAGAGATACTTTTTTCTTTTGGATTTGCCTTTAGACCGCAGGGAAAACTGACGCCGATAAGGGCACAGTTTTCTGTTTGACTTGTCCGATAAACGTCACCATCTAAAACAAGGCAATCGCCGAGGGAAAGGTCGAGTTCGATGTCGGTATCCGTAGTCGTGTTTATTAAAACTATGCTGAGCTTCTTATTGTCCGGACTGATATACGCCGACATTCTCAAATAGGGATTGTCGCACAAGGCCTCGACACGTTGCCATCCTGAATGCACAAAAGCAGAATAGTGCTTGAAGGCATAATAAACCGGATTGATTGTATAGCCGGGTATGGGAACACTGGGGGCATTGGGGTCATTGGGGTCCATCAAGGTATATTCGAGTGATACAAGGCCGCTGTAGTATGGCCAGAACAATTCCCAGTACAAATATGCCGAGACTCCCTCTACAGCAAGAGAATTATGCATCAAAACCGCCAGGTCTACTGCATCGGCCAGGGTTCCAATATTTTGTGAGTATTCCGTCTGCATTAATGGCTTGTTGCCGTATAGTGATGCAAAGTTTTCCATCGCGGGGATATACGCATCAGGATTGTCACCGCTGCCGATATTGTAAAGATGATGCGCATAACCATAAACATTAGGATTGTCGAGTAGCGCGTTCAAATAATAGGTGGAGCTGATAAGACCGGCCGCATCGGCAACAAGCATCTTCGGTATATCCGAACCCAGCCGGAAATCCAATTCCTGCCAAACAGCCTCAAAAGCAATGTCATAGCCCGCCCAGTCATTTGTTTCGGTGGGCAAGAACATGCAGGTATCCCAGTAAGAGGTCGTGTAATCAGGTTCATTTTGTATATTCACATATTCAACATCTATGCCATATTCATCAGACCACTCTTCCAAACTGTCAGCCCACCACTTCGCAAACCTATTGTACATGAATTGACCAGTATTGGGGTCTTTTTTCAGCGTTCCTTCTCGCGTATTGTCATTGCTTTTCAGGTAGTCCGGCGGTGACCATGAGGATATCATAATCTTAATGGGCCTGTCTAACGATGACTCGCCTTCGGTAATTATCTCTGCCGTGTTACTCATGTATTCAATGTCGCCGGGCTGGTCATAAATATTTCGAATACGATATATATCAAGCCCCAGTTCACCGAAAAGAATGTCATAAAGCTCGTCCTTAAGGGGATGACCGACAAGCCAGTCCTCGTACCAGGAAACAGAGGCCCCGAAGCCTTCTATGTTCTGATGACGTATATTTATGTCGATTTGGCCTGTAGCATTGGGGTCGGGGGGTGGAGGGGGAATAGGCTCGGGACCGAACACATTTGCGTCATCGACGAAGAAAGCAACACCGGGGGCGGGGCCTTCGAAGTAAACATCCAGGGTCGTCAGCACTCCGTTTACGTCAAGAGTAAAATATCCGGATAAAGAGGTCCAGTCGTTACCGTCGGCGGTCGACCAGTTTACACCGATATACCGTGTGCCGTTGGCATCGCTTTGTTCGACGGAAATGCCGATGCTGTTAGGACCGGCTCCTGGTTGGAGTCGTACTTGGCCGGATATCTTGTAGGTCTGGCCGGGTATCATCCTTTCCAGCATAGACTGTTTTATCCCCTGCCACGTATCGCCTCTGTCGTATGCCACTCCGCTGTAAGAACCGCTGTAAACGGGATCGCTGACTACGTCGATTGAGCAGCCGCGGCCGCCCCAGGCGGTTGTGCCGTCTTCAAAGCCGGGATTAATCAGCACGTTACTATTGCCGTAAGCAGGCACTAATGACAAAAATAATATTAATAACAGACACATACAAAAACCTTTAGCATACATTTTAGTCCTCCTTCATAAAAAACGTTCCATATTTACCAGTTTGGTGCACAGCCCGGGTCCTCCGGATTGTTACACCACATCCACTGCAACGCAAACACTCTAAAGTCAACAAAGTCGACGTCGCCATCCGGCTCAAAGTCGGCCCCGTCACAATCATTGTGTGCCGCACAGTCCTCGCTTGGCCAATAGTCTACTAATAGCTTTAGGTCTGCGAAATTCACATAACAATCCTCAATGAGGTCCGAGGTCAGGGCAAAGCCGAACTGCTGAACATCGGTGCAGTTAATCGGGTCGGTCTTCACAACTACGTCATCGACATAAAAGTTGACATCCACCGCCGGACCGCTGATATATAAGCTTAACTCCTCGATAGTGCTGTTTACGTCCAGGATAAATAGGCCGGCCAGTTTAATCCATTGATTATTGTATGCGGTACCCGTTGCAACGGTGTGATAACTCGTACCTCCACCGTCCACCTGTTTCATACTGATTGATACGTATTCACTCGTACTGTTATCGAGCCTTACCCAAGCGGAGCATTGATAAGTTTTTCCGTCAATTACCTTGTCCGTAATATCCTGCACCGGTCCCAGCCAGGTTGCAAACCTTACTTCAAATAAACCGCTGTAATTACCGGAATGGGCCTGGTCCGTTACAGCGGTAAAATCGCCGTCCCACTTGGTCCAGCCTATTATGGTTGCAGCTTCGAAACCTGCATTTGTAATGATATTTCCACCGCTGGCGAGCGTTCGTACTGTCGCTGTGTCCGAGAAAGGTGTTTCATTTTGCTGTGTGGATTTATCACGAACTTTGAAACGGTATGTATAATTAGTATTTGGCGTAAGCTCGACATCGGCGTAAAAGTTACTGTCCTGCCAGCCGCTGTTATGATTTGGGTCGGTAACATTGTCGAAGTAATACTGCACGCCGCTGATATCGTTTGCCTCGACAGCAGTCATTGTAACCGTGTCAGCCGCCACGGCCTGTGGAGGTGATTGCCAGGTAAAAGGCTCGACCACGGGTGCGTTGTTATCAGGTAGCGTTCCGGTCCCGAGTTGTAACGTGAAATAACTTGTTCCACCCGTTTCGGTTAATTCTATGTTGTGTACTTCTGAATTACCGCCTGAAGGAGTTAGAGTAACCTCGTACGTGCCGTAGAAGCCCCGTAAATCGGCATTGCCGTTACTGTCGGTAATATTCGAGTCGTTCGTCGTCCATTCGCCCAGCAGCTCTTCGTAACGTAAGCCTGCCTCGTTGAGTGTCCAGTCGGAATTGACAATATAACAGTCATCACGCCAGTGTTGTCCTTCCCAGTATCCAAACATTAGAATACCTTCGACGGATGGATGACTAAACGCCGTGCGATAGAACTTCTCAAGGCCGTCAGCCCGAATATATTCATCTGTGGATGCAAAGTCATACTCCGTACACCATATCGGCAACCCTATCTGTGCCAAACTCTCCAATCTGTCATAGACCATAAGCGGTTCGACAGAACTGCCCCAGAAATGGCATTGTGCCCCTATGTCGTGTATCGGTGCATTATTATCCAGAAGGTCCTGGATATGTGTCTTGTACTCTTCGGTCTGGCCGCTGGATACAACATTGTAATCATTCACGAACAGCTTACAGTTCGGGTCGATAGCATGAGCGGCCTGAAACATCCATGGACGTATATCATCGCCGAGGCGGTCTTTGTAAAACGACCCGTGAAGCATCTCGTTATTGATATCCCAGTGGACGAATTTCCCCTTAAAATGATTCATCGCGCTATCCATACGGTTTTCAACGGCAGTCCGCAATTCACTCGTGGCCGGTAGCGGCGCGTATGACAGATTCTTTATCCAATCCTGTACAAATTGGTCGACACCCCAGTATAGACAATGGCCGCGCATAGTAATGCCATTTGCCTGACAGAAGTCGTATATTTTATCGGCATCAGTATATGTCACGTAATCCTCAGCCGGTTCATTGTGATACCATTTCGACGAATTGCCCATTACCGCCCAGTTAAAATGGTCGTTGAAAAAACTCAGGTAACGTGAATTATCCATCTGCGGCCAGCTTATTTCCGAACCGAAGGGAAAACTGTGTTTTGTTTGTATGACCTGGACGTTAACGTCGGGTATCACCACGTTAGGGTCGTTGGGAGAAACGACGGTTATGCGAAAATCACCTTTACGGATTTGCTCGATTCTGTCGTTTGCTTCGTCTTTCCAGTCACCTGCCTCTATTTCTACAACATTTACATCATCGAGATAATAATCTACGCCATCCGCTGGCCCCTCGAAATAAAGGTCCAATGCAGTTAATGCCCCGTTGACATCGACGGTAAAATAGCCCATCAGCTCGGTCCACTGGTCGTCATATCCCGTCGATGCATCTATCCATGGATAGCTTGTGCCGCTATCGTCTGTTATTCGCATTGCCATATTAATGTTATCACTCGCAGCCCCTTCGAGTCTCATCCAGCCGGAAATCGCATAGGTCTTGCCGACCTCCATCTTATCCTTCATCGATTGTCTGAGTGAATTCCATGTGTCGGTTCTATTGGAAGCGTATCCGCTGTGAGTGCCGCTTCGATAAACACTCGTCGATGTTGATATATCGCAGCCGCTGCCGTACCATCCTGAGGTTCCGGATTCGAAGCCGGGATTTGTCACGAGGTTCTGGGCGCCGGCAGTTACTGCCAATCCCAGGCACAAGCCATGTATCATAAATACTGATATCAATCTGATTATCATTATCTTTTTAACCACTCCGGTTTTCTCCCGGCACTTAGTTTTCTATTTATAACATTTTATCATTCATCCGGGCAGCTCGGGTCCATTGGGTTGGCGCACAACCTCCAGTTATTACCCATTATCGCAAAGTCGCCAAAGTCCACATCATTATCGTCGTTCAGGTCCGCCACGGCAGAATCCTGCA
Organism: uncultured Pirellulales bacterium; assembly: GCA_964444665.1. Taxonomy (GTDB): domain Bacteria; phylum Planctomycetota; class Phycisphaerae; order Sedimentisphaerales; family CAYZTY01; genus CAYZTY01. The sequence goes on from CAYUIE010000014.1 coordinate 49,832, forward strand.
GCCACTGGTCCGCCAACTGCAGAAGGTCAAGCTCATCTACATAGCAGTCCTGATGTATATCGCCCTGAAGCGGCGAGGTACAGGGAATATACAGGTCGTATGTCGCTGTGCCTTTCGTCAGGGTAAGAGAATAAACCCGGTCATTAATGATAATATCATAATCGCCGTAATAACCTGTGAAATTTATCTGGCCCTGAGCATTGACGTATGCTACCTCATTTGTGTCCCACTGGGCCATAAGCTGCTCGAAGGCAATGCCAAAATCCGTCAGTTCCCAATTCTCGTCCACCAGCGCGCCTCCGGGCTGCTGCTGCCATATCTGCTCACTCCAAAAGCCCCAGATAATAAATCCATCAGTCATATCGTTACCGAACGCAAGCCTCATACTTTCGGTAAGAATATTAGGATAACCCGAACTCTCAGCATCAACGCTGAATTCCGTAACCTTCATAGGCAGCTCGAAGCCCGCCAATAATTGCAGGTTCTTAAAAGTGATGATAGTATTATAGGTGTCGAAACCGGTATGATTCTGCAGGCCTATAAGCTCGACTATTCCACCTGCATTAATAATATCCTCGATATGCTCACGATACCAGTTGGTATAGTCGGTCCACTCAAAGACATTGTATTCGTTAACCGCGATTTTTGCCCGTCCGGCCGAAGCAGCCGCCATCTCGCTATAAATCTCCGCTACGCCCTCGATGCCGTATATCTGAATGTGCGTATCTTTATGGTAGCCCTCGTTTATGCCGTCCACGTCGGTATACCGGCCGGCCCGGTCTGCGAGAAAATACTGCATCCTTTCCATCATCTCGTCCCAGTATTCCGCAGCGGCACAAGGGTCACTCAGAGCCTGGCTTTTAAGGGTATCGACCCAGTCCGGCTGCTGGTTGTCCCACAATACGCCGTGCATACGCGCCCGCAGGCCGTGGGCGTCGGCATAATCCAGCATATCATCAACCGCCTGCATAGTTACTACATCGCGAGTGCCCTCGTTATACCGCCACTTTCCGGCGTTACCTGGAAGTATCATATTAAAGTGGGTGTTAATGAACTGCTGATAATTATAGTTATCGCTGCCGGGGGATGGGTCGGGCTCGGCCCAGGGCATATCCGATATTCCGTAAACCTCAGTTCCAAAATTGAAGGCGTGCCGATGAAGTTTTACCTGCACTTCAGTCCCTTCGGAAACACTTCCCGCCTGGCCAATTATAAGATTGACCGTCGCCGGCCCTTTTCGGTAATTCTCAATATAGTTGTCTGCAGCGGCGAGCGCGTTTGCACCGGTCTCTGAGTTCTGGATTGTCGCGCCTTCAAAGATTACGCTCTTGAGGTAAAGATTTCGGTCTCCACTGATGGTATAATCATTGACAAATTCAATCCTGGCCGCGTGCATCCCCGCAGGCAGATTAAACTCAGCAACATAATTACTATAAGCTGTATGCGAGCCGCCGTTGTCAGCGACGCTCCACTCCTCGCTGCAATCGCCGATATGCAGATGCATTATTGGCAGTGTCCCGCCGGCAATACTGCCGTCGGCACTTATAGTAATAGTAACCGTTCCGGCAGTGCCCACATCTATAAAAGTACCCACATAGCCGTTCTCTGATAGAACCCAGCCGTTGCCATCATGGGTAGAACCGATGGATTTAAAAATCAGATTAGCCGCCGCGATTTCAGGCCCTGCCTCTCCGATTGTTTCATATGTGGCCACGACTTGATGCCATTGCCCGTCATTTATATCAACGGGTAAAAAGTTTGTTGTATTGGCCCCGATGACGCCGAATGAACTTTCAGTGCACATCAGGCCGTAGCTATGCAGCTCCTGCCAGTCACCGTTATGCTGGAACAATCTCGGATAGCTGGTGCCCAAATTTCCAGAGTTTACCCATAATTCTACAGTAATATCTTCAAGTGAAAATGCACCGTCGCCGTCCCAGACATCGATGCAATCACCGGCACCTTCCGGCACAACGCCATGAAATTGAGCGGCCTGTCCTAATACTCCGGGAACCAGAGAAACGCTGTCAACGTATGTGCCGTCCCGGCCGAGGCTGCCACAGTCTTCAACCGGGTCACTATCGTTGCTGGAAGTATCTTCGAAACGCCAGTATCCGAGGGGGCTGTCAGACATTACTTCAGTGTAATAGTTTGTGGAGATGGCATTATAGTGAGCAAGTATGCGGCCCGAGTTAAGAATGCCGTCATATACAGCAACCTCATCAAGCATACCGTCCAGCTCATTGTACCGGTAATTAACGCTTCCCTCGGCGCCGAGGATTAGATGGTCATACGGATACGAAAGTCCTGAGCCATTAACAATGACATCACCAAGGTACTGGCCGTCCACGTAAACTGTCTTATGCAGGGATAGTTCTGCAATGGCGAAGTCGGAGACAACCAGGGACAAAAGACATAAAACTATAAGCGATAATTTGCATTGGATTGTAATAGGACCTGTTCCTGCGCCGGATTTTTTTATAATTTGTCTACTGTCATCATTGCTATTAATCGGGAAGGGGTTTATGGAGCAGTCGGCCCCTATATTTTGGTAAGCGCAAAAAGGCCTGTCACAGGTGGAAATTAACCATAGAGTGACTTTTGCAAGCGTAGTTCTCGAGAGTAACTTAGCTGCTTTCATCACCTTTCCTGATGCGGGGCGGTTTACTCTTCATAGGCTCAATCTAAACAGTATCCGCCCTCGGCAGTATCTGATTGACGGCCGGGTACCTTCTGGGCCGGCGATACACCTCAGTCTACTACCCAAAAATAAAGAAGTCAATTAAATTCCGTCATTTTGCGCATTTGATATCATAACAATGCACCAAAATCTATGAATTTAAACAGTTATCCGGCTTTTCGTCAGCGAAGGGCCTTAAAGGAATTACAGACTCTATAAATAGGCTATATTCTTATCGAGTTCGGATAAGAACAAAGCCTACTGCTGTAAAGAACCGCCAATTTTTGATAAGGCATCTTTAATGGGCATATATCGATATGATAGTTGGAATTTGTCACATAGAGAGCTGAATTTTTTGATAACTTTTTCACTTAACCGGGCCTGGAAGTCGGGCTCGCCCCCGCAAAAGAATACACGACATCCGGCAAAACGATATTCTCGAATTGTGCACTGTCCATTTTCGTTATATGGGCAAATGTTGTTATGCATCTGTCTTATATCGCCGGGGCCTAATTTGGCGGCAAGGTATATGATTTCAGGGGTGGTAACGAATAAGTGGTGGTCAAACTGCGTAAAATCACAGCACTTTCCACAGGCCTTACACACCTCGGCCCTTTGCCGGTTTTCTGTATCGAGCCAGTTATAAACCGACTCAACAGCCTGTAACAGACGAATGTCCGGCTGCATCCAGCCACCATTTTTGTCTTTTAATTCTATCGATTTCTTCAATACCATAAAATCTGCCACGATTTATGCCTGGACATCGTCTGGCGGCGGAGTTCCAGGAATTGGGATTGATAAGGTTATCCGCCCAAAAAGGCCAAACCCTACACTGGCTTGGGCGAACAGGATAAATCAGGCAAGCCTTTGCATCCCCCAGATTCCGCAGAAATATGCAATCCTTGCTGGCCGGCTCTTCGATAATTGTCCGGCGGAATCCGACAAGACGTAAATACTTTTTATTAAGTTGTTCGACGGTGATTTTAAGGTGATCGGAAATGAGCTTAGCTTCTGCTTTTGTTACCCAGATATAACCTTCGTCCGGACCGGAGCAGCATCGGCCACACTGTATACACTCAAAATGAAGTCCGCAGGAATACCACGGCGTTTTTTTCTTCAAAAGGCTCATGAATCTTGCCTACAGTTTCGGGGCATTTAAAGATGCCCATCTTTACTCGTCTGTGCCGGAATCTTCTGCAGATAGAGAGTATCAACCCAACTGAAAAAAGTTGTTTGAAAAAAGCTGAAACTTGCTTCTTGAGCCGAAACCGCCTTACTGCTCCAACGGAGCATTTAGATGCGGCTTTATATCACATTAGCTGCTTAATTTTGACAGGAATACGGACGCAGGATTTCTTAGCCGCGGCGGTATCCCCCGGTGTCCCGCCGAGGTCTGGAACTTCTCTCCCTGGCCTGATTAACAGTCAACGCTCGCCCATCAATCTCTTTTGCATTAAGGGCATCAATAGCCTGCTGAGCCTGGGTGTCGTCCGGCATTTCAACGAAGCCAAATCCCCGGGACCTTCCGGTTACCCGGTCCATAATGACCGAAGCGCCTTGTACTTCACCGAACTGGGCAAACAGTTCTTGCAATTGCTCATTAGTAGTCTCATAAGCAAGGTTACCAACATAAATGTTCATATACAACTACTCCTACTAAAAAAGTTAACAGATGGCACAGGCACAAGCGTCGAAAAATTCAACCGCACACAACTGAAAATCCCAAGCAACCGGTGCCGAATGTACCTAAGATTATAGCCGGTGCTTTAAGATACGTCCAACAAAAATTACTTTTTATTCAATCTGCCCGTCTGGCAGACTAATACCTTCGAGGACCACCCCTTCTTCCGCCTCGGTCACCACGGCTTCGGGGTGGCCGGGCCTCATCTACTTTCAGGCTGCGACCCAGGAAATCAGAGCCGTTCAGCGCCTCTCTTGCCTTCTCAGCTTCCGACTGCTCGGACATTTCAACAAATCCGAAACCTTTGCCCTCAATTACATTGACTTGCACAACCTGGCCATAATCGGAAAACAACTTATTCAACTGCTCTTCGGTAACCGAATAACTCAGATTACCCACATATAGTTTACTGCCTTGCATTGCGACCTCCTTTCTTCTATGTTTCTCTACGCCAAATATTGTCTCATCGGGAGGTAAAAGCGAGACAGCAACTCAGCCCTCTGAGAAATACATTACTAAACACAACAGAACTTTCATTGACATTTTATTTCGAATATACCTTAAGTATTTTCACCGCTTCATCGGCCAATTGCAACCCTTTTTTTTGCCCTGATATTTTCCTGGTCCAAAGGATGTAATCAAAAACCGTAATCTTACAGCTCTTGTGCTGCTTTTGCAATGTTTGTACGGCCCGGCCGGCAAAAATTATAACTTTATTTCCTGCAAGGCTGTATCTCTCTGGTTCGGAGGGGAAACTGCTGCCAACTCATCATGAAGCCTTTTTGCATGCTCACCGGCCGCCCTTGCATAGCGTGTTACCGTATCCTTGTGCACTCCTAACAGCCGGCTGGTCTTGCGAACCCCATGACCTTCAGAGATATGCCCTAATAAAGAGATTATTTTCACCGCAGGCAGCCGAAGTCCAAACAATGGCGTACCTTTACGTTCGGAAAATCGTTTCTTACAAGTTCGACAATATAGCAGACGGATATGGTTATTCTTGCCGTACCATCCACATACAGTCAAATTACCTGCCCCCTGTTTTCCATAGTCCGGGCAATTTTCATTCTGACAGCAGAATTGCGAAAGAGCCTGCATTGCCTTACCTCCCAAACATCAACGTTTTATCGGACAATCAATTTCCTTAAGTTATAATATCGGCAAGCAGGCACAAATTTATCCAATATTACCTGGACGCATGGGACGTGCTATGAAAATTACAATCTCCAGTTGTCCCTCAAGGCAGAACTTCAGGTAGGGTGGGCCTTTGCCCAACCGTAACTCTAATCGAAGCGCAGAATTCACACAAATAAATTGCTAACCTCTCGAAAATTCTTAAAATTGAAAATTACCTAAACGCCGCCGGGTTCGCAACCGGGGCGACAGGATAACCTCTTCAAATAAAATGACGAAGGTTGTGTGACAAATAAGCCGGATTCAACAACAATGATTAACAGTTAATTGAATTTAACTATGCAAAAACTTAAAACACCTGAAAAATTTGGTGTCACTTTATCAAAAACAAGAAAAACATACCGAGGCCGAGCCATTATTTCTCCGGGCCCTAAAAATTGATGAGGCGTACTTCGGTCCCAATCATCCAAAAGTAGCCATACGCCTGAGCAACCTGGCGTTGTTATATCACCTAACCCGTCGTCTCAAAGATGCCGAATCCCTTTACGAGCGGGCACTGAAAATATATGAGAAGAACCTCGGAAAAGACCATCCTGATACTAAAACCATCAGGGATAATATCGAACTTCTAAGAACTACAGAATAGTTATTCCCAAAAAGCGTTGAACTTGTGGGATTGTTATCTTCCTGCTCGGCCATTCAGCGGGACAGCACAATCTAAAATCTTTTAGCCCACGGCATTGCCGTGGGTTGGTTAGCCCAATTGCTCGCGACGGGGGTAATTCTTAAATCGTAAAGATTTATAGGGTGGGGTTTTTCCCCCCCCCAATTCAAATTTGCTTAGCCCTGCCATCTTGCATGGCAGGGTTTATTTTTGCGAGGCCCCCTTCGGCGGCCGTGGCAACCTTAAATTCACCATTCACCAATTAACTAATTCGCTTGTCCTTAGTTTCCAGCATCGAGGCACGTGCCACACTTGTCCTGCGACTTGTCCCGCGTCCTGTCCGGCTCATGTCCGGTGAAGCCTTGGCAAAGACGAAAGCCTTGGCAAAGCCAGGTCCCTTAATGTGAGTAAAAAGTCGAAATTCCAAGCACTCCCTATGGGATGGCCAAGCCAGAAACTCGAAACAATTTCGAAACTCAAATTCTCAAATCCCGATTCTATAGGGAAACAAGAAGTTTTTTGGATTTATGATTTTGGTCATTTGAATTTGTTTAGGATTTGCCAGAGTATCGAGCTCAACTGTCGAGGCACGTGCCACACTTGTCCTGCGACTTATCCCGCGTCCTGTCCGGCTCATGTCCGGTGAAGCCTTGGCAAAGCCGGAATTTTAACAAAGACGGAAGCGATGAAACCGTCGCAGCCCCCGGCAGTTTATCCTGTGGGCCTGCAATGAAGGTATCGCTGAAATCTCCAGTGAAATTACGCACTTTTTGTAAATCCGCCTGTGGCGGAATTATCCACCTCCGAAAACTCTTCGCCCGATAAAAAGTGCACGGTTAAGCACAATGTCTCAACAGACCAGGTATCTGTTACTTTCGTGACAGCCAACTACCAAATGGTATCCGAACGTCCAGAAATATTTTTTTTAAGAAATTTAAAAAAATTTCGAAAAAAGCCTTGACGGCATATGTTATGTTTTATATTTTACAAAATATAAATAATACTTACAAAGAGTATAAATGCAACATAGCCAAAAATGGGATTGGACGTTTCTTTCATTGGGGGGCCGATTGAGTATGCCGGGGTTCAGTGGAGCCTGCCGTGAGATAACCTTATCTCACGTGGCGACTTCGACTATGGCGGACGCAGAAAGACTACAGACTAACTGATTTTTATACTGCAGGGTAAAACATTGTCGGTTATGCGGTCACCAAAAAATGCTGCTGAAAGCATCATGAAGCCGGAGAAGCTTTATCGAATTGGCGAGCTGGTTCGCTATACCCCTTTTTCTCGGCAAACGCTTCATAACTATACGACAATGGGCCTTATAAGTGAAAGCAAATGGACTGAGGGTGGTCATAGATTATACGATGAATCGGTTTTCAATAAACTCTCTGCGATTATTGAGCTGAGGAAGACAAAGACACTGGCGGAAATCAAACAGATTTTTAGCAAGGAGAATAATTAGATTCCGCTATAGAGTAGACCTCGGCGCTATCGTATGGGCTTTATAAGTTGAAAGGGTCAGGGATGACAGACCTAAGCCTTCTTTGCCGTAAATTACTTCCCTATGTCGCTTCACCCTTCGTATTAAAAAAAATCCTATCTGGGGGGTCAAAAATTGAACAAAGATGACCAAAATGTGGGTTTAAAACTCGTTTCTTTGCTAAAGCAGCGACGTGACCTTTATCATCAGTTAAAAGGATTGAGGGACAGGCAAATTCAGTTAACAGACACGGCCTCACCGGAGCTGCTTCTAAAGATTCTGGCCGGTCGGCGTAAGCTGATTGAAAAGCTGCGAGAGCTGGAAGCTAAACTCAGTCTAATAAAGTCAAATTGGTCCAAAATCTCGCCACAGCTCGGCGCTGAATATAAGCAGCAAGCTCGACAGATGCTTGAACAAGCCGAGAAGATTACAGAGGAGATTATGACGAATAGTCTTATGGATAACCCGGGCGATTTACCTGTCTGTCAGTTTGAAAATTATGATGAGCTTTTGGTTGAGTAGGTGATAGAAACCGGGCAAAAGGAAACGGGCTTATGAATCCATCGACACTACTGATAACAGACAACATCACTGAATTGCTGGTAAAGATACTTGAGTTCACACGAGCTCGCCACCAGGTTCTGATAGACAACATTTATGAGATGAAAAATCCGGGATTTTTGCCGAAAGACCTTGAGGTAGAGCTGTTTGCCGAGTTGATAGAGGAGGCTATTAACTCACATCAAAGCTATGGCAAGCTGCTGTTGCGTGATACGCAACACATTAAATTCGGCCGCAACGGCCGCTTCGAGCTTAAGGCGGTAGTTGACGAGGACGCAAGGCAGCTTCTTGAGCAAAATATAAAGGACTATGTGGAACTTCAAAAAGAAAAACTGAAGGAAAATCTGGTCAACCACAGGCTGACCAGAGAGCTTCTCAAACAAAAGCAAAAGATAAGTTCGGTTTTCAGCAGCTAATGTCGCTCTATGGTTTGGTGTTTATCGCCGTTGATAGAACCAGAACGTTAAGCTGCTTATTCTAAACCATATACGTAAAAAGACCGATAGTACTGAGGTTGACTATGACGGTGTTTCGCGGGCAATAATGGATGTGGTGATGTTATGAAACGAAGCTGTTATCGGACAAGACGGCCGGCTTTTAAAAATTCGGCGAAAAAATCCAACACAACAACAAAAACAAAAACCGGCAGGCTACCAGACATTTCTAAAGTATGGGTTGAATTTCACAAGTCCAGGTCGGAACTGTCCCGTAATCAGCTCCTGGAGAATTATCTCCCTCTCGTCAGATACACGGCTGAGCGTATATATGCCAAACTGCCGGACAAAGTTGATCTGGATGACCTTATCAGTTCCGGCACATTCGGTCTGCTTGACGCCATCGAGGCCTTCGACCCCGAAAGAGGAGTAAAGTTTGAGACCTACTGCACTCCCCGCGTGCGTGGTGCGATTCTCGATGAATTACGTTCTATGGACTGGGTTCCACGCCTCGTTAGAGCTCGGGCACATCAACTTTCCAATGCAAAGCAGACTCTTGAGGCGCATCTCGGCCGAATGCCGACCGAGAAAGAGATAGCGGACGAGCTGGACATGAATACGAAAGAGTTTCAGCGGCTGAAACGTGACGCCAGTGCGATAGGCCTGATTTCGCTGAATAACAAGTATTCGGATTCACAAAACGAAAAGGACATCCGCGAAATTGACATCATAAAGGATGAAAGGAGCGAAGCGCCGCTAATCGAAGCACAGAAGAGGGACCTGAAAAACCTTCTTACAAAGGGCCTTACACGCGCCGAACAACTGATTATCGTGCTGTATTATTACGAACAGATGACGATGAAGGAAATTGGCGCTACCCTGGATTTGTCCGAGTCCCGCGTCTCGCAAATGCACTCATCCATTATCGCCCGCCTGAAAGCCCAGCTAAACACCCGCAAGAAAGAATTCTCAATCACTTAGCACTCCGAATAAGAAATAAGAAAACCGGAAAAATTTTGTTTGATTTCATATGTTTTTGGAATTAGTATATCTGTACATTATAAAAATAATGAAATTTAGGGATTTTTATAGGGGTGGAACTATGTGGGGCAGGAAGGCGATTATATTAGCACTTGTCGTATCAACAATAACTTCAGTTGCTAATGCAGATTTGACCATCATGCCATACTTTCAAAGGACGAAACGAGAAAAAACTCAAAGCTTAAAGCTTTGCCCAAGTGGCGCAGGTCTTATGGCCGCAACAAAGTCGCTACCTGACAAAGACAAAAAAAAGGGTAAAGACACTTCCTTTCGTGATGGACATGGTAACGGCACGATAATGAGGACGGATAGTGTCATTGATGTAGATTAAGATATAACATCAAACCAAATCTGGTCCGCAAACAACACCTATCATATTATAGCCGATGTTAATGTCCAGGCTTTGTTTGTTATTGAGCCCGGAACGATTGTCGAATTTGCAGACGGTAAATTAATGTCTGTGAATAATGACGGTACACTTATCTCCGCCGGCGTTCCTGACAATCCCATAATTTATACCTCTGATTCAAGTAATCCCGGATATGGTGACTATTACTGTCCCATTTTCATCGAAGAAACGGCTTCGGCTTGCACAAAGGTAACATATAGCTATATAGAGTATGCATACGTCGGTATCCTTTTGTTAAACAAGCGACTCAATTCAAATATCGAAAATAATTATTTTGCCTATAATGCTTATGGTATCGTTGAATATGGAACCGAGCATACTTACATTACGAATAACTTAGTTTATGGTTCTTACTGTAGCGGCATAGAGGTGTTTTTGGAATCAACCACGGGACAGGCTGACGCAAACAGCCACATTTTATTGGAGAACAATACCTGTGATTACTATCAAGACTATGGGATAACAGTTCACGGCGTTGAGGATGCAAACAATGTCGGTCTGGTAGTACTTTCGAATAACATCGTATCAGGAGCATATCAATACGGCCTTAATCTGGTCGATTGGTATATGAATGCAATTATTACTAACACGGGGTATTTTGATAATGCCAGCAACAAAAACTGGGAATTTGACGAAACTAATCCGGTTGTACTGAACCAAAATCCATACGAAACAGGTTCAGGTTTTATGCCTATATGTTATATAGACCAGGATTGCAATTTCATAGATACCGGATATCAGTATACAGAAGAAACGGAGCTTATTGGTAAAACTACTGCCACAGACGGAACTCCAGACTCAAATGTAATTGACATAGGCTTTCATTACCCGAATTGGAACTTCTCCAATGCAGGGACTACAACACTGACAGCCGACTTCAACAATGATTATACAGTCAATTTTAACGACCTTTCATCTTTCATAGACTATTGGTTGTTTGATTACCAGGAAAATTATTCAATCTGGTACTGGGATTTTAATAATGACGATATCATTGATTTCGAGGATCTGGTCGTTATAGCAGATTATTGGCTGGGCTATTTTAACTTTAATAGCTTTGCCAGTTTTGCAGAGCAATGGGAAAAGCAGGTTGATGAAAGATTTTTTAATGATAAGCCAGACCTGAATAATGATGGATTTGTCAATTTTAAGGATTTTAGACTACTTGCTCAAGAATGGAAGCAAATAGGAGATGCAGACCCAAATATAGAAATTCGTATTTACGGAAATTCCGAAAACGGATGCCTCAATGTCGGTATCTCGGGCTCTGATTATGACACAACTCAAGCGTTTATTTTCATTGATGGAGAATTTATAGGAGAAATAGAAGATTTTGATGAGGGTGGGTACCTCAGCATAGATAGCATTAGTTTCAGAAATGGTAGTCATTCTCTTAAAGCTGTTGTTGTTGATGCTAATGACCATATCACTCTTTCTGATAATGTCATAGTGGATTTCAATAACATATTAAACTGTATGACTGTATACGTTGATTTTGAACAGAATGAACCATTTAAGATTTCAGGTATTTATTCGGGCACAAACGATCTTTTAATAAAACTTGTTGACTGGAACAATTCAATCGTCTGGTCGCAACAAATTTCCGGAAACCCAAATCTTATAATCCCCGGGGCCGTGTTTAATGGTCAAATATATGACTTAGTCATTGAAGAACACACAGGTGGGACTCGTGCTGAAACTTGGGAAGAAATATGGAAAAAGGCCATAGGTAAGAAATACGAAACAAAGAGCTCGTATAAATTTGCTATCTTTTTACCTAGTGTATGGGCTCTTTGGGGGAATTCCGCTGATTGCAGAAAAGAAGCTGTTGCAGAAATCATACGTAGATGTGAAAGCAGAGGTATAGAATATATAGTACTTTATAAAAATCAATGCAACTGGGAGAATTTCGCTTCCGTTTTGTCTTCTCCAAATATAAGTTATGTTTATATGGTTTCTCATGGAAGTGCCAACATATCTGAAGGTGGAAAAACAGTACAAAGAACAAATTTCTCACTTTCTGGCAAATATTTCTTTTCTTCCAAGCATAGCGTCGTCTCATATAAAAAGTCAGACTATGGTAATCCTAATAACGTCCCAAGCTCATATGAGGAACTTCCTGGAAAGTGGGAAATAAGTAAACGGGTACATTCTATGCGTTCTCTTGGTCTTGGTTTGACTAATCAAATTAGGATAGCTCATCTCGACATCTGCTCTCAAGCCAAATATACGGACATGGCGCGCTACTGGATAGACTTCGAAGAAGTCCCCATTCTTGACCAATTATTTGTTAGTTGGAACTCGGTTATCGGTATGCTGGATGATGATTGGCAAAAGTGGAGTTATGATATTTGGAACCAGTTAGGAGACGGTGGAACTACTTATTGGCAAGCCCAGGATTATACAAGCAAGCATAATGACAAGGGAAGTTTTATTCGTAGCAAAGTGCGATATTATGGTTATGATCAAGTAACTTTTACTAAGCAGGGCAACTAAAAAATGGGAAAGAAACATATCTCTCTACTAATTATTACCGCTATCGTTCTGGCACTGACGGTCGTGAAAGCTGTTTTATTTTTTACTGCGAAGCCCAAGGTTACGGTCGATTACGTGGCTGAGTATAACAAAATATCACATCCGGAAGATTATGACCCGAATAACAATGCAGCGTCATATTACCAAAAGGCGTTTGATGCATTCGTTGAAATGCCCGATGGTTTGCGGAGTACTTATATAAACTGGCCCACAGATTTCAATAGTGCCGAACAAATCCTGCTTGAAGAATGGCTTGCCTCAAACTCACAGGCCTTCGAATACTTTCAATTAGCAGCGGATAAGCCTTATTACTGGCTGGAAAGACAAGCCAAAGGAGATGAAGGAATGTATGGTATGGTCCTTCCTGAATTAACTTCACTACGAAGACTGACCGATACGTGTATGTGGAATGCAAAGCTGGCTGCTTTGAAAGGCCGTTCACAATTGGCGTTTGAGAATATTATCGTCTGCTATGTGGCAGGTCGGCAAAAAACCCGGACACCTTCTTTAGTGATGGAACAACTTGTCGGCCTCGGTAATAAGCAAATTGCTATATGTAATGCTCTTGTTATTTTAGACCGTATCGAGGTTGATAACGGGGACCTGAAACTTTTTCAGGATTCCTTGCAGGCTCAATTCGAGAATGATACTTATGCCCCTGATTTTACAGTGGAAAAACTTTTTTTATACGATGCATTGCAAAGGTCTTTTGTCGATAACGGCAGGGGCACTGGCAGGTTGGCTTTTAGGATGGCTGAAGGCTTCATCACTTTATGCAGCGGATGGCATAATTATAAAGTTTATCTGAGTTGCTTTATAGGTCCGACGAGAAACCAGATGGTTGAAAAAATTGAACAGCTTTTTGCGTCTTTCGAACCGCTAAAAACCCGGAGCCCCTGGCAGCTTCACAAGCAGGATTACTTCAAAAAAGTAGATGCAATTCTCCGAGAAAATTTCTTTATGGAAATGTTTGTAACAAGTCATCATGGAATTTTCAAACTTCATCACAGGGTCAAAGTCCGGACAGAAGCCTTAATTACCACAATCGCAATTTTGCGTCATAAAACCGACACCGGGAAGCTTCCGGAATCGCTTGGTAAGCTTGTGTCTAACGGGTACCTTAAGTCTGTTCCAATGGACCCGTACAGTGATGGGCCGTTAGTCTATAAGCTTATCGAGGATAACTTTATGTTATATAGCGTGGGCGAGGATTTCAAGGATGATGGTGGAATAACAAGTGATAATTATATGCAAACCTCCCAATGGTATTCGTCGTGTCCTAATGAATTTTTCAAAGATATCGTTTTTTGGCCTGTTAAGCGGCTTGAGGATCCTCGTAAAGACTTTGATAAACGAAAAGCAGAAAGGGAGAGACGAAATTTCAGAAGAAGGTAACAGAGAAATAATGAAACCTTTAAGGCCAGGAAAAAAATGGATATTAGCTGCTGTTGGGCTTTTATTTGCTCATCTTTTGTTCATATCTGGTTGTCTGTTAGTGGATTTTGAGCCGGTAACTATTGGGCAGCTCCGAGGAACTAACGACGTTATAGAAATTCTTATGTGCAATTCTGATGGATACAATCAACGGCACAGATATAAGCCTACAAATCTGAAAGTCTGGGGCTGGGTAAATGACCCCGAGAAAATAGCATCGATTATGGACGCTATCTGAAAAGTTGAAATTACCGGCGACCTTTGGTCCATCACCGGCGAAGATCAAATCTGTTTCAAAGATAAGAATGGGAACATAGGATGTATGGCCATAAAGTTGGAATGCGACCCGAAGGTTGTCTATGGTGCGTATTTTATGGATGAAAGTGGACAGTTATATGAAGCATTAGAAGATGCCGGATTAGCTCCTTCTTGCGAGGAATTCCAAGAAAAAGAAAACGTAGAATACCCAGGGCCGCGATAAAATACACCGGATGCGATATTTACTAAGCAATGGATGTAGTGATGCTATGAAAAAATTGGAAATCCTTCATAAAAAGGTAGAAGCTCGTAGAAAACTCCACTCTGTCCTCGAAATTTTTACTTGCCCTCCCTGCCTTTTGTAATTATTTTGATTTATTCTCCCGTTGGATTTATACTTACCCGGAACTTGTCTCGAACGAAAGGTAAACACAAATGCGTTTCACAAAAATGCACGGCCTTGGCAACGATTACGTATATGTCAATTGCTTCAAGGAGCGGGTGAAAAATCCCGCAAACCTTGCCCCCGTCATCAGCGACCGGCACAAGGGCATCGGGGCCGACGGGCTGATTCTGATATGCCCTTCAAAAAAAGCGGATGCGCGGATGCGGATTTTCAACGCCGACGGCTCAGAGGCGGAAATGTGCGGCAACGGCATCCGCTGCGTCGCAAAATACGTCTACGAGCACAAGCTCGCAAAAGGACGAAGACGCTTCAGCATTCCCAGCGGCGCCACCTTCCCCATCTCGTTAAATATCGAAACGGCCAGGGGAATCCTCAAGCTCGGCCTGATAAAAAACAAACAGCAGAAAATTGAAAAGGTCTGCGTCAATATGGGCAAGCCGATTCTCGACCCTGCGCAGATTCCTATCAATCTGCCGGCCCGCAACACTATAGAGCAGCCCGTGAAATTCCTCAGCCACATATTCACGATGACCTGCGTTTCGATGGGCAATCCACACGCGGTCTTCTTTCGCAATGAGCTGTCGCTGAGCGAGCTGGAGCGGTTCGGCCCGGTCATCGAAAGCCACAGCTTCTTCCCGAAACGCACCAATGTGCATTTTGTCAAAATCAATGGGCCGAAAGAATTCACTATGCGCACCTGGGAACGAGGTAGCGGAATCACTCTGGCCTGCGGCACCGGTGCCTGTGCCTGCTGTGTGGCGGGTGTGCTCACAAAAAGGTTGGAACGGCAATGCATCGCACACTTGCTGGGTGGTGATTTAGAATTGTACTGGAGTCAAGACGATAACTGCGTTTATATGACCGGCCCGGCCACGGAGGTATTCAGCGGCAACTGGCCCACCGGCGGCCAATCCGGTGAAGTCTCTACCGGCGACAGGTCTTCTAAACAATCGAAAAAATCGAGCGCAGCCGCTCCCCGCCGCAGGAGTTCCAAGTCTAAGAAAGCGAAAAAACCGAGTCGTCGATAATCCGGCCGCAATAAACACAGGCTGGGTGCCTCGGCGAGACCATATGGCGGCAATTCGGGCACTCCACGGCCTTACGCTGGTTCTTGCCATCGAGTGTGCCGTCGCGCATATCCACTTCATAAACCTTCTCGCGCAACTGCTCGTCGGTGAAACCGTGCTTTTCCTTTATAAATTCCCACAGCGTCTCCGAAATCAATAGCGCTTTGGCCAGATTGGCCTGGAGAACATTAATGCGTCTCTGCATAGCAGTGGCTTTGCCCTTTGCTCGTTCAGCCGTCTTACTCGCATGAATGTTTTCTGCCGTTTGAAATCCCGCCATTGCGAATAAAGGTATCATTGTAAAATCCTTTCAGAAGTTTTGCATTTACAACCCTATTTTACCTTTTTGTGTTCAAATTTCGAGCAAAAAACTACTTCAATCCCGGCCTTGCCGGACTCAACAGGCGAGTCACGGGTCACGAGCGACGAGATACGTCTTTAAAATTCAGCTCCGCATATTCTCCCTGATATTTTCTTGCCGCCCGGTCGTATGCCTTTGCCGCCTCGATTTCATCGCTGAAATGGCCGAGGTTTATTGACCTTTTGTTGTGATAAATTCTCGCCTGCCATTTTTCCGGGTTTTTGCTTCTGTTTACGCCTTTATATTTGGAGCTTGTTTTTGATTTTGTCTTTCGCTGATTTTGGGCGTTTTGTTCTAACGTTGCGAATCGAAGGTTTGCCTTTCGGTTATCGAGTCCGTTATGGTTTATGTGGTCAACCAGCACTCCGTCGGGTGCGTGCATAATCATTCTATGCATTGATGTGCTTTTTGTTCTTCCACTTTCTTTTGTGCTGAAATGTCGGATGGTATACGATGAGCGCCCTTTTTCGTAACCCGTCCATCGGTCTTTAGGCAGCCATTCGTAGTCATCGGAGTCGACGATTGCGTATTGGCCGTTATTTAGTTTAATTCTGCGGAACGCGTATCCGTATCGCACCCGGCGATATGCGAGCAGAATCCAAATTAGTGGCTTTTCTATAAACACCGGAATTTCAATAACAACTTCGATGCTTATCTCCCCGGTTACCGTCATTCTGAACGAAGCGCAACGTAGTGAAGAATCTCACTTAATTATTCGCGGTTCCTTGTTCGTTACTTGTCCTGAGTGAAATCGAAGGATTCGATATTCACTCCCCCTCAACTCTCGAGTCACGGGACACGTGCCCCGACCGACGTTTTTTTGCCAGAGGCAAAAAAAACAGTCCCTCCACTATTGGCTCAACCTGCGCGTTTTGGCGAAAAATCGGCCATTTTTTTGGCCTCTGAAAGTGCTAAATACTTACGTGGAAGTGATTAAAAAAATTTTACTTTTTTGGGATTCTGACCAAAACCACCTGCGCGTTTTGTTCTATCTATCTTTATAAGTCCTAAAATACCAAGAACCCTCACTCCCACCACAACTCCCCTACTTTTCCCCCTTCGCCGCTCGCAGCAATCGGCATCAAAACCCCTTGTCGGCAAAGTGAATTTTTTTATTTTTTTCCTTTACTCCATATCGGTTATTATGTTATATTCCTATTTTTAGTGGAGAATATTCTTCCATCTCTCAAGAGTATCCCCCAATAAATTAAGAATGAGAGATAACATTTAAGTGGCCTATAAACAGGCCAGGGAGAAGCAAAAGTGAGTAAAGGTACAGTAAAATGGTTCAATTCGACTAAGGGATTCGGTTTTATTAATCCTGATGATGGCGGCGAGGATTTATTTGTCCACCACTCGGAGATTAAAACAACGGGCTATGCAACGCTTGATGAAGGCCAGAAGGTCGAATTTGAAGTCGGGCAGGGCAAAAAAGGTCCCTGTGCGACGAACGTAGTTCCCTGCTAAGCAGAAAACAACGATTGAGAACCGAAGGGCCCTGCCGAAACGCAGGGCCTTTTTATTTGCGCTCGTTTCCTAAAGCCCGCCGATTTATTCGGCGGGTTTCTTGCCCCTGCACTGCAGGAGGTTTCTTTTTTCTTGCCTGCCTCGGCGTAGTCTCGCCACTAAAGTGGCGGACGAAGACGGGTCATCCCGACCGAAGCGTAGCATTGAAGCCTGCCCTGAGCGCACCTGTACTGAGCCTGTCGAAGTAGTCGAATGGGTCGAGGAATCTATTCATCTTCTTGTCATTGCGAGTCCCGATGTCGAAGCGCAGCGAAGATCCCGATACCTCGGGGTTGTTTATCGGGACGCGGCAATCTTCAATCTACCACTCACCAATTACTAATCTCCTGCTTGTCCCGCACAATACCTGTCCTCCGTATGTCCACTAATGGACGCCTTACG
Organism: uncultured Pirellulales bacterium; assembly: GCA_964444665.1. Classification (GTDB taxonomy): domain Bacteria; phylum Planctomycetota; class Phycisphaerae; order Sedimentisphaerales; family CAYZTY01; genus CAYZTY01. The sequence continues at coordinate 67,891 of CAYUIE010000014.1, forward strand.
GCGGAGTCCATAGGACTGAGTCCCAGCAAGCCGGGATCGAAGGGCTGCGGCAGGGGAAATTATTTTTTTATTTTTTCTTTGCGTAATATCGGTTATTATGTTATAGTTTAGTTTTTAGTGGTGAATATTCTTCCATCTCTCAGGAGTATCCCCCAATAAAATAAGGTCGAGAGATATTTTAGATGGCCTATAAACAGGCCAAGGAGAAGAACAAGTGAGTAAAGGTACTGTAAAATGGTTCAATTCAGCAAAGGGATTCGGCTTTATTAATCCTGATGATGGCGGCGATGATTTATTTGTCCACCACTCGGAGATTAAATCGGATGGCTATGCATCACTCGATGAAGGCCAAGCGGTTGAGTTTGAAGTCGGGCAAGGCAAAAAAGGTCCTTGTGCGACGGGCGTAATTCCCTGCTAAGCAGGAAACAATGCTTAAGAACCGAAAGGCCCTGCCAAACCGCAGGGCCTTTTTATTTGCGCTCGTTTCCTAAAGGGGGTCATTTACTTGCGCGACGCGGGTCGTTTAGCCCCGGTGCTCGCGCCGGGGGTCGGTTAGCCCCCAACTTTATGTTGGGGGTCATTCTTTTTCTTGCACTGCAAGGGGTTTTTCCTTCTTTTCTTTCCCCTGCCCCGCAGGAGGTTTCTTTTTTCTTGCCTGCCTCGGCGTAGTCCCCTAAGGACGAAGACGGGGCATTGCGAGGAGCGCAGTGCGGCAATCCAAAATCCTAAAGCCCGCCGATTTACTCGGCGGGTTTCTTTCCCCCGGCACTGCCGTGGGTTTCTTTTTTGTTTAGCCGTCGCCGGCACGGCGACGTTGCCATTCCTGCGAAGGCAGGAATCCAGAGTATTCATTCTTCCTCAACTGGCGAAATACGACATACTACCGACGACCGACGAAACCGGCTTTGCCGGGCTCAACTGGCGAACGACGAGTCACGAGATACGCGCGACGAGTCACGGGTCACGCATGACGAACTATACCCCCGGCTTCGCCGGGTTCAACTAGCGAACGACGAGTCACGAGTCACGCATGACGAACTATACCCCCGGCTTCGCCGGGTTCAACTGGCGATATACGAAATACGAGCGACGAGATACGAAAAAAACTTGCCTAACACCAAAATCGGGAGGATTAATTGGAACCGCATCCTCCAGTTCGGATTTGTTTATTTATTCACCTTCGGTGAATGACTGCATGTGCCTCATCGCGGCCTCCGGATGCAAAAGATTCGAGGTAAAAAAGCGAAATATTTGATGATATAAGCGGATGGTTTTGGTAATGTAAGGTTGGAGAATTTTTATACCTGATTGGCGGAGTTAAGAAGGATGGAAAAGAATTGTGCAAATCTGCTATAACTTATTGGGCCTATTTCTTCTCCAGAAGGAACAGAAATTCTCGGTTTGGTTCTTCGGCATCCCGCAACCACTCATTAGTCCATTTCATGCCTGACATCACGTTCTTTTTGTAGTCTAGTTCTACAACATCAATAATATCACCGTTTGTGCATAGGACATCGTTCAACTCATCGGCCGTGGCTCTACCACCGGAACTATAAGAAAGTATGATCCATCGAGCTTGAGTTGCCTTGATAATATCCTCAATAGCTTGTACTGCAACAAAACGCCCGTTCCGATTTCTCCGGAATTCCTCAAAAACAGATGCTGATATTTTGTCAGAAGAATCTTCTCTACGTTTTGCTTTTCCGAATAATTTAGGTCTGTCGAACAGACACACGCTAGTCCATAGGTGGTAATATGAAGCATATCGGACGCGTGAAGGTGGCATCTTCTCATTATTTGAGCCATATGGTGGGTCGAAATATGCAAGATCGACAGATACATTCGAGACTAAATTGAATATGTCACTTCTATAAACTTCATGCTCCTGTGTCGTTGGGGCTAACATTGGGATTTTCAGAGTCAATTCATTGTAGGATCTAGGGGACCAGTCTTTTAAGTATGACACGAAATGCCCCAAAGTACTATCAACTTGGTCGAGAGCTAAAATGAGGCTGGTGAGAGCCACGGCTTTGTCAATTTTAGTTAGTGAAAGCTTTTCGATTTCCTCTCGGATACCATCGAGTTTTCTAGTATTGTGAATTTGCCATGGTTTCTTGAGACCATCCGGCTGCACAGCCGAACCGCCGTTTGGTTGGCCTCCGTAGTTATTGGTAAACCATCCGTCTTTGGGAGAAACTGCGTTTAGGTGGTCGATCAGCTCTTGGTACTGCTTTGGGGTCTTCTTGTTGAGTAAGTAGCAGATGGCAAAGGTCTCGGACCAGACTGCAATATCGTTACAGAATACTCGATATCCTCTCTTTGCAAACGCTTGCGAGACCCTTGTTGTTCCAGAAAATCCATCCAGAACGGTTTTAGCATCAACACGCTTGGCGAGTTGAAGAATGTACGGAATCAGCTTCAGCTTTGATCCTGCATACTTGATGCCCTTTGTAGGAGGAGCTTCAATAATATCATCCGTGAACAAAGGTATAGTATCCATTATTGATTCAATCCTGATATTTGCTTCAATCGGGCAATGTCTTCCTTTATTTTCTCCAGTGCGGACGAATGCCCTGTCACAGATGAAACTAGCGCATGAGAGAATAACTTAACGAGAATCAGATTGTGAGAGTAGTCGATCCATCCATCCGTAACACTGTCGAAGTATTTTATGCCGTTCTTTGTATGGGTCCACAATCCGCGCTGGAGTGCATTAGCGGCAGCGTCACCATAGCGAACTTCGCAGACATAGTCATCGTCAGAATCATAGAAACGGTAGGCTGGGTGTTTCCTGCCTCTGCCAGTTTCTTCCTTTGAAATCCGAACGGTTTGTTGTATTGCGCGGTCATAGTCAAAAACGAGAATATTGCATCGTTTGTTCTTTTCATCGTAAATCAAGGGAAGAACATTGATATTACGAAACTCCACAAAGGCAGGATCTTTAAGAATCGACTGGATGGCGTTTTGTCCCATGATCCCTTCCCCTTCTCTTTCCAAGCGAGGGAACATGCGAAAGTTCTTGTCAGTTGACAACTGTAACGGGCCATCTCCATAGGCCTTGAGACTTACAGGGAATTCGTCTTGGGTAATTTCATTTATTATTTTAATGTCCTCTTCCTGTGATTTTGCGCGGTAAAGGTCTTTACCAACATGGATAGAGCGAAAATCGTACATGTACTGGTTGATAAACTCGGCGATTGCAATCTCAGCAAGATCTCCATGTGTCTTGTTCCCGATGAGGCGCATGGTAAATATGTTGCTCAGAGTGGTGGTGATTAAATCGGGATGTTTGCTGACCAAAAGCTTGAGTCTTTTTGTGAAATCCTTATAGTGGTCTTGATTTGCCATATTCATCCTTATTCACGGGTATAGTATTATACAACACTTTTTGCTAAAAATCTATTCTATCGAAAATAAAATGTCAAGAATCTTGTTTATCCTCCTCAGCCTCTACGCCATTTGGAATGTTATGCTTAGGATTTGTGATTATCTTGCTTTGCAACAAATCGTGTTGTATAATTACCCCCGGCCGGAAGGATTCGCCAGGATTTTCATTGGTCATAATTTATTCAAGTTTTTGTAAGGCAGTAATTAATAACCAGCAGTGTTAATCCGTGTAAATCCGTGTCCATGGATTGGTAAAAAATGGTCTCAATCATCTCAAAACCAGATACCCGCAGAAAGCTCGAAATACTAAGTACCGACGCCCAGTACGACCTTGCCTGTGCCTGCGGCACCCAAAAAGACGGCCATCGTAAACGCGGTCAAGACGGCAAATGGATATACCCCGTCGCGCTCCCCCAGGGCGGCTCAACCGTTTTATTAAAAACGCTGCTCTCGAACCACTGCACCAACGATTGCAAATACTGCCCGCTCCGCGCAAATAAGGACGTCCGCCGCTGCACCCTCGAGGCCGAGGAGGTCGCCAATGTCTTTCTGGAATATCACCGCCGTCGTATCGTCCACGGCCTGTTCCTTAGCTCCGGCTGCATAAAATCACCGGACGCCACAATGGCCCGCCTAAACGCCGTCGCGGACATCCTGCGCACAAAGCACAAGTTTAAGGGCTATATCCACCTCAAAATCATCCCCGGCTCAAGCAACGCCGCCATCGAGCAGGCTTTAGGCTTGGCGACTGCCGTCTCGCTGAATATCGAAACGCCGGGCGAAGAGAATTTAAAAAAGCTCTCCAGCAATAAGGATTACATCCGCGACATCATCGAGCCAATCAAATTTATCTCGAACCAGACGGCCAAAGGCAACAAATACGCCGGCACTAAGCAGACGACCCAGTTCATCGTCGGCGCCGCAGGCGAGAAGGACGCCGAAATCGTCAAATACGCGGGTGCCCTCTACAAACGGCTCAGGATGGGCCGTATTTACTTCTCAGCCTATCAGAAAGGCCTGGGCGCCCCCTCCCTGACCGCCGAAGCAGACCCGGCCCCGGATCCGCCAAGGGACAGCTTATTCCCTGACTACCCACTGGAAAGTGCTCAGGATGGCCTAACGCGTGAGCACAGACTGTATCAGGTCGATTTTCTAATGCGTAAGTACGGCTTTGACGCCTCGGAGTTCATTTTCGAAGGATGCGGCAATTTATCGCTTACACTTGACCCGAAGGAGGTCTGGGCCCGCAATCACCCCGAGTTTTTCCCTGTCAGGGCCAATTCCGCCACGAAACACGAGCTTCTTCGCGTCCCGGGCCTCGGCCCGGTCAGTGTCGGCCGGATTTTGAAGGAACGCCGCCTCGGCCGATTTTCAAGGATTGAGGACATCGGCAAACCAACAAAGCTTCTGTTAAAAGCAAGCCAATATCTCGTTTTTTAGCACTACAATTCATTCAGAATGACTGTCTGCTAATTCAGTATAGCTTTCTACTATCTTTGTGTCTTTCGGATTTTCCTTCGTTTCCACACCGAAGGCTTCTCTTAGTACTTCATTCGTTTCATATCCCTGACAGGCCGCCTAATACCTGACTTTTTAACTGAATAACGCATTTTTTAGCCTAAAAATGCCATTGCTATCGTAAAAGACACATACCTGATAAGCCCAAATCCTGCTTTCGTAATAAAAAAAAGCAAACCCGTCATATCATCGTCCCCCGACCCAAATTTTGGCTTAAAATGGGCCTTCGGCCCGAATTTAAGCTAAATTTTATACAAAATTTGCAAGTCGGGGACTTTTTCGGCTTGCCGAAGCAAAAAAGACCGGCTATCATAGTTAATTCGGTTATTTGCGACGATGATACGACGCATCGGCATCATTTCAGTTTGCAGAAAGGTTTGCTTTTTATGATAAAAGTCAAAGCACGTGTCGGCGAATCAGTTCAGCAGATGGTAAAGCGCTTCAAAAAAATGTGCGAAAAAGAGGGGCTGGTCAGGGATATGAAACGAATGAGCTACTATGAGAAACCCTCGGTGCGGAAACGAAGGAGAATCCGAAAGACACAAAGAATCACTTAGCAGAAAGTCATACTGAATTAGCAGACAATTATTCTGGATGAATTATAGTAATATAAAAGCCGGGCAGTTGATTACTGCCCGGCTTTTTTTGAGCGGCTTATTATTTTGTTTGGCTAAGCGTTTTGGTGCAATTACCGGCGGCACCTGCGAAAGCGGACCGCTTGTCTATATAACAGGGGTGTAGTAGAATACAGCTTCTATAGATGGTTTCCGGCCGAAGAGGTAGAGGGAAATAAGATCCATTTTAGAAAAGCCTGAATGTAGAAAAAGGTTAAGCGATGACCAAGTTTAAACTGCAAAGTAACTTCAGCCCACAAGGAGACCAGCCGGAGGCGATACGACGGCTGCTGGAAGGGCTGCGTACAAATAAAAAGTATCAGACGCTGCTGGGCGTTACGGGAAGCGGCAAGACGTTCACTATGGCCAATGTTATCGCGGAATTCGGAAGGCCTGCGCTGGTTGTTTCACATAACAAAACATTAGCGGCACAACTATACCAGGAATTCAAGGAGCTGTTCCCACAAAACGCGGTCGAATACTTCGTGAGCTATTATGACTATTATCAGCCGGAGGCGTATATTCCCCAGCGAGACATCTACATCGAAAAAGATGCATCCAGAAACGACGACCTCGATAGATTGCGGCTTTCTACAACGACGAGCCTGATTGGAAGAGAGGACGTGATTATTGTCGCGTCAGTATCGTGTATTTACGGATTAGGCTCGCCTGAAGATTACGAAGCGAGCGTTGTAGCAGTACGGAAGGGTCAACAAATCGAGAGAAATGAATTGTTAGGCAAGCTCGCAGACATTCAATACAACAGAAACGACGTTGACTTTAAGCGAGGAGCGTTTCGGGTGCGCGGGGACGTTGTGGAGTTGCATCCTTCTTATGAATCGTTTGCGATTCGATTCGAGTTCTTCGGAAGCGAAATCGAAAAGATAAGCTATGTCAATCCGGTTTCGTCGGAAATTCTCGCGGAAGAAGAACAGGTTTTTATATATCCCGCGCAGCATTACGTTGTTCGGAGTGACAGGGTTGGAACGGCTATCGAAGGTATCAAAGCAGAGTTAGAGGACCGGCTACAATACTACAGGCAGGAAGGAAAACTTCTCGAAGCACAGCGGCTGCAGGCGCGGACGATGTATGATATCGAGATGCTGCAGGAGGTAGGCTTTTGCAGCGGGATAGAGAATTATTCGCGTCATTTGGCGGGTCTGCCGGTGGGTGCAAAGCCATATACGCTGATTGATTATTTCCCGAAGGATTTTCTTTTATTCATCGACGAGTCGCACGCAACGATTCCACAACTGCGAGCAATGTGGGCAGGCGACAGGAGCAGAAAAAGCGTGCTTGTGGAACATGGTTTCAGGCTGCCGAGCGCACTGGATAACCGGCCTTTGCAATTCGAGGAGTTCGAGGAAAAATGGTCGGAAGTGATATTTGTTTCGGCGACGCCGAGTCAGTTCGAACTTGAGAAATGTAATAACGAGGTTGTTGAGCAGGTTATAAGGCCAACCGGCCTTGTGGACCCGAATATTATTGTTTATCCGGCAAGTCAGCAGATAGAACATCTTACGGGCGAGATTGAAAAACGCGTAAAGGCAAAGGAACGGACGCTGGTTACGACCCTGACAAAGAGGCTGGCTGAGGATTTATCGAGCTACTTAGCCAAGAAGGGCTTTAAGTGCCGATACCTGCACAGCGAAATTAAGACGATTGAAAGAGTGGATATTTTGAGGGACCTTCGCAGCGGCGAGTTCGATGTATTAGTGGGCATAAACCTGCTGCGTGAGGGGCTGGATTTGCCGGAGGTTTCGTTCGTGGCGATTCTTGACGCGGACAAGGAGGGTTTTCTCAGGAGCCAGACGTCGCTGATTCAGACAATCGGCAGGACGGCGAGAAATGTCAATGCAACGGTAGTTCTGTATGCTGACCGGGTGACCAACGCAATGCAAAAGGCAATTGACGAGACGAGCAGGAGACGCAAGATTCAACTGGAATATAACCGGGAGCATAATATTACGCCGGAGACGATACGCAAGGAACTGCGTATGACGCTTGCCGAGGAGCTGAACGCCAGACAGGTTGCACGAGATGCGCTCGAGCTGAGCGATTCGGAATATGACAGGCAGCAGATTATTGCCGAACTGGAGCAGGAGATGTTCGAGGCGGCGGAGAAGCTGGATTTCGAGCGGGCGGCGTTTTTGAGAGACCGGCTGAACGAATTAAAAGAGATGCCGATGATTGAGAAGAGCGGTCGGCCGAGGTTCAAGAAAAGGGGTGGAGGCAGAGGAAAAGTAAAAAGGTGAGAAAGGTATGAAGGTGCGAAAGGGCTAAAGACAGAAACTCGTCGCCGTGCCGGCGACGGCTAAACGGTCCTGCTATGAAAGTAGGACTTACGGTTTATGAGAACACTGCACCCGAAGGCCGCCACCGCACCAAATGCATAGTTGTTTATACCGAAGGCCGCGATGAGTTTCCTTATGTATTACGAAGTAAAAAAAGACACGAACCGCAGGTAGAAACAACGCATTTGGTGCGGTCCTAGGGACTCCTGACGGAGGATGGGTGATGTGGAAACAAATGATAGCACATTGAAAATGTGGCAAAAAAAATCATCCGAACTTAAAGACACTTAAAAATATAGCGTTTTCGTAAAAACATTGTTTTTTAATGCTACTATTCTGTTTATGAAATATTGCGATTATGGAATAGATAATCAGGTATTATAAAAGAGCTGATACAAAAAACAGCTAAATGTATCCTAAAAAATTAAGTGACTGGTAATTGGTGAGACGTTCGATATTGTCGGGGCGTGCAGCCACAAAGTTGTTTAAATGAGGCATTGAACCGGCTTAACGAATTGAATCCTGATTCAAAGGCGACTTCAATAATTTTTTTGTTTGTTGTAACAAGCATACGCTGAGCGTGCTGGACTCGATACTGAATAACAAAATTGTGCAATGTAATACCAAAGGTTTTCCGAAAGAGATCTGCGGCGTAATCCGGATGAAGCTTCACCTCCTTTGCAATATCAGCAGCACAGATATGTTTCGTATAATTTTGTGCAATAAACTTTGCCATACATTCAATTTTGTTGACATTCTGTGTTCCCACCGGTCTCGTACTGCGACTGTGAAACTGTCCGTCAACCTCTGCGCCACTTTGAGTTAGATTTAAGGCAAGACGCAGCAGACGTGCTCTTATCTCGAGCAATACAATTTCGTAGATGGGCGTCGAGCCCTGATTGATGTCTCGGAACCATTGTTCGAATAACTGTTTGTCATGGTGAGACGCCGACGCTTCAAGCTCCTGTATAAGCCGGCCATTTAGAATTTGAGTAGTGAACTTTTCCGGCAAGCTCCAATTAAGTACCCAGGGAAGTGGAAGAGTGATCACAACATAAGAAGCAATGTCCTGATAGTCCACTATTTGATGGGGTGTGGCAGCCCAGAACAATGCGAGCCTTCCTCCTTCAACAGTTAATCGTTCTCCCCAGAAAAGGTAGGTCAACCGGCCTTTATCAAAATAATTTAGCTCGATTTCGTTATGTTTGTCTGGACGCCGCATAAGCACGGGTTCCCACCGTTCACAGGTGAAACCGTATGGAGTGAATTCTTTCCGTTTAGAATCAAAATGTTCCATAAACCTAAGAATATGATAGGTTATTGTGTAAATCAAGGTGGAAATCCTTATTTTCTCCTATATTATTTTCTTTAGAATGCTACTGATTATCTTGTATCCTGCATGACAGATACGAGGCCTTGGCAATAAAGAACTTTGAATTGCACCCCATCCACTGGAGATAAAGCATATAGGAATCAGGGTAATTTGTAATTGATTAATTAATTTCAGAATTAAAAGGAGGAACAAAACTATGAACAGTAGTTACCCAAAAGAGGTCAGAGCAGTTGCTATGACCGGGCCCGGGAAAATGGAAATGAGGAAGTATCCATTTCCAAGTATTGATAAGGATTCAGCAATTCTTAAAGTTGATATGACAGGTATTTGCGGAACAGATAAACATATTTTTCTTGGTGAAGCCGGCACAATACGAGGCAAATCCATTTTTCCTTACATTGGTGGTCATGAAGTAATCGGGACAATTGTTGAAATCGGTGAAAATGCCGCTAAAGCAATGGAGTATAACCATACTTCACTGAAAGAGGGTGACCGTGTATCAATTGCAGTTGAAGTTAACTGCGGGAAATGCTGGTATTGCCGGAATCAATACAACAATACAACCTGTGAGAATCAGATCATGGCATACGGTATTCATCCCGATGCGGACACAAAACCTTATCTGCGGGGAGGATTTGCTGAATATATGACTATAATTCCAGGCACATCTCTTTTTAAAATTCCGGAAGGAATGCCGGTAGATGTTGCAGTGTTTGTCGAGGAAACGGCTGTAGCATATCATTCTTTAGCCAGGGCTATCCAGCCTTTTCCGGCAGTCAAAGAGGGTTTTGGACCGGGAGATTCTGTTGCTGTATTAGGAAACGGCCCTCTCGGCATACTTCATGGAATAATGGCGGGCATTCACGGTGCAGGATTGAGTATTGCTACTGATCTTGCGGATCTGAGGCTGAACAAAGCAAAGGAGCTTTACGCTGATGTAACGTTCAATGCTTCAAAGGTATCAAAAGCTGAACGTGCACAGAAGATAAAAGACCTGACAGAAGGAATCGGCCCTGATCTTGTCATAGAATCTGCAGGAGAGCCGGAGGCTTTTATTGAAGCACTTGAAATTGTAAGAAAAGGCGGTACTGTCATAGAAGTCGGCAACTGGGTTGATATTGGTAAGACTGTTCCTTTGAATGTACAAAAACACATTACATCTAAAAATGTTCATATTCATTCAGTTTTTCACTGCGGAACTAACTGGCAGCCTGTATTGAAGATGATGGAAAAACAATCGGCACGGTATAATTTTGCATCTCTGATAACTCACAGGTTAGGGCTGGATGATCTCGTAAAAAAAATGGAAATCGTTACAAAACCAAATGAGTGTGTAAAAGTAGAAGTTGTCCCCTGAAGAAAATGGGGAAGGTTCTAATTTTGATAGTTTTCAATATATGAACAGGAGCTGAATAATATGAAGACTTCAAGATTACTCAACAGTGAATTAAGCTATGAGATAAGTAAAATCGGGCATACTGCTCATATTACTCTTTGTGATGCAGGACTCCCGATCCCAAAAGATGTTAAACGAATAGACCTTGCGATTGAATCCGGTTATCCGTCTCTTATCAGGACACTGGATGTTATATTAAGTGAAATGAAGGTAGAAGAGATTATTGTCGCCTCGGAGATCCATGAAAAAAACCAGGGAATATTCGAAGAAATGATGAAAATATTTCAATCTCATAATATGAACCCTCCTGTTAAAGAAGTCGGCCATGAGGAATTAAAGAAAATGACGCATTTGAGTGAAGCTATTGTGAGGACAGGAGAATGCACTCCTTATGCGAATGTGATATTAAAATCGGGCGTAGTATTTTAATTTATTTTGATTGCTCGCAGCGTTTATCTGCGGTCTTCCATGAAGATCAATTTTTATTTCACGTTAGGATGAAATGGCAGTTACCTGATTATCCTGTTCTGTTTGTATATATATAAAGGCAAAAATGGATATTATCACAGTTATTGGAAGTCTTAATATGGATTTGGTGATTAATACACCAAGGATACCACAGATGGGTGAGACTATCACCGGAAGTGGATTTATGGTTAATCCCGGGGGTAAAGGTGCAAATCAGGCAGTTGCAGCTGCAAAATTAAATGGTAATGTCTATATGGTAGGCTGTGTCGGTGATGATTTCTTTGGAAAAGACCTTCTAAAAAATTTATCTGAATATGGAGTGAATGTAAGTAATATCAAAATAATTGAAGGTACATCAACAGGAATTGCTATGATAGTCCTGAAAGAAGGAGATAATTTTATAATACTGGATTCAGGTGCTAATCATTGTATTACCCAGACACATATTGATGAATGTCATAATTTGATTAAAAGGAGTTCTTTAATCATTGTTCAACTGGAAATACCATTTGATGTTGTAGAAAAAGCAGTAAATGTTGCAAAAGAATATAAGGTGAAGGTGTTGTTCAATCCTGCACCTGCAAAAAATATTTCTGATAAATTTCTTTCTAAAATCGATATTATTCTTCTCAATGAGACCGAATGTGAATTGATTACAGGAATTCATATAAGAACAATAGATGATGCAAAAGAGACATTAAAATTTTTGAGAAACAAAGGGATTTTGCAGGTTATAATAACAATGGGAAGTAATGGTGTGGTTTATAACAGCGGGGAAAGAATAGAGTATAAACCTGCATATCCTGTGAAAGATGTGATGGATACGACAGCGGCGGGTGATTCTTTTATTGGTGCTTTTGCAGTTGCTATTACAAATGGTTTGGGAATAGACGAAGCAGTTGATTTTGCGATTGCAGCCAGTGCTATTACAGTAACAAAAAAAGGTGCTCAGGTATCATTACCGACATTGGATGAAGTGAATAAGTTAATTAAAAAAGATTATAGAGGTAAATTTATATGCTGAAAGCGTGCATAAAAAAGATTTCCGAATCCGCCTACGTTAAAACTTCGGCGAGACAAGCCGCAGGCAGCAAAAGAATTGATTATTTTATAGAAAAGAATGGATTCCTGCCTTCGCAGGAATGACAGAACGAGATTGTCGCGTTTCGCTCGCAATGACATATGGAGCCGCTGCTGCCGGAGGCCGCAATGAGGAAACAAATAATAGTTCGCCGAAGGCGAACAAGTAAATAAGTATCCGAACCGCAGGCAGCAGCACGTTTATGTTATACGGCTCTTTGCTATACAACGGCAATGAACTATACGTGGTGTGACCAAACATTAAGAGCTCAATCAGGAAGTACATAATTTGATTTTTCATCTATTATGATCAAAACAAAATCACTTCCCTTGCCTGTAGACCATGGCATAAACTCTGGTTTATCTGTTATTGAATACCCACCAATTTGTTTCGACTTTCCAGATCTGGGATTGTACCAAAATGCCAGGACTTTTTGAGCTTTCATTCCAGAGATATCCAAGTTAATAGGTTTACCAAGAGGTGTATATGCTATAATAAAGTCCTTATCATGACTAAAAGCACAAATAATATATGAGTCATCTTCAGGATTCTCATTCAAGATTAGTGATTGATCATTGTCCATCTTTTGCCATGGAAAAGTGGTTAATAATTCTTTCATATATTTCATGTGAGTTGAACCGGGCAGATGCATGGCTACTTTCCAGTCAGTACGAGCATGAATTACCGGCTTTTTATCAATACTATACATTTGCCAAATATCATTACATCCATATGTATAACCTGCCGCACCAGCTAACATACTCCAATAAGCAGTGATCCGTACATCTGCAGCTTCCAGCCAAATTAGTTCATCCTTTTCCCAAAATCTATCAGGTATATTTTCATAACGTGCCTCTCCGTTTATTACAGGTCTTACCGGTTTTGATTTCTTACTCTTCATAACGAATTGATAATCTTTTCCTGTTAGATTATGGCCACTTTGAAACATGTCAAGATCAAGCCAATTTTCATTATAATAATCGGAGGCTAATACTCCTCCAATTGGATGATAGCTTATTAAATGCAAAGAATCTATTTTTCTAATACCCTTTGCCATTGCTCTTATTACCTCATTATGATTTTCATTTTCGGGTATCCTGTCCCCTCCTAAAATCCAAATGATATTACTACAAGAAATGTATCGTTTCGCTAATAGTGCTCCATAAATCTCTGCATTTTCGGAATTAAAAATTTCCGGCCCAGAGCCCCATTTCTTATTGTACTTATCTCCCCATGTTGGAAGAAGTGCAATATATAATCCAAACTCTTTTGCTCTATTAATTACATAATCAACATATTCAAAATATTTCTCATTTAACTTGCCAGGGTCATTATCGATTAAAGGTTTTTCACCATATGCATTTGGGGTATTTAATCCATCCAATTCAGCAAGAATAACCGTTTGAATAATCGTAAATCCTTTTTCTGCTCTGTCTGTCAAATATTGGTCAATTTCCTGCTTGTTTAATCGGTGTATTAATTCCCACGCAGTCCCTCCCAACCAAAAAAACGGCTCATTGTTTTCAGTAACAATATACTTTCGGTCATCACTTATTTTAAGCAGTGGAGTGTTGTTTGCAGAATTTTCTGCTAAGCGTTTAGCGGCACGGATAGGATTAATAAGTTTTAGTAGGCCTATGTCAGCCCGCCATACCCGAAGCGCCGTAAATAATGCAACAAAAAAAATAGCTGCGATGATTACGATTTTGCTTATAATTTGAACGATCTCATACATGCCTACTGTCCCCTAATTACTTATTATACAGTTTTTAAGATGAAGCATAGCAATAAATGTAAGTAACACTTAATTATCCCCCCAATTTTCGCTTTAGGCAAGGCAATTTAGTATTTAAGAATGCCCGCCAAAAGAAACCCACCGGATAAACCGGCGGGCTTAAGGATTTGGCGTTTCTCATTCAATTTCCTTGACTAATTAAGTAAACTCCACTATAAAATGGGGACTAAACGAACCCCATGCAGTCCTTCGATCCCGGCGCGCCGGGACTCAGGACAGGTGCAGGGGGCTAAACGATTTGGAAGAGAGAAGACAATGAAGCAATTGAAGATGTGTGAGGTGCGGCCTTTGATAGTAATGGCGGTGCGGGAAGATTACGGGAAAGGCGACCTTACGTCGGAGCTTACGATTGGAAAAAAGGCGACCGCCAGGGCGCAGATAGTAACGCGTGAAGAGATTGTTGTCTGCGGGATGGATGTGGTACGCGAAATCCTGAGGCATTACGATAAAAAGCTGAGGCTGCGAGTTATTCTTAAGGACGGCAGCCGAGCCAATGTGGGCGTGAAGCTCGGTACGATTGAGGGGCCGCTTAGGCCGATGCTGAGCGCAGAGAGAGTGGTCTTAAACTTCCTGCAGCGACTCAGCGGAGTAGCGACGACGACGTGGAAATATGTAAGCGCGGTCAGGGGGACGGGAACAAAGATTTACGATACGAGAAAGACGACGCCGGGCTGGCGGTCGCTGGAGAAATACGCGGTGCGGTGCGGCGGAGGGTATAACCATCGCTTTTCGCTGAATGACGCGGTGCTGATAAAGGACAACCACGTTGCGCAGCTTGGTAAAAATTTTTCCCCGAAACTGAAGAAAATCGTTGGAGAGGCCCACAAGCTGAAAAGGGCAAAGTTTGTTATGGTCGAGGTTGACCACGTGGACAACCAGCTTAATTACGTGCTGAAGATTCCGGGGATTGACGTGGTACTTCTGGACAATATGGGGCAATGGCAGCTTAAGCACGCGGTGGATATGAGGAACAAGATGTGCGGCAAGAAGCCTTTGTTGGAGGCGTCGGGTAATATCACTCTGAATAACGTTATGGCGATTGCCCAGTGCGGGATTGACAGGATTGCAGTAGGGGCAATTACGCACTCGGCCGCGTCGGTTGATATTGGATTAGACAGAGGGAGCGAGTTTTTGATTTAAGGATACTCGATTCTGGATTCTCGATGCTCGTAAATAAAACCCCCCGATAAATCGGGGGGCTAAATATTTTTAAGATTCCTGATATGTCGCAAAGTTTTCCAAACCCACTGCATCCGGATGAGATTAAGGGCGGGCTTCAAACCAAACGTATAGGTCGAGAGGTTCTTGTCTATAACAGCACGTCAAGCACAAACGACGTTGCGTGGGAGTACGCGAAAAACAGAAAGAACGACGGGCTGTCAGTCTTCGCAGAAGAGCAAACGGCAGGCCGGGGAAGAGGAGGTAATAAATGGCTCTCGCCACAAGGACAAAGTATTCTTTGCTCCGTCATCCTGCTGGAAAGCAAGCTGGCGGGTGAACTATCTATACTAAGTTGTGCGGTGGCCGTTGCCGAAGCCATAGGAAGATGCGGCAGTTATGAGACAAGAATTAAATGGCCCAACGATATAATCCTAAATAGCAAAAAGGTCGGGGGTATTTTGCTGGAATCGAGGCCGGATAAAAAAGCAAGTGATTACGTTATCGGTATCGGCATAAACTGCCATCAGAGCAGAGAATTCTTCACTGGCGAGTTGCAGGATAACGCCACATCTATCGACCTTGAGTGCGGCCAAATATGTGAAAGGACTTCGCTCGCAAAGAGGCTGCTGATTTCGCTTGACGAATGGCTTGCTTTGGCGGAGGAGTCACAACAGAAAGTTATCGAGCGATGGGGAGAGCTTAGCACGCAATTGGGTCACGGAGTCATATTGCTATACAACAATCGCGAGTTTAGCGGCAATTGCATAGGTGTCGACCCGCAGAAGGGACTTATCGTGCAATTAGAGCGCGGCGGCGTAAGGATGTTCGATGCGGCACATACAAGTGTTGTCAGAAAATAAAGGTTGGGCCTGTCCCTCCTACCCATTCACCTTAGTGGGATTAAGGTTTCCCGAAGCATATTTAGCTGATACAATGTTTTTTTCAATAATAGTACGTACAAAAACAGGGAATCCGAATTATGGCTGAGGAATTTGATGTTGCAGTAATCGGAAGCGGGCCGGGCGGTTATGTAGCGGCTATAAGATGCGCGCAAAGAGGGGCCTCGGCAGCAATAATCGAGAAGGAAATAATCGGCGGGACATGTCTGAACTGGGGATGTATTCCTTCCAAGGCGCTTCTTGCATCTGCCCAGGTTTTGCTTACGGCCAGGGGCGCTGCGGAAATGGGCGTTGAGATTGCAGAGGCCAGGCCTAACTGGGACAAAATGCAGGCCAGAAAAAATGCGATAGTCGAGGGACTGAGAAAGGGAATGACAGGGCTTCTGAAAAGTAACAATGTCAGGATTATTAAAGGTAAAGGCATCGTAAGCAGGCCCGGCCGAGTGTACGCCCAGACTGATAGCGGTTCTGCCGAGATTAACGCCAAAAAGATAATTCTGGCGACGGGCTCAGAGCCGATTGAATTATCATCAATCCCGTTTGACGGCGAGACGATTTTGACCAATAAAGAGATACTTTCGCTGCCGGTTGTGCCGGGTTCGCTGGCGATTGTCGGTGGCGGTGTGCTCGGATGCGAGATAGCCTGCCTGTATTCGGCTCTCGGCAGCAAAATTACAATTATCGAAGCCATTGAACTGTTGCTGCCGATGGAAGAAGAGTGGGTAAGCCGAATCATAGAACGGCAGTTCAAGAAAATGGGAATTATCGCAAAAACCGGTAAGAAAGTCAGCGGAATAACAAAAACGAAGGGTCAGGTGAAAATTAAAATCGAGGACGGAGAAGAGATCGAGGCGGAAAAGGTGCTGGTTTCGGTCGGGCGCAGGGCAACGTGTGATGAAGAAACCGTGCAGGGACTAAATCTGAAAATGAATAAATCGGCCATTGCCATTGATGAAAAATTG
Source organism: uncultured Pirellulales bacterium (assembly GCA_964444665.1). Taxonomy (GTDB): domain Bacteria; phylum Planctomycetota; class Phycisphaerae; order Sedimentisphaerales; family CAYZTY01; genus CAYZTY01. The sequence goes on from CAYUIE010000014.1 coordinate 84,799, forward strand.
CAGAGCAATGCCGAGGGCGTTTATGCCATCGGAGATGTGACGGCAACGACGTTTCTCGCACATGGGGCATTTATGCAGGCGAACATTGCGGCGATAAACGCCACGGGCGGAGAGGCGAGGATGAGCGACTATTCGCTCGTGCCAAGAGTGATTTATACATTTCCGGAAGTGGCTTCCGTCGGCAGGAGCGAAAGAGACTGCATTAAAGAGGGATTAGATATTACCGTGGGCAGGAGCTTTTTCCGCGCGAACGGCAGGAGCATAGCTCACAACGAGACGAGCGGGGAAATAAGAGTGGTAAGGGAAAAGAAAACAGACAAGATATTAGGCGTGACAATGGTCGGCAGTATGGTAACCGAACTGGCGGCGGCCGCCAGAGCGCTGATTGGTACGAGCGAAAAGATAAGCTCGATAACTTTTCCACACCCGACAGTATCAGAAGTGCTTAAAGAAGCGTGTGATGACGCATTCGAGGTGAGCGTAAATAATCCACCTAAGAGACAAGCGGGCATACAGGCATAAGGAAAAGGTATGAAAACTGAGAGTTTAATTGAAAACTCTCTTACTGTTCGCGACTGCGGATTGGCGGACTATGAGGAGACACTGCGAGAACAGCAGCGGCTTGTGGAACAAAAGCGTAATGGGCAGATTGGTGATACGGTGCTGCTGGTCGAGCACCGGCCGGTGATTACATTAGGGGCCCGCCAGCTTATAAATAAGCTATTAGCCAGCCCGGAAGTATTGGGTGAGCGAGGTATCGCGGTGGCCCAGATTCGGCGCGGCGGAGGAGCGACGGCTCATAATCCGGGGCAACTTGTCTTTTATCCCATACTCGAGCTACGAGGAATAAATCTTGCGATTGGCGAGTACATAAGAGAACTTGAAACAATCGGGATCGAGCTTCTGGAGCAATTGGGCGTATGCGGCGAACGGCGAAAAGGGCTGCCGGGTGTCTGGGTGGGAAATAAAAAAATCGGCTTTATCGGCGTGCGCGTCTCAAGGGGTATAACATATCACGGAATGGCAATAAATATCCAAAACGACCTGGCGATATTCGATTATATTGTGCCGTGTGGTCTGGAAGGTGTGACAATAACCTCGGTGCTGGCTGAGACGTGTAAAGAACATTCAATGACCGAGGTTAAGCAAAGGCTTTCAGGATTACTCAGCAAACATTTTGCTAATAAGGAGTTCGTGGCGAACAGGCCGCAGGCAGGCAAGATGAAAACAGCGGACAAACCGGCACCATGGCTGCGCAGACGTCTGCCAATAGGCGGTGATTACGAGCGGACCGCCGGCGTGTTAAACTCCTTAGGGCTGAACACGATATGCGTGAGCGCTAACTGCCCAAACCGCGGCGAGTGCTGGTCGCGGGGCACCGCGACGGTGCTGATTCTGGGTAATATCTGCACAAGAAATTGCAAATTTTGCTCGGTACCCAGAGGAACCCCCCTACCGCCGGACCCAACTGAGCCGGCAAAAATAGCAGAGATGGTAAAAAAACTGGGATTGAAATATCTCGTGATAACCAGTGTTGACCGTGACGATTTGCCTGACGGTGGAGCGAGTCACTTTCGCGACTGCATAAATAAAGTACGAAGTGAGGTCGCGAACATCAATTTTGAAATCCTTACACCGGATTTCAAAGGCTGCCAGGAAAAGGCGATAGAAATACTGGGCCAGGCGGCGCCGTTCGTTTTCGGCCATAATATCGAGACGGTAAGGCAGCTATACCCGAGGGTTCGGGCCGGCGGCGATTATCAGCGGTCGCTTAGGCTGCTGGAGCTGGCCGGGCGAAGTTATCCTGATATGCCGAGAAAGTCATCAATTATGCTGGGCCTGGGGGAAAGTGATGAGCAGGTTACGGTCGTTCTGGAGGATTTACGGCGGGTCGGCTGCTCGCGGATTGTCATCGGGCAGTATTTGCGGCCGAGTAAAGATGCACTGCCGGTAGTCGATTATGTCGAGCCGGGGAAGTTCGAATACTGGAAACAAGAGGCGAAGCGTCTGGGTTTTAGCTGGGTAATGGCCTCGCCCTTTGCCCGCAGTTCCCTCCTTGCAGAACAAGAGAAAATATCGTAAACTGTCGCGCTCGCAGGATTTGCTTTTCGAGGTTTTGTCCATCAGAATAGCGGTTTCTAATACTGTTTTGAGGACTTTCAAAAGGCCGAAAGTTACGTATGGCAGGATATTCAAATAAACAGGCCCCTAAGAGTCAGGCCCTTAACAAAGAGCTTATGAATCGGTTCGCAGCCGGTGACGAAGCGGCATTCAGGGATATCCTGAACCGATATAAAAACAGTCTATACTCATTCCTCATGCGCTTCCTGAACCAGCGGGATTTAGTTGAAGACGTGTTTCAGGAGACCTTTTTGCAGGTTTATACGAGCAGGGCAATGTTCGATACGAACAGGCCGTTCCGGCCGTGGCTTTTTACAATCGCAGCCAACAAGGCCAGAGACACCCTTCGAAAACAACAACGAACAGTAAGGATGCGTTTCGGGGCGCTTTCAGAGGCGAACGAGATGTCGATTGATGATGTCGTCAACACACTCACGTCAATCAAGACAACACCCTTTGATGAGGTGGAAAAAAGCGAGACATCCGATATAGTTCGGCAGGTTATAGGGGATATGCCGGAGAATCTTCGGGAAATTTTACTGTTGGCATATTTTGAGCAATTTTCTTACAAACAAATGGCGGAGATTCTGGGTATACCTATAGGAACGGTGAAGAGCAGGCTTCACGCAGCCGTTGTTTATTTCACAAAAAAGTGGCGGCAAAAATTCAATCATAGGAAGTGAAACTTGTATGAAGGACTTATCCCGCGAACAGAAAGAACTAATATTTGATTATTATTTTGGCCTGACCTCCGAAGAGCAAAACAAACTCGCCGAGCAATTATTAGCCGACAATCCCGCAGCCGCGGAATTCCACTCCAATCTGAAAGAGGCTATTGAACCTGTCGGGGGTCTTCAAGTTCCATCCTGTCCCGACGAATTAGTTGATGGGGTCATATTCCGGGCGAAGAATCTTGGTGCCGAGAGCCAGCATCGGCTTGAGCAGTTGATTGAGCACGAGGAACAACAGCCTTTCGGGGCGGGGCACGGCTTCTGGCGTAACCTTGCAGAGGTGGCCGCCGTCGCGGCGATGATTATGCTTTTTGCAAGCGTCTCGATCCCGTCACTGAAAACGGCTCGCCAGCGGGCGTGGCAAAATTGCTGCCAGGCACAACTATCGCGAGTATCCCGAGGAATCGGTGAATACGTTTCCGACCACGACGGCGCACTGCCGGCAGTGGCAACTTCCACGGGTGAACCCTGGTGGAAGGTAGGCTATCAGGGCGCCGAGAACCATTCAAATACACGGCCTTTATGGCTTTTGGTCAAAGAAGATTATGTCAATGCGAGTGATTTTGTCTGCCCCGGCAGAAGACAGGGCCGGGCAATTCAGTTCAACCAACGGCAAGTGAAGCAGCTTTCCGACTTTCCTTCCAGAAAATACGTGACCTACAGTTTCCGAATAGTGTGTAAAACGGCAAAAAAAGACGAATCTGGCCAAAAGGTTTTGATGGCGGATCTTAGCCCTATATTCGAGCAACTGCCGGAAGACTATTCAGGAGAATTGCGCAAATCTTTGTGCGAAGAGCTAATGAAGCTGAACAGCATTAACCATCAGCGACGAGGACAAAATGTGCTCTTCTACGACGGCAGTGTAAAGTTTACACAGCAAAGGGGGATTGGTCTTAACGCCGATGACATATTCACACTGAAAGACAAACAAGTCTATTACGGCTCCGAGGTTCCTTCCTGCGAAACAGATACATTCCTTGCCCCATAACCATTCGTTACTTGTCGCTCGATACTCGTCTCGCATAAAGCAGAAGTATCCTAAATCATCTTATTGCCAGCATAGCTCGGGAGGGTCCATATTGCATACGAGCCACTCGGAAGCCATTAAGGCAAAGTCCTGCAAATCTACTTTGCAGTCCCTATTAATGTCGCTTAAGGCCCATTGAGTGCAGGCGCCGGCAGTGACAGCCAGCCCAAAATGTCCCATTTGACCATCGAAGCCAGCCACGCGGATGTAGTAGCGTTTGCCCATTACCATTTCCAGGACTACCTGAGAATCCGTACCCGGGAAATAATCGTCATTACAGGTGAGCTCGTTTCCGCCGCATGCGTTAAAGACGGCAAGTGTCGTATCAAATTCATCGCTGCTTGCGGTGATTGTATACTGGCCTGCAGACGGTGGACGGTAATAGAACCAGAGGTCCGTATAATCGTTAAAAGCACAGCTTGTCAGGTCATCTCCTGTAGCGCCATAGTTTGAGCCATAGTAAATCTTGCCCAAATTAACTTCCGGGGCGTCCTGGCATTCGTCATTCCATGCATATATCCATAACTCGACGCCATTTGTGCCGTCGTCGGCCTGGAAAAATAATGAGTCGTTCATACTCGTCAGGTACTTAGGATTGGAGCTTCCTGTTCCCGGATATATATCCTTTACCATAACTGTGCCTGCCTCGGTGCCGTCACTTTTCCATAACTCAATGCCATCCGGGGCTTTTTCGGCGGAGAAAAATAAAGTGCCGTTTACATTCGTCAAATACGCTGGATTTGAGTTGAGCGAGCCAGGTTGTATATCCTTTACCATCATTACTGTGCCTACAGGAATACTGTCGCTTTTCCATAACTCACGGCCATTTGTGCCGTTGTCGGCTTCGAAAAACAATATACCGTTTACATTTGTCAGAAAAGCAGGATTTGAGTGTCCCGCCGGATTTATATCCTTTACCATAATTGTTCCTGCCTCGGTTCCGTCGCTTTTCCATAACTCACCACCGTTTATGCCGTCTTCAGCTCTGAAAAATAATGTGCCGTTTATGTTTGTCAGTTGGTCAGGGTATGAGTTGTACCATCCCGGATATATATCCCTTACCATTATCGTACCAGTTCCGGTTCCGTCGCTTTTCCATAACTCAATACCATTTATGTCATTATCGGCCCTGAAAAATAATGTGCCGTTTACGTTTGTCAGTTGGTCAGGATTTGAGTTGTACCATCCCGAATTTATATCCTTTACCATAACCGTGCCTGCCTCGGTACCGTCGCTTTTCCATAGTTCATAGCCATTGCTATCGAGAGCCCTGAAAAATAACGTGCCGTTTACATTTATCAGGTACGAGGGATTTGAGTTCAACAGCCCCGTATGTATATCCTTTACTATAACCGTTCCGGCTTCGGTTCCATCACTTTTCCATAACTCATAACCGTTTGTGCCATCATCAGCACCGAAAAAAACTGTACCGCTAACATTCGTCAGATATGCAGGAGTTGAGTATCCCCCCCTGGATTAATATCTTTTATCATAATCGTGCCTGCTTCAGAGCCGTCGCTTTTCCATAACTCAAAGCCATTTGTGCTGTCGCCAGCCTGAAAAAATAAAGTGCCGTTTACATCCGTGAGATGTTCAGGAACGGAGGCTCCTGATCCCGGATTTATATCCTTCACAATTATTGTGCCTGCTTCAGTACCGTTGCTTTTCCATAGTTCAGTACCGTTTGTTCCGTCGTTGGCCCTGAAAAATAATGTGCCGTTGACGATCGTGAGTTGGTCAGGATAAGAATCGCCGGATGGATGTATATCCTTCAGCATAAATGGTTCGCCCGCGTGAACGGTGGCTGGGATTGTTAGTAACAGGGCCGGTATAATCAGTATGAATGATAGTTTTTTGATTTTTAAACCTCCTGTAATGTATTTGCTGTTACGTGACAGTCTTTTCAGGTGCCTGTGATAATTGTCTTTTGCAGGCTGTTTTCCGTGTTGTTCCTTAACGCATACTTTAGATATCATATACTTAGATTACAAAAAAAGTCAAGAATATTATCGGTTTTTGGCCTAATTATAAGTGAATCTATCATAATCCTTAATCGATGAAAATTCTTGCTTTTGGTGAGAATCGGCAAGATAATAGTATTTGCATAGATGAAACGTGCATTGCGACGAGGTTTGACGATAAAACAATATAATTATTGTTAGACTTATCTACCTGATAATGCTCATCTGTCCCGACTGTAACACGGCTCTCAATAAGAACAGCAACTCACTGGGCCTGTTCTGGGCATGTCCGGAATGTGACGGCAGGGCCATATCCATTGAAGTTGTCAGAAAAGCCGTGCCGCTGCCCATTGTAAATAAGCTGTGGCAAAGGGCGCGTTCGGGACAGTACGTCGCCGAGCGACGATGCCCCGCCTGCAATCGGATAATGCACGAAGTTCCCATTATCGAAGGTGAAGAAACAAAATACTTCGATGTCTGCACGGGATGTTTTTTCATCTGGTTCGACCCAGGAGAATTCGAGGGCCTTTCCAAAATCCCAATTGCCAAATCTCTCGAAGATGAGCTGCCCTCAAAAGCTAAAGAGGCTCTGGCCCTCACAAAACTTGAATTAGTTAAAGAAAGTCAAGACTCTGAAACAATGGGCTTTAGCAGCCCGGACCATCTGTGGGAAATTGTGCCTGCGCTTTTCGGTATGCCGATAGTGTATAAACAAACCGGCCTCAAGCAAAGCCCGATTATGACCTGGTCTCTTAGTATAGTTATCGCTGCAATCAGTATAATTGCCTTTTTTAACCTAAAAGAAGTAGTCACAAACTGGGGATTAATTCCGGCCGAGTTCGGACGATACCTGGGGTTGACATTTATCAGCTCCTTTTTCCTGCACGGCGGTGTTATTCATTTAGTCGGGAACCTGTATTTTCTTTTGGTCTTCGGGAGTAATACCGAAGATGTCCTCGGCAAAGAGCGTTATCTTCTTCTAATTATTACCGCAGCGATAATCGGAAACGCCGCCCATATTCTTGGTAACCTTAATTCGACAATTCCCTGCATCGGGGCAAGTGGAGGGATATCAGGCATCCTTGCTTACTTCTGCCTGCGCTTCCCCAAGGCAAAAGTCGGTGTAATCCTGCTATTTAGATGGTTTCGCATGCCCGTTGGTTTTATGTTCGTAATGTGGATTCTTTATCAATTCATTTATGCATATATGCAAACAGCCGGTCTTAGCGGCGTATCCGGGCTGGCGCATCTGGGCGGAGCCGCCGTTGGCGCTGCTTTTTGGTGGAAAACCAGAAAATCATCCTATAAGAAACTAAAAGAATCGGTTATACGATTAGAAACTCTTTGACGCTCACTTCAACCGCGTGTTTAACGCAGGCAAAGATGGACACTAAAGAAAATGACAATGTGAAAATAATCGGCAGCAAGGTTGCAGAGAATCTGTTAGCCCGAAAAGATTATATGATGTACGGTAACCAATGCCTGCATTATGCGGAGGTATGCACGGCCGTTGGGGCACTGCGATTTGGGCAAAAAACCGGAGACAAAGAGCTAATCGGCAAAATTGTCCGGCGATATGATAAACTCCTCGAAGATAACAATATCTTCATCTCCCGCGAGCCACACGTTGACCGAAACGTTGTAGGAATCCTGCCGCTACAGATATATTTGACAACCGGCGACGAACGTTATCTCAAGCTGGGTTTGACGTTCGCAGAGAGCCAGTGGGAAAATCCACGTGAAGACGGCCTGACTCAGCAAACACGTTGGTGGGTCGATGATATGTATATGGTGGGGATGCTTCAAATACAGGCCTTTCGGGCAACAAAGGAAACGAAATATGCGGACCGGGCGGCGCTTCAGCTCAGCGTTTATCTGAAAAAACTCCAGCGACCGAATGGCCTTTTTTATCACGGGCCGGATTTCCCATTTTACTGGGGCAGAGGCAACGGCTGGGTGGCTTGTGCAATGGCAGAGGTTCTAAAATCGCTGCCGGCCGAGCATAAACTGCGTACTGAGATTACCAGCGCCTACAAAAAAATGATGAACTCACTTCTAAAATACCAGTCGGACAACGGGATGTGGCGGCAATTAGTCGATAACGAGAATTCGTGGGCGGAAAGCTCCTGCACGGGTATGTTTGCTTACGCTATGGCTGTGGGAGTGAAAAACGGCTGGCTGGAAAGGCAAGAGTATTGGCCGGCAGCGGCCAAGGCATTTAAGGGTCTTTGTGCGCATTTAGACGAAGACGGCAATATTGGCGAAGTATGTGTCGGCACTGGGCAAAGTAAGGATATCGAACACTATTTGAATCGGCCGCGTGTAGCGGGAGATTTGCACGGCCAGGGGCCGTTTCTTTGGCTGGCAAGCGAGATGATTACTACGTAAATGATAGCGGTGGACAGGCGAGAAAAAAGGCTGGGGCGTTTTAAAGCCCCAGCCTTTTATTTTTTTAACAATTATAATAAAGCAATCTACCATCGCCAGTAGCTATACGGCCAGCGCCACCGCGGCCGGGGAGCCGTTATTCTAACAGTACCGGTGCCGTAGTAATATTGGCCCGGCTCAAGCAGGTAGCCGAGGGCCTGCAGTTCCACTTGGCCATTCTCAGGGATAGCTTCCATTAACTCGGCCTTATCGAAGAAGGCAAAGACAAAAGTGCGTGGATTCCATCAGCTGCGGCTTTGAAAAACAAATTGTCGCCTCGATTTTATGCCGCCGGGATAGAGAATAAGCGGCTCGTTTCTGTCAACCTGGTCTTTTGTGATACCCTCGGGCAGGCGCATCCAGGCCATTATTTCCGGCTGACGGCCATTTCGTTTAATCACGCGCGGCCATATCCAGAGGCGGGCTTCATCCAGAATAGTCTCGTATGCACCCATATCGATTCTTCCATCTTTGATACGGGGATTTCCGTCGAGGTCGGTTTCGTTCGGCTCGGGTATGTAATTGGGGTCGCCGGCATCAATACAGGATGAGGCCGGCAGTAGGTGATAATCACCATTAAACCAAATATCATCGTTGGCATCTACCGGTGTTCCATTCGGGTCCCAATAGCCCGGCTCAATAAAAAGCGGGTCGGCATCGATATTGCCTTCGCCAGACCAGCCCCCCTGAACATCGCTGTGAGTGACCGTGATTGTTGAGCCATCCCTGTCAGATATTTCGTTGCCCCCATCGGCGAGGATACAGTTAATAACCCCAACATTGCTTGGATGCGACATGTTTGGGTAATTGCAAGTCAGAGCATTTCCTGTGTTTGATGAATTTGCATTAAATATACAGTTAGTAATATTCAAATTAGTGGAGAAGCATAAAATTCCACCGGCATTATTCGCAGAATTTCCAGTGAAAATGCAGTTAGTAATCTTTTGATGGCCGTAACGGCAGAAGATTCCGCCAGCTCGGCTTGTTGCTAAGTTACCGCTAATTATGCAGTTGGCCATTGTCAGATTACGGTAGTCACAGTAGATTCCAGCGCCATTTTCCGTTGTGTTTTGGTTGATTACACAGTCGGTAATTATCGCTGTACTGGAATATGAGTAAATTCCCCCTTTATTTTCGCTTATAGTGCTGTTGGTAATTGCCGTGTTACAAAATTTGAAGGCGATTCCAACACCCTTATTTCTGCTTACTGTGCAATTGGTTATTATTGGTTCGGCATTTCTGCAGTAGATGCTGCCGCCGCCGCCACCGTAAAATTCAAGTTCGCTACCTGTGATGGTGCAGTTGGATATCATCGGGCTTCCCTCATCACAGTATATACCACCACTGTAGGAATATGCCGAATTTTCACTTAATTTACAGCCTGTAATTTTCGGGCTGCTTTGATAGCAATAAATTCCACCACCTCTCCCAGCAGACGCTGTGTTCCTACTAATTATACAGTTGCTTATCGTAGGGCTGCTTCCCAAGCAGGAGATTCCACCACCATCCTTGACATGCCCATTTGTGATGGTAAAGCCATCAACAATTGAATTGGCATCTTCGCCGCTGTGGAAGTAGAAGCCCCTGTTAGGGTCGCTGTATGTGTCGTTACAGTCTATTATACAGTTCTCTGGGCCATTTTCGGATTTAACCGTAATGGCTTTACCAAGAAAATCAATATCTCGATTGCCGAGACCGGTATAAGTACCATCGGCTACGAGAACAGTATCACCGTCACAAGCATTATCAATAGCTACCTGAATTGCTGGATACTGACTGGGAACTAAAAAGGTTTGAGGGCCCAACTTCGTCCCTTCGATGGATAGTGTCGCAGAATCAATGCGGCCAATGGGATTATCTACCGTGCACCAATCCAGGGAACGATAGATTTTATCAAAACAGATTCTAACGCTGCCTTGTCCGTCATAAAATTCCTCCCAACGAGACGGGTGAGGACCAATATAAAATAAATAATTGGGTTGAACATGCTGGACTTCCGGGGCATTGGACAATACTGCAATCGCCTCTTCGACCGTAACATTCTCCGGGAGCTTGACTAAATTCAGTTCCGGACGAGTTGGATACGAACGTATCACGGTTCCCCCACCATAGGAAGCCAGAATTGCGTTTCTTTCATCGGTTGTCAATGTACTGTCTGCAAAACGCATGAGCAGCTCATCGGCCACATATTTTGGTCTTTGTAATTGTAAGCGCACATTAAAAGCCTCCGGGTCCGGATAGTTCGCCTCTCCTGCACGTACATAGAGAATCGAACCCACAACAAATTTTCCATCCACGGGCCATGTAGTGTTAGGGCCCACACATTGTGTGACATTTTCGGCTGTAATTGTTCCCGACAAATCAACATATACGTTTGATATCTCTCTGAAGGCAAATCCAAAGTCGAACTGCACTATAAGCTCCTGGCCCGAGTTGTATTGTCCCTCGCAATCCAGCGGTATCTCAAAAACCTCCGCTTCTACTATTGCGAAGCTGCAAAACAGCAAGGCCATGAAAACCGGTTTTATAATTTGCCTTTTCATTTTTCTCGCCCTTAACAAATATAGACAGCAACCGTGAAAGCAAAAAAAAAATGATATTATGATATGATGCCCTTCTCAGTACTTACTTTGTGACTTGATTACACTTAAAATTAACACAAAAGAGGGGGATATTCAAGAAATATTTTCGGATTTTAGAGAAAATTTGACAAAAATTTATATTATGGCCTTGTTCGGGACAGGTCTATTTTTTGAGTAGATTTCTCCACTTCGTTCGTCCCGACCCGGCTTCACCTTTGGCTACGCCGAGGCGAGTAAATCGTGACTCACTACGGTCGAAATGACATGGTTTCTTCAAAGCATTACGGCCTTATTCTTCAGGCAGGTTCGGGCGTTTCTTTTGAGTCTTTCAAGGCCGATGCGGATTAGAGATGAGCCGGAAAATTCGGCATTAAAGGCCCGCTTGTCCCATTGCAGAATCCGGTGCAAATTGAGCCATTTCCAATTGCTGTGAAATTCGAACTCTTCGTTGGCCCGCACCGGCGCGTCCGCATTAAAGGGGCAGGCAAGTATGCACTCGTCACAGCCGAAGAGATGAGCGCCAATCTTACCGGCTAAATCGGCTGGTATCCCGCCGGCATATTCAATCGTCAAATAGCTGATGCACTTATTGGCGTCAAATTTGCCATCGGGTCTTAGTGCGCCTGTCGGACAGGCAGATATACATTTATCGCATCCAGAGCAGGTCTGGTGAATTGGTCGGTCAGGCTCGAGCTTAATATCAGTCAATAACTCAGCCAGGAGAATTTGAGGTCCGAGGTGAGGATTTATCAGCATATGATTTTTACCGATGAAGCCGAGGCCGGCCCGGGCGGCCAAGGCCCTTTCAGCTAAAGGCGCCGAATCTACACAACACTTGAATCGGCAGCGGCTATTAACAGAACGGCTGAGGAAATCTGCAAGTTTGTAGAGTCTGTCTTTCATAAATTTGTGGTAATCCTGATAAAGAGCGAAATTCGCGATTAAACCGGCCGGTTCGGCAGACAGTGGCGGCACAGTAAGAACGGGCGGTTTGTAATTCAGGCCTACACAAATTACGGATTGAGCATTTTTCAGGAGCTCGGCGGGATTGATACGCTTCTGGAAGTTTTTGTACATATAGTCCATCCGGCCGGCCAGGCCTTCCTTAAGCCAACTCGAAAGATATTCGGCCTGCGCGGCCTCGATCGGCTGTGCCGTTGTAATCCCAACCAGGTCGAGGCCCAATTGAAGCGCTTTTTGCTTTACCAGCTCGGATAGATTCATCACAAATAAATTATACAACAAACCTTCTGCGAATCCCTGCAAAAAGACCGGGAAAGATACCGGCTTCGGTCGCCTTTTTTATTTGCATCTCAAAGTGAATCTGATAGAATCCATACTTTAAACAGGCTGCAGATTGGGCAGATTGAAGGTTATCGACGTAAAACAACTGAAAAGCCGCAGCTTCGGATTAGATTTGTGAAAGCCAGACTTAAAGGAATAAGTTTTTTCAGGCATTCTGACGGGTGGACGAGGGATATTGTGCATCAAGGGGCAAAAGTACCTTCTTATCCTTTTACAAACGAGATTGGGTGTGAAACAGGATTGCTGATTAGAAAAACCGCCTGAACAGACTAAAGAAAGGCAGATGTCGATATGACTGAAGGAATGGTCGGAATAATCGGAGGAACAGGTTTGGGCGACACGTTAGTCCAGGAAGTAAGCCAGACGAAGCTTCACGATATCGACACACCGTTCGGCAAGTCAAGCTGTCCAATACTCGTCGGAACAATCGGTAATAAGGAGGTGGCTTTTCTCAATCGGCACGGTGAAGGACACAAACTGGCTCCGGGTGAAGTACCTTATGCAGCCAATATTTTCGCCCTCAAAAAATTAGGCGTAACCTCGGTGATTTCAACCTGTGCGGTAGGCTCACTTCGCGAAGAGATTCATCCGAGGGACCTTGTAGTTGCCGGGCAGATTATCGATAAAACATTCGGACGGCAAAACACGTTCTTCAGCGGTTACGGCGCGGTACACTGTGAACTTGCCTTCCCGTTTTGCCAAAGACTCGGAGAAACACTTCTGAAAACGGCCAAGGAAATTGAAGTTAGGGCACACAACGGCGGGACGTATGTGTGTATGGAAGGGCCACAGTTTTCGACGCGAGCAGAATCGCTCATGCACCGCGCTTTGGGTGGTGATTTAATAGGTATGACGGTCATGCCGGAGGCCAGGCTGGCACGCGAGGCCCAAATGTGTTATGCATTAGTGGCGCTTGCAACCGATTATGACTGCTGGCAAACAAACCGGCAGAAGGTTACGAATAAGCAGGCGCTGCTGAAGGAGATAACAGGGAACCTTCAGGCGGCAACAAACAACGCTATTAAGCTTATAAGAGCCGTCCTGCAAAACGATGCCGAACTTTGCTCAGATGATTGTCCGTGCAGAAAGTCTCTGGAACTGGCCGTCTGGACGGAGCCGAACCAGCTTAATGAAAAAACCAGAGATAAGCTGGATGTGCTTTTCAGGTAAGGATCAGCTTTGTAGTAAGGCTATGTCTTTAGAAATGAGTAACGAGACAGATTACGATATTATTGTGATAGGAGGCGGGATAGTGGGGCTCGCCTCGGCATACAAGATTGGGCTTCGTCATCCAAATCTCCGAATAGCCGTGCTCGAGAAAGAAAAACAGGTCGCGAGCCATCAGACGGGGCGTAACTCGGGAGTTATTCATTCGGGACTATATTACAAACCGGGTACATACAAGGCCAGAACCTGTGCTGAGGGGCGAAAAGAGCTGATAGAATTTGCGAAAAAACACAAAATTTCTTACAAGATTTGCGGGAAGATAATTGTCGCAACAAAGAAAAAGGAATTGGCCGGCCTTGAGAAGCTTTTCAAGAACGGCCTTGCAAACCAAATAGAAGGCATTGAAAAGATAAGCCCGTATAAAATCAGGACAATTGAGCCGTTCTGTCAGGGTATAGAGGCCATACATGTTCCCTTTGCGGGGATTATCGACTTTGTCGAAGTGGCAGAGAAAATCTGCAGCCTGCTGGAAGCAGACGGACAAAACAATAAAGTCTTTACCTCCTGTGAAGTGACGGGGCTAAATAAACGCGGGGAAAAGGTGGAGATTGCAACGAGCAATGGACAGTTTACAGCTCAATACATTATCAACTGCGCCGGGCTTCAGTCCGACAGAATTGCGAAAATGGCGGGCATCAATTGCGGGATAAGAATAATACCCTTTCGCAGTGACTATTATGAATTAACCGAAAGTGCGGACGAAAAGGTCAAAGGCCTGATATATCCGGTGACGGACCCGGACCTGCCGTTTCTGGGCGTACACCTTACCCGAACGATTCATGGAAAAGTCGAGTGCGGCCCGAACGCAGCGCTGGCATTCAAAAGAGAAGGCTACCGCAAGAGTGATTTCAATTTTAAAGATATGTGGAACTCGCTTACTTATCCGGGAACATGGCTGATGTTTATGCGGCACTGGTGGTATGGACTGGAGGAATACAGAAAATCACTTTCGAAAAGGTATTTTTTCAAACAGCTTAAGAGATTCATCCCCACACTGCAGGCAAAGGATATAAGGCCCGGCATATCCAGTGTACGTGCCCAGGCACTCGGCCGGGACGGCGAACTTGTCGATGATTTTCGCATAGAAAAAGACGAAAACGCCATCCACGTGCTGAATGCACCCTCGCCGGCGGCAACGGCATCACTGGCCATCGGAGAGGCGGTGAGTGAAATAGCTACAGAACATTTCAATCTATAAGATTGCAGCTCAAGAATATATTGCACAGGTGAACATAAAGCGTAAGCCAAAAATCATAATCCTGAAGCTAAAAAATGTTACGGAGTTAAATAAAAATGAGGAATATAATTTTCTGCACGGTTATTGTTTGTCTATCTGCCGGTTGTTCCGAGATAGATCAAGAGGGGAAACGCGTTTATAAGGGCATTCCTGTTAAATTACAAATGCAGGACCGAGAGCCTATACCCGTCAAGCTCAAGGCCAAGGAACAAGAGCCGATACCCGTTAAGGTGCAGTGGCAGGAAGGCAAAGAAGAACCTGTAAGAGTCGAAGTAAAGAGTGATACATTGTTGCCCGTCAAGTTAGATATACAAGGTCAAGAAGCATTTCCCGTAACAATGAAACTGCCGCAGGCTGCTATCGTACTTATAGTGATTTTTTCAGCGATTATTTTAATTATCGCTGTTATCAGTTGCTCTGCCGCTATAACAACGGCTCGCAGCGCCAAGGCAGTTTCCCAATCAGTCGAAGCAATCAAAAAGGCCCAGCAGCAACGAGAACCAGGGCTGTCCAGCAACAGTAACGGATAAATGAGCAAAAATCGAGCCGACAGTTTGTTTGGACAGGTAGTCGAAGATAATGGGGCCGATTACCGTCATATTATTCGAGTGGCGTTCGAGGCGGGGGTAGATTCCGAGTTCGATTATGCCGCGGCGGATGAGATTTGGCCGATTGAAGTGGGCCAGCGCGTTGAGGCGCCTTTCGGACGCAACAATAAGGCCGAGATTGGCTTTTGCGTCGAAGCGGATGTGCCGGTGGACAAATCATACGCCGCACGAAAAAAAGAAAGACGCCTGAAGTATGTAACGAAACTCGTAGATAAGCAGCCATTATTAGACAAGCCCCTTTTGGCCCTGGCGAGGTGGGTCAGCAATTATTATGTGTGTCCTTTAGGGCAGGTGCTCTCGGCAATGGTCCCAGCAGCGGTAAAAAAAGGGGCCGGCGCCAGGACGCAAAACTACGTCTATCTTGCAATTAAAACCAAGGAAAACTACGAATGGACTGAGCATCGCCTCAGCAAAAAACAAAAGCAGATCGCTCTATTTCTGCAGGAACAATCCGCCTTTGCCCCCCCTGCCGCTATCGAGCGCCGGCAACTTTTAGACGCCGTTGGTTGCAGCGAGGTGCCGTTGAAAAGGCTGGCCGAGAAGCAGATTATCAAAATAACACAGCGAACGATACTTAAAGACCTGCCCGCGATACCGGAAGGAATGGCAATAAAGACAAAGGAAAAGATAATACTGAACGGCGACCAGCGAAAAGCGCTGGCACATATTACAGCCGGGATAAATTCAGAACAGTTTGGCGTTACGCTTTTGCACGGCGTTACGGACAGCGGCAAGACGGAGCTTTATATAAGAGCGATTAAGGAGGTACTAAAACAAGGAAGGCAGGCGATTGTGATGCTGCCGGAGATTGCTCTTACAACGCAGACCGTTCAGCGGTTCAGCGCCAGACTTGAGAGAATCGCAGTAATGCACTCGGGCCTGAAGGGGCCTCAACGGAACGTACAGTGGCAAAAAATCAGGGCCGGTGACGCCGACGTTGTCATTGGGGCTCGCTCTTCGGTTTTTGCGCCGCTGCCGAGATTAGGTCTTGTCGTAATCGACGAGGAGCACGAACCGAGCTATAAGCAGGATACAGTTCCACGATATAACGGAAGAGACGTGGCCATCAAGCGGGCACAGCTTCAAAAGGCATACTGTATTCTCGGTACAGCGACACCTTCGCTCGAAACAATACTAAACTGCCGACGTAAGAAGTACTTTACTGTCGTGCACCTGCCAAAAAGAGTGAAGAATCTGCCAATGCCCGAGATGAAGTTAATTGATTTGCGAAAGAGTGATTTTCTGCGGAAGCAGTTTAGCCTAATCAGCGCTCCCTTAGAACAGCAATTAAGGCAAGTTTTGCAGAAGGAAGAGCAGGCTATCCTGCTTCTGAACCGACGGGGATACAGCAACTTTATATTCTGTCCACGTTGTAAACATACGCTGCATTGCCGAAATTGCGATGTTACACTCACGTTCCATAAATCGAAATTGCCTGAGGGCGGTGTTTGGGCCCAGAAAGAAACTGTTAAGGGCAAACATTTAGCTTCAGGATATGCGCTTTGTCATTATTGCCTCGCCCAGACACTCGTGCCGGAGAAGTGTCCTTTGTGCGGCACAAATATGGTGATGTTCGGCCTGGGTTCCCAACGGCTGGAAGAGGAAATTGCGAAGAAATTCCCTACTGCCAGATTAGCCCGGCTTGACAGCGATTCGATGCAGTCACAGGATTACTACAAAGTGCTGCGGGATTTCGGTAACGGCCGAATCGATATTCTTGTCGGGACTCAGATGCTGGCAAAGGGTCTGCACTTTCCGAACGTTACACTTGTGGGTGTTATAAGTGCCGATACGGCGTTGTGGGTGCCGGACTTCCGCGCAAATGAACGAACGTTTCAGTTGATTTCGCAGGTGGCAGGCCGAGCAGGCCGGTCCGTCAAGAAAGGTATGGTCTTCATTCAGACGTTTCTTCCGGAACAACCTGCCATCCAGTTTGCCCTTAAGCACGATTATGATGGATTCGTCCGGACCGAGTTGAAACAGCGTGAAAACTGTAAACTGCCACCCTTCTGGCGGCTGGCAGTCATCGGCATGCGGGACGTGAAATACGAAAAACTCACCAAGGCAGCCGAGGCGATGCGTCAAAGCATTGATTCAATAATCGGCCGGAACAAAATTTTTGTTACCGTGCGAGGCCCGATGCCGGCGCCAATCAGCCGAATACAGCGTTTTCACCGAATGCAGATAATCCTGCAGGCATCGGATGCTCGGCCTATACAGCAATTACTTGCGCGACTGCGCGCATTGGGACCCGTCCGGCCCGCCGTGAAAGTGGCTATCGACGTAGACCCTGTGAGTCTATTTTAGATTACCCCCTGCTAAGATTTTTGATTTAATGAGTGTTTCCAGTTTTTCGGGGAGTAGCTCAGCTTGGCTATAGCGTCCCGCTTAGGGCGTGCCATAGGCACTTAGGGAAGGTCGTAAATTCCTTTTGATGTATTACGTCTACATCCTTCATAGCCTAAAGACAAGTAAACTCTACATCGGGCATACCGACAACCTTGTTCGAAGGCTCGAAGAACATAATGCGGGTCGAGGGGGAAAATACACTCGACAAAACGGCCCCTGGAAACTGGTCTATAATGAATCCTGTCCAGATAAATCTTCTGCTGTACTGCGGGAAATGTATCTCAAAAGTACCAAAGGATCTCAGGAAAAGAAGAAATTAGCTGGTATTTTAAAGTAAATCGAAGGTTGGTTGTAATTTGTGAGCTTTTATGGTATATTTTGGGCCATAGTTTTTCGGGGAGTAGCTCAGCTTGGCTAGAGCGCTGCGTTCGGGACGCAGAGGTCGCAGG
>CAYUIE010000015.1:0-76590 GCA_964444665.1 uncultured Pirellulales bacterium
TATATCGGCAAAAAGACCTTTATATCTGTATTTTATCTGTGACAGACTACTAGTTCTATAGAACAGTTGTATTACCCGTATGTTACAAATGTGAATGATGTCAAGAATAGAATTCGCTATGAGATAAAAGAAGGAGAACCATTATTGGTAGATTTGGGTGATGATGTAAAAGAAGGAGGATTCGGTAGTAACCTTGATGTTGGATATCCACGAAGGTTAACTTTTTCATTTTTTGATTATGTGAAAACGGAAGAATTTCGACGTGCTTGTTTGGTAGGTTTGTTTTTTCCCTTTATCTTTACAGGAAGTCTTGGTCTTGTATGGATTGCAAAAAGGACTTCCGGTAAAGAAGCCGCTATCTCCGTTGTGGGTCTGGTTTTCAGCGCAATTCTGTTTGGATTAGTCGAAACATTTCTAGCGCTAGTTGTAATGATTTTGCATGTATTTCCACATCATTAAGAAAGATAACAAAGTAAATACGTTAATTTAAAGAAATAAACAGGTATTGGAAAAGTGGACTTTTTTAAGACTAGAAAGACCCGATTTAGATATTTGAGGGACCGATTGTTCCTGGTTTGTATTGGCCTGTATTTCCTTAATCGTTTTGTTATAAAGCCAATTATGATTGGTAAGACGGTTTTTTTCAGCAGTTACTTCAATAATCTTATTTGTGTTCCGTTTTTGCTTCCTGCCGTGCTATATGTAACGAGAATTATTGGGCTTCGGGGTCATGATAAGCCGCCCGACTTCCTGGAACTCTCTTTTTACGTAACCCTGTGGTCGTTTATATTTGAATATATTGCACCATTGTATGGGAAGTACTTCAATTATCCAGTTGGAGATCCCTGGGACATTGTGTGCTATATAACTGGAACTGCAATTGCGGGATTCTTCTGGAATTTTAATATTACATGGCAAACTGAAGCAGAAAGCCAACTCGCGGAGAAATATTGAAGTAAATAAACACAGAAGCTAAGCCCGTCCTGTCGATGGTAGCCAGGGAAAATTAAAAGTTAAAATGCAAAGTGCAAAATTACAGTTCAAAATTCAAAAAGTTAGGGGTGAGCCCCGACCCGGCTTCGCCTTCGGCTATGCCGAGGCGAGCAAGTCGGGATAAAATCCGGTGGTCGCCCCCGATGAATTGGGACCGGAACTCATCGTTAGCCATACGAGCAGGGACATTTAAGCAAAAGTGAACTGGAGATTTAGATGATTATAAGAAAGGAAACTACATCAGACATTGAGGCAATCACGCACGTCACAATAGCTGCCTTCAAGACGCTCCCAATAAGCAATCATACTGAGCAATTCATAATCAAGGCATTACGCGCCGCAGGCGCACTTACTTTATCGCTTGTGGCAGAAATTGACGGGCGTGTTGTCGGGCATATTGCTTTTTCCCCTGTAGTAATTTCCGACGGCACAAAAGACTGGTACGGTCTGGGTCCGGTTTCTGTATTGCCAAAGTATCAGAAGCAAGGCATTGGGAAATCGCTTATCAACGAAGGTTTGTCCTTACTGAGAGAATTAGGCGGACAAGGTTGCGCTCTTGTTGGCGATCCGAACTATTATAAGCGGTTCGGTTTCAAGAATTTCCCAGAACTAGTTCATGAGGGAGTTCCGCAAGAAGTTTTCCTTGTCTTACCATTCAACGAAAAGATTCCACAGGGCATTATTGTGTTTCATGAAGGATTCTTGGCAAATGGCTGATGAAGCGAGCTTCTTCCAATATAACGTCATCGACCATGAGCTATGTGCATAGCTATTTTTAAAGCCGCTGGCGTACTCAATATTACTGACTAACTTTTAAAGAAAGAGAAGCTAAGCCCGTCCGGCCGATGATAGCCAAGGAAAGTTAGAAGTTAAAAATGTAAAGTGTAAAATTACAGTTCAGAATTTAAAATTTAATTTTACATAGCAAATTATTTTCTGCCACTCACGATAGGATTAAAAAAAACTGGATTCCGCATCAAGTGCGGAATGACAAATTACTTGCGAAAAATCCCGCGCTAAAAATTTTAGTCATCAAGCCTTGTATCCGAAAAAAGCTCCGCGTTAAAAATATCATAGTAACTAAGATTTATTTTGGTTTATTTTTCCGCGCTCAAAAAAGTCGTGATAGTCTCGTTGCTGCCGGAGGCCGCGATGAGGAAACAAATAGTATAACGCAGTCCCGATAAATCGGGGCGCAGTTAATAATTGATTTCCGAACCGCAGGCAGCAGCGAGTCAATTTACGATTCAAGAATTGCCCCTGCTGCGAGTGGCAGAGCTAAACATTTTGTACGACATGCACATGCAATAGTGCGTATTGCGTATGGATTTATATAGACCGAGTTGTTAAGAAAACATCAACCTTAGTCTTTTATCAAATCTTATTGTTTAGACAAGGTTTTTACCTACGGGGTCTACTTCTATAGTGTGCCCTCACGTAAGTACCATCTTTGCGATAGTATCCATGAACATATACGGTTTTAGGTCTGCCAGTATTTTGACTTATTTCACCGTAGTAACTACCATTTTCCGCTATCATGGAGTCGCTGTATGCTTGTTGCCTCAGCTGATGATATTGCTTGATCATTTGTGAGGAATAATCATGTTGATAATTGGGATATTGCGGTGGTGAAAAATAGTAGTCAGATTTATTCGGTGTTTTGCCTTGCGATAAGGCAGCAACCCATATCTGATTGTCTTTCTCTAATTCGATTCTATCTGGCCAAACCTTTTTAATGGTAAAACCATTTACTGAAGTGTTCTCAAAGACTAGCTGATCATCAAGCATTATCAGAGAGTTACCTTTTGGCGTGTAGGCAATTGCGTTTAAAATCCCGGGATATTGCAAAGTTATGGATTCAATATTTGCTCGATTACAATTCACCCTACTATGGAATTTGTAGGCGCAGAAGCACAGCAGAGGAAGCAGCAATAACGCAGCCTTCAAAAACGATCGGTTTTTACTTTCATTAATGTTCTTCATCATTTTTTTCAAATGGGAACCAAGTTGCATATTCCATTACGCATTGAACCTTGGTGTTCAAAGGTTGGGTACTATTTCAGAAGATTTTATCCTCACCTCTTATAGGACCATTATCAACTAATGAGCCTTCTCTAAAAAGTATACAAAACAAATCCTCAAAGTGTGAAAGAGATGCAAGCTTTGTTTTCTTGAATTGTGGGGAAAATTCTTGGAGTGATGCTCGAATGCATTTTTAAGCAGTTACACAAGGGCTAAGTCCATTAAGCCGATGGCAGTTTTTAGCGGTTTCTTTTTCCGGCTACTGCGTTAACGGCTGAGACAGAAATGCTCGCAGTATCGAAATACAACTCCGCTTTCTGCTCAGCCTAAGCCTTGTATTCGAAAAAAGCTCCGCGCTAAAAATCACTTTTTAGACGCCTTGTACTTGCGAAAAATATGGCGCTAAAGTTCCGATTGATTATTTGAGTTTGAAGATCCCTTAGGGATGACAAAAAAAGATTGCGTTGCCCACAGGGCAAACTGACGAGGGCAGCGAAGTTTTTGTATTGCTTGAAGCGTATTGCGGATGTGAAACAAATTTATAAAGGCCGGTTCTATAATAAAGGGCTCGGCCTTTTCTTTTTGCGCGTCAGGGTTACTCTTTAGACATAAACACATTCAGTTCTGTGGCAATGTGTTGTCTGGGCATATTTTGTTTTGTCAGCCTTATAATATCTGCAACCATTTTGGGAATAATTGTGGGCTTGAATCCGAGTTTGACAGCAGCTTTTTCACAAATAACAGCTTCTCTTTTGTCAATATAGCCGTCGACCATCATCATTGAAACCATATCCAGGAGATACTTAATCTTTTCGTTAAAATCGGTAGGAGGTGAAGATTTTATAGAATCAGGATTTTTCATAACCTGGTCCACAATTTCCTCCAGTTGGATGTCATTAAGGCCGATTCTCTGCGCTATTTGTTTTAGAAGCTTTTCCTCATTCGGCTCGATTTTTGCGTCAGCAAGGATTATTTGGACGAGGTCAGATATTTTGGATTTAATCTCGTCACCTGTCTTGCTCTTAATGAAGTCGTCGAAAAGTCCCATTCTAATGCCTCCTTTAACTATTTTAGACCCATTTGATAAATTATAATAGCAAGTTCCTGTTTGGTAAATCCAAAGTTTTTAGAAAAGTTGTATATTGTCAGCAACTCTGATTCTCTAACGAGGCCGTCGGAAGCTGCGACAGTAATCATATGCCGGATAATTTTCAGGATATCGGTTTTTACATACTTCTGTTCTCTTATCTTGGAAACAGCCTTATCAATTAATTCATTTACCATCTGAACGGGACCTTTTTTCCCCAGCTCCTTAATTGAATCCGCGAGATTTTGCCTTGCAGAAGGGACGATAGAATTTATTGCGAGCATTTCCTTTTGGTCGATATGTCCATCCGCTAATGCGACGGCAATGGATAAATCAAGCAATACCTCATCCTGTTTGAATTTTTGTTCGGTTATTATTTCAGGATAGATATTCCTTACGACATCGTCGACAAGCTCGGTCATTTTACGTTTATACTCCTGCAGGTCGTGTTGGGTGGTATCGGCACCGTAGTATTTTATAATTTCGAGTTTACTCAAAGCGTCAATAACCTTTAATCTCAAAGGTGTCAGAGGATGTGTGGTCAGTGAAGTATCGAACAAAGCCTGAGATATATCGTCATACTGCTTCAACAGCAGTTGGATTAGATCTTCCCTGTTTTTGTCAATTATTTTTTGACCAAGTCCTGAAGTAAACTTTAACATCGCATAACTGAAGGACGTTTGGTTACAATTACAGGAGAGGAATCCGAGTATATCGCAGGAAATTTCGGCACACGTTTTCCATTTTAAGAGGTTAACTTTGATATCCTGTACATCTGCCAATGGCAAATTCGCCTGTAAGATAAGCTGTGTTGGGATGTGAAAATGGCCAAAAAGCAAGTGGCCCAGCTCGTGTCCGAGGATTGACATCTGTTCATCCATTCCGAGGTCGTTGAGGAAATGCTGACTTACAATAATAGTCAACTGGTCACATTTTTCTTCAAAAGAAGTGTATCTTGGAATACAAAGCGCGTTTGGTACCGGAAAGTGGTAAACGAACAGATTTATCTTAAAGTTAGTGTTCAGATTCTGGTTTAATCGTTCAATCAAATTGTTAACGAGAGGCAGTCTATCGATTTTTATTGCCTGACTGAGATGTTTGAAAAAGTCTTTTTCCTGGATTTGTACTTTTTTAGAGAAGTCTTTGTTTTTGTCCAAAAGGAACTGTAGTCTTGGTTTTATTTTATTATAGTATTGAATTTCACGAGAATATTGTATGTGTTGATAAGTTATTTTAGCCATATAGCCTGTCTTAACTCAAGAAAGCCGGGAAACTTGATGAAAAAACATTATATCTTTTAAGACTATATGCTGCAAGTTCTTTCTCCTGAATTAATAATAGCTTGAATCCAATGATAGTCAAACGTGTCTAACAAAATTAGTAGCAATTGTTTTTGCGTTATTAGTACTTTTTTAAATAGAATTTTTTATGGTTCTTCAGTCTTTTGTCTGTTTAACACTTGTTCAACAGATAGCAAATCCCAGGATAACAAGATAATTATTATCTCGATAGGGCTTATGTAGTGTGAAGTGGAATATAGATTCGGAAACTAAAGCTTGAGAAGCTCAAGCTTTTTATTTACTTCTGCAGCGTCGCCATACAGATTTAATCTTCGGTAGTTATAGGCGGATTGTCGATAATATGCTACAGCCTCTTGCTTGTTTTTCTGGGCAAGTTTTAAGTCGCCTAAATAATCCCTTGTTTGAGCAAGTCTGTATCTTGCGTCGGTCTCATTCAAGAGAAATTCGGCCTGTTTGAGAGCAGCTTCCGCTTTGTTATATGCTTTGCGGAGATAGTAAACTCGTCCCAGTTCCATCTGCGCGATCCCGACACCTTCAGTTGAAGCGGATTTAGTGTAGTAGAACACCGCCTTTTCCAGGACATTAGTAGCTGAGTAGTAGTTCTTTGTCTTTTTATGAACCAGGCCCAAGTTGAAGTTGCAGTTCCCTTTGCCGTGCCAGTTATTGGTGTTCTCATAGTGTTTCATAGCCAGTTTGTAGTATTCGAGGGCTTTTTTGATATTCTCCTGGGCCGAGGCGACGTTCCCGAGCAGCTTATAACAATCAGCAAGGCCTTTTTCATTTTGTTGGTTTTTATAAATATCGATTGCACGATTAGCGGCTTTTAAGGCTTTGTCGGATTGTGAGGTTCGGTAGTAGACTTCGCCGACATCAAAGAGTGTTTGGGCCAGCAAGAGCGCATCATTACTGTCTTCGGCAAGGACGAGTAACTCATTGTAGGCAGTCAGACTCTTATCGAAATTTCCAAAGCGATATGTAGCATTTCCAAGGTAATTAAGGGAGGCTTTCAAAATAATTGGATTTTCTTCTTTCCTGGCAGCATCGACAGTCTTGTCGAGGTGTTTTATGACCTTTTGTATTTGCTGTTTTGCGTCATAGACCTGAGCAAGGGCAAGCAGGATATGTGATTTATTGAAATCGTTTTGTTCGGCGGTCTTAAGAGCAAGGGTATAGTAACTTTCGGCAGTTTGGATGTTATTGAACTCGAATAGATGAATTAAACCCAAAAGTGTGGAATATCCTGCAGTCTCTGTGGAAGGCATTTCATTCAGTTGTTTGAAAGCCATCTCGTAGGGCATTTCAGCGAGCTTCTGCAGCATTTTCTCATCAGGTTCGAATGAAGAAGGCAAGTTGGTTGATGCGCTATCGGCACAAAAGATAAGTAACAAAAAAGCTACTATTAAGGTCATTATTCTATTCATAACGTCTTCCTTGCGGGTGTTTATGCAATAGAGGTTTTGTACAGGATTATCATCGGTTCAATTCAATCTGTTATTGACGGCAAAACCTTTTAAAGTGTGTGGAGAGCAGCTTTGTGCCTGCCTTTGGGATTTGGCATTTTCAAAGGATGCAGTATTTATGATTAGTGTTATATTTATGGGACTAGTTATAACACGCATTTGGTTTACAAGCTAAGCCTGTGCGGCCGATGGTAGCCAAGCAATTGATGAATGATTCCCTCGACTAAGCTCGGGACAGGCAGGGCAGGCAAGGGGCACCATAGGCGTCAACGGCATACCTGTCTCCATCAAAATTATGTCGGGAAAGCAATAGAGAAAATGAAACAAAAAGCGGAAAATTGGGATATAATAGTGGAGTCGGTGTTTGTTTAGATGGCAGGAGAGTAAGTTTTTAGAAGAATTGACATGTCAAGGCAGGTTGTAGTAATAGCGGTCATTTGTTTTTTTGCGGTTCCGGCCGGGGCCCGACAAGGTCCCAACGAGTGGTTCTTCCCACCCGTGGTTATCTTTAAGGAGCATCATCCGTTATCGAATTACCTGTCTGTTTGCCGCAGGTGTGGTGTAAGGCCTGAAAAGGGCTTTGATCCCGGGCATCAATACAGGCTCGAAGAGGAAAGCTTTGGTCTGTATGTTCCTGATGATAATGATTCGAATACGCCCTATGGACTGCTCGTATGGGTGCAGGCCGGCGGCAGGGTGAAGATGCCGGGGAATTATCAGGAGGTTTTTGCCGGGCATAAGCTGATTTATGTTGCTGTTAATGAAACCGAGGACGAACGGAAAAGCACGTATGGCAGACGTTTGCCATTGGCACTTGATGCGGCGTACAATGTTATGAAAATGTACAAAGTCGACCCCAACCGCGTTTATGTGGGCGGAGGTTCGGTTAGCGGGCGGGTTGCCAGTATCACGGCCTTTCACTACCCCGATGTTTTTAAAGGCGGGATATTCGTAATAGGTGCGAATTGCTGGAAACGTATGGGCGTGCCGGGCAAAAAGGGTAAATTCTGGCGGAAAGGTATGAACAAGCCCAAGCCGGTATACCTCTCGATGGCCAGGAAGGACGGTCGATATGTGATGCTGGCCGGTGAAAAAGATTTCAACCGGTTGCAGATGCACACTTACTACACAAAAGTCTACAAGAGAGTATTCAAGGATTTTCTCTACCTTGAGGTCCCGGGAATGGCTCATGACATCCCACCTCCGAAGTGGTTTGGAAGGGCTGTTGAATTCCTGGACAGGCCTTTGAAAGAGAAATAATAAGTAAACTTTGGGGCAAGGCAGGGCCGAGTGGGAAAAGCGCTCGGCCTTTTGTTTTACGTTAAATTCAATTTGACAGGCCAGCCTCATCAATTTACACTAAAAAGCAGGAGAATCAGCTATGGGAATACGTGAAATCATCGGGCAGCGCAAAGAGCAAATACTTGCAACCGCTGCCAAGTATGGGGCGTTTAACGTGCGTGTTTTCGGTTCAGTCGCCGAGGGGACGGATGATGAGCACAGTGATATTGATTTTCTCGTTGAGCTTCAACCGGGCCGAACACTATTCGACCTCGGTGGACTTCTGATGGACCTGCAGAAGCTGTTAGGAAGAAAAGTCGATGTCGTTACACCGAACGGTCTTCGAGAAAGAATCAGGGATGATGTTCTCAAGCAGGCGGTTCCTTTATGAGAAGTGATATAGAAAGACTAAAAGATATTGGCGAGGCCGTAGCGGCAGTTGAAAAATATGCTGCCAAAGGAAGAGATGCCTTTGAGAAAGATGAATTGATTCAGACGTGGATATTACACCATCTGCTCATCCTTGGCGAAGCGGCTGCAAAGGTATCCGACGGGTTCAAAGAAAAACACGCTGAAATACCGTGGTCGAAAGTGGTTGGAATGAGAAATATACTCGTGCACAATTACTTTGGTATTGATATCGATGTTGTTTGGGGTGTTGTAGAAAGCGATTTGCCACAACTGAAAAAGCTTATTGGCCGGATTGTGTAAATTGTACTTGTTCAGCCGATGGCAGGACAATCATATCAAAAGCCGAATATCAAAATGCAAGGTTGCGGTCTTGCTTTGCGATAATTGCCCTTTCTAAATGGTTTATATGGGGAGATTTTCTAATATTGATTTTTGGGGCCTGGATGGTACACTATTCCAATGAGAATAATAGACCGATTTGGGTTTTGTACTTAAGGAGGTCTTGGTATGGATGGTTTTCTGATTGGAGCCGCTGTTGGTTGTGCAGCGGCGATTGTGGTGGCTTTGGTTCTGAGAAAAAGAGGTAAAACATCAGGGCCGAGGGGCGATGTGCATATCCATCCTTCTATAGAACAACTGCGCAGTGTCGGTGAGCTGGTTGTGTTTAAGATGATAACAAAAGAGATTGTAACGGCGGCCGACCACTGGTTCGGGCAGTGGGGGAAGCGATACTTTACGTGGCTGCTGAGCGAAAAGAAAATGGCGATGATATTCGAGTTCGAAATAGATTTCAGGTACGACCTGCGGAGCAGGGATTTTGTAATCGAACAGACGGGTGAGGGAGAATATCGATTGGGTATGCCGAAGTGCTTCTATGATATCCATATCCGTGACGTTAGTTTCTATGACGAGCAAAGCTCAAAGCTGCTTCCGTGGCTGATACCGGATTTATTGAACAGGGCGTTCGGGCCGGGATTTAGTGAATCCGACAAGAATATGCTCAAGGAAGAAGCGAAACAACAGGCCGCACATATAGCGGGGGATTTTGTCGATAAGCTGCGGTCGGAAGTGCAAGGCTCCGCCAGGCAGACGCTGGAGACATTGGGTAAGGCCCTCGGAGCAGAGAGTGTGACGGTTGACTTTAGCGGCTCAGAGCTGATACAGACAAAGGTCGAAGCCAGCGCTTAAGTTTGTTGCTCATTCTGTGTGTTCTGTGGTACGAGCAGGCCGGAGATTTTAACAGGCCGGTGGCCAGAGTTATTGGTCTTTTATACGTACTGTGTTTTATCAGCACACCGATTCGAGATCCAAAAGACGAGTTTTCTACATTTTCCCTTGACATTTAACTTATGGGATGGTAGGCTATTACTTGACATTTCTGATGCTAATTCCGTGGGGAGGGAGGCACAGCAATGAAAGGATTTATAAAAAAACATACTGATTTACAAGTTGGATTTTGCGCCGAGTTAATAGGGCAGCTCAAGCTCATACTACCGGTTATCGTTACGATTTTATTGGTTAATGTCAGTATGGCCGGGACAGTGGTCGAACCCAATCTTGTCGGCTGGTGGAAACTCGATGACGGTAGCGGAACAACAGCGACAGACTCGGCCGGCTCAAATAATGGCTCACTGCAGGGCAGCCCCCAATGGACAATAGGCCGAATCGGCGGAGCGTTAGACTTTGATGGCAATGGTGACTATGTCAGAATACTTGATGACACCTCACTTGACCCAACGAGTTTCACTATATCCGCATGGGTTTATGCAGATGGGACTCCTGATGATTATGACACAATAGTAGGTAAAACCGACGGTTCCATATTTGGTTATATTATGAGAATAAACCAGAATAAAAAATTGCATACGAATGTAAGAGTAGCCAGTGGAACGAGTTCCGCAGTTGAGGCCCCTGATGTTTTTCCAACGGATGAATGGGTATTTGTTGCCTGGTCATACGACAGTACAAGTACGAAAATTTATATAAATGATTCAATGGTTAATGAAGCGCCCGGTGGTGGGCAGGACAGTAGTTCGGGAAAGAATTTTTTAATTGGTTCTTATTTCGAAACAACCAGATTTTTCAACGGCATAATCGACGATGTGCGGATTTATAATAAAGCTTTGTCGAGTGAAGAAATTAATGAGATTTATCGCGAGATTTCGTATAAGGCCTCTGTTCCGAATCCTGCTTATGATGCGACGGGTGTAGACCCGAATGTGGTCCTGAGCTGGGTACCGGGTAAAGATGCAGACTCTCACAACGTTTACCTCGGAACTAATTTTAATGATGTGAACGATGCCAATACCTTTTCAGACGAGTATATGGGTAATTTCGATATCAACAGTTTTGACCCTTGCGGGCTTGAAATTACCACCACGTATTTCTGGCGAATTGATGAGGTAAACGAAGCAAACTCGTGCATATGGAAGGGCGATGTCTGGAATTTTACTACGTGGTTTGTGTTTAAACATAATATCAATTTTCCTAATGACACGTTTTTCGCGTTGGATAGTCCTCCCGGCGGTCCGGGCTGGATGAAATTTACTATCAAGCTGGATGACCCGTGCACAGTTTATTATCAGAACAGCGGCCTTTATATGTTTCACTACGACTTTGCAACCAACTGGCTTGAGCCGTTCATAGGGATGAGTGTACCGGAGTACTATAATGTTACGCTTTATGAACCAAATCAACAAGCGTCGCTGGGAGCGGTTCTGATACCGCCATTGGAAGGTGAGCCACCGGTGCCTACGTTCGATGAATATGGGATTCAGTTTATTCGCTACGACCCATATACAAAGGAAGAGATTGCCGATATGTTCGCGGTGGTTAAAGACAGTGTGATTGCCGACCCTTGTATTCAGGCATATTATTTTCCTACTTATGAACAACAGCAGGCGGCCGAAGAGAATCAGGCATGGTTCGAATCACAGGGAATTCCGATTGGCTCGATTTCTCAGTGGATACAGGGCAATATATGCTATTCAGAGGGCTGGGCGATGGGCGAAGTGAAATACTTCCCGGCCGAGGAGATTCAAACTGCGTATCTAAACGGCGACCTCGAGCCCGAGGATATTCTTTTAACCGACGGCATACCGGCCGAGATACCTTTTGTCGCGGGTATTATCTGCCTGTCGCCAACAACGCCGAACTCGCATGTGGCTATTCTCGCCAGGACTTACGGCATTCCGTTTGTTTTTCTTGCAAATGCTTCGGACGTTGCTGAGGTCTGGCAGTTAGTTGGTCGCTTGGCCCTGATATGTGTTTTTCAGTCAGGAGGCGAATGTAGTGTCCAGCTTACAGATGCCTGGAATACTTTCACGCCTCAGGAGATTGACGATATACTGGCATTAAAGACGCCGACGCCACTGGATATTACGCCGATGGCTGTTTACGGCAGTTATGGCGCAGATACTAATGACCTTTTACCTGAAGATATTGAGTACTTCGGCGGCAAGGCCTCCAACTATGGGATGCTCAGGACCTCGATACCGGACAGTTGTCCGGTTGCAGTAGCATTATCATTTGACATCTGGAATGAATTTTTGGACCAGCCGCTTACGCCGAGCGAGAGTGTTATCGTCGACCCGTGTGGATACGTTGTTTTCTGGTGCGATGACCAGACAGAGCAAGGCCCAACGCACACAAGTTTCAAGTTAAGTAAGAACGGTGAGGATATAGGTCTTGTCGATGCTGACGGCACGACTTTCATAAATGGCATTAGCTTTGGGGCGCAAACAACGGATGTTTCCTATGGTCGTATAGTCGACGGCGTGGGCATTTGGACCTTTTTTTACGGTGGCGCTATCACGCCCAATGGGCCGAATCCCGGCACCGGTCCCAAGCCGACGGAAGGATTGTTCATAAACGAGTTTATGGCCGACAACGATACTATAGTGGCCGATGAATACGGCCAGTACGATGACTGGGTAGAGATATATAATGCAGGGCCGATAGCCGTTGACCTTGGTTGTATGTATCTGACAGATGATTTGAGCGACCCGACCAAGTTTATGATTTCGGCCGGTATTACCGGTAGTACCCTTCGTGAAGAGATTGCTAATCGATTGGTGGGGTACACATATCCTGTCTCCGACCTTGCGGCATTGTCAACCGACCTTGCCGCTGTTCGAAATCTTATCATTAATGCCGGTATTACGAGTTTCAGTCTGCAACTGAAAATGCAATTATCGCAGTGCTGCAGGACCCGAATTACGGATTCGACCCGACTAAGAAGATACGGTTTAGAAGCTCAACGAATGTCGAGGACAGCGATACATTTACCGGTGCCGGCTTGTATGACAGCTACAGCGGCTGCCTTGCGGATGACCTGGACGGCGACGATAGCGGGCCCTGCATATGCGACGCTGAGGAATCCAACGAGCGGGGAGTATTCAGGGCGATACGAAAGGTCTTTGCCAGCTTCTATAATGACAATGCCTTTCTCGAACGCCTGCGTCACGATGTGAATGAGGCCAATGTTGGTATGGCGTTGTTGGTGCATCACTCGTTTCCAGATGAGTTTGAGCTGGCTAACGGCGTAGCTACTATGCGCAAGCAGCCGTCACAATCGCACTGGGATATCGAGCTGGTTACGCAAAAGGGAGCGACAAGTGTCAGCAATCCGGTTGATGGCTCAATACCTGAGGAGGTAAGCGTTTATGCCGATACCGGCGGTGGCGTGTCAATGACACTGGTTCGTCAGTCGAATCTTGTGATTTTGGGCGAGACGGTGATGGATTGGCAGCAAGATTATAATGACCTTACCGTCTTGCTCGTGGCCGCGGCTGAAAGATTCGAGAATGTAACGGGCAAGAACGGTTATATTCTGGATTTTGAGTATAAGAAGGCTGCGCCCGGCGGTGCTGCGATACCCGCGGGCGGCATTGTTGTAAAGCAGATTCGTGAAATTCCACCACTCGATTCGGTAAGCTCGACTTGTCCCTCTGTTTCACACTCCTGCTATTGTTCCGTACCTCGCAGCTATTTTGTCGAGCGGTCGTATGAAGACGCGAGCGGTGTATCAATTGAAACTTGGTACTTCTTATATTGCCCGGCTGATTTTTGCATTCAAGATTCTCTTGCCTGCTGGTGCCGAACAGTCATAAGTGGGTACACAACTAAAGCGATTTTCCTGTATAGCAGTGCTTCGCAAAGTTATTCGGCATCGCACCACAACTGGTGTGAAGATTTTATTTTCACTCCCCACCTGGAGCCGGGGATGAACCAGTGTACGCTGAACCAGTTACGGGCACAGGATATTCGGGAGATTCATCTGAACAATATGACATACTGCGGCACGCCGTACTTTGAAACCTTTGGATTTGGGTCAGGCCCGTATTATCTTGGTGATTTTGAGCCGGACGGCGATGTCGATATGCTGGATTTTTCCAAGTTTGCAGAAAGGTGGTTAGAGAGCGACTGCGGCCAGTGTGGAGGAGCAGACCTTGACTGCGACGAAGAGGTCGGATGGGAAGACCTGGTCGAGTTTATTAATAACTGGCTGGCAGAGTAGGCCTTTCAATTGATAATTGATAGTTGATTATTTTAGATTCTTCTCTTCCTTCGAATCTGCTGCCTTTTACACTTCAACCAAGCAAAGTGCAGGCAAGCTCAGGACAGAACGGGGCACGATTCAGTCCAATCTGGTAATTATTCCAACGTCATATAATCCTTCGGTTTAATGCAGGGGCAAGGTAATACAACGAGTGTGTAATGAGTGGCAGGGGTGACAAAGCAGACTCTAATGTCGCGCTGTTTTTATGTCGATATAAATACTTGAAAAAGTGTCAGTTGGCGTCGGCCAAAATTAGGGATTTGTTGAAATGAATAAGTATTTAAAGATAACGGTGATTTTGCTTCAAGTTGTCGGTGGTCTGCTGGGCATTGCCCTAATCTGCGGAAACTTTCTGTCGGGGCAGTTGACATCGATAGGAGTGATATTTAATTTCGCATTTGTCCTGGTATTTGCATTCGGAATTATGGCGGGCGTAGTCCTTATCAAGAAGGAAAAACTTGGCATTTTATTAAGTATAATATTCCAGGCCATGCAGATACCTATTTTCATAGGCTCCAAGCTTTCTTACGTTATGTTTACCGGGGCGTGCTTCAATATTTATAAGCATGCGACGGGATATGGATTCGATTTTTATTTCGGAAGCCGCTATTACTTTTATATCAATAGCGGTGAGCCGTGGTTAATCGGGATCAATATCGTTGCTTTGGTTTTGTTTGTCCTTCTGATTAGGGAAAGTATGTTTGGTGCAGCGTCTGCAAAACGTATCGAATCCCAGCCGAGTGTGGCGCATTCGGCGGACCATTCTGCGCAAGAAGAAGACAATTATCTCTACGGCAGTCCCATCCGATTACGCCATGAACAGAGTTAGTTGAGAGTCTTTCTAATACAGTCACTTCGTGATTTATGAAGGCCGGTCACGATTAATCGGGACGCGGCCTTTTGCTTTGCGCATATAAAACACTTTTATAAGTACCTCAATCATTATAAAATGCAGGCCGGAAAAGGGAGATTATTCGAATGAAAGAATCTTTTATAGTAGAACGTGATAAGCCGGTAAAAGGAGAGGAGATTGAATCACTTCGTGCAGCAGTCGGGTGGGATAAGTGGGAAGGTAAGTACGACCGTATACAAGACGAGATGTACAGTACCTATACTGTCCGAGCAAATGTAACGTTGATTGGATTTCTCAATATTCTTAGCGACGGCGTTGGAGATGCTTTTCTAATTGATTTGATGGTGCATCCGGATTTTCAGAAGAAAGGGGTCGGTCGTGCATTGGTCAAAAAGGCAATTGTTGATTTAAAATCGGAAGGCATCGAATGTATTCAGGTAACCTTCTGCCAACAATTGGAAGCTTTTTTTAAGAAATTTGGTTTTCGTATTTGCAAAGCAGGCATCATAGATAAATAATGAAAAAATGGAGGTTAGGCTGTCAGGATTTTACAAAGGGCCGATTCGTTTAGCGAATCGGCCCTTTACCTTTGTGTTTAATAACAGCACATTCGACCGTACTTACCTCCTAAAACAGTTACAAATATTCGGGTCATTCTGGTCGGTTGTCAGCTCAAATGCTAAATCCCACGAGCACCATTTCGGACAATCCAGCGGTGTTCCGCTTTGGTATTGTGAACCTACTGTGGGAGGCCATCCACCCCCAACAATACTCTCTATACGAACACCATCATCATTGTAGTAATGCGGGCGAGTCTTCCAGCCCCAGATATAGTTCGGGTCAGGAAGATTCGTATCGTAAACTGCTGCAATGCTGAGCCAGTAAATGCGGTCAGCATTTGGATCCTGTACAAAGTTGGGGTCCATGTTGCATGAGAATTTGAAACAAGCATCTGTAACCGCATAATTCGGGTCATTGGGGTCTCTGTCATAACCCACGAATCCAGCGGAAAATGTATAGCAATACTGCTCGAAGAGCATCTCATTGGGATGGCTGTATATTGTCAAATCCTGACCATTCGGGTCACCCGGTGTATCACTCCAGATACCAATGTGAAATCCGTTCGGTATAATTGGTGGAGGTGGAACAATTGACGATAACCATCCTGGCAGGTTGGGGTCACGATTGAAGAAAGAGCCCCACCAGTGAACATCGGTTACCGGCCGGCTGTCTGTGCAGCACCAGTCATCCGCAAGCAGCGGCGGTTCGTCATCTATAGATTTCTCATCCCAGCCCCAGAAATTAGATGTGTTTCCAATAAATTGGGCGGGCTGCCGCCACTTGTAATTGACCGGCAACGGAGGGTATTTCGGGTTTGGCACGATAATCAAATCTCGCCAATAGTTCCACGGTTTTTTTACGTTCTGATTAGGGGGCGGCACATTCTGGGCGCCGAGACGACCTGAACTGTTTTCCGTCGCGAAAAACTTCTCTACCTTAGTTATATCAAATCCATTATCTACGGTAAAACCACTGGCTATTGGTTTGGCCGCACCGGCTCCGCTAATGGCTGTATTTATAGTAATCAGGTTATGTTTTTTTCGCGCAAGCGTATTGGGAACTGACCACTGCCAGGCCATTCTGTTGTTATTTACATCCTGCATACCTAAAGAAACAGCGTCGATTTTGTCGGGAGGAATTACCGAGACAGAGATTGTCACATCTCTTAAGTCAGGGTCCTCGCCGTAGGTAAACTGCCAGCCACTGGACCATGGTTCATTAGGACCCTGCGTCTCATCTCCCCAGGCCATTACCAAACCCTTACCACCAAGGAAACTATAGTCATAAACCGGCTGTAGCCATAGAGGCGCAAATTCTGCAAAATCCTGGAAGGAAATAATACCATCATTGTTTACGTCGAATCTAACGGCCGGATCATCGCTGATTTGCCCAGGGGTACTAAAGACATATAACTCGGGTGTTTTGAAACTGCTGAGCGGGTACGGGTCTCCCTCGTCCGGATATTGCCACAATGACATAATATCATCCCAATCATTCGGGTCCATCGCGCTTACTATTCCTTCATTAAGTGCATCCTGCCACTGGTCTTGACCAATTGCAAAGTACGGACTGGCCATTGCGGGGCCGATTAAAACAAATAAAGACATGACAAATACTATCCATACGCTTTGTAAAAATTTTGTAATCATAATTTCTCCCTTCTAAATACGTCACTCCAAACATATTCCTTTTTCTGACTTGCAACACTTAGACATAATGTATAATCGCTATTGAAAGCCAAAAATAACTAATAAAAAGCAACTTAGCTCCCCTCTGTATACTAAGCAGGCATTATGCAAAGACAAATTCAATTTCGTTATGTGCAAAATATGCCCTTTAACAATTGAAAACACGTCATAGATTTTCCCCCTCTGGTTTACTCCGTTCACCTCAGCATGGTCACACACAGTCCGCACCAAATTAACATCAGCTATAGGTTTTTATATATG
Source organism: uncultured Pirellulales bacterium (assembly GCA_964444665.1). Taxonomy (GTDB): domain Bacteria; phylum Planctomycetota; class Phycisphaerae; order Sedimentisphaerales; family CAYZTY01; genus CAYZTY01. The sequence continues at coordinate 17,479 of CAYUIE010000015.1, forward strand.
CTGAGGATGGATGTCAATAAATATTTTAAGTTTTTTGTATCTCTTTCTTGATGATAGTCTTTTTCTAGCCGGCTCTTTTCCATTAAGCAATACTCGATTGACATATGTCAATCGAGTATTTAGACTGATTTTTGTTTATTTGAAAAGCAAGTCTTGGTTCTTGTGCGTAAACCACATAAAAAATAACCGGACTCCGGAGATAAAATGAAAAGTCAAATCATTGCAATGGGAGGCGGGGGATTTTCGATGGAACCGGATAATCCGCTTCTCGAAGAGTATTTCCTGAAACAGACGAGAAAGAAAAAACCATCTATCTGCTTCGTACCGACGGCGAGCGGTGATGCAGATGGATACATTGTCAAATTTTATACGGCTTTCGGTAAAATGAAGTGCAAACCGTGTCACTTATCTCTATTCCGTCCGCCGAGTGACCTGGCCGGATTCGTTTTATCACAGGATGCCATTTACGTTGGTGGTGGTAATACGAAGAGCCTGCTCGCTGTTTGGCGGGAGTGGGGTCTTGATAAAATCCTGCGAAGGGCCTGGCATCAGGGCATAGTGCTGGGCGGTGTTAGTGCAGGGTCGATTTGTTGGTTTGAGCAAGGCCTGACGGATTCAATCCCGGGCAAGCTGAGGCCACTTAATTGCCTCGGATTTTTGAAAAACAGTAATTGCCCCCATTATGATAGTGAGCTTAAACGTCGAGGAGCGTACCAACGTTTCATTGGAAACGGGAAGATGTCGGCCGGCATAGCCGCTGACGATGGCGTTGCGCTGCATTACTCCGGTCAGAGGTTGATGCATATCGTCTCCTCGCGACCGGATGCTGCCGCCTATCGTGTTACCCGTTCCGGCAGAAAAGTCAATGAGGTGAAGATAAAGGCGCGCTATCTCGGAGCTGAAAGGAGCAATTGAGAAATGAAGGCGATGGTTCTTGAGAAGGCTGGGCCGATTGAAGAAAATCCCTTGAAGATGGCCGACTTGCCAGACCCCAAGCCTGCTGACGGGCAAATTCTGGTGAAAGTCTCGGCCTGTGGAGTATGCCATACCGAGCTCGATGAGATTGAGGGAAGGCTTCAGGCCAGACTGCCGATAATCCTCGGCCACGAGATAGTCGGCATAGTAGAACGCTTAGGACCCGGAGCGGCCAGATTCAGGCCGGGCGACCGTGTGGGAATTGCCTGGATAAATTCCGCCTGCGGGAAGTGCAGTTTTTGTTTAGCGGGTAGCGAGAACCTGTGCTCGGATTTCAAAGGCACGGGCTGTGACGTGAATGGAGGATATGCGCAGTACACGACGGTCCCGGAGGATTTCGCCTATCCGATTCCGCAGAGCTTTTCCGATTCTGCCGCGGCGCCGCTTCTATGTGCAGGTGCAATAGGCTACAGGGCTTTGAGATTAACCGGCCTGCAGGATGGCCAAGTGCTCGGCTTGTTCGGCTTTGGGGCTTCGGCACATATCGTTATTCAAATTGCAAAACACCGATATCCGAACACGAAAGTCTTTGTTTTTACCAGGCCCAATCAAAAAGACCATCAGGAGCTGGCCTTGAAATTTGGGGCTGACTGGGTTGGAGCCACGAACGATATTCCACCGGCTAAACTGAATTGTGCGATTGATTTTACCCCTGCCTGGGGCCCCGTAGTCCGGGCAATGGCATATCTCGAAAAGGGTGGTCGGCTGGTAATTAATGCAATCCGCAAGGAAAAAACGGACATCGATTCGCTGCGGCAGTTGGATTATTCGAGTCATATCTGGCTCGAGAAGGAGCTGAAAAGCGTTGCAAATATTACGAGAGCCGACGCCGCGGAGTTTTTGCCGCTGGCGGCAGAGATTCCGATAGTACCGCAAGTTCAGGAATTTGAACTGGAGCAGGCCAATGAAGCGCTTATTCTGCTCAAGCAGGGCAAAATCCAGGGAGCGGGTGTGTTAAGAATGCCCGCCTAAAAACAAAAGCATTTTTATGAGATGATTTGTAAGAAGAAAGGAAAACAGGATGAGTGAGGAAGGTTTACAGGATGCGGAGCTTTGCCAGATTGGGCTGATTGTCGAGGATATCGAGGAAACGGCCAAGAAGTGGGCGGAATTGTTTGGACAAAATATGCCGGAGATTACGCTGACCGACGGGCTTGAGCTTGCACATACCAGCTACCGGGGCAGGCCTACTGAGGCGCAGGCAAAGCTGGCGTTCTTTCAGATTGGGCCGATTTCCGTAGAGCTTATAGAGCCCATCGGCGGTCCGAGCACGTGGCGGGAGTTTCTCGAAAAGAGTGGCCCGGGGCTGCATCATATCGGCCTGAAGGTTGAAAATACCGAAAAAACAGCGACGCTGCTCAGCAAAAAGGGGATTCATATATTGCAGCAGGGAGACTTTACCGGCGGCAAGTACACTTATCTTGACAGCGGCCCCGTTCTGGGAACAGTGCTGGAACTGCTGGAATTTTTCTAAAACAAGCAAAGTCGTACTTTTGCTAAATGGGGAGTCTTGAATAAGCAGTTCGAAAAAAACGGGAAAAAACTTGATTTATAAGATAAATCTGGTATTTTTACTCCATAATACTTATCGATGTATCTGAGGAGAGGTAAATTGGGGGGTGTCAGCGGAAGAAGGAAGCGATGATTTGTCGATAAACAAAATCCTGTATCAGCCCGTTTATGTTTAAAACAAATTCTGCACCCATAGGTTTTGTTTTGTTGGTTCTGCTTACTGCTGGAATCCGCGGCAATGCTTTCGCCGGCTGGAATATCCAGACCGTCGACAGCGACGGGATGGTGGGCGACGATGTCTCTCTTGTCCTTGATAGTGCTGACAGACCAAGAATAGGCTACTATGACTACACCAACAGTAGCCTGAAGCTGGCTGCTGCTTGTGTGAGTACCTTGAATAGTGATTTAAACGGTGATTGCTACGTGAATTTTCCGGACTTAGCCGAATTTTGTAATCAATGGCTTGAATGTAGCGCTCCATTTGACCCAGCTTGTCAGTAGCGAAGCTATAGAGTATCAGGCATTTTGCTTCAAAATCGGGAGCCGAGGTATTAGTTAATAATTCCATAGATTTAGCTTCATTGATAACCCGTAAAGAACCTAATCCTACTCAAACGGGGTAAGATGTGGGGGGTACGTGTCTTAAAGATGCCGGTATGAAAATAATAATATTAAAGTATCGGATTTACCCGGACGGCAATTCAAGATAAATAGTCGAATAAGTCGATTAAAATATTGTGAACAGTTTGGGCCGCCGATAGTAAAAATATCTAACAGATAAATTGACTTGTGCGAAAATTGAGCATATCTTACAGATTCGACCTGAAATATACCGCTTTTCTAAAAAGTTGGATTAATGCTATGAAGTGGCCGGTCTCTATACTAATGATACTGGCTCTTTGCTGCAGCCAGACCGCCTGCGATACAGAGCAGCAGCTTACTGAGCGGACGGGTGTAAACACCGAGATGTCTCTCAGCGGCCGGTTAAAAATTTACCGGGCGACGTTGCTGCAGGGGGCGGGTGAACAGATTCGCATCGAGGCGGCAATAGAATTACTGCTGGACGAGGATAAACAGGCCAGGCTTATATTGCTTGATGCACTTGGCCAGCAGCAGAATCCTGCGGCACAGGCCGCGGTGTGCAAGGCGCTCAGTCAATCACGAAGCTGGCGCAAGTCGATAAAAAATAAGAAAGATTTTATCAAGCCGTTGTTTTCAATTCTCGGCAGCGAGTCAAAGAAAGAGTCCCAGCTTGCCGCTGAAGGCCTGTTAATTTTCGAATACAATCAGATTTCCAAGTACCTCGAGGATATGATATCCGATGCCGACAAGCCGTACCACGCAAAGCTTAGTACTATATACGCGTTGAGATTAAGGCCCGAAAGAGAGCCGATATTTGAGCTTATTAAATTACGGGACCATTCCGACCGGGGAATTGCAGCGATGGCGGAGAAGGAACTGCAGGAGTTGTTGGGAGTTCCGGTAGGTGCCGACGGACGAACCTGGGAGCAGATTCGCAAAGAGCTGCAGCGCAAGAGCCGATATGAATTTGTCAGAGACCGGCTTGTCCGGCAGGAAGCACAGGCCCGGAAGCTCAAAGCAGAGATGCAGCGCTGGCAGAAGCTTTATGTGACGGCAGTGGAGAAGCTTTATCAGGACCTTACGGATGAGAAAACCAGAGCGGAATTTCTGGTAGAGCATTTGGGCAGCGAGCAAGGCGAAGTGAAATTGTGGGCCGTAGATAAAGTTCGACAATGGCGACTCGGTGGAGCATTACCTTCGGAGGTTTTTGGGCCCAGTTTGCTTAGACTGATTAGCGACGGCGATGAAAGGGTTCGACTGAAAACGGCGCAGCTTTTAGCCTTGATGGGCAATTTGAATTCGGCCGAGCAGCTGCTCAGACAACTTAAGGCCGAGGTGGAGGAGGATGTTGCAATAGAACAAATGGTGGCGCTTGGTGAGGCGTGCTACTACGCATTTTTACCTAACTCTGGTATTCAAGTTTCGCAAAGTGTGCGGATAGAGACACTCGAATTAGCGGCCGGCTATTTATCGCAGGCTAAGCCGTCTGCCGGCGAGACGGGTGCCAGGAAGGCGGAAGTCGGTGCGATTGTTCTGGGTAAGATGTTGCAGCAGGAAGGGGTCGAGAAGGAAAGGATAGTGAGGTATTTCGGTCTGCTTGCCGAACGATTTGAGGGGGCTTCGGAACCTTTACGCGGCCAGTTACTCAATGTGATGGCCCGGCTTTGTAGTGACGGCGGCTATAGAAGCGATGCGGCGAAGCTTTTTGAGCCTGTGTTTCTGGCCGGCCTTAGAAGCCAGACCGGATTAGTGAAAGAAGCTGCAGTTACAGGACTTATCAGTATTGATAAGGTACGAGCTTTGGCATTCCTGACGGATAAACAAAAGGGACTAATCAATGATGAGAACCTTGTAGTTCAAAAGACGTTGATGGAATTGGCCGGTAGTGTGGGAGGTGATGAGCAGCTTGATTGGCTCTGCGAGAGACTCAGCATTAATGGCCAGCGTGCGCTGGCCTGGCAGGCAATGCGTCAGATATTCAAACGATGCGATGCTGAGGTGTTGTATGAGTTGATAAATAAGTTTTCCCAACAGGAGAGCAAAGGTTTGGTGCCGTCACCGGAAGAAATGGGTTACCTTCTGGAAATGGCGGAGCAAAAAGCGTCGGCAGAGAACAACGAGGTGATGCTTGAAGACCTGCGGTGGAAAATGGCCGACCATTACAGACAGACCGAACAATTCGATAAAGCAGCCAAGTATCTGGGTATGTTGCTTATTGAGGCAGAGGGAATTAAGCGGGAGAATGCATTGGCATTGATTGTAGATGTGGAATTGCGGGCAGGATGGTTTACGGCAGTGGCAGAGTTGGTTGCCAATCGATTATTGGAGAAAGACCTTACAACGGATGATGTAGTAATGCAGAAGATTAGCCGATTTCTGGAAGTAGACACGGCCGAGCGTAAAGCATTATTGGGGATCCTGGAGAGTATAGAAACCAACCCGGAAAGGCCGATGTGGACTGCCGAGATGAAACAATGGCAAGCGAAATACGGTAGCTTAGTTGACATTAACGAGCCAAACAAAGTGGGGCGGTAAGGATTCTATCGGTTTTTTAACGAATTTGGCAGCGTATCTAAATGTCTGGGGGTGCTGTGGTGTATGTAATCCATAAGTTAAGTTGATTATATTATTTATAGATAAGGCTCTCGAATGGGGTGATATGCCACATAAAAATGAGCGGGGAATTCTGCCCCAAAAACATAGTTGGGACATTTAGATTTTGTATATTTTGCCGAAAAAGATACTTGACTTTGTAAATTTTTCTGATATAGCATATTTTATCGGAATAAGTAATTTAAGATGCACAAAGAAGGACAGGAAAGTTTGTTGCGTATGAGATGATGTTTTGTAATATCATCACGGGAGAGGAGGATTTAGTTAACCGCAAATTTTTCTTCGCATTCCTTATGAAATTGTAATTACTAAACAAACTTTAAAACTAAAGGATAACAGTGAGTATCTCTGTACTGTTGTAAGGAGTAACAGTGCAGTAAAGTAGATTATTAGGACAAAAGGACTTTTTCAAATCGAGGACAGAGCCGACCGAGTTGGTCATTTTTTTCGTGCTAATTTTTATCTTTGCGGATTTGTAACCTGCGAATGACTACATTGTAATCTACACAGACCGAGAGGTCTGGGTGTTAGATATATTCTTGCTTGAGAAAAGTTTTGTTTTTTTAGGAGAACTGTTTAGGAGAACTAAAGTGGAGCATTGTTTAGGGGGACGAGTGTGAGGTATTACTTAGCATAATGTGTGTAGTAAGTAGTAATATTCAGGAGGAAGCAAAATGACGAGAAACTTAAAGGGAAGATGTAGTTCTCTATTATTTTATTTGTCTGTGCTGTTGATGTTTGGAGGTATACCGGCAATAGCGGCCACGCCGGTACAGATTGAAACGGCCATCCAGAACGGTATCAATTGGCTTATTCCTCAGCAGGACCCCTGCGGCTTCTGGGAAGATGATATGACGGGCAACAGGGGCGGAACCACAGGCTTTGCCGTTGTAAAACTCGAAGACCGGGCGATTGAGCAAGGTTACACTTCTCCGTTTGACCCTGCTTATTCTTATGCCGGGAATGTACAATCGGGCCTGAATTATATATTCAGCATTGCCACCATCATTCCTATTTCAATGCAGCCGGCCGGCAATCCTGATACCGATGGTGACGGCATCGGTGTGTTCATAGCCAGTGACGGACATCATCGAACGTATGAAACGGGGATTGCGATGATGGCCATCGCTGCCAGCAGGTCCCCTGCAAGGGTTGTTAATTATCCGGGCTCAGCGGTGGATGGCTGGACTTACAAACAGGTTTTGGAGGATATGGTTGATTACCTTGCCTTCGGGCAGAACGACATCGGCAACTCGCGCGGTGGCTGGATTTATCAGGAAAACACACAAGAAGTTTCAGACAATTCGAATTCAGGCTACGCTGTTCTCGGATTGGGCTATGCCGAGTCGCCGGTTTATGGATTTGGCTGCACGATACCGGCGTTTGTGAAGAGTGAATTAAACATATGGATAGATTTTATTCAAAACGACGTTAATGGGGACGCTATGGATGGAGGCTCCGGCTATATGGACCCCAACGATTGGGTTAATTGCCTTAAGACGGGCAACCTGATTTTTGAGATGACATTCTACGGTGATTCCTCAGTTTTTGCGAGGGTGCGGGATGCCGTGGATTATCTCGAGCGAACATGGAACGACCCGATAAGAGATCCGGGATGGGGCAATCCGGCTTTTGGCGGCACCCCTGAATATCAGACGATGTATTGTATTATGAAGGGGCTGGAGTACGCTGGTATTAACACGATATTTGTAGGCGGCAGCCCAAACGACTGGTACGGCGAATTTGCTGATGCTATTGTAAACACTCAGCAGATAGATGGTAATTGGCCCGGGGACATTTGGGGCGGCAGTCATCTGGCTACTGGGTGGGCCTTGCTAACCCTGGAAAAATCAACACCGGGGCAACCTAAGGACATTAAGAATCTGAAGTGGTCTCAGCCGCCTATCCCAATTGACCCGAATTCACCAATGCCGACGTATTGTGGCTGGGACGAAATATCGTACAACAAGGATTACGAGGACCCGAATGGGGCTTGGAAAATAGTGGCGGATGATTTCTACTGCTTAGGCCCGATGCCGATAGATTCGATTCACTGGTGGGGTTCGCATTTCGATTGGGAAAATCCCGAACAGCCACCGCCACCCGAAAATCTTCCGACTGACTGGTGGATAGGTTTTTGGAGTAATACCTACACAATCGGTGCCGGAACTAAGGCTGATGTGTTGTTCCTTACAGATACCACAGGAAGTATGTCCGGTTACCTTAATGATTTCAAGACCGCCTTGGGCGGCGTCCTTACGGCCATCAACAACGCCGCGCCCGGTTTGAACATTAGGTATAGCGTTGCCGACTACAGGAACTACACTGATGGCGGCAACTACCAGGCCTTCGGTGTGAATTTGATTCAACCGTTTACGTCTAATACTGCTCTTGTCCAGTTTGCGATTAACGGTATGGTCGCAGCGGGCGGCGCGGATTGGGCTGAAAGTCACCTGACGGGTATGGTTAACATATCGAGCAACTGGACTACTCCCGCAGGTCCCCTTGGTTTTAACGGTCGAACCGGTGCCAATAAGATTATTATCTGGGCTGGTGATGCGCACGGTCACATCTTGGGCGACGAGCCGGGCTCAAGTGGAAATCCACCGCTCGGTTATTACCAAACGCTCAATGCGACCATTAACGCATTAACTGCTCAGGGCATTATAGTGTTCGGCCTGAACGCAACCGATTGCAGCAGCGGAATAAATTTGCCTTATGGCGGCTTATTCAATCAAACACCACAACATCAGCAGGCGGATGACATCACCTCTGCGACGGGCGGCACGCTTTTCTGCAGTGTTGGGTCAGGTGGCCCGAGCATCGAGGATGCCATCGTTGATGCGGTGGTAAGCGCTAATGTCTATAGCAGTCCGGAAGTTTTGCTGCATTCTTTCAGATTGCCGACATCACGGGTTCAGGTTGCCCAGGTGGGTATGGATTACTACTATGGTTACTATCCTCAGGATGTTTGCTACCAGTATTATGTTGATTTGGAGCCTAATGAGATATTCTGGCAGGATAAGTATCGCGACGAGACTCTCAACGACATATTCTGGCTGAGTATTGTGGCACTTTATCCCGACCCGTGTGAGCCGCCGATTCATCCGTGGGGCTGGAAGACACGGCCGTGGAGCTGGGAAGATGACGCGGTACGCTTTAATGTCCCGTACGAGCCGCCAGTGGGTTCTGCGATTGACCCGTGCACTGTCGAGCCGATTAAAGACCCTTACTTTGACGAAAGCTTTGATGTGGCCTTTGAACTTGATACCGACCCGAACTGGGTTAAATGGGAGCAGCCGTTTACGGACATTCGCGACTGGCCTCACTATGAGGATGAGGTTTCTATGGCCTTTGAAGGCGAGGAGCCTTCAACCAAGTACGATCAGTATCCGGACTTAGACTACACGGGAATGGACGTCCTGGCCGGTCCGTTGTCGGTTGACGCCAACGCCCAAACTGTATACGAGAAATTCCTTGCGGACGATTTCCTGTGCGAAATGACGGGACCTATCACGGATATTCATCTCTGGGGCTCGTATAACGAGGATATGAAATTTCCGGATATGAATGATATGCCGTGGTTCAGTTTGGTTATCTATGAGAATCTTCCACCTGATATGAACTATCCCTATAGCAGACCCGGCGCGGTTGTGTGGGATGCGTATATACAACCGAGCGTTGAGATGGTGTTTGCAACCGCTCAGGAATCTTTCTATGACCCCAATCCTGACCAGATAATCGGGATGGACTGGACGGTTTGGCGGTACGATTTCGATATCGAACCTGCTGATGCATTTGTCCAGCAAGAAGGCAACATCTACTGGCTTGGGGTGCATCACACGTTTGACCTAAACGGTGATGGCATCGTAAACCTGGTGGATGTACTTTTGCTCAGAAGTACCTGGCCGGGGGCGTTTGGCTGGAAGACCTCGCTGGAGCACTTCGAGGATGATGCTGTATGGACAGATGTTATGACCTTTCCGGGTGACCCGCATGTTGTACCTTCGGGTGAGATATGGAACGAGCTGCGTTACCCGCTTGGGCACCAATTTGATGGGAACAGCATCGATTTGGCATTCGAAATCACAACGACAGCAGTCGAGGAAGAGATTATCGTAGCCGATGACTGGCGCTGTGAGGTAAATACACCTGTGATAGCAATTGCGTGGTGGGGCTCGTATCTTGGCTACGGCTTCGAGGCATGTGCAGACCCGTGTTTAGCATCGTGGATGACGCTGCCAGTTAGTCCGGATTACTTCCGTTTGGGTATCTGGACCGATATGCCGGCCGATCCCTGTGCCCCACAATCATACAGCCATCCGGATCAACTGGTGTGGCAATATGATGCGAATAACTACACAGAAGTTCTTGTCGGCTATGATAAGCACCCGCATGGTGATGCGAATGATCCGAATGTGCCGAATGAGCCGAATGAGCCGGTCTTCCGTTATTCAGTGAGATTACCTGAAGACAAGTGGTTCATACAAGACGAGCCTAATGGTATCTACTGGTTAAGTGTCGTTGCTGTCTATGAAAGTCGTCAGCCCATCTATGATTGGGGCTGGACGAACCATAGTCATATGTTTATGGATAACGCTGTTTCGGGTCTGCCCGGTATGTGGTACCAGCTTTATGACCAGACCGAAAAAAGCGAGGATATGTCGTTTATATTGTTTACCTGGGGAGGACCGATTTGCTGGACCTGGCCGGGGCAGTGTCACGGTGACTGCTATGGCAATGACCTGAAAGTTGACATCGATGATTTTTATCCCTTCAAAGACGCTTTCGGCTCCAGCTATGGCGATATCAATTATAATCCATGTGCTGACTTTGACAGAGACGGCGATGTTGACATCGATGATTTCTACATATTTAAAGACTCCTTCATAGTCACAGATGTGCCTGGTGATTGTGTTCCGGGTGGTGAGTGGCCGCCTTAAATAGGTAAAAGTGAATTATGTGTGAATTAGCCTATGAAGTGATGGCTGCAGAGGAGTTTTTAGTTAGTTGAGGGTCAGGGATATACCGGGCCCTTGAGATAATAAGGTACCCCGCAGGTTACTAATGTCCTGCGGGGTCCTTTTATTATAAAATTTTATTTAGTAGATGTGGGACAAATTGATAATCTCAGGGCTGTGAAGTGTTATTTGTAAAAAAGCACCGGTCCTGATGAGTAGGTGTGAGGTTTTTGCGTCGAAATTCTCAAATTAGGACATTGTGGGAATAATATTATTGGATTTTAGATAGATAATAGATTAGATAGGTATAAGAAAATTTTTTAATTTTTTTTGTTTTTGTATTTGAACTATTACAAACAAGAGTTTAACATAATGCGTTTGTTTTGGAGTGTTTCGATAGAGGGAATCCCTACACTTATTCTCTTCGATGTTCGTTGGATTGTTAGAATCTAATCGCTTTAGTTATAGTATAGATAGTAATTTTTATATATCATTTGTTTTGTTGCAGCTTTATCTGTCTCTGGCGATTAATTAAAGATATTGGCTTTGCTGCTGTAGCTCAGTCGGTAGAGCGCGTCCTTGGTAAGGACGAGGTCATGGGTTCGAATCCCATCAGCAGCTAAGTTGTAATTTGGCCGGGTCTCGATAAGTTCGGTAAGATGTGCGAAGTAGTGAGTCCTGGATGAGTTAGGAATTTACTTTGGGTCGTTCGCGGTAAGTTCTTGTTAAATACTATTTTCTTAATTGTTGGATTAAGGATGACTGTGGATGGCCTGAGTGTCTATAATAACAGGGCTTAGTGTTTCTGGAAAAAAGGAAAGAGTTAGTGCTAACGCCGTAATAGGAGGTTAATAACAGATGGCTAAGGCAGTATTTGAGCGAACAAAACCACACGTGAATATCGGCACAATTGGTCATATTGACCATGGTAAGACGACGTTAACCGTTGCAATAATGATGCGTCTGGCTCAAACTCGGGGCAGTGGTAATATCAAGCGGTTTGAAGAGATAGATAATGCGCCGGAAGAAAAAGAGCGCGGTATTACTATAAATACTGCCCATGTTGAGTACGAAACCGACAAGCGTCACTATGCCCATGTTGACTGTCCGGGTCACGCCGACTATGTTAAGAATATGATAACCGGTGCGGCCCAAATGGACGGAGCGATTCTGGTCGTAGCCGCCAGCGACGGACCGATGCCCCAGACACGGGAGCATATCCTGCTTGCTCGTCAGGTCAATGTTCCGAAGATAGTCGTTTACCTGAATAAGGTCGACCAGGTGGATGATCCTGAACTTTTGGAACTGGTGGAGCTTGAGCTGCGGGAATTACTCTCGAAGTATGAGTTTCCAGGCGATGAGATTCCCATTATCAAAGGCTCAGCATTGAAGGCTATGGAGTCCGAAGGCAAGGACGATGAGATTTGCAAGAGTATTGACGAGCTTATGGATGCCGTGGATGATTACATCCCGGTTCCGGAGCGTGATATTGATAAGCCGTTTCTTATGCCTGTGGAAGATGTTTTCAGCATTAAAGGGCGGGGAACGGTTGGTACCGGCAGAGTAGATAGAGGTGTGGTGCGGGTTGGTGGTGAGATAGAGATAGTGGGGTTGGCGAAAGAGACACGCAAGACGGTTGTAACGGGGGTTGAGATGTTTAACAAGACGCTGGACGAAGGCAGAGCGGGAGACAATATCGGCATTCTGCTGCGCGGCGTTGAGAAGAAAGACCTGGAGCGTGGTCAGGTAATCGCAGCCCCCGGCACAATAACTCCTCATACCAAGTTTGAAGCAGAGGTCTATGTTTTAGCCAAGGAGGAGGGTGGTCGTCATACACCGTTCTTTGCGGGTTACAGACCTCAATTCTATTTCCGAACGACCGATGTTACAGGCAAAGTCGAGGGGATTAAGAGCCGAGAAGGAAAGCCTGCAGAGATGTGTATGCCGGGCGATAACATATCGATGGATGTCTCGATTATATCCCCAATTGCGATGGAAGAGGGACTCCGTTTCGCGATTCGTGAAGGCGGCCGAACAGTTGGCGCCGGCGTAGTAACGAAGGTCATTGAATAAACCGATTTATACAAACGAGGATATCGTGATTTTCACGGCGACTCGGTGATGTTGGTTAGTATGGCCACAGTGGGGCCGAGTTTTGTTAGTAAAGGGCAGGTATGGCAAAGGGCAGCAAAAGAGAATATGTCTGGCTTGAATGTACCAGTTGCCGGGAACGTAACTACCGCACCGAAGTAAACGTCTCTCAAGGGACTCCAAAGCTGGAGTTGAAGAAGTTCTGTAGGAAAGAGCGTAAGCGAACGGTGCATAAAATCAGGCGTAAATAAGATGAATATCCAGGCCAGTAGCTCAATTTGGCAGAGCAGCGGTCTCCAAAACCGCAGGTTGGGGGTTCAAGTCCCTCCTGGCCTGTGTGTTTTGAATTGGTGTTCTTCAAACGTTAGACGGTTTAAGTGAAGAGTATTTAATCATAATGTTATTCGAAGTATATAAGAGAGGGCAAGGTTACTATACACGGCTTTTTACAGCACTGGGGTGTGGAGTGATTGCAGCTGTGGGTTGTTGGCGTCTTTATGAGAAATTAGGCGGTCTTGACACTGCTGCCAGTACAAGGATATGGATACAGACATTTGTGCCTGTGGGTTTGTTTGTTGTATTTGCGATTCTTGTTTTTCTGATGGTAAATAAGCCGAAGATAGCAAACTTTATGATAGCAGCAGAAGGCGAGATGAAAAAAGTAAGCTGGTCGAGCAAGAAAGAGATAGCTGCATCGACTTTTATTGTAATTGTGGTTGTTATAAGTATAGCATTATTATTGATGTTCACCGATATTTTTTTTCAGTTTTTTTTCAGGGCCATCCATCTGTTAGAGTAAATTTTGGCGGGTTGTGTATTGATTATGCAATGGTATGTTCTTCGAGTTGCATCGAATAAGGAACAACAGGTCAGAGATAATCTCGAGAGGAAGGTTATAATGGAGAATTTGGGGGACGTTATCGGCAGGATAATGGTCCCAACGGAGCAGATAAAGCGTATACGCAGCGGCAGGCAGAAGGTTCACAGGCGCAAGCTCTATCCTGGATATGTCTTTATGGAAATGCAGCCGAAGGAGGACGGGCGAATCCCCGAAAAGGCGTGGTTCGTAATAAAAGAGACGGTGGGCGTGGGTGATTTTGTAGGAACAGAGGGAGTGCCAACCGCGATGCGAGACACGGATGTGGCGAAGATGCTCTCCGAGGTAGAGAAGCCTGATGATTCGCCCAGTATCAAGGTGGATTTCGCGAAAGGCGATTTGGTTAAAATTCGGGAGGGAGCCTTTGAGAATTTCGAGGGCGCCGTTGATTCGATAGACAACGAGCGGGGAATTGTGCGTGTAATAGTAACGATATTCGGGCGAAGCACGCCATTAGATATAGAGTATTGGCAGATTGAGAAGTTGTAAACAGAGACTTTTAAGCGATTGAGAAATGGCTAAGAAGGTAGCATTTCAAATTAAATTGCAGGCACCCGGCGGAAAGGCAACACCTGCGCCGCCGATAGGGCCGGCGCTGGGACAGCGTGGAGTTAATATCGGCCAATTTGTCTCGCAGTTTAATGAAAGAACAAAAGAGTTGAATGGGATGATTGTGCCGGTGGTAATAAGTGTGCACGGTGATAAGAGTTTTACTTTCGAGGTCAAGAGCCCACCGGCGGCGGTTCTTTTGAAGGATATTGCACAAGTTGCCAAGGGCAGCGGCGTTCCGAACAAAGAGAAGGTTGGCAAAGTGAACAGGCAGCAGATACGCAAGATAGCAGAGAGGAAATTCAACGATCTTAACGCTTACGATATGGACCAGGCCGAAAAGATAATCGAAGGAACGGCCCGGAGTATGGGGATAGAAATAGAGAATTGAACAGGTAGAGGGCAGTTGGAAGGGAAGTGGGTTTATAAACAGGACTGATTATGGGCCAGAGAGGCAAAAAATATAAGAAGCAAGCCGAGTCATTAGTCAAAGATTCTGTAGAGCTTGCGGAAGCCGTCAGGCAAATCAAATCTGTAGCTTCGGCCAAGTTTGACCAGAGCATTGATTGTGTTTTGCAATTGGGTATAGACCCGAAACAAGCCGACCAGCAGGTTCGAGGGTCGGTTTCACTGCCGTATGGCATAGGGAAACAAAAAAAGGTGGTTGCCTTCTGTGAGGATTCTGAAGTGGAAGGGGCCAGGCAGGCCGGGGCCATTGAGGCTGGTTGCGATGAGTTAATTGAAAAGATTCAGGGCGGATGGGCAGATTTCGACGTGGCTGTCGCTTCGCCAAAAGTAATGGGCAAAGTCGGCAAGCTCGGCCGTACCCTGGGACCTCAGGGCAAGATGCCATCTCCGAAAAATGGCACAGTAACAACAGATATAGCAAAGACAGTGGCGGAGTTTGCCGCTGGAAAGGTGGAATTTAGAAACGATGCCGGCGGTAATGTGCACGCCGTTGTAGGTAAACAAAGCTTTGAATCAGAGAAGCTAATTGGCAATATCGAAGCGTTTATTGCGCACATAAAGGGGCTCCGGCCGGTAACGGCAAAGGGCACCTATATAAAAAACGTGTTTATATCCGCGACGATGAGTCCAAGCGTGCAGTTAAGTATGTAAATTGGAAACGTTTTGTCTCGCAAAGGGCCGGCAGATAAGGAACTATTAAACGGCTGTTTCGAGATAAGATTTACGAACGGGTGAGCAATGAGTAAGAATGTAAAGGAATTAATTCAACAAGAGCTGGAGAATAAGTTCAGAGATGTTGACAACCTGGTGGTTGTTGGATTAAGAGGTATCAGAGGTGTTGAGAATAACCAGATGCGAGGGGCGCTTAAGGAGAAGGCGATAAAGCTTTTAGTTGTGAGGAATTTGCTGATGAAAAGGACTCTCGAGAAACTCGGAATAGCAGCGGCGGGAGTTCTGTTTAGCGGCCCATGTGCGGTAGTTTACGGCGGCGAGAGTGTTGTTGATGTTTCAAAGGAAATCGCTTCGTGGGGTGAGAAGCTGCCGAAGCTCGAAGTAAAGGGTGCATATGTCGAAGGGCGGGTTCTGGATGCCGAAGCTGCCCGGGCACTTTCGAAGATGCCGAACCTGGCGCAACTCAGAAGCGAGGTTGTATTTCTTGC
This sequence comes from uncultured Pirellulales bacterium, assembly GCA_964444665.1. GTDB lineage: Bacteria > Planctomycetota > Phycisphaerae > Sedimentisphaerales > CAYZTY01 > CAYZTY01. Next base: position 33,267 of record CAYUIE010000015.1, read on the forward strand.
AAATACGCCCGGATTGAATCTGGCAAGAGTAATAGTAAGTCCTTCACAGATTATAGCCGGCTGCATAAAGACCATTATCGAGAAAGAAGAGAAACAAGCGGCATAAGCTGCGAGATGCTGTTCGAGAAAACTTGAGCAGGAGTTTTAATTTGCTGATTAGGAGGCGGGTTTCGACAAACTAATAATAGAATTGCCTTTGCGGTTGCCCCGATTACGGGTTAAACGGGACGAAGTAGTTTCGGCTACTACAGAGGCTTTCAAGCGATAGGAGTTTTTCAAAATGACAAAGGAAAAAGCGGCTGAGGCCAAAGAAGACAAGAGCTGGGGTAAAAAGATTAAGGAACTTGGCGACAAGATTATGGGTTTGACTCTAATGGAAGCCAAGGAGCTTGGTGATTATCTGAAAGAAGAGCACGGTATCGAGCCTGCAGCGGGCGGAGCAGTGATGGTTGCGGGCGCAGTACCGGTCGGCGGTGCTGCGGAAGAGGCGGCAGAGGAAAAGACCACTTTTGACGTGGTTCTGAAGGAATTTGGTGAGAAGAAGATTCAGGTTATCAAGGAAGTACGTGCCTTGACGAGCTTGGGTCTCAAGGAGGCCAAAGACCTTGTAGAAGGCGCACCCAAGCCGGTTAAAGAAGGTGTGAGCAAGGCGGAGGCCGAGGAAGCACAAAAGAAATTGCAGGAGGCCGGTGCGACGGTGGAGGTTAAATAAAACGGTAGTTGAGTTCAATATCTCGAATTTACGAGTGGTCGATGTGCAGTCTGACTGTGCGTAAGTGAGGGAGTGTTTTTTGTTTATGAGGTTTGCCCGAGTTGCGGGACTTTTAATGTGGAGACTATTTAATGAGTTCTCAAGCGGTGCGGAATTTCAGCAAAATAGGCGATGCTATCAAGATCCCGGACTTGATACTAATCCAACGTGACAGTTATCGCAGTTTTTTGCAGGAACATCTTGAGCCAAATAAGAGAAAGAACATGGGTCTTGAGGCGCTTTTTCAGGAGGTGTTCCCGATAGAGAGCTACGACAAGACGATGCATCTTGATTATATTTATTATGAATTGGACAGACCTCGTTACAGCCTTCAGGAATGTAGAGACCTGCGTCTGACTTACGGATATCCACTGAAGATTTGTTGTCGACTGCACCGGCAGGGCGGGGAGGAGATTGCCGAGCAGACGGTATTTCTTGGCGAGATACCGGTTATGGTAGGTGGCGGCGAGTTTATTATCAATGGTGCCGAGCGGGTGATAGTCAGTCAGCTTCACAGAAGTCCGGGCGTCGATTTCCTTATCGAAAGCAAGGAGGGCGACCGTGTTTTGCACGGCGGGCGAATAATACCGGAGCGAGGCAGCTGGATAGAGATAAGTGTATCGCGCAAGGACGTGATGGTAGTCAGAATCGACCAGTCAAGCAAGATACCAGCAACGACTTTTTTGCGTGCGATGACCGAGGAGTACGGTACAACAGAACAAATCATTCGACTTTTCCATTCGACAAAAGTGCTTTCGGGTTCAAGGTTGAATGCATCGATGTGGGCAGCTAAACCCGTAGTTGATGAGAAGAGTGGTGAGGTGATAGTAGAGGCCGGCACGCAGATTGGCGACCGACTACAGCGCGTCCGACAGAGTAAAATCAAAGAGGTCGAGATTATCGATGATTTGAACGATATGCTGATTATTAACACTCTGGTAGAAGACGACTGCCCAAACCACAAGAAGGCCTTGTTAAAGATTTATTCTCGCCTCAGGCCCGGTAATCCTCCACAAATAGACAAAGCAACTAATTTCTTTACCGAAAAGTTTTACGATTCCAACCGTTACAGGCTGGGTAAAGTCGGCAGATTCAGGCTGAATCGCAAGTTTAATCAAAACGTACAAGAAGGTGAGATGACGCTTCGGCCGGAAGATTTTCTCAATAGTATGAAATATATATTTGGATTGCGGAATAATCAGGGGGAGATCGATGATATAGACCATTTAGGTAACAGGAGACTTAGAACAATAGAAGAGTTGGCTGCCGATGAGATTCGCAAGGGGCTATTAAAACTTCGCCGTACTGTTCAGGAACGGATGAGTATGAATTCGAGTATGAAAGAGCCTGAGAATGTGATTCGCGTAGCCGACCTGGTCAATTCCAAGAGCGTTTCAAGCAGTATTGATTATTTCTTTGGCAGAGGTGAGCTGAGTCAGGTTGTTGACCAGACGAATGCATTGAGTCAACTTACTCACGAGAGACGTCTCAGTGCTCTTGGTCCCGGTGGTTTGAACAGGAAGCGAGCCGGTTTTGAAGTTCGCGACGTTCATATCAGCCACTATGGGCGTATTTGTCCGATAGAGACGCCGGAGGGTACCAATATCGGGCTGATAGCATCGCTTGGAATATTCGCGATGATTGATGAGTACGGTTTTTTGATTACGCCGTATCAGAAAGTAGAGAAGGATAAGGTTACCGGCGAGATTGTATATCTGCGTGCGGACGAAGAGATGCAGGTCGTGTTCGCTCCTCCAGGTGTTGTTAAGGAGAAGGGAAAGAAGATACCTGAGGGTATGGTCTTAGGACGAAGGAGAGGAGACCTGGCTCAGGTAGACAGTACAGATATCGACTATATAGATATATCGCCGAAACAGATTGTTGGTGTCTCTGCAGCTTTGATACCGTTCCTGGAACATGACGATGCGAATCGGGCGTTGATGGGCTCGAATATGCAACGTCAGGCCGTGCCACTTTTAACGGCCGAGTCTCCCCTTGTCAGTACGGGGATGGAGACGCATGTTGCGAGAAACTCGAGTATGGTGGTGCGGGCGAGAAATGAGGGCACGGTTACGGAAGCGGATGCAGGTAAGATAGTTGTTAATGGCACAGACGAATATGAGCTTGCGAAGTATGTCGGGTTGAATGAGAGAACTTGTCTTAATCAGCGCCCGGTAGTGAAGCTCGGCGAAAAGGTCAAGAAAGGCCAGATAATAGCCGATGGCGGAGGGACTGACTATGGCGAGCTGGCTCTCGGCAAGAATGTCCTGGCTGCCTTTGTGCCTTTCGACGGCTACAACTTCGAGGATGCTATAATCGTCAGTGAGAAACTCGTCAAAGGCGACGTTTTCACGAGTATTCATATAGATGAATTTACAGTTGAGGTCAGGGAAACAAAGCTTGGTCGGGAAGAGTTTACCAGAGACATTCCAAACGTCGGTGAAAAAGCGCTTCGTAACCTCGATGCCGACGGGATAATTCGGGAAGGTACACGTGTATATCCCGCAGATATTCTTGTAGGAAAGGTCTCACCAAAGAGCAAGACGGAACTTACTCCGGAGGAGAAGCTTCTTCACGCGATATTCGGCAGAGCCGGCGAAGATGTGAAAAATGATTCGCTCGAGGTGCCAACCGGCTATGAAGGAGTTGTGATAGAGACTAAGCATTTTGCACGGCGCGGTGTCGGCAGTGAGGAACAGCTTAAGGCGCAAAGGGCTGAGCTGAAAAATTATGAGGCTCAGATGAAGGCCAAAGAGTGTACGTATTTCAGGCAAATGATACGTATTGTTCATGAAAAGTATGATGTGAATATAGTGGACCCATCCACTCGTCAGCGTGTAGGTGTCAGTGACGATGACGAGGTGATTTATGAGCAGATAGAGCACTTCGAAATTACGTGGGTCAAGCCCGCTGCCGAAAAGCAGCAAGTTCAAAAGATGTTGGACGAGCTATGGCCGCAGCTGGTTGAGCTGCAGGAGGAGAAGAAACGTAAAATCGACCGAATGAAGCGAGGTGATGAGCTTCCGAGCGGTGTCCTGGAGATGGTGAAAATTTATATAGCCACGAAGAGGACATTGGCAATAGGTGATAAGATGGCGGGCCGGCACGGCAATAAGGGAGTAATTGCGCGAATTATGCCGGAAGAAGATATGCCGTTTTTGGAGGACGGTACGAGTTTGGATATATTACTGAACCCACTCGGTGTGCCGAGTCGAATGAATGTGGGACAGATTCTGGAGACGCATCTTGGATGGGTTGCAAAGGTATTGGGATTCCGGGCCGTTACGCCGGTTTTCGATGGAGCAACTGAACAGGAGCTTCAGGAGCTTATGAAAGAGGCGGATGAAAAAACAAAGACGCGTAAAACCGAACTTGAGCAGACAGAGAAGTCGCCGCCTGCAGATGAGTTGTTTGTATCGATACCGTCGAGTTTGAAGGCAAGGCTTTATGACGGCAGAACCGGTGAGCCCTTCGGTCAGGATGCTACTATCGGCTACATTTATATGATGAAATTGCATCATCTTGTCGACGACAAGATACACGCCAGGGCCACGGGGCCTTACAGTCTGATTACGCAGCAGCCATTGGGCGGCAAGGCGCGGACGGGCGGTCAGAGATTTGGTGAGATGGAAGTATGGGCACTTGAAGGATATGGTGCGGCTTATACACTGCAGGAGATGCTGACAGTTAAAAGTGACGACGTTGAGGGCCGGACCAAGATTTATGAGTCAATGGTGAAGGGCAAAAATACACTGGAGGCCGGCACCCCCATTTCCTTTGATGTGCTGTGTAACGAGATACGCGGATTAGGGCTGAATATACAACTTGAGAAGAAGCGACTTGGCTCTTCGGTTATATAAAATTTTCCCGATCAATCGGGATTAAATAGAATTAGAGGTTCCTGAAAATGGTGGAATCGGTTTACGATCGTATAAACGATTACGGCTCCGTAAGGATTACGCTGTCCGGCCCGAACGACATTCGCAGCTGGTCGTTCGGAGAGGTTCGCAAACCTGAGACTATTAATTACCGGACGTATCGGCCTGAGAAAGACGGGCTTTTTTGTGAACGTATTTTTGGGCCCGAACGAGACTGGGAATGTGCGTGCGGCAAATATAAAGGCACAAAATTCAAGGGGATTATTTGTGACCGCTGCGCGGTGAAGGTTACACATAGCCGAGTTCGTCGAAAAAGGATGGGTCATATTAATCTTGCTGCACCTGTTGTTCATATATGGTTTTTCAAGTCGATGCCCAGCCGGTTGGGTACGCTTTTGGCGATGAAGACATCGGACCTGGAAAAGGTAATTTATTTTCAGGATTATTTGGTTGTTGATGTCGGGCAGAGCCCGTTGAAACTCAAGCAGCTTCTTACAGAAGAAGAATACCGGGAAGCAATGCACAAATACGGCGGCTCATTCAAGGCGTTGATGGGGGCCGAGGCGGTCAAGGAACTTCTCAAAGGACTTGACCTGGATGTTTTGAGGGCGGAGTTACGTGAGTCCATAACCAAGACGCATAGTAAACAGAAAATAAAGGACCTTACCAAAAGGCTGAAGGTTGTGGATATGATTAGCAACAGCGTTAACAAACCTGAATGGATGGTCATGGACGTCATACCGGTTATCCCGCCGGACCTTCGTCCGTTGGTTTTGCTCGAGAGTGGTAATTTCGCGACAAGTGACCTTAACGACCTTTACCGGCGCATAATAAACCGTAACAACCGACTTAAGAAGCTTATCGATTTGAATGCGCCCGAGGTAATAGTGCGCAATGAGAAGAGAATGCTGCAGCAGGCTGTGGATGCTCTTCTCGATAACAGCCGGTGTCGCCGGCCCGTGTTGGGCAGCAACAATCGACCATTGAAGAGCTTGACGGATATGATCAAGGGCAAACAGGGTCGATTCCGTGAGAATCTTCTGGGCAAACGGGTCGACTACTCGGCTCGTTCGGTCATAGTTATTGGTCCGCATTTGAAGCTTTATCAGTGTGGATTGCCGAAGAAAATAGCTTTAGAGCTCTATCAGCCTTTCATCATTCGAGAGCTGAAGGAGCGTGGGCTTGCCGATACCATTAAAAGCGCCAAGAGGATGCTCGAACGAAGGGATGAGCACGTTTGGGATATTCTTGAAGAGGTAATTCATCAGCATCCCGTGCTTCTGAACCGGGCGCCGACACTGCACCGTATGGGTATTCAGGCCTTTGAGCCGGTGCTTGTCGAAGGCAATGCCATTATGATTCATCCCTTAGTTTGCAGAGGCTTCAATGCCGACTTCGACGGCGACCAGATGGCGGTTCACCTTCCACTGAGCATCGAAGCCCAGGTAGAAGCTTACGTATTGATGCTTTCGACGAACAGTATTTTCTCGCCGGCAAATGGCACTCCCATAGTTGGGCCTTCCCAGGATATTGTACTGGGTAATTACTATACTACATATCTAATGGAGGGTGAAAAGGGCCAAGGGATGGCTTTCAGGGACACGTTTGAGGCGATAATGGCTTACGATACCGGCAAAGTGAGTATTCACGCTAAAATTAAGGTGCGAATTGATGAAAACAAGGATATTGTCAGCGACAGCGGCAAGCAGCGAGGTGGTATCATTGAAACCACAGTAGGCCGATGTTTATTTAACGATATTCTGTCCGAGGAGATGCCATTTTACAATCAGAGTATGACCCAAAAACGGCTCAGTGGAGTCATTAGCGATTGCTACAAGATAATGGGCAGCTGTGAGACTATCGATTTGCTTGATAGAATAAAGGACATTGGCTTTAAGAGCGCCACCCTTGCCGGCATTAGTTTTGGATTAACGGATTTGAAGGTGCCGACCAAGAAGCAATCTATTATTAACGAGACCCAGAAGAAAGTCGATAAAATCCAGAAAAACTACCAGAGTGGTATTTTGACCGAAGGCGAGAGATATAACCAGATTATAGATGCCTGGACACATGCCCGTGTGGCGGTTGCAACCGAGATGATGCGTGAGCTTAAAGAAGATACACGTGACGGTAAGCCTTATTTGAATCCCATTTACCTGATGAGTGATTCCGGAGCACGTGGAAGCGTTGACCAGATACAACAATTGGCCGGTATGCGAGCGTTGATGGCAAAGCCCAGCGGCGAGATAATTGAGACCCCTATCAAGGCAAACTTCAGGGAAGGATTGAGCGTTCTGGAGTACTTTAGCTCAACTCACGGGGCGCGTAAAGGTCTGGCGGATACCGCCTTGAAGACCGCAGACTCAGGTTATCTGACGCGTAAGCTGGCGGATGTGGCGCAGAATGTGATAGTTACCGAGATTGACTGCGGCACGTTGCAGGGGATTACGAAAAGCACTGTTTACAAAGGTGAGCAGGTTGATGTGCCTTTGAGCCAGTTAATTATAGGCAGAACGGCCAGGGATAATATTCGCAATCCAATTACCGACGAGATGGTAGTTCGTGAGAACGAGGTTATAACTCCCGAAGCGGCACAAAAGATTGAAGCATTAGGCCTTGATGCTATCAGAGTCAGAAGCCCATTGACCTGCGACAGCCCCCTGGGTATTTGTGCAAAGTGCTACGGATGGGATATGAGCACAGGCCGGTTGGTCGAAGAAGGGCTGGCTGTGGGCATCGTAGCTGCTCAGTCGATTGGAGAGCCGGGCACACAGTTGACTATGCGCACCTTCCATACCGGGGGAGTTGCATCCCGCGCTATTCTTGAACGCGAGCAGAAGGCTCCACAAGATGGTAAGGTCCAATATAAGGACTTGAATGTGGTTTCAGTGAAGGACCTTTCCGGCAGCGAGCAGGAAATTGCGTTGAAGCGTAATGGAGAGATGACGCTGGTAGATGAGAAAGACAGGGAGCTTGAAAGATTCAAGGTTCCTTATGGTGCGATTATTATTGTGAAGGACCAGCAAGCCGTTAAGGCCGGGACGCGATTATTCATGTGGGACCCGCACCGGACGCCGATTCTTGCCGAAGTATCCGGCATAATTCGATTTATGGATATTGTTGAAGGTGAAACAACACATGTTGAGGAAGAGCGGCTGGGGCATGTCGGCAGGCCTGTTGTGATTGAGCATAAGGGCGACAAACATCCTCAGATTATTATCGAGGATAAAGACGGCAAGATACTGGATGTTCATTATCTGCCTGCAAAAGCACGCATCGAGGTGGATGAGGGTCAAGAGGTTCAGGCCGGCCAGTTACTTGCCCGCCAGCCGAGGGCCACTACAGGAACCCAGGATATTACCGGCGGCCTGCCCCGAGTTACCGAGATATTTGAGGCTCGCAAGCCGAAGGAACCAGCGGCAATGGCGGAGATAAGCGGGCGAGTCGAGCTTAAAAGTGATAAGCGACGCGGGAAGATGACGATTACCATCCGGAGTGAGAGCGGGATGGAAAAGGAACACCACGTGCCGCGAGACAGACACCTTAATGTACACACCGGGGATATGTCTGAGGCAGGGGATGCCCTGACGGACGGACCTTTAGTGCCGCACGATATTCTGAGAATTAAAGGGGAGGAGGCCCTGCAAAACTATCTGCTTACCGAGATTCAGTACGTATACCGTTCGCAGAATGTGAATATCAATGATAAGCATATCGAGATTATTACGGCCCAGATGATGCGCAAGGTTGAAATTGAATCTGTTGGCGACAGCCCATTCCTTCCCGGGGAGGTGGTTGATAAGTTTGCATTCCGTCAGACTAACGACCAACTGGCAAAGAGCTTAAAGATTACCGAGCCCGGAGAGGTAAAGGACATAGAAATGGGTCAAATTATCATCAAGGAAGAGCTTGAAGAGCTTAACGAAAAAGTTGGAATACTCGGAGGTGCACCGGCAAAGGGCAAGAAACCACGACCAGCCACTGCAAAGACACTGCTGCTGGGGATAACAAAGGCCTCGCTGCAATCAGATAGCTTCATATCGGCGGCCAGTTTCCAGGAGACAACCAAAGTCTTGACAGGAGCGTCACTGGCAGGTAAAACTGACCAGTTACTTGGCTTAAAAGAAAATGTTATTTTAGGGCACCTGATACCGGCGGGAACTGCATTTAAGCCACATCTTGAGATGCGGATTAGACATTTGGCTGAACCGCCTCTGCCGAAACAACTGGAAGAGTTGAAAGAGGCCAAGGAGGCCGAGGCCAAGGCGGAAGCGGCTGTAAAAGAAGCATTGGGGATTTCATAGGATTCGGATGGTTAGATTATGCCGACAATAAATCAGTTGGTTAGAAAACCGCGGGCTAAGACGAAAAGGAAACAGGGCAAATCGGATATAAGCGGTTCGCCTCAGAAACGGGGTGTTTGCCTGATAGTGCGTATCCAAACACCGAAGAAGCCAAATTCTGCGTTGCGGAAAATTGCCCGTGTACGGTTGACAAATGGCAAAGAGGTTACTGCCTATATTCCGGGCATCGACCATAATTTGCAGGAACATAGTATGGTGCTGATTCGGGGCGGCAGGGTCAGGGACCTGCCGGGTGTGAGGTATCACATTATACGCGGTGTAAACGACTGTGCGGGAGTCGCCAATCGCAGGCAAGGCAGGAGTAAATATGGCGCGAAAACGCCAAAATGAAACATTTCTTCCTGCGCAGTCTTGAGGAGTTAATAATGGCGAAGAAGTTTACCGTCTCGAGTGAACAGTTGAAACCGGACGCGGTCTATGGCAGCAAGCTGGTATCTAAGTTTATTAACAATCTGATGTTGGGTGGCAAGAAAAGCGTTGCGCAGCGGGTATTCTATGACGCTATGCAGATAACGTTCAAGGCTATCAAGAATGAACCACCGCTGGCGATTTTCGAAAAGGCGGTTAATAACGTCAGGCCGATGATAGAAGTCCGCAGCAGACGCATAGGGGGAGCAAGTTATCAGGTACCCACGCAAGTGACATCGAAGAGGCGCCAATCACTGGCCATACGATGGATAATTCAGGCTGCGCGAGCCAAGAAGGGCAAGCCGATGTCCCAAAGATTAGCTTCGGAGTTGATTGACGCTTACAATGGACAGGGCAGCGCAATGACAACCCGTGAAAATATACACAGGATGGCCGAGGCGAATAAGGCATTTGCTCATTTTGCCTGGTAATAAGTGGAAAAATAAAACTGCCGCGAGAAGTTTGCAGAATATCGCGGCAGTTTTTTTATCATTATTTTTTTTACTTTTGGTCTGCGGTCCGGTTTTTGGCAGCAGGTAAAAGTATAGAAGGCTGGTTTGATGTCGAGTGAGCTTAACAAAATCCGCAATATAGGAATAATGGCACATATTGATGCCGGCAAAACAACCATAACCGAGCGCACTCTTTATTATACCGGCAAAATATACAAGATGGGCGAAGTGCACCATGGGACTGCAGTGATGGACTATCTGGAAGAGGAGCAGCAAAGGGGTATTACGATAACTTCAGCGGCGACAAGTTGTCCCTGGCGCCGGTTCAATATAAATCTGATAGATACTCCCGGGCACGTGGATTTCACTGCAGAAGTTGAAAGGTCACTGCGTGTCTTGGATGGAGCAGTTGCCGTCCTGGATGCCAGCGAGGGCGTGCAGGCTCAGACCGAAACAGTATGGCGGCAGGGCCGGAAGTACGGGTTGCCGTGTCTATGCTTTGTGAACAAGATGGACAAAGTCGGGGCGGATTTTGAGATGACTGTTGAAAGTATTCATGACAGACTGGTGGCCAATCCGGTGCTGGTTCAGCTTCCGATAGGGGCGGAAAAAGACTTTCGAGGAATAATTGACCTTATCGATATGCGAGCCGTTTTCTATCAAAAAGAAAAGTTGGGCGCGAGTTTTGTAGAAACCCAGATACCGGCTGAACTGGCGGACAAGGCAGCAATGTGGCAGAGTAAAATGATTGAGACAGTAGCCGAGGAGGATGGAGAACTTATGGATATGTTCGTTCACAACAGACCGGTTAGTACAGATAAGCTGCGAAGTGTGATTAGAACAGCGGTGCTGACGGCTCGTGTTAATCCGGTGTTTTGTGGTTCTGCGCTTCGGTACATCGGCTTGCAAAGACTGCTGGACGGGGTGGTTGACTATCTTCCCTCACCTCTGGACAGGCCGGTCATAAAGGGTCATAAGCCCGACAAAAAGAAGACTGAAGTTTCCGTGAAGTGTGACCCTAAGAAGACATTGGTTGCGATAGCCTTCAAGATTACAAGTGACCAGCATGGGGATTTGAATTTTCTGCGGATTTATCAGGGCAGGCTTAAATCGGGCTCGAGGGTGCTAAATGCCAATAGAAATATCAAGGAAAATGTTACGCGTATATTTGAAATGCACGCCAATTCCCGTAAGCTTTTGGACTCGGCTTCAGCCGGTGATATTGTAGCGGTTGTTGGTCTGAAAGGCACGTTGACAGGGGATACGATATGCGATTCGAAAGCACCGGTTGTCCTGGAAAGTATTACATTTCCGGAGGCGGTGATGAATATGTCGATAGAGCCTCGCACGTCCCAGGAGCGTCCAAGATTAGCAGAGGCGCTGGCAGTTTTAAGACGGGAAGACCCGACTTTTGCCTGCAAGGTTGACCCTGAGACCGGCCAGACAATAATCAGCGGAATGGGTGAACTGCACCTGGAAATACTACAGCACAAGTTGACAAAGGATATGAAAGTCAATGTGAGGATAAGCAGGCCGAGGGTTGCTTACAAAGAGGCGATTACTCAAACGGTACAGGAGGAGGGCAAATTTGTCCGTCAAACCGGTGGCCGGGGGCAATATGGACACGTTGTATTGAGTTTAGAGCCGCTGTTTGATACGGAGGGCTGCTATGTCAGGGAAATTGAGTTTGAAAATCATTCATCAGGCTCTTCTGTGCCTCGGGAGTACATACATGCAGTGGAGCGAGGCGTTAGAGACGCTCTTGCCTGTGGTGTGCTGGCGAGTTATCCCGTTGTAGGAGTTAAGGTTACGTTAATTGACGGGTCGTATCATTCGGTTGATTCATCAGAGTTGGCTTTTGAGCAGGCCGCGATGCGTGCAATAAACAATGCTATGGAGAAAGCAGGTCCAGTGCTGCTTGAGCCCATTATGCTGGTGCAGATAGTCGTCCCTGAAGCTAATTTTGGCTCTGTTCAGGGTGGTTTGATAGCGAAAAGAGGGGTAATAATTGGAACACGGATGCATGGAAAAATGCGGATAATCGACGCTAAAGTGCCCTTGTCCAGTATGTTTGGCTACTCGAGCGAGGTACGTAGCGCCACAGCTGGACGTGGAAACTTTGTTATGGAACCCCTGACATACGAGCGGGTTCCGGAGCAAATTAGTAAGAAAATTGTTTCAGGATACTATTAATACCCACTGTTGAGTGTTTTATTTGAATTAAGGAGTTTATACATCCATAATAGGTATCGAAGATGCACGGACGATTTTTTTGCCGATAGAAATTTTTTTTTATGGACATATTGTTGACGATTTGGCATAGGCGTGTTATAAATTGAAAATTTCAGCCAAAACAAGTTTATGTTAAGGATGGCTTCGCCCCCATTGGAGTGAGGCGATGGGAGAGTATTGCCTTTTTTGATTGATATTATTTGGGGCCTGTATTTCTGGGTATGGCTGATTGTGGTTCCGTTTGTGGTCAGTGTGTAAAAGGAAAAATCTGGCTTTTTAGTTAGTGTTGCAAGGATGTATTAATGAAAATTGTCACAGCGAATAAGCTGTGTGCCTGAAAATTATTATTTTTCTTTCAAAACGGCATTGGATGCCTAACCCCGACTTTGGGGTAGTGAATTCTTAAGGAAGGCGTATCTAAGCCTTTCCTGCCAATTTTTTTGAATTGCTTTTTACAAACTGTGATTAGTGGCGTTGTGTTTTGTAGAGTTACGAATTACGGTGGAGAAAAGCGTATATTGTTACACTAAGTTTTTTGCTTAAGGCGGTATTTTAGCTGAGATTATAAAAACTCGGGAGAGTTAAGTGGCGCAGGAAAGCGAAAGAATCAGGATACGAATGGAATCATACGACCACAGGGCACTTGACGCCTCTGCAAAGGAAATTGTCGACCATGCCCGGAGGACAAATGCACGAGTACGTGGACCTGTTCCACTACCAACGCGAATAGAACGTTATACTGTTCTGCGGAGCCCGCATATAGATAAGAAATCGCGTGAACAGTTCGAAATGCGAACACATAAGCGACTGATAGATATTTATGAGGCCAATGCCCGGACAGTCGAAGCACTTAATCGTCTCGTGGTTCCTGCGGGCGTTTATGTGAAGATCAAGGCGTAATAGCTGTCCGGGGAAGGCAATTTTGACAATAGGCTGTGAAAAGAAACGATAAAGTGAAATGGTAATGTTGCTGGGTAAAAAAGTTGGAATGACACGGCTTTACGACGAGACGGGACGTATAATGCCGGTAACCGTAATTCAGCTCGGTCCCTGTACTGTTTTGCAGGTTAAGACGACTGAGGACGACGGATATTGCGCTGTGCAATTAGGCTACGAGGACGTGAAAGCATCCCGTAGGAAAAAGCCGGCAGTTGGACATTCAGCTAAAGCCGATACAAACCCGAAGAAGTATGTTAAAGAAATGCGACTGCCGGAAAAGACCGAATCAGACTACAAACAGGGACAAGAAATCACTGTTTCGGCTTTCTCAGATGTGAAATATGTAGACGTTACAGGTGTGAGTAAAGGCAAGGGTTTCGCAGGTGTAATGAAACGACATGGCTTTAAAGGCTTTCCGGCTTCACATGGTACGGAAAGGAAGCACAGGGCACCGGGGTCGATTTCGAGTTTTGCAAGTGATGCCGGTCATGGTGGGAGCGTGAAAAAAGGGAAAAAGATGGCCGGGCATATGGGGCACAGAACAGTAACTACTCGTAATCATAGCCTTGTATCGATAGATGAGAAAAGAGATTTGCTTATAGTTAAAGGTGCTGTTGCAGGTCCATCGGGAGGATATGTATTAGTTCGCAGCTCCAAGAAGCAGTAATTTTACAGCGGTCGGGAAAACCGATTAGGCTGAGGTTTTTATAGAATATGATTGATTTACCCGTATATAACCGAGAAGGACGTGAGGTCGAAACGTTAGAGGTGGATGAAGTGGTTTTTGGAACAAAGGTGAGATATCCGCTACTAAAGCAGGCTATCGTTATGTATCATAATAACAAACGTATAGGAACGGCCGCAACGAAGAGTAGAGGTATGGTGACCGGGTCAACAAGGAAGATTTATCGGCAGAAGGGGACCGGCTATGCGCGTATGGGGACGGTACGGTCCAATATTCGCAAGGGCGGCGGCGTTACATTCGCGAAAAAGCTGAGAGATTTTTCACAAAGAATGCCCAGGAAACAGAAAAGGCTTGCAAGAGACTCGGCGATATTGGTCAAGCTGCTGTCCAATAACATTGTGGTGGTTGATGAGCTGGACTTCGAAAGGCCCAGGACGAAGGATTTTGTCAGCCTGCTTGGGAATCTCAAGATTGACCGAGGCTGCCTGGTGGCGGTGGATAGACTGGACGATAATCTTTACAAATCGGCCCGGAACGTACCAAGAGTCGATGTGATGAGCATTGCGGATTTGAATGCAGGAGATATATGTAGACGGCAGAAGATGCTCTTCACAAAAGAAGCATTTATAAAACTGTCAGGTAAACAGAACAATAACTCAAAACAGGTCAGAAACGAATAACATTGTCAGGTTTTTGTTTTTGACCTGTTTTTTTTTATTATTACGGACAGGTACAGTAATGGAAGATTTTAATGTTGTAGTTCGGCCTTTGATTACTGAGCAGTCGGTACATTTTGCCAACAACCGGAGTGCTTACGCATTTGAAGTCAATCCGGCGGCGAACAAAGAGCAGATAAGGAATGCGATAGAGAGACTGTATAATGTCAAAGTCCGGGAAGTCAGAACGGCAAACCAAAAAAGTAAATCTCGTCGCAGAGGCAGAACTATAGGTTGGACTTCCCGCTGGAAGAAAGCCGTAGTGGTTCTGGAAGAAGAGTATCATATAGATTTATTTTAGTCTATTTAGCAAAAAAGGCGGTCAGATATGGGAATTAGACTTTACAAACCGACGACACCCGGCCGGCGAAAAAGTTCAGTCAATGATTATAAAGAGCTTACAACAAGCAGACCCAACAAGGCGTTGTGTGTACGAATTAAGAAGAGCGGCGGGCGAAATAATCAGGGCGTTACGACGAGCCGATTTCGGGGCGGCGGGAGTAGAAAGATATATCGCATAATAGATTTTAAAAGGAATAAGGACGGAGTACCGGCCAAGGTCGCAACGATTGAATACGATCCGAACCGCAACTGTTTTATATCGCTGCTTCATTATGCCGATGGCGAGAAGCGTTACATTTTAACGCCGCTGGGTGTAAAAGTAGGAGACGTTGTGGAGAGTGGAGCGGGAGTTGAGCCGAAGCCGGGTAATGCGATGCCGTTGCAGGCTGTTCCATCAGGTGTTGAGGTGCATAATATTGAAATGACGGCGGGGGCAGGAGGTAAGCTGGTCAGGAGTGCCGGCGGTACAGCGAGGATTATGGCAAAAGAGGGTGATTGGGTGACGCTGATACTACCGAGCGGCGAGATGCGAATGGTGCGAAAGGAGTGTCGAGCTACGGTTGGCCAGTTGAGCAATCCTGACTTCCAAAATATAAGCATTGGCAAGGCAGGGCGCAAACGGCATATGGGCCGTCGACCTCATGTTAGAGGTAAAGCAATGAACCCGGTGGCGCATCCGATGGGCGGAGGTGAAGGCCGAGCAAACGGAGGCAGACACCCATGTTCACCAACCGGAGTGCTGGCAAAAGGAGGTAAGACGCGAAATCGGCGTAAAACAAGTAATAAACGAATAATTCGTAGGCGCAAAAGCCGGGCCAGCGCCAAGTGATTATATGGGTCCGGGGCAGCAATTATATTTATCGCAGAGAGGTTTTTAATGGGAAGGTCGCTGAAAAAAGGGCCATTTGTAGACGAGAAGTTGTTTGCAAAGGTAAGAAGGCAAAATGAGCAGGGCAGCCGGGAACCTATAAAAACCTGGGCAAGACGATGTACTATTGTTCCGGAATTTGTCGGGCACACTTTTAGTGTTCACAACGGTAAGATATTTCATAAAGTTTTTGTCACCGAGGATATGGTAGGTCATAAGCTGGGCGAATTCTCGCCGACAAGAACGTTTAAGGGCCATTCAGGCAGCAGGAAATAAGTCTGTGGCTGTGTTAAAAATCCGTAAGGTTTGTATATGCTGGATAGCAGAAAATTGAGTCAGCTTAGTCAGGAACGGCAGCTTACTGCTGAGAGTCTCGCGGAGCAGTTATTACGAAAAGGCCTTCGCGGTAGAAAGGCCGTTGCTGCCATTAAGAACTGGTTGAAGGGCGTTCACAAACCTATTCCTCGAAGGGCGGATGTTGAACGGCTGGCTTCTGCGTTAGGTGTGGATGTAAATGATTTGAGTTTGTGGTGTGCGTCTCATCGTTATGCTCCGATTTCACCCAGGAAAGCAAGGCTGGTAACGCAGTTGGTTACCGGCAGGCCCGTGCAGGAGGCATTGGACCTTTTGAAATTTACGCCAAAGCGAGCGGCGAGCATAGTTGAAAAGGTATTACGCAGCGCTGTTGCCAATGCTGATGAACAGGAAGTTGACTTAGAGAGCCTGTATGTAAGTGAGGCACGTGTGGATGAAGCCGGCACCCGAATCGGTACAAAAAGATGGATTGCAAAAGACAGAGGCAGGATTCATCCTATTAATAAACGAGCCAGTCATATTCAGATAACTGTTTCTCAGGATTAAATGACTGAGCAAAAAATATTTATGCGGGCTTCTCGGCCTCCGGGTTTATATAGCGAAGTGCCGAGATGAGAGTTGCCTTTATCTTTAGATGTTTGTTTTAAGTTGTTGTTGAATTATTTACTATAAGTTGTGAGATAGTTATGGGTCAGAAGACTTCACCGATTGGGTTTCGAACGGGCATAACGCTCGACTGGAAGAGCACGTGGTATTCTCCAAAAGACAGTTACGGCGAATTTCTTGTGGAAGACCACAAGATTCGAGAGTATGTGGAGGATAAGTTTAATAAGCAGCCACCTTACACGGCGATTTCAAAGGTTGATATATCCAGGACACGTAATGAAGTAAAAGTTTCTCTTCATACCGCACGGCCTGGGATGGTAATAGGTCCTCGAGGTGCGGAGGTCGACAAGCTTAAGGAAGAGCTTGAGCAATTGGTGGGCCGAAGTATCAATGTAAGCGTGGTTGAGGTGAAGGAACCTTCATTGGATGCCAAGCTTGTGGCGGATTTGATTACGGCACAACTGCAGAAACGTGCTGCCTTCAGGCGGATAATGAAGCAGCAGTGTGAGGCGGCTATGGGTGCGGGAGCCAAGGGCGTTAAGATTATCTGTTCCGGCCGTCTTGGCGGAGCAGAAATGTCGAGGAAGGAGATTCAAAAACTTGGCAGTATTCCTCTGCAGACACTTGATGCCAATGTGGATTATGCGGTATCGACGGCGAAAACAACTTATGGAGCTATAGGCGTGAAAGTTTGGATATATAAAGGCAAGTTTGGCGAAGAGGTGCAGCCGACGAGTCGACCTCGTCGTGGACGAGCAAGACGCCGAGTGCAGAGGACGTCCGGACCACGTGCTGAGGCCGAACAAAACCAAGGGCAGTCAACTCGACGGAGTAAAAAGGTGGCCGCGGCAAAAGAGACAGGCTCATCAGTTGCCGCTGAAAAAGGCCCAGACAGCCAGACAGATAAGCCCTCCCAAAAGAGTAAAGTGAAAAAAGCGGATACGGAAGGAACATAAAATGGCTCTGATGCCGAAGAGAGTTAAATATCGTAAGTTTCAAAGAGGCAAGATGAAAGGCCGGGCCTCGAGGAATAATTTTGTGGCATTTGGTGAATACGGCCTGCAGGCCCTGTCTATGAGCTGGATAAGTGGTAAGCAAATTGAAGCGGGTCGAGTTGCAGCTACACATTATCTTCATCGTGAAGGAAAGGTTTATGTGCGAATATTTCCGCATCAATCGGTAAGCTCAAAACCCCTGGAAACTCGAATGGGCAAGGGTAAGGGCGAGATAGACCATTGGGTGGCAAAGGTGTGGCCCGGCACGATAATGTTTGAGATTGGTGGTGTGACAGAAGAGGTAGCCAAAAAGGCAATGCTGCGAGTGGCTCATAAAATGCCTATCAGATGCAGGTTTGTTATGCGAAGACACACGCTGTAAAGCACAGCAGTCAGGCAGAGGTGAGTAATGAAAATTGCTGATGCACGTGAAATGCGACCTGATGAACTGCAGGTCAGTCTTGAGGAGCTTCAGCGACATTTGTTCGATTTACGTTCACAAGCGGTTACAGAAAAGCTTGAGAATTCGAAGGCGGTCCGGAATGTCAGACGAGACATCGCGCGGATTATGACAGTAATCAGGGAACGACAGACAGGAGCTGAGCAGACAGTATGAAACAAGAGGCTAAATCCAAAGTGGAGCAAGGCTTGGTTGTAAGCCGAAGTGGTGATAAGAGTATCAAAGTAGAGATTGACTATATCACTCAACACCCTAAGTACGGCAAATATATCCGGCGGAGCACAAGATTAGGCGTTCATGATGCCTCAAATCAGGTGACTGTTGGTGACCTGGTAGAGATTGCCGAATGCCGACCTATGAGTAAGACAAAAAGCTATCGATTGGTTCGAGTGATAAAGAAGGGCAGCGGGGTGTAGAACGCTGTGAAGCATCGGGGAAAACCGTTGCAATTAAAGGAGCGTGGATTTGATCCAACAGGAAAGCATGTTGGTTATTGCGGATAACAGTGGAGCAAAAAGCGCGCAGTGCATAAAAGTTCTCGGCAGCAGTACCGCACGCGGAAAATTTACTCGGCCGACAGCCACTGTAGGTGACATTGTGTGCGTGGCTATTAAGAAGGCACTACCGAGCTGTCAACTTGACGACAAGAAAGTACACAAGTGTGTGATTATTCGGACGAAAAGCCCTATCCGGCGGCCCGACGGCAGCTATGTGCGGTTTGACAGTAATGCAGCGGTTATCATCGATAACGAGGGCAACCCCATTGGGACACGGATTTTTGGTGCGGTTGCCCGTGAGTTGCGAGAAAAGAATTTTATGAAGATTATTTCTCTTGCGAGCGAGGTGGTTTGATTGCTTTAAGGCCTGAGGTGTTTAGAATTGGTGAGAAAATATTATGGCGCGACACTTAAAAAAAGGCGATTTGGTTCAGATTATATCAGGTGACTACAAGGGAGCTACCGGCAAAGTTCTTAGTGTCATACCCGAAACAAACAAGGTTGTGATTGAGGGCTGCAACAGAAGATACAGGCATGTGCGTCCGTCGCAGAAGAATCCGCAGGGTGGCCGGGTACAGATAGAGCAGCCTATACATATTAGCAAAGTGCTGCCGGTGAATCCGAAAAGCTCGATGGCGACGCGGGTTCGCTATGAACAAGACAAAGATGGAAGCAAGAAGCGGCTCGCGGTTGATGGGACGGAGATAAGCGTGGTCAGGAGAAGTTCAGAATAAGCTGTAGTGAGGAGTGATGAAGGCAAAGAAGTAAAAGGTTATTCAGTATTTTTTAGTGAGGTTTTTTGTGGCGCGTTTGAAAGACGTATATAAGTCGCAGGTAGTGCCGGCTCTTCGAGAGAAATTCAGGTACAGCAGCCCGATGGCGGTGCCAAGGGTGGAAAAAATAATCGTTTCCATGGGAATCGGCAAAACCACTCAGGACAAAAAGTTTCTGGATGCGGCTTTGAAGGACATATCGCTGATTACCGGCCAGAAGCCGCTGATTTGTAAGGCGAAGAAGAGTGTTTCTAATTTCAAGCTGCGTGAGGGTAATCCAATTGGATTGAAGGTTACACTACGCAGAGAACGGATGTATGAGTTTATGGACAGGTTAGTCAGCCTTGCGATTCCACGCGTTAAGGATTTTCGCGGACTGGACCCGAATAGTTTTGACGGACGGGGCAACTACTCGATGGGTTTGAACGAGCAGGGTGTTTTTCCGGAAATTAACCTGGGGCAGATTCAGTTCACGCAGGGTATGAATATAACCTTTGTAACAACAGCTCAAAATGATGAGGAAGGCAGGGAAATGCTCAGACTGTTCGGCATGCCCTTCCGTGAACTATAAGTATATTAGTCCTGCTATATTGTAGCCGGGCCCGAAGGTCGGGCTTGGGCAGGAGGTTAGGATAACAGATGCGTTGATTGGAGCTTGTAATGTCGACAAAGGCTCTGGAAAACAAAGCCAAAAAGAAACCTAAATTTAAGGTCAGGGCGTATAGTCGTTGTGAATTTTGCGGCAGGGCGCGCAGCGTCTATCGAAAGTTCAAAATTTGCCGCATTTGTTTCAGAAAGCTGGCAAACGAGGGCAAGATTCCCGGTGTGAGAAAGGCGAGTTGGTGATTTTCGCTTTATCCGGTCGATCGCGCCGGAGGGAATCGTATAAGACAGAAGCAAAAAAATGCCTGGAGCAGAATAGATGAGTTTTAATGACCCGATAGCGGATATGCTTACAAGGATTCGCAATGCTTTGAGAGCTAACAAGCTTAATGTTAAGGTTAAAGCATCCGGTATATGCCGGGGCATAGCAGAGGTGCTGAAGCAAGAGGGTTATATAGTTGATTATGATAAGATTGAAGACGGCAAACAGGGGATATTGCGTATTGAGTTGAAATATAGTGAGACGGGCGAGCCGATTATTCGCGAGATAAAAAGGGTCAGTAAGCCGGGCCAAAGAATATATTCGTCGGTTGATAAACTGCCGGTGGTATTGGGAGGTCTGGGGATATCGATTATATCAACGAGTAAAGGCGTAATGAGTGACGCTAATTGCCGGAAACAAAATATCGGCGGCGAGGTGCTTTGCAGGTTGAGCTAAACGACTGAAAACTTAAATTTAAAAAGTTATTATTGTTTTAATTTTCGGAAAGAATGGATGAGTCGTATAGGTAAAAGACCAATAGCAATACCTTCCGGTGTGAAGGTTGAAAAAAGCGGGCGTACTATCAAAGTATCGGGCCAGCAGGGCAGTTTGCAATTGGAGCATCATCCTGAGATTTTCGTGAAAGTTGAAGACCAGAAAATAATTGTTGAGAACCGCCGGCAAGACAATCGTTTCTGCCGGGCAATGCACGGAACGACCAGGTCACTGCTTGCTAATATGGTGCTCGGAGTCAGCAAGGGTTTTGAAAAAAAGATGGAGCTGTACGGGACAGGTTACAATGTTAAAGAGCAAAGTGGCAAGCTGATTCTTCAAGTTGGTTATTGTCATCTTGTAGAGCTTCCAATACCGCGGGATGTTAAGGTGAAGATAGAGGTGGCAGCGACACGAGGCAATGATGTGCCGGCAAGATTTACGCTGTTTAGTGTTGATAAGGAAACACTTGGCCGGTTCGCTGCTGAGATACGCAGAGTCAGGCCGCCCGAACCTTACCAGGGTAAAGGCATCCGTTACGCCGACGAAGTAGTCAGACGAAAAGTCGGTAAGGCGTTTTCCTCTGGCGCGGTATAAAAGCAAATAAAAGGGAAATAGAGCCGGGATTTGGGATTTGTGCTTATGCAGGTCAAAAGGCTACACAAGGCCAGAATGAGGCGGCGATATGGGGTCAGGAAGAAGGTCTATGGTACGGCAGAGGCTCCGCGATTGTCGGTGTATCGGTCCAACCGCCATATTTATGCCCAAATTATTGACGATGTTGCGGGTGTAACACTGGCTTCAGCAAGCACAAGAATCAAGAGTGTCCGAGAGAAAATTTCGAAGTGCGGCAATAAAGACGCAGCGGAAGTTGTTGGGACGGCTGTTGCCAGGCATGCTGTGCAGGTAGGTATTAAGCGAGTTAGTTTTGACCGTGGCAGGTACAAGTATCATGGAAGGATACAGATGTTGGCTGAAGCCGCCAGAAAAGCCGGGCTTGTGTTTTAACTTGAAGGATGTTCCGCAGCCCTGTAGTCTGGCCTTTGGGTTTAAACGTTAAACGGAGAAACAAAATTGGCAGAGCGATATGGAAATGCATCAAAACGGAATAGTTCAACAAGTCAGCGGTCACGTACCGAGCAGCAGCGAGCTGTAGGTTCGTTAGAGGAGCGACCGCTGGAAAACACAGTGGTAAAGATATTCCGCTGTGCAAAGGTTGTCAAGGGAGGCCGGCGGTTTAGCTTTGGTGCATTGGTAGTGATTGGAGACCGCTCCGGCACAGTAGGTGTTGGTTATGGAAAGGCTAATGAGGCTCCGCTTGCGGTTGAAAAGGGTGTCAAGGACGCGAAAAAAAATCTAAACAGGATAGTTATGTTAGGCCGGACACTGCCTCATAAAATTATAGGTAAACACGAAGCGACGCGGATAGCATTAATTCCAGCCAGTCCTGGTACGGGCGTTATTGCCGGTTCAAGTGCCCGTGCAGTGCTGGAATTGGCAGGAATTCAGGACGTTCTTACAAAAGTTTTCGGCAGCACCTCGTCAAAAAATGTGGTAAAGGCTACTCTGGACGGCTTGTTAAAGCTTCGTAGTAAAGAACAGGTCGAAGCACTTCGTGGAGTAAAGATTGAACAGTTTAAAAAAGCAGGGATATAGAAGATGTTGAGCCATGAAATTACATCGGTTGTCCGCAGGAAGAAGGCTTCGAAGAGAGTTGGCAAAGGCGGCGGCAGGGGTAAAACGTGCGGCCGGGGACATAAAGGTAGCGGCAGCAGAAGCGGTTCATTTACTCGGCCAAGTCACGAAGGTGGGCAAATGCCTTTGTTCCGCAGATTGCCGAAACGTGGCTTTAACAACGCACAATTCACAAAACGATATGAAGTGGTCAATGTCTCTCAACTGGACAGATTCGAAGATGGAGATATCGTCAGCGTTGAGCAACTGGCGAAAGTTGGCTTGGTGGACAATATGCACAGCCGGGTTAAGATTCTCGGAGAAGGGGAACTGACCAAAAAACTGCAGGTTATGGCGCATAAGTTTTCGAAGACAGCCGAGCAAAAGATTATGGCTTGTGGAGGTATGGCACAATTATTGGATTAGAAAAGTCCTGCGGACGATTAGGATAAGACTATGCTTGGAACAATTATAAATATATTTAAGATTCCTGAGCTTAGGAAGAAAGTTCTTTTCACCATCGCTCTTTTATGTATATACCGGATTGGTTTTCATATACCGGTTCCGGGTTTTGACCAGTCCAAGATAGAAGCGGCGGCGACAAGTCGAGATACAGAAAGCCCGTTGGGCAGGGTGGCAGAGTACCTGCAGATATTTACAGGCGGTACGTTGAGCAGAAGCAGTTTGTTCGGGCTTGGGATTATGCCGTACATATCCGCCTCGATTATCTTGATGCTGCTTGGTGAGGTAGTG
This sequence comes from uncultured Pirellulales bacterium, assembly GCA_964444665.1. GTDB lineage: Bacteria > Planctomycetota > Phycisphaerae > Sedimentisphaerales > CAYZTY01 > CAYZTY01. Next base: position 56,332 of record CAYUIE010000015.1, read on the forward strand.
CCGGCCCTGCAAAAATTGCGACAGGAGGGCCAGACGGGTTACAAGAAAATCCAGGAGTATACACGATACCTGACCGTTTTGTTATGTGTTATCCAGTCGTTAATGTACCTTAGAGTACTTGGGTCGTATACCTATGCCGGCATGCATACATCAGCGATGATTTTTGGTGTGGTTGGAATGACCGCGGGTACTCTTTTCCTGATGTGGCTTGGAGAACAGATAGACGAATATGGCATAGGTAACGGCATAAGCCTGTTGATTATGGCCGGCATTCTTGCCAGGTTGCCCTGGGCGGTTAATGTTGTCTGGCAAAATGCGGACTTCAGTGTCGGGGCTGCATCGGGTAAGCTGGGCCCGGCAAAGATATTGTTCCTGATTGGTGCCTTTATTTTTGTGGTTGCGGGTGCTATTCTAATAACTCAGGGACAGAGACGTATACCAATTCAACAGGCCAAGCAGATGCGAGGTCGACGGATGTACGGTGGCCATAGACATTACCTGCCGCTTAGAGTCAATCACGGCGGCGTAATGCCCATTATTTTTGCTTCCAGCTTTATGATGCTGCCGCCCGTGATATTTGGGCAGTTATCCAGGGTTGAAATTCTGGCAAGCTCGAGAGTGATGCTGGAAATAAGAAATGCGTTAAGCCCTGCATCTTATACATATAACATCCTGTATGTTGCGATGATATTTCTGTTTGCTTATTTCTGGACTACTGTGCAGTTTCAGCCAAGGGATGTGGCCAAAAGGCTTCGAGATTCGGGAAGTTTTATCCCGGGTCTGCGGCCTGGACACCGAACAAGCGAATATCTTGAGACGGTAATGAGCAGGATTACTTATTATGGTGCTATATTTTTGGCAATAATAGCTGTTGTGCCGACTGTAGTCTCACAGTCATTAGGTATCGATTGGCGCGTAGCGACGTTTCTTGGAGGCACGGGTTTGTTGATTGTAGTTAGTGTTTCACTTGACCTGGTTCAAAAGATCGAGGCGAATCTGATAATGCGGCATTATGATGGCTTCAGTGAGACCGGGCGCATCAAAGGAGCTTTTCGATGAAAATAATTTTACTCGGCTCACCTGGTGCCGGCAAAGGAACACAATGCAAGCTTATTGTTGAAAGATACGGTCTGGAGCATATATCCAGCGGTGATATCCTGAGAAGAGAGCGTTCTAAGGATACTGAGCTGGGTAAGAAGGCTCAGGGATATATGGATTCAGGTGGACTTGTGCCGGATGATATAGTTGTGGAAATGATGGTAAAGGCGATAAAGAATTCCGGCCCGGCCGGTTATATCCTTGATGGTTTTCCGCGGACTGTTTTTCAGGCCGAGAGACTTGATAAATCACTTGGACAGACGGGTGAAAAGATAGATATAGTTTTGAACCTGAAAGTGACTGACCAGATTGTTATCTCAAGAATTACGGGCAGACGCAGTTGCCCCAAATGTGGTGCCGTTTATCACATTAAGAATATGAAACCCAAAGTCGATGGCCTGTGTGATAATGACGGCAGCGAGCTTGTTCAGCGGCCTGATGACAGCCCCGAGGTAGTTGCCAAAAGGCTTGAAGCGTATTATAAACATACTGTTGCTGTGGTGGATTATTACGAAAGAGCGCATTTGGTTTATCATATTAATGCAAGTGCACCTCTTGAGAAAATTACCGCTGACGTGTTTGAAAAATTAGACGGCCTTGTTTCCTCGCAGGCCTGCAAAAGCGGTTAGTATAAATGGCTATAACACTTCGCAGTCGCAGAGAGATAGAACTGCTTCGGAGGGCTGGAGCTGTAGTAGCGAGTGTTCTTTGTCAATTAAAGGAGGTTGCTGAGCCGGGCATTAGCACGGCAGAGCTTAACGAGTTGGCTTTGCGGATTACGATTGAAGCGGGTGCCGAGCCATTGTTTAAGGGTGTTCGTAATATCGGCGCAAAGTTTCCTTTTCCGGGAGTGATTTGTGCTTCGATAAATGAACAGTTAGTGCATGGAATACCTTCTCCAGAGGTTAAGTTGCAGAAGGGCGATATATTGAGCATTGATTATGGTGCGAAGCTGGCTGGCTATTGTGGTGATGCAGCAATAACCGTAGGTGTAGGGCATATTTCCGCCGAGCGGCGTCGCCTTATGGATATTACCAAGCGGCTCCTCGATATAGCTATTGAGAATTCAGTTCCAGGTGTCAAATGGAGCCGTATTGCCGCTCAGATGCAGAAATGTGCGGAATCTGCGGGATTCTCGGTGGTCAGAGAATTTGTTGGACATGGAATTGGCACTGAGATGTGGGAAGAGCCGAAAGTGCCGAATTTTGTTAGTGATGAGTTGCTTGCAGATGATATTGTTTTGCAGGAAGGAATGATTTTGGCGGTCGAGCCGATGGTTAATATGGGAACGTGGGCGGTTAAGACCTTGAAGGACGGCTGGACGGTAGTGACGAAAGACAGGCAGTGCTCGGCACATTTTGAGCATACGATAGCTATAGTGAAAAATGGATGTGAGGTGTTGACGGAACAAAAGGTTAAAAAGGGCTAAAGACTATTTAGCGACAGAAAGACCGAGTTTTCTCGGTGGGCTATTTACGGCTAATGGTGAAGAAAGATGCAATAAGGTTGGATGCGAAGGTGATTGAGGCATTGCCTAATGCAATGTTCAGAGTCGAATTGGAAAACGGTCATAAGGTCCTGGCACATGTATCGGGAAAAATGAGAATGCATTTTATTCGTATTCTACCGGGAGATACGGTTACTCTGGAAATGTCACCCTATGACCTGACTCGCGGCCGAATTATTATGCGTAAGTAACCTGATTGCGATAGTATCGGTTTGAGCGATAGATTTTTAGCTGACGTGCAACAGATGAGATAGAAAACGGAGAAGATTATGAAGGTTAGAAGTTCAGTAAAGCGTATTTGTGAGAATTGCAGGATTGTCCGCCGCAAAGGTGTGGTACGGGTAATATGTACAAATCCCCGCCATAAGCAGCGGCAGGGCTGATTGTGAGATTTAAGTAAACAGGGAGTTACTATGCCGCGTATTGTTGGAGTTGATGTGCCGAATAATAAGCCTTCTTGGATAGCCCTGACCTATATTTTCGGAATAGGCAGGCACGCCTCACGGTTGATATTGAAAGAGGTTGGGGTTGAAGGAACTTTGCGTGCCGGAAAGCTGGCCGAGGATGAGTTGAGTCGGATTACCCAAATCATCGAACGTGACTATACAATAGAAGGTCAACTACGCAGACAGGTATCACAGAATATAGCCAGGTTGCGTGATATTAAATGCTATCGTGGGATTAGGCACCGTCGCGGCCTGCCGGTTCGTGGTCAGCAGACCCAAAGTAACGCACGTACACGTAAGGGCCCGAGAAAAACTGTGGCCGGCAAAAAGGGCGTTAAGGATATGCATTAAAATAAATTTTGCAGTTTTAACTGCAAACTAACGGTTTTTACGCCAAAAACAGAGCAGGAGATATAAAACAGTATGGCGAAAATCTCAAGACGTAAAATTAGAAGAAATGTAGCCAAGGCTGTCGCTCATATCAAAGCGACGTTTAATAACACGCTGATAACTATTACAGATGTGGATGGAGATACGATTTGTCATGATTCGGCCGGTACAGTAGGTTTTAAAGGTGCGCGTAAGAGTACTCCTTTTGCGGCTCAGCGTGCTGCGCAGAAATGTGCCAGCACCGCCATTCGTTATGGAGTTCGCGAGGTTGAGATTAAAGTCAAGGGCCCCGGCTCGGGCAGGGAATCTGCAATTGCGGCGCTGCAGCAGGCAGGCCTGCGTATTGCCTCAATAGAAGATGTTACTCCGATTCCTCATAATGGTTGTCGACCTCGCAAGCGTCGCAGGGTCTAATATAAATAGTGTAAAATAAAAATAAATTGAGCATAGTTAGGTATTATCTATAACAATGGAATTTAATTGGAGACAGATATAAGAAATGGGACGTTATCTCGGACCATCCTGCAGGCTTTGTCGCCGTGAGGGAATGAAACTGATGCTTAAGGGTATTAAGTGCGAAACTGCAAAATGCCCGATAGAAAAGCGTACGCGCAATACAGCCCCTGGAATGCACGGGTGGCGCAGAGGGCGTGGTAGTGAGTATGCCGTTCGGCTGAGGGAAAAGCAAAAAGTCAAACGCTATTACGGAGTATTTGAGAATCAGTTTATGCGGTTTTTCCGCCGTGCCGAGCGGATGAAGGGTAACACCGGCGAACAGTTGCTTTGTTTGCTTGAGAGACGGCTGGATAATGCGGTTTATAAACTCAATTTCGCCCCTTCACGAACGGCGGCAAGACAATTAGTTAATCACGGCCATATCTATGTAAACGGCCGAAAGGTAGACCTGAGCGATTATGTGCTCAGTGTCGGTGATAAAATCAGTACGAAGAACTCGGAGAAAAGCTTAAAGCTGATAAAGGCTCAGCTGGAGAGTAATCCAAACTTTGTTACCCAGGCGTGGCTTCAACTGGATTCGCAAAAGGCGCATGCTGTAGTTGTAGCACTGCCTGGTCGAGACGATGTTCAGCTTCCTATTGAGGACCACCTTGTGGTCGAATTTTGTTCGAGATAACGGCGAGGTAAAATTATTGGTCTCTGACAAAGATAACTGAAGGCGAGTATTTGCCGGATGTAGAGTGGCTCAAAACACCAACGACAAATTTTAGGGAGGCGATAGATGAGGATTACGTGGCGTGGCTTGGAATTGCCTACTCGTATCGAGCGAGACAAGAAAGTATCAACGAACAATTACGGACGTTTTATAATTGAACCGTTCGAACGTGGATTTGGCACAACAATTGGCAACAGCCTGAGGCGCATACTACTGTCATCTTTGCAGGGAGCTGCCGTTACTTCCATCAGGATTTCGGGCGTTGACCATGAATTTACGACCATTCAGGGCGTGATGGAGGATATTACCGAGATTATCTTGAATGTGAAAAAACTTATCATTCGAATGCAAAGTGAAGAGCCCAGGATTATGTCTGTCTCGGCCGAGAAGGCGGGTGAGGTTAAAGCTCAGAGCATTGTTGCCGACCCTGCTATCCAGGTAGTGAATGCGGATCTCGTTTTAGCTACTTTGACTAAAGATGTTAAATTCGAGATGGAAATGATCGTTGAAAATGGCCGTGGCTATTCGCCTTCGTACGAGAGAGTGGCCGATACGGACAGATTCAACCAGGAAATCGGCAAAATAGTGGTCGATGCGATATATTCGCCTGTTATACGTGTTCGTTACCGCACGGAGGATACTCGTGTTGGTCAGCGTACAAATTACGACCGCTTGATACTTGAAATCTGGACCAATGAGACGCTTAGTCCGGAAATGGCGCTGGTAGAGGCCGCAAAAATAATGCGTAAGCACATTAATCCTTTTGTTCAATACTTTGAGCTTGGAGATGAGACAGTTGAGGAAGAGTTGGTTTCTGAAGTGGCCGAGGAAACCGGGGTTGACGAGGAGTTGATGTCAAAGTTAAACATGCTTATAGAAGAATTGGAACTTTCGGTCAGGGCCAGTAACTGTCTTGATTCAGTTAAGATTCGAACCGTCGGCGAGCTGGTAAAGATGACAGAGGCCGATTTGTTGAAGGTTCGCAGTTTTGGCAAGACAAGTTTGAGAGAGGTCCAGAGAAAACTCGCGGACCTCGGCGGATTGTCCCTGGGGATGACCAATTTACTTTAGTTTAGCAGAATTTTTCGGAGAAAATGGAAATATGCGTCACCGGATAGCAGGGCGTCATCTAAGTAGAACGAGTAAACATCGGCTTGCAGTACGCCGGAATCTGGTAGCCAGCCTTTTTGAGCATGAGACTATTTCAACGACTGTCGAAAAAGCCAAAGAGGTCAAAAGTTTTGCTGAGAAGTTGATTACTATCGCCAGGAAAGGCACGCTGGCTGCAAGACGTCAGGCTATCGCATTGCTTGGTAATCGTGATATAACAATTGATAGTGAAGGCGGCGAGACGGGCAGTAAAACTGTCATTGGGAAACTCTTTAGTGAGCTCGGTCCTCGATACCTGGACAGAACAGGCGGGTATACGCGCATCATACGTTTGTCTCAAAGACGGCTCGGCGATAACGGCCAGCTTGTTCTGCTGCAGCTTGTTGGGCAAAGCAAGGATTTGGCGGAAGAGACAACGGGGAAAAAGAAGAAAAAGGGCTCTCGCCGCAAGAAAAAAAAGTCCACTAAAAAGGGTGATTGAGTTCATAGAGAATCAGGAGAGGGATTGGTAGATTAAAATTGATACCAAAATATTATGGCTGACGAACAGTGCATTTTTTGTAAGATTGCCTCGGGACAAATACCTGCTGTGAAAATATACGAGGATGTGGTTGTGATTGCATTTTTAGACATTAATCCCGTAAGTGAAGGACATACATTGGTAGTTCCAAAAGCGCATTATGATAGACTACATGACTGTCCGACAGAGCTTCTGGCGGGAATAACCTCATCTCTTGGAAAAATTGGCAAGGCTGTTTGCGATGCAACGAATGCGGACGGCTACAATGTGCTTTGTAATAACGGCAAAGCGGCCGGCCAATTGGTGGCCCATTTGCACTTTCACATTATTCCTCGCAGGGACAACGATGGGCTTTTTAATCATTGGCCTACTCAGAAGTATGAGCAGAGCAGAATTGAACAGATTGGCAGGAAGATTCGCGAAAGTTTGTAAAAGTTAGGTTTTAGGGCTTGAACACGGGAATGTTTTCCGAGAATATATACTTTATTGACTATGATCGCGGGGTAGAGCAGTCTGGTAGCTCGTCGGGCTCATAACCCGGAGGTCGCAGGTTCGAATCCTGCCCCCGCTATTTTGTTAATATAAGGCCAGTCAGCAACTTACGACTGGCTTTTTTGTTGCGCGAAACTTCGTAATTTCGAGTTACGCTTGCCCGGGGCGTGTTTAGGCGTTCCAGTTTTGCCTTAAGTTGTATTTGCTATATTTGGATTATAGGAAGAGAATATTCTCTTTTAGAATATCTGATTATGAATGCATAGCACATAATAAAAAAAGCGCAATACAAATTAATTATAAAAAATTTCAATCCTACCGCATTCCTGTTCGAACCCGGTACAATGTGTCCATACACATCCACAGTTGTTTGAATCGAATCTATTCCTAAGGCGGAGAAATGACCACAAGTGTATCAATTAACCTTATATCTTCGGAGGAGCTACCAATCATTATTTCAAAAACACCTGGTTCTACAAGGAAGCTTTCTGTAGCAGTGTTATAAAAAGCCAATTCCTCAGCTGGCAAATTAAACGTAATTGTTTTTGTTTGGCTCGGTTGTAAGTTAATTCTTTTTAACATTTTGAGTTCTTTGATAGGCCTTTTTACGGTTGCGGCAACATCGTGGACATATAATTGAACAACTTCATCGCCTTCACAGCTGCCGATATTCTGTACATCTACACTGATATTCGCTGCTGCCTCAGTAGTTATTAAATTAGGTTATATTTGAAGATTGCTATAGCTAAATTCCGTATAGCTCAAACCGTGACCGAAAGGATACAGCGGTTCTTCTTCAAAGTACATATAGCACCTGTTAACATCAACGACATTGTAATCATCAAAGTCCGGCAGTTGTCCAACTGACGCATAAGATGTCACAGGCATTTTACCTGCCGGATTGTAATCACCAAACAAAACATCGGCGATTGGTGACCTTATACAACGCCGCCATCACCGAATTAGATTCCGGCCTGCCGATTATAATAACAAAGTGTTCCTTTTTTAAAAAAATAAGTGTTTTTTTGTTGTCTTAAGAAAAACTTGCAATAAATGAAAAAAAAGTTATAATGAAGATGAATTATGAAAATAGATACCTGCTTAAAGATTGTTTTCATAGGTGTCTTTTTAAGACGTTAGGAGGAGTGTGCGGGGGAAAAAACAGACTTCACTACCACACGAACCAAAACAATAAAATTGACTTAAATATGGAGAAAAAATGAAACGATTAGCTTTTATATTCTCAATTGTGCTGGTTGCGGGGCTGATTGCCTCGCCGGCTTCTGCACTTACTATCGTTGTCAGAGCACAGGGAACGGATGGCAGTGAAATAATCAACTTGACCGTGAACAGCAGCGTTATTGGCAGCTGGAGATTAACCACAAGTATGGATGATTACACTGCCAACACCGTACTCAGCGGTATCTGCACTGTCGAGTTCACTAATGATGCCGACGGCAGAGACGTCCAGGTTGACTATATTACTGTGGATGGTACTACTCTTCAGGCAGAAGACCAGGAAATTAATACAGGCGTCTGGGAGAACGGCTCCTGCGGCGGCTCATACAGCGAATGGATGCATTGCAGCGGCTATATTGACTTCGGCTGCGTCGGAACCTGTAGTAACTTATCTGTCTCTCCAACATCGCTTGGTTTGGCGCCGGAAGCGAACAGCACGGGAACATTCGATATAACTTCAGACACCACCTGGACAGTTTCAAGCAATCGGTCGTGGCTTACTCCCGACCCGACAGCAGGTGCAAACGATGTGACAGTAACTCTTACTGCACAGGCAAATATAAGCACCTCGAGAAGAATAGCAACGGTAACTGTTTCAGGAGAGAATGTCGCTTCAAAGACCGTAAAAGTCACACAAGAAGCGATACTATTTATACTCCAGAGATGGTTTATTATTGCGGCGGACGCGAACAGTACCCGTACAATCGACTTCACCTCGAGCAGAAGCTGGACCGTTTCAAGCGACCAGACCTGGCTTACGGTAAGTCCGGAATCAGGTTCGGGCGATGGGACATTAACTGTTACTGCCCAGGAAAATACAACCCCCTCTACAAGAACAGCAATTGTAACCATTAATGTTCCAGAAGCTTCACAGACTGTAACAGTTGTACAGATGTATGATGGTGACGGCGAGTGTGTTATTCCGCCAATGCCTCCATTCTCATTTTTGTGGAATATTCCAACATTCCCTGACCCCTTTACATTCATGGATGGTCATCGCATGACCACCATAGATGAATGGACATGCCGTCGTGCCGAAATAGCTACACTGGTTCAGGAATTTGAGTTAGGTTATATGCAGGAGACGCCTTATTCTGCTACAACCGGTTCGTGGGACGGAAACGACCTGACAGTTACTGTTAACGATAACGGGGAAGTGATATCCTTCTCTTGTCCGATTACCTATCCCAGCACAGGCAGCCCTCCTTATCCTGCCATGATAGGCCTGTTCTATTCTTTTTTAAACGACACAGAGCTCTCCAACCTGGGCGTGGCTGTAATTAACTTCCCCACTGACGAGATTGCAGAACAAGTCGATACCAGTTCGCGCGGAATAGGCAAGTTTTATGATATGTATGGAAGTGGTCATTCTGCAGGGGCATTAATGGCATGGGCGTGGGGTGTGGACCGTTTGATAGACGCGCTCGAAAAGACCCCCGAAGCCAATATTGACCCAACCCGGCTTGGTGTTACAGGATGTTCCAGATGGGGCAAGGGCGCTTTGGTGGCCGGCGCTTTCTGCGAACGGATTAAGCTCACCATACCCCAGGAATCCGGAGCCGGTGGCGCGGCAAGCTGGCGTGTTTCCCAATACCAGAAAGATACATTGGGGCAGAATGTCCAGACGCTGTCTCAAATCGTTACAGAGAATTGCTGGTTCAGGTCTGATTTCTCGCAATTCAGCAACGTAAAAAAACTTCCGCTTGACCAGCACATGGTAGCGGCATTGTGCTTACCGAATGCTCTGCTTTTCATCGAAAACACCTCGATGGAATGGCTTGGCAACCTGAGTACCTGGACCAACGGCAACGTTACGCATAAGGTATGGGAAGCGTTCGGGATACCTGATAAGATGGGTTTCTCACAGGTAGGTCATGGTGACCATTGCGTTTTCCCGTCTTCCCAGCAGCCGGAAGTGACCGCTTATGTCCAGAAGTTCCTCGTCGTCGGCGGTATAGCCGATACGAATATCATGGAAACTGACGGAGGTTTCATATTCGACGAGACAACATGGGTAGATTGGACAGTGCCTGATTTGAAATTGTTGGGCGACTTTGTTAATCCGTATGGGGTTAATTTCATTGACTTTGCGGTTTTTGCCAATCACTGGCGAACTGAACGGCTATGGTGGGATTTGGTGCCAGCTGAAGGAGATGGTGTTGTAAACTTCCTGGACTGGGCTGTTTTTGCAAATAACTGGGATGGGAGTATGTTTCAGTTATCTTATTTTGTATCTCAATGGCTAATATCAGGTGTATACGCAGATATTGCCCCTGTACCTGATGGAGATGGAGTAGTCAACATGTTGGATTTACAGGTTCTAACCGAAAACTGGCTCGAAGGTCTTCAATAGTTTTATCGCAGATATATCATCGTCGTCCCGTAATTTCGAGTTACGCTTGCCTGGGGCGTGATGATTAGTGAAGGAGGGAAGAAACTCGTAAGAAATTACTACTGATGTAAGAAAGAGGTTCAGAATTCGCACAAATTCTGAACCTTTAAACATAATTATCCCATTTTTGAACTAATTCTTCTTTGGTACATCAAGGATTCTCTTACATTTTGGGCATTTGACTTTATCGGATTTGAAGTTAGGCGGCACTTTCAGTTTCAAGCCGCAAACACAGTTCAGAAACACAAAACCGTTAACTATTCTCATGATGTCACCGACCTGCCGCATCTCTTTGGCTTTGCGCTGTTCTTTTACTGCTTCTTCGCCCTTCTGGCGCAATGCAACTTCTTCTTTACTTATGGCTGTAGCCGGTACAACTGTTTTTGAATGTGTGATTTTACTATATGCTTCGGAATAATCTCTAAAGGATGCGCCATGAGTCAAGTTACGAAGGACCTTTACCCTCTGCGAAATTGGAGGATGAGTGCTTGTTAAATCGGACAACTTCATCTGCCCTTTCTTTTTGAAAGGATTAACGATATACATCGGAGCGGTAACCTTGTTAGCGCCAGCTAATTGCGGTGACGGGTCTTTAGCGATTTTCTCCAGGGCGCCGGCAAGACCCGCAGGGTATCGCGTTAATCTGGCAGCACCTGCATCGGCAAGATACTCACGTTTCCTTGAAAGAGCGAAATACAAAAGATACGCCATGATAGGAGCCAGTATCGCGGCCACTATTGCAATTATTAACATTACCAATTGTGCCTGCCCGCCGCCTTTGCCTCCGGAAGAATATCTTCTCCTGCTGCCCAATGAACGGTAAAACATGCTCCGCAAAAATATTTCGGAAAGCAGTACTATCGTACCAAGCATTACCCCCGCCAGTGTAACAAACAGTATGTCACGGTGAATGATATGACTCATTTCATGTGCGACGACACCCTGAAGCTCATCACGGTTGAGCCGGCCCAGGAGACCTGCAGTAACCGCGATAGAAGCTGTTTCCGGCTTCCTGCCTGTAGCGAAGGCATTGGGTGCCGGGTCTGCAATGATGTAAACTTTAGGCATCTTACCCAGCCCTGCAGCTATTGTCATCTCCTCGACGACGTTAAACAGCTGGGGATGAACTTGTTTTGTTACAGGTTTTGCTTTGCTGGCAAGCAGAAATATCTGGTCACCGCCGGCAAAACTTATCAGTGTCATTATGACCCAGAGTCCAAATGCGATAAGCAGACCAATCGGTCCTGCCTGCGGGCTGAACGCCATACCGATGAAGTAACCCAACAGCACCAAGACAGCCGCCATTAGGCTCATCAATATTATTGAATTCCTTTTATTAGCCCTTATCAGTTCCCACATAGTTTCGTATCTCGTCGCTCGTATCTCGTATTTCGTGAATTTAGTTAATCGCTGATTCCACTGATTAACACAGAACTTTAAAATAGGTAAATATCTCTAGTTTAAATCTATAAATCAATAAACATTGAATATCGCCGATATACTACGAAATAACTTTTCGTTTCTTTATCCGCCTTTTCTGTGCGAAAAACTCGAAATCCTAATTTGTCCCAGAATTTTTTACATCCCTTTTGCTCTCCTTTCCATCCTTCTGCACAGTCTGGTATTACAAGATGAACCTCAAATCTTTTCCAGCCTCGCTCTTTGCACCACTTGAGTGAATGTTTAATAAGAGAGCTACCTATACCTTTTCGCCGATAAGGACCTCGGATAGATGTAATACAATTGTGTACAATTGTCTGTGGCAAAACATCTTCTTCGGTTCCCCAACCGAAAAGTTTAATTTTTTGGGCCATTTCTCTTGGGAAAAAAGTATGATAGGCGACCACTTTTTCTTTTTCCCATACAACAAATCCGCACCCACCAAAACCTTCGATAGTTTCTTTGTAAATATCTTCCAATTTGTCTCTATCGCCATGAGTGCAAAACCGAGCAAGACTTTCACATCCTGCTTGTAATTCATTTTTTTCAGGATCAAATAGCTCGTCCCAAACCAAACAGCGATCAGGTAGCCATCCATCGATTTTGATTGGTTTTATTTCTAAATTACCTATATCCATTTTGCACTTCTGAAAACCAGAGACCGTTAACTATATTTAGATTTAATTTCCCTTAAAAGAAGCTCATAATGTTTTTATAATTTGCGCAATCTGCATAATCAGTGATTTTATTTTTTTATTCATGGGCTCCAAGTCAATGCCATATTATTTTAAAAACTAACTTTCGGAACTTCACGTTCGGCAGCAACTTCAATCTCAAAGAAATCACGCTTGCCAAAGCTGAACATCCCGGCAATTATATTCGATGGAAACATTTGAATCTTGTTGTTAAAGAAAAGCACCTGGTCATTATAATTCTGGCGGGAAAACGAGATTTTATTTTCAGTACTCGTCAACTCTTCCTGCAGTGCGAGGAAATTCTGATTCGCTTTCAGGTCCGGGTAGTTTTCAACAACCAACAAAAAATTACTTAACGCCCCACCCAGAGCGCCTTCAGCCTTTGAAGCTTCTGCTACATTTTTAGCCCCCATGGCCTGGCTTCTTGCATTGGTTATCGCCTCGAATGTCTGGCGCTCATGCTTCATATATCCTTTTGCTGTCTCAACAAGATTCGGAATCAGGTCATGACGCCTTTTGAGCTGGACATCAATCTGTGACCAAGCGTTATCTACCTGATTGCGAAGCCGAACCAGAGCGTTGTAAATCCCTATAACGGCCAAGAAAAGTAATATTGCAACTACAAGAATAATAATTATCGCTGCCATAATCTGTCTCCTAATAGAATTATTGAGAAGTTGATGTTATTTCTTAAGATTCGGTCACACCTTCAGTACCGAACATATCGGCTAAAAGTTTTTGTATTTTAGAGTCCGGGCCTAATTGTGCCCTGTTTAAAACGTCCTGAAGTTCACCGGCATCAAGCCATAATCCGTGTCCTTTAGCGCATTTATCAATTAACAGCAAAGGCGCCCCTTCACCGACAATGATTTTTTTCATCTTCTTCAGGCATATAGGACATTTTCTCAGGGCCTCTTTGGGATTGTTTTCGACCTTAAACGAATTAAGCAGCTGTTCTGCTTTGCCCCGGTCCTCTACAAGCAGCTCCAGCTCACCAGCATCGAGCCAAATACCTCCACAATCATAGCAGTGGTCGATTTCCACATCTTCAAGCTCAAGTACGACCATTGCATTTTTACAAACCGGACAATCCATTTGCTCCCTGTAAATAAAATCAAGTATACAGAACTTCAGTTCAAACCATCATACTCCAAAACAACCACGCATTCTACTTATTAAAACGCCAATTACCCTGAAAAAATTCACATTTTTTATAAAAGAATACAACTTAGTTTTACAAAAACAATGAATTTTTTTTCCTCTGTCCTGCCTTGATAAGTCCCCACGTGTGCGAAAAAGAGAAAGGGGATGTCGTGCTGTTTGTGCACAACGCCCATACTAGATAAAAACCTTCAAAATAAAGATACCCTCAAAAGACCGTTCTCATCTCTTGAAGGTTCAATTACGGAACTTCTAACGCCGAGTATGAGGAACTTTTGTGGAGCGTAGCGTAACAAAAGTCTCACTCGATGCTCATGTTAGAACTTGTCACGAATTGTTTCGAGTTCCTTCGATTCTCTTAGATGGTCCATTTTACATGCCGATTTCAAGCAAATATTATAAAATTAAGAGCGAATCCCGAAAGATTACCAGAAAATCACTTTCACGTCACCAAACCATCTTCCGTCATTTTCTGTTAAATTCTTCAGACCAGTTCCATCTCTTTTGATTACAACTGAAAACTCTTTCCTACTATCAAAGTCGCCTTCTGACGTTATAAAATAAATATGCTCATTGTCGGGAAACCATCTTGGATGATATGCCCTTTCTTGTGTAATTCTTATTGTTTCATCCTTTTTTATATCATATAAATATAAATATTGTTTTAACAGATGTGAATCTGAACGTGGGTACGCTTCGAATACAATATATTGTGAGTTCGGAGACCATTGATACCTTAGAAGAATACACAAATCACGACTAATACATTTTCCTTTTCTGAATTCTGGATCAGATACATAAAGCCCCGACTCATCACCGCCATCTATTATGTACGAAATCAACTTTCCATCAGGAGAGTATCCTAGTACACATAATCTATCGTCTTGTGAGTGAAGAAGTACTTTCCTTCCAGTACCATCGGGATTAATTCTGACAATGCTGTATCCAGTTACAATCATACGCCATGGCATTTTTTCATACCCAATACTTTCGTATATAATCGACTTTCCATCAGGAGACGGTATTGCCTCACCATTGATGTTATTGTCTTTAGTAAGGTTTTGAATATGATCACCATTAGTAATGTAAATGTCCGCTGGACTCTTATCAACCCTTGACCAAATAATCTGCCCATTAGGTAACCAATGAACATAAGCATTGTTGCCATTATTCGTTATTTGTCTTTGATTTTTTCCATCAATACCAATTGTGAATAAGTCGAAATTGCCATCTGCCCAGCGTGTAAAAGAAATTGTTTTCTTGTCTGGACCCAAAACCACACTTCCAAAAAGTTTTTGGCTGTCGCTTATTCTAATCTTGTTGGAACCGTCATAATTCGAAACATAAATAATGTGCATGTCGTTTTCAAACAATTCATATAGTACCCTATAATTTGGAATGTATGATGCAGCATTCTTTTTCAATTCTTCACTAACTGAACTACTGTGTTCTGCTTCATTACTTACTTCTATACAACTCCCTAAAAAAGGAATAATACATAATGTTGTATACTTCACAAACTCTCTTCTTGTAATATTTTCCAGCGTTTTCATATAGAGTTAGCTCCTCTCTCTTGGTTCGAGAAACCCAAGCGGCTAACTATGTATATATGGTTTCCGTATAACATCCCAATCCTTTCGCGAGGTAGAGACTACTGTATTTTCCTATAAATATATTGTCAAACTTCAATTGTCTAATAAAATTCAGGGAATATTGGCGGTAAAAACATAAGGGTGAGAAGCGGTTCTCTACTGATGTTAACTCTCACTCGAAGTACACCGCCAAGGTGTACGAACTCAATGTGGCGTATCGCCGGGGAGATACGATTGAACGTATCAATCTGTTATGTCACGCGGGACGGGATATCCTAATCAGTCAGGCACATAAGATCGCCGCTATGGTCGGCGTACCGTGCATTGTTGCGGATCCTGTTCCTGACCGCAATTGAGATAAGAACATATATCTATTTATTGAAACCGGCTCATAACCCGGAGGTCGAAGGTTCCGCCTAAGGCGTCCTGTGGAGAATCCTGCCCCCGCTATTAAAAAAGCCACTGCGAAAGACGGATGGTTGTGCTCAGATCCGTAAGCTTGACAAACACGACTGGATAAGAAGCTGCGATTACCAAGCGACGGTCTATCCGCTTATTATGAAGGCCATCGAGCTTTTAGAGGGTCTTATATAATCCAGCAATGTAACGGCCGGGCAAGGAATTGTGGGGTGAGTAATCGGCCAGCGATGCCGATGGTGATGCCTTGACCTGTTCTATAGTGGTAGCACCAAGTCACGGGACTTTGAGCGGAACAGCACATAATGTGACTTACACGCCAGACGCTGACTGCAATGGTGCAGATAGCTTTACCTTCCAGGCGGATGACGGGAATGCAAAGAGCAACATCGCCACAGTGAGTATAACTGTGCAGCCCATCAACGCTGCATGTGTCGCCGATGATTAGTCAGTGAGTACTAATGAGGATACGACAGTGGCGATTACGCTGATTGCCTTAGATTTAGTATCAGGGACTTTCTAAAAAATAATTCAGAGTTCTGCCGTGGCTTTAATAATTGATTTTTTCATTTAATCTGAAAGGTTATTGTCTTTCAAGTTGAATTGTAGATAGCTTAGCAGCCCTACATTTTTCTATGTAGAAGCTTTTTGAATTCGCTTCCAGAAGTTCTGTCTGAATATGTTCCCTTCGTAAAGTCTTCACTTAATCCCAAACAACTTGCTAATTACATAAAGTGTGCAGGGACGATATTCATATTTTAACATCAGAGAGATAATAACTGATTCTACAAAGGATTAGATTAAAACTAAAAAATATCTTGACAAATTTCAATCTAATTTGTACAATTAAAATCTTGATAATATCGGACGTTGTAAAGATGTGAGATGTGTGAGGATGGGTTTGTCGGACACCTGCTGAGAGGATAAAATGCGGATATACATCCAAAAGGGGGATTCCCAGTCAATTTTTTATTCGCAATAAGAATAAATAATTGTATGCGCAAAGGAAGCGGCGGTGCATGGATGAAAAGGATAGCTTGTCGGACATTAACCGGTCTTGAAAGGCCTAGTTTCCTTAGATTCAGCATACTATTATTAGTACTCATTGACATTGTAGCCATAACTGAACCGCTTAATGCCGACCCGAGTCCCGGCTACACACATTACGCTGCGAGGGGTTCTGGGACAACATACCTGATAGATATTGACGGCTATACTGTCCACACATGGCAAAGTAATTATAACCCAGCCGCATCCGAATACCTGCTGGAGGACACAACCCTGTTGCGCACAGCCATTGCATCCGGATCGACCCGTTTCGGTAGTACCGGCGGCAAAGGTGGTAGGGTAGAACTTTTCGACTGGGACAGCAATTTGCTGTGGTCATACGAACATGCAACCAATAATTACATGCTGCATCACGATATCGAAATGCTGCCAAATGGTAATATTCTAATGATTGTCTGGGAGTATAAGACCCAATCTGAGGCAATAGCTGCCGGCCGGAATCCATCATTATTAACTATTTCCGGTTTATGGCCTGATAAGATTATTGAGGTTGAGCCTACCGGCTCATCGGGCGGAAATATCGTATGGGAGTGGCATGCGTAGGACCATCTCATACAGGATTATGACCCCGTAAAAGCTAATTATGGTGTTGTGGCCGACCATCCCGAACTCATAAACCTGAACTTTGCTTCAGGAACTTCTGCCGACTGGATGCATAGTAATGCTGTTAACTATAATCCAGAACTCGACCAGATAGTACTGACTATTCGAAATTTAAGCGAGGTATGGATTATCGATCACAGTACTACAACGGCTGAAGCGGCATCCCATTCCGGAGGCAATAGTGGTATGGGCGGTGACCTGCTCTATCGATGGGGCAATCCGCAGGGTTATGATCGCGGCACATCTGCCGATCGAAAACTCTTCGGGCCTCACCATGGTCACTGGATTGAACCGAACCTGCCGGGCGGCGATGATATTTTGATTTTCAACAACGGCACGGGTCGTCCTGGAGGCAACTATTTATCCGTTGACCAGATAACAACACCTGTTCAACCCGATGGCAGTTATTATCTGGCCGGTGGTTCAGCTTATGGACCTGCAAATGCCAACTGGATATATACCGATAGCCCTCCTTCAGCCTTTTATGCTGCCAGCATGTCCGGAGCACATCGTTTACCCAACGGCAACACATTGGTATGTGATGGCCCTGCCGGGGATTTTTTTGAAGTAACAACTGACAAAGACGTGGTTTGGGAATATGATGCGGGAGTTTCGGTATTCCGTGCCACGCGACATAGTCCTGATTATCCCGGCCTGGCAATTATTGTGGATAACACTCCGCCGAGTCCGGACCCGATGACCTGGGCTTCGTTGCCTGAGGCAACGGGTTCGAGAACGATTATTATGACGGCGACAACGGCGACCGACGATAGTGAGCCTGTGGAGTATTACTTCGAATGTACCAACTACGGCGACGCTAATAGTAATTGGCAAACAAGCCCAACCTATGAAGCTACGGGGCTCAACCCCGATACCGAATATACATTCAGGCTCAAGGCTCGCGACAGCTCTGATATTCAAAATGAGACTGCGTGGTCCACAGAGCAATCAGCAACAACTGAACCACCGGATACTACTCCGCCGAGTCCGGACCCGATGACCTGGGCGTCGCTGCCGACGGCAACGGGTTCGACTACGATTACGATGACTGCTACTGCGGCTACAGATGATACACTTCCGGTCGAGTACTACTTCGAATGCATAACCGACAGCGACGCTAACAGTACATGGCAGACGAATCCAACATATGTTGCTACAGACTTGACTCCTCTAACCTCATATACTTTCAGAGTTAAAGCCCGCGATAGCGCTGCTGCTCAGAATGAAACAGGTTGGTCAACTGAAGAATCCGACACTACAGAACCGCCTGGAACTGATGTTGAAATCATTGGCAGTTGGGTAGAGAATCTTAGCCATGCCAAAGAATCGGGAACTAACTGTGCCTTGATTTTCATCGCGCACTGGGAGGATAACATCGCTCCATCTTTGACTGTGACCTACGGTGGCCAAACGATGACCAAGGTTATTGATGTCACCGCCGGCGCCAGCAACTTTCGGAATTACCTCGCGGCCTTTATTCTCGACGAGTCAGGCATCGCTGCTGCAAGCGGGAGCACCTTTGTCCCCACTTGGGGCGATACGCCCAGCAGCGTTTCGTACGCCAGCGTATTCCTACAGAATGTGGACCAAACGAGTATCATCGGAGCTACTGACAGCGCAAGTACAACCAGCAGCACTCCGAATCCGATAACGACCGACTCGCTTTATACAGAAGACGGGGATGTGGTAATTGTAGGTGCTGTTTGCGGTAATAACGGATCATATACATTAAACAACGGATTCACAGAAGGAACCGACCAATCTGTTGGGTCTAACGGGCATACCGGTGTAACCGGCCACAAATCTGCAACCGGAGTTGCCGAAACACCAAGCGCGACATTCGATGACACTGTTAACCGTCAGGCAATCATCGGCTTTGTAATCCAGGCCAGCGCAGGGGGGACACCACCCGGTCAGGCCACTAATCCGAATCCGTCTGACTTGGCGACCGGCGTTGATATTAACGCCGACCTTAGCTGGACGGCTGGTACCGGTGCAACCTCGCACGATGTTTATTTTGGAACAACCAGCCCGGGCTACTTCCAGGGTAACCAGACTGAGACGACCTTTGAACCCGGAACGATGGCAAACTATACAACCTACTACTGGCGTATCGATGAAAAGGATGCCAGTAGTACAACGACAGGCAACGTCTGGAGTTTCACTACTGAGGGCGTAGCGCCGAGTATTACAACTACCGAGATAACCACGGCCATTGTTAATCAGGCATATACTTACGATGTGGATGCCGCGGGCATTCCTGCACCGACATACTCACTAAGCGCCTCGCCAAGCGGCATGACCATCAACGCTGTTAGCGGCGTAATAGACTGGACGCCGGACGAAGGCCAGTTAGGGCTAAATGCCGTTACAGTAACGGCAGCTAACGGCCAGGAGCCGAACGATACTCAGAGCTTCGATATAGACGTGGCCGGCGTGGCGCCGAGTATTACATCTGCCGAGATAACTACGGCCATTGTCAATCAGGCATATACATACGATGTGGATGCTGCGGGCATACCGGCACCGGCGTACTCACTA
Source organism: uncultured Pirellulales bacterium (assembly GCA_964444665.1). Taxonomy (GTDB): domain Bacteria; phylum Planctomycetota; class Phycisphaerae; order Sedimentisphaerales; family CAYZTY01; genus CAYZTY01. The sequence goes on from CAYUIE010000015.1 coordinate 76,214, forward strand.
AGCGCAGCGCCAAGTGGCATGACGATAAATGCTGTTAGCGGCGTAATAGACTGGATGCCGGACGAGACTCAGCTTGGCCTAAATGCCGTTACGGTAACAGCAGCTAACGGCCAGGAGCCGAACGATACTCAGAGCTTCGATATAGACGTGGCCGGCGTGGCGCCGAGTATTACATCTGCCGAGATAACTACGGCCATTGTCAATCAGGCATATACATACGATGTGGATGCTGCGGGCATACCGGCACCGGCGTACTCACTAAGCGCAGCGCCAAGTGGCATGACGATAAATGCTGTTAGCGGCGTAATAGACTGGATGCCGGACGAGACTCAGCTTGGCCTAAATGCCGTTACAGTAACAGCAATTAACGGCCAGGA
>CAYUIE010000016.1:0-72546 GCA_964444665.1 uncultured Pirellulales bacterium
GAGAAGGTCAAACTAAAGGGACGGGAACTGGCCACTCGTTTGACAGGCATTTTAATCCCTGCTGATAGAATCAGTTGGAAGCCACCGGTTGATGAACGGGACAAGGCGCGGCGACTATTGTTGTATCTTGCAGGTCAGAGGGCTCTGCACTATCCATATGACAGAGAGATCGGCTCCTTCATCGTTCAGTCCATCCTTGATACCAGTGAGCGGCTTACCCGCGACATAGAGGCTCTCTCTACGGACTCTCTTCTGAGAAAAACCCTGCGAGCTATGCAGGCTGCCTGTCGCAAGTTTTTGGATGAGAATCAATCCCCAAGCGCAGGTTATGGGGGGGCGTATCAGGCTCAACTCTACTGCACACTTGGTGAGTTGCGAGCCCTATTGGGAATTCACATCGCTCGGATTGCTTTCACATATGATCTGGAAGTGGATGCGTGTTTGGGAGATATACTACCTCCTGAGCCCGAACAAGAGCCTGACAAAAGCCACAACACGAACTCGGGAGATTCAGATGGGGCCTAACATATCGCTGCAACGAACCATTAGACTCGCGCTTTTACAATATCCTTGCGGACATCACCGCATGACTCGGGATTAGTGTGGATAAATTTTTGCCACTTTGCAATTCAGAGAAGATTTTGATATTATAGTGAAATTGAAAGGCGGAAAAGTGTTTCAGAAAGTGTCAAAGGGAAATGTCGGTCAATAAATCAATAAAAAACTTCATCCTGAAGATAAAGCCCTAATAGATCTTCTCAGGACATCTGCATGAAAACGCGAGAAAAGAAGATAAGATTGGAAAAATAAAGATAATAAAATGCTGGGCCTTTTGGTAAAATTCTTTTCATTTAGCAAGTGATTACTACAGAATAATAAAATATTTGAAGAAACGTGAATTCTTAATAGATTATGGTAATAGATGATACTATCCAGACTCTTATCAGGATTGAACAGTCAATCGACAAGGGGATTCCGCAAACAGCCGTCAGTCCTGACACGTTAGTTAATCACTTAAACGATTTACATGGTGAATCCACCGAAGGTTTTGCCTCAGAAGAACTATTCGCATACGATGACGTCGGAAGCCCTTCAATAACACTCACTATTAGTATTGATGTTGAGTTTGATCTCAAAAGAGTCATGGAAAATATGCGAACAAGATTACATGTAACGCAGCACGGCAAAGCGGATGAAATAGGAAAAACAGGCATAGTTTGGTCTCATGAACATTATGATTTTGTGTATGACGATGATTCAGAACTTCTACGAATATCACATAAATATAGCCATAAACGAGAAGATACAAAATCTGTATTAAGCATAATAAAGAGAATGATAGGTTATGCCAAAGATTACCTGGAGGAAGTCAAGAAATCTGCAAAGGAAAGTACCAGTACCACAGAAACAGAATGACACACATCTCCTGACTTCCCTTACGATTGTGGTCATAGCAGTTACTATTTGGGTGTTCTATCTTACAGTAAATATGTATACCCGATTAACAGAACAGATTAAGGCGATGGATATTAATTAGGTGTGGCTGGTGGTAGAGTTTTGATTGTGACTTTGATTATAAATTGGATTATAAGCAAGATAGGGGGATAGAAAGGAGGCTTAATATGCTTTCAATGAGCACTACGGCTTGGATAACTATTAGTGTGGTTGTTGTGATTTTGGCTGTGTTTATTGTAATGAAAATAAAAGATAAATATTTTTAGAAAGGAGGGGATTTTCACTGAGTTTTTACCTGTAAACAAAAAGAAACTCATTTGGTGAGTTATTCACAATGGAATATTTCTTTCATATTCATCCACCATTCTTCCTCCTCTCTGAATTCAATCGGCTCTTGGCAGGGCAGGCTGGCGACGGTTAAACGACCCGTAAAGAAACCCCCAACATAAATCCTTCGACTGCGCTCAGGACAGGGTTGAGGGCTAAACGACAAGCTGGAGAGACAAGATTTTCAGGCAATATTGGGGAATGGATATTCAACTTTTATTCTTATGCCGTGTTCACGTTCTACACGGTCAACATTTTCAGGTTTTCTTTTCCACGCTGAAAGACGGTTCATATTACGTACCAGACGAAGGTCTTTTTTGCTGATGCCGCTTGCAATAATTTCCTGGTCCGACATGTTTTGCTTCATGAAATTCAATATAATATCGATGGTGTCATAACTGACGCCCAGAAAACATTCATCCGTAACGCCCTTTACCATGTCCGGCGAGGGAGCCTGGTTTTGTATTTCCCGGGGCAGAAGATATTTTGCAAGCTGTAATACATGGGTTTTATACAACCCTTTAATCGGCGAAAAGGGCATATCATCTATCCCATCTTTGACAAACCAGCCGACCATCAACTCAGATTGGTTTGCAGCGCCAAGAACCAGCCAGTTTTTCTCTTCGGCCTGTTGTTCGAGAAACTTGCGTCGATATACATGCCGAGCATTAAATGCAGCTTCAATGGAGCCAACGCCCCACTTGTAGAAAAGTCTCTTAATTCTATATCCGTTGCAATAGTCTCTGCGAAGGGTGGATATAAAGGGAGGTTCCCAGTGAAACAAACGGTGCAGATTGGTATTAAGACACCGATTTATAAAACCAGACAATGTGATTATTTTCATAATCAGCGGCGAGTAAATCTTCATTTTTCGCATCGTCGGGGTGATATTATGGTGTTTCAACTTAATCCCCAACCAATTAGCTATGAACTGTGCTTTGCGCCGCGATTCTTTCGCGCTATCTCGGTCATAGAGATGATACGCGTCAACTCGTTCCGGGCCGAGTGAACGTACGGCCAGAGCCGCAAGAACAGCCGAATCTATACCCCCGCTAAGCCCTATGATTACTCCTTTGGCTGAATTAGCATTGAGAAGTTTTTGTATATCTCCTTCAATGCTGTTTGCCACATGTTTTGCGTCAATTTCTGAAATCGAATTAAACGGCATTATATTTCCTTGTTCTCAAAAAATTCCCGAAGTAATTACTTTGGCCTGACCGATTAGAACATCGACCTGCCTTAATTTTGCCGCGGTCTGAGAACCACAAAACACATCCTCTATATACCATCAACTATTAAAACCCTCAATACATGATATTATACTCCCCAAATCCGACATCGAAAGACAAAAATGCGCTTCTGCCGGAGGCGGCGAAGGCCTATGACAAAGCGGCCGGAAAGTATCAAGGCCGATTCGCGGAACCGAATTTTTAATTGATTATCGATTATTGATTATTTGGGATTGCTTAGGCGTTTTGTTACCGGCCGAAGCATGTTTTATGACAGATATGAGAATATAAAAGACGGGCATAGCCGAACCTGTTAAAATAAATCCTATGGACAGGAGAAAAAGAATGTAATAGCCGGTGCTGAAGGTTGAGACTGTATCGATTATAGTTGGCAATATGCTGTCCCTGTTGAGCATCTCAGGATATTGGATGATTAGTATAAGCCCCCATACGCATCCAAGGATTATAAATGAAAATCCGGCAATAATTAATTTAATAAGCAGCCTCATTATTCATCAAGTTTATCTTGAATAGCGTCTCTTTTTCACTTCATAATCTGATTGTTATGTAGATTCTTCACTCCACTTCAGCCTTCGTAGATACTACGGCGGACAAGTCGCTCGCAATGACCCCACGCTTACGCTTGGGGCTCTGTAGTAAAAAACTAATACCGTACATCCACCGATTCAATATAATACAATAATATGAAAGACAGTGGGAAATTCGTCATACAAAAACATACAAGGGGCGAAGAGGTTCACTGGGACCTGATGCTGGAAGCCGGTGAGACGCTCGAGACGTACAGGCTTAGTCTGCCGCCGGGGAAATTAACGCAAGAGAAATGTTCTGCTGTGAAAATCTTCGAGCATCCGCTAAGATTCTTAACGTACGAGGGGCCGGTGAACAAAGGCGAAGGCAATGTGGAAATAGCCGAGAGCGGAACATACAATCTACTTCAACAAAAGCCAGACTATATCGAGATGGAACTGGCCGGGGAAATCCTGCAAGGACGATTTGTGCTTAGCTGCTCTGGTGAGGATGAATGGGTGTTTGGACCGAACCGCCTTTGAACTGAATTTCGAAGCACTAAATCCTAAATCCGAAACAATATCAAAGGTTTAAAATCCAAATTCTCAAAACAAAAAACCCCCGAAAATCGGGGGGCTAAATATTTTTGAGGCCCTTAATGTTTGACCAGCTTTGCCATATCGGCGAAATCGTCCTTGAGGTGATGGTAAAGATTCGGATACAAGGCATAGTACTTTTTATACAATGCGACCATTTTTGGATTCGGCTTAACAGTAGTAACAACCTTAATGGCATTACTGCAGGCCTGGGCAACGGTGCTATAATGGCCAGTGCCGACCATTGCCAGAATCGCAACGCCGTAAGCCGCTCCCGCGGAGGCGTTAATCGTATAAACCTGCGTTCTGTAGATGTCGGCCTGTAGCTGCCGCCACCACTTGCTCGCACCGCCGCCGCCGGTCGCACAGATGCGGCTGATTTTGACGTTTATTTGCCGCATAATCTTTATCTGGTCGGCCATTGCGTATGTTACACCTTCCAGCAGCGCCCGAATCATCATTGCTCTATCGGTTCGGGCGGTAAGTCCAACCCAGGCACCACGTGCAAACGGGTCCTGGTAAGGGCTTCTCTCGCCGGTCAGATACGGCAGGAAGTACAGGCCCTCACAGCCGGGCGGCGCCTTTGCCGCCTGATTTTCCAGCAATTGATAGGGATTAACACCGAGCTGCCTGGCTGATTCCACCTCCGGTTGAGCCAACTCGTTGCGGAACCATTGAAACGAGCCGCCGGCCGAGAGGACACACCCAAACAGGCAGTATTCATCGGGCACGCAGGAACAGAATGTGTGTATTCGCCCGGACGGGTCAAGCCGAAAATCTTTACTGTGAGCATATACAATACCACTTGTTCCTATCGAGGCGCTAACGAGGCCGTTTTTCACAATCCCCGTGCCGACGGCCGCCGCTGCATTATCGCCGCCGCCACCCACTACGGGTGTGCCCGGCTGAAGGCCAAGCTCGCCGGCCGCTTTTTTAGTTAGCGTGCCGCTGACTTCAACCGACTCGTAAACCTTAGCCAAAAGGTCATAATCAATTTTCAGCTTGCTCAAGAGTCCTTTGTGCCAGCTCCGTTTCTTCACATCCAGCAGAAGCATTCCCGCCGCGTCCGAAACTTCCGTGGCATATTCGCCCGTCATCAGAAAACGGACATAATCCTTGGGCAGCAGTATTTTTTTTGTTCTCTCGTAGTTTTTCGGCTCGTTTTTGCGCACCCACAAAATTTTGGGAGCAGTAAAGCCGGTAAGAGCGGGATTGGCGACCATAGAGATGAGCTTGCTTCGTCCGCCGGCCGCTGATTCTATCTGGGCGCACTCTTTTGCCGTGCGCTGGTCGTTCCAGAGAATCGCCCTTCTTATGACCTTATTATTTTTATCGATAAAGACCGAGCCATGCATCTGGCCTGAAAGGCCCAGGCCCAGGACCTTATTTTTACTTATCTTCGCCTTTCGCAAAACAGCTTTTACACCCTTGGTCGTAGCCGTCCACCAGTCTGCCGGGTTCTGCTCACTCCAGCCCGGGCGGGGGGAATAACAGGGATACTCAAAAGTCGCCTCAGCAAGAATTTTGCCCTTGACGTTACACAGTATCGTCTTGGTTCCCGATGTCCCCACGTCAATTCCTATGAACATTTCCTTTTCCTTTCAAAAAGTCATTAGCTTATAAAACTTTGATAGACCCGGCCAGCCGATTACCGGTCGGTGTTTTATTTATACCAAAAAACACTTCTTATGCAACAAGATTTACTATCCCGAGCGACAAAACTGAGTCTAATCGGATTTTTCAGCAGAAAGCTCTTTTTGTTCGCCCATTTCTCATTCCAGCCATTCTCTAAGTTCCCGCCGCAACTCTTCTCCAACCGCGTCTATTCCTCCCGATATGTCAATATATGTGATCCCGGAAATATCTGAGGGCAGCTCGATATTTCCTTTATGGAGAAGTATCACCCGTCCCGACATTCTTTGCAGCTTACCAAGGAAAAAACCAAGCTCTAAGATTACATTTTGACGGGCTCGGAGATTAGCTTTATCCGCGTCTTCAGCTTTGCTACTAATATCGTCTGGTGTGAGAAGAACAAACACCACATCCACATTTCGGGAAATTTCCTCAAACTTCTCTATTATAGTCCGACCCCGGGAAGGCTGTTCATGTAAAATAATCGGTTCCCCGAGTTTCAACATGTTCTGCAGAAAGTTCTTGAGTGAGAGTTTCAATGTTTCATCATGTCCGTGTACGATGAAAATAAGCGGATGCTTCTTCTGCCTTCCCAATGTTGTTGAGTCCTTAAGCACAGAGATGGCATCATCTGGAGAAACAGACTTGTGCAGATAAGCATCTAAGTAAGCGGACAGAGCCCTGACGCTTTCCAGTGGCATATAGACAGAAAGTTCAACTAACATCGTCTCTGGGCACATGGTTTTCATCTCTTCAACCAAGTTGAAGCCCTTAACCTTCAAAGCCTCAGCTCTGTGGTTTTTCTTCACGCTTGCTTTTCTCAAGACGGCCTTTATGCTCTTGACCGTAGCTGTCCACCAGTCGGCCGGATTCTGCTCATTCCAACCGGGATGAGGTGAATAACAGGGATACTCGAAGGTGGCTTCTGCAATAATTTTGCCCTTGACGTTGCACAGCACCGTTTTGGTTCCGGATGTCCCCACGTCAATTCCGATGAACATTTCATTTTCCTTTCAAAAAATCCTTCGCTCCTAAAATCTGTCATTTATTAAGGAAATTAACCCAATATTTATACAAAAAAATGCTGTTTTTGCAAGAAGATTCTTATACATGCCCATGTCTTCGTGAATTATTCCGCCTACGACAAGGCTTCCCCTTTTGCTAAAGACACGACAGACAAAACAGCAGACAAGACGCAAGGAAAATAAGCGCGGGATACCGCATTACTGATGGAGGCAGCTAACACACCAAATGCTGAGTCGTTTCTACCAAAGGCCGCGATGAGGAAACAAACAGTATGACGCAATCCCACAAGGGATGCAGTAAAACAGTTTTCCGAACCACAGTCCGAACCACAGTAGAAACAACGCATTTGATGCGGGGCAAGCCACAGGCAGGACCTCTATAAACGAAAAGTGGTTGTTTTGTTTTATTTTCTAAGCTCGGGGCGGTCCGGCTCGATGTGTACGGTGATATTCACCGGCCGAGTAATCTGCTCGTGCAAAACCGTTTCGAGATTTTCGGAAATTTCGTGCGCGTCGGTAATACTCAGGCTCGGCTCGACGAGAATGTGCAGGTCAAGAAAAACCTCCCTGCCCACCGTTCGGGTCCGCAGCTTGTGCCACTGGCGGATGCGGGTCTCCGAAGCTATGAGAGATTTTATCTGCTCGACCATTCCGGAATCGGCCGCGCCTTCGGCCAGCTCGGCAAAACAATCGCCAAGGACCCTTACGCCTACAAACATAATCATAAGCCCGACGGCGACCGCGGCAATCTGGTCGCCATATGCAAAGCCAAGCTCCAATGATACGAACCCGATTATCACCGCAATCGAACTTAACGCGTCGCTACGATGATGCCAGGCATTTGCATAAAGGGCCGAGCTGTGAGATTTGACGGCGACTTTTTTCGTGAGCCTGTAAATTACCTCTTTGCTTAAAACCGAAATGAGGGCGACTGCGAGCACCGCGACGCTCGGTTTTGCAATCCGGCCGCTGACGATATCGAGGGCCGCGTAGTAAATCATCGTTACACCTACAAGAAGCAGGACGACGCCGATGAAGCCGCTCGAGAATGTTTCGATGCGTCCGTGGCCGTAAGGATGGCCGGCGTCCGGCTCTTTCGAGCCAAAATAAACACCGAGCAACAAGGCAACGTCCGTAGCTATATCCGAAAGCGAATGCAGGCCGTCGGCGACGAGCGCGAGTGAGCCGGTAAAAAGACCAACCAGCACTTTCAAAACCGTCAGCAAAATATTTACCGCAATACCAAGATTGGTAACGGAACGAATCTGCTTATTGGCCGTCTGTATTTTGTCATCGTGAACCATTAGCCATCCATCTGTCTGCGGATATCGAGGACCGCGTTAATATATTTCTCGGTACTCTGCCGGTCTTTTGCCTCCGCTATAACTCTCATTACCGGCTCGGTATTGCTCGCCCGCAGGTGCAGCCAGCCATCAGGAAAATCGAAGCGGTATCCGTCGGTCATATCCACTTTTGCGCCGGCAAAAACCTCCTTTGCCGAGGAAAGTACCTGCGTCACCCGGGTTTTGTCTGCGTCGAATTTCTTTTTCATCATATAATACGCTGGTATCTGCCCGACAAGCGTGCTTATGCTTTTCCCGGTCTGGGCCATTAGCTGCAGGACAAGAGCGATGCCGACCAGACTATCTCGAACAGGCCCAACCCGTAAATCGATGACACCGCCGTTTCCTTCGCCGCCGATGATACAATCATTTTCAATCATAGTTTCAACCACATTAGCCTCGCCCACGGGCGTTCGTATTACCCGCCCTTTGCCGGCGGCGGCAATATCGTCAATCATTCTGGAGGTTGAGAGGTTCGTAGCCGCTGTGCCTTTTTTTGCGCTGAAAATATACTTTGCCGCCAGCGCCAAAGAATACTCCTCGCCGATGTACGTGCCCTTTTCATCGACTATCGCCAACCTATCAGCGTCCGGGTCCTGTGCAAACCCAATATGAGCGCCGGCAGAGGACACTTCCCTGCACAGGCCGGTTAAATTCTCGGCGATTGGCTCAGGCACGTGAGCAAAATCTCCCGTCGCTTCGGCATTTATCGCAACGGTCCGGCAACCCAGAGCAGCCAACAGTTTGCCACCGACCCGGCCCCCGGCCCCATTGACACTATCCAGAACAACCTTAAACTTTTTACTTCTTATCAGCTCGGCATCGATAATGCCAAGCACTTTATCGATGTGGACCGAGTCCGTTTCATCATTTGACTCTATCGTGCCGCGGCCGGCAGAGATGAATTTCTTTTCCATAAAAATTCGTTTAATCCGCTCGGCGGTCTCGGCGGTCATAGCGGAGCCCTCGGCACAGAGCAGCTTAATCCCGTTATACTCTATGGGATTGTGCGAGGCGGTTATTATAACTCCGCCGGCACAATGAAACTTTCTTGTCATAATCCCGACGCCCGGCGTAGTAACTATTCCCAGGTCAATTACATTTATGCCGGTCTGAGATAATCCATCGGCCGCGGCCGAGCTTAACATCTTTCCAGATGCGCGGGAATCCCGGCCGATACAGACCGAGAGCCTTTTTTCGTCAGATGCCGTTTCTCTAAGAAATGTTCCAAAAGCGCGTGCGTATCGCGTAGCGACATCGGGTGTCAGATTTTCGCCCACTATGCCGCGCAATCCACTTATAGTAATTATGAGTTCATCCGCCACTTTACCTCCTGCGCTCACAATTTAAAATCGGCGGTATGATTTTCTCGAACTCGAAAAGCAGCAGCAGATTGAACCACCTACACCTGCCGGGACTTTTCCAATACCTTCTTAAGCCGACTTATGACGGTGTTGACTTCGCTGTTTTTCAAGGCCAGAATATCCTGCAGTGCTTCGCCGATATAGGGCAGATACGCTTCAATATAACCTCTCCTGATTAATTCCTGCTGAATCCTTCTTCTCTTTCGCAGAAACAATCCCAGTTTTCGGCCGCATTCCTGGGCGGCAAGTTTAATCTCTTTGATTATTTCCGGATAATGCGCGATGGCCTCTTTACTTTCCGAAGTGAACGGGACCCAGACCGAGGCAATGTGTATCAAAAGAACCATGGGCCCGGTTGGAAGAGCTCCCCTGCTTTGACTAAGGCCGTAATTTCTCCAGTTAGTATCGAGGATCGATTTATAAATCGAACAGCCGGACTGCTGATATAACATCGGCACGCGATTGGCGATGCGGATGAGCTTTATCAGCGACTCCGACTCAGGGATTCCGTTTCCGCCCTTCTCGCCTTCTTTACGCCCGTAGGCCAGGGCCGCTTCAACGAGGAAAGGATTGCCTCGATATACACTCGGGCCGCGTGAACAGCTTGCATAAAACTCGGCACTAACGACCCGTTTCAAACCGGCCTCAAGCTGCTCGGCGCCGATTGGGCCTATGCAGTCGCTCGAAGGCGCCATTATTTTTGTCTGGTTTATCGCGTTGTGAAGCGCCTCGGCCTGCTTTAGAGAGAGCCTTGTCGGTCTTGCTTTTATCGACAGGCCCGCCTTTTCGCATATCCGCCGGGCCAGCGGGGCGCTTACACGTGAAAACTCATTCCTTAAAAATGCCGAGAGATGCTTGCAGGTTGTGTCGCGCGCCATTTTGAAAAGCAGCCCCAATTCGACCCCATAGGGATGAGGTTTGATTTCCCTCGGCACAAAGGGCAGGACTTTGCTTTTCCGCCGATATTCACTCACCTGGCCGTCCGGCCCGGTATAAACAATTGTCGCGTGGGGATTGGCCATTGCCGTTTGGGCGACGTATTCATCAATCGAGCGCCGGCCTTTCTGGTATCGGCCCTCAAGCGTTATAGTTACTTTCGTGCCGGTCGGTCTGTCAAAATCACATTCCTCACCAAGAACAACTTCCGGCCTGTTCCTTGTTGTGTCAATCTGGACGTGGTAATGATGGGCTTTTGTCTTGGGGTCTGTCCGGGAGATTATCTGCACAGGCTCACCCGTCGTTATAAGCCCGTACATTCCGGCGGCCGATATGCCGATACCCTGCTGGCCCCGGCTCATCTTGAGGCTGTGAAACTTGCTGCCGTACAGAAGCCTTGCGAATATATGTGGTATCTGCTGCTTGACAATGCCTGGGCCGTTATCATCAACCACCAGCTTAAACTTGTTCTCGGAAACGGTCTGGATGTTAATCGTAACATCCGGCAGGATATACGCCTCTTCACAGGCGTCGAGCGAATTATCCACGCCTTCTTTAACCGCCGTCAGGAGCGCCTTATGAGGATTGTCAAAGCCCAATAAATGCCTGTTCTTCGCGAAAAATTCGCTGACGCTTATATCGCGCTGCTGGGCCGCCATCGATTCGGCGGTAGCCGGTCCCGGCCGTGCCGCGGCCCTGGATTTTACACTTTTCTTTCTCCTTCTCGCCCTTGACTTCTTCGCTGTCTTTGATTTCGCTATAGAGCTTCCGCCTGGCTTTTTACTTTTTTTTCGTCTCGACTTCGTACGTACAGGCTCTTTCATATTCCCATTATCAGCAGCGGCCTTAAACGAAAAATTTAACTGCCCGGCTACATTCGCCCTCCCTGCCGCCATATAAATCCACTCCCTTCATCATTATTTTATTAAGGGGCCGGTGAAAAGCTCAGTCCAGCTTGCAGACGTAGATTTCATTGACGAACTCAAGCTTCGAGAGCTCGTTGACCACCTTTTCATCAGGGGTTTTGTCAAGGCTCACGGCCAGTATGGCTTTTCCTTCAACGGCCTTTTGCCCCACGCCCATAGTGCAAATGTTAATGGCGTGTTTGCCGCAAACCGTGCCAACCGAACCGATTACGCCCGGCTTATCGTCATTATAAATAATCAAAACCGTACCGGCGGGGGTCATTTCTACATTGAAGCCGTCAATTTCGATAATCCGCAGCAGCTCTCCACCAAAAACCGAGCCGGTAACAGTCCTCTGGACTTTGTCCGTAATCACCCTGGCACTGAAACTCGATGCCACATCCTTAGCAGCGGGATTTTTGGTTTCGTCTATACTTATGGCCCGCTCCTTCGCGAGCACTCTAACATTTACGATATTCAAAGGCACATCAAAATGCTTTTGTAAAAGCCCGATGCCAAAGGACATTGTAATAGCACCAACACCTCTTTCCGCAATAGAGCCGCGATACTGAACCTCTATACTTTTCACGCGTCCCGGAGCAATCGTACTCAGCAGCGAGCCAACCCGCCGGGCCAGCTGGGTGTACTTACTTACAAGCGGCGGCACGGCGCCAGTAGTGGCAGGAGCGTTGAGCGCGTTTCTGACCGGTCCGCCTTTAATTGCGTCAACAAGAATTTGTGCCGCCTCCAATGCCACTTCAATCTGGGCTTCCTCTGTGCTCGCACCAAGATGGGGAGTGACCAGACAATTACCCAGCTCCCTAAAGCGGTCGTTTTCAGGCGGCTCCTTCGAAAAAACATCAAGGGCCGCTCCTGCAATTCGCTTTTTCGCCAGGGCGTCATACAAATCATCCTCATTGATAATACCGCCGCGGGCACAGTTAATCAGACGCACGGTTGGTTTCATCATCGCGATTTGTTCTGCGCTAATCATATTCAATGTCTGCTCGTTCCTTGGAACGTGCACAGAAATGTAGTCGGATTCCTTAAAAATCCTATCGATGTCCTCCGTGACCTCTATATCAAGTTTCTCAGTCTCTGTCGGCACTGCAAAAGGGTCATAGCCAAGAATTTTCATGTTAAATCCCCCGGCCATTTTAGCCACCGCCATACCGATTCTACCAAGGCCTATTACTCCAAGTATCTTTCCATTTAGCTGGTTACCCATATATTTCTTTCTATCCCAAGCACCGCCCTTCAGGCTGACGCAGGCAGGCACTACATTTCGACTTAATGCCAGCACAAGCGCCATCGTATGCTCGGCCGCGCTCAGCGTGTTTCCGCCCGGCGTATTCATAACCAGTATGCCTTTGCGTGTGGCGGCGGCAACGTCTATGTTATCCACTCCAACGCCGGCACGTGCTATCGCCTTGAGGCCGCCCGGGTTGGCCAGGACCTTTGCCGTTACTTTCGTGCCGCTACGGACAATCAATCCGTCGTTCTTACCAATTATCTTAACCAATTCATCCTCACTAATTCCCGTCTTGACCACCGGCTCCACATCATCCATCGATTTAAGCAAGTCGATACCTTCCTGTGCAAGTTTGTCTGTAATCAAAATCTTTAACATTTTCTAACTCCCAAAATCATCTCCCATTACCTTTTTACACTATCGAAATCAGGTCTTTCTCCCCAGGTCCTGAATTTATCACTCGGACAATCATAAAAATACCTCACAATACAATGTGCAGCCGCCCTTGCCAACCGGGCGGCACAGAACTCTTTACCCCCTCGCTCGGCTTCAAGGGCCAGTCTGGCAAGCTTACCTTCACCACTCCGGGGCCATAATACTTCACCACTCTGAGCATCCAAGAGATAGCTGCGGACGTCCAGGAGGCCTTTATGGAGCCCCTTGTAATAACCATCAAGTGGCATTCCATAAAGCTTATAATCATCAATCACAATCAGCAAAATCGTCTTCACACCCAGGCTCATCGCTATTTGATCCGGCCTCATCGAGAAAAAATCAGAATGCGCCCGTCGAAACTCTACGAGCTGCTCATAACTTATCACCGCCTGTTTCTTAAACTTTGTCTTTTCACAAAGCATAATATTGACTGCTTCGCTCAGGACAGGACGCAAATCCGTCTGTACGTTAAGCCAGCTCGGCTGCTGAACCAGAACTACCAACTTCCCTTTTGCCCTTTGTCCTATCTCAAACTCGGCCGGTATCTTCGTCTCCGAAGCCGTTGGCGTACCCATTATTCCGACAAGCTTGCATCCACAACACAGCAAAAAAACTGTCAATATAAGTAAAGCCGTTGTTTGTTTCATACTTTCGTTCTCACTAAAACTTATCCGGCCAGGCCGAGATTTTCAGGGGACTTTTCCAGCCAGTGCATGAGCCAGTGTTACCAACCAGCCCCCGAAAACGATCACTATCGCCGCAAAAATAATGTACCCCACCTTTAGTTGCCTGCACAGACCGTTAATCAAGCCAAAATCCGTCCCAAGTACCGCTATCACAAAAGCAAACATCACGGCTGCAACCGCAACAGAATATACAACGGCAGCAGCCGGCTGAATATAAAACGCGCCCAAAATATCCCCCCTGGCAAATGCAATCAAGGCTGTTGTCATACCACAGCCCGGACAAGGCAAACCATACTTCTGCTTGAAACCACAGGGTCCAATCAGATGGTCCATATTTATCTTGTCATTTATCGCCGCCCAATGTAAAAGACCGGCTGTGCCCAGGCCCGCAAGAAATATCAGGCCGGCCCAAAGGCGAGAGACGCCCGATACTCGATATGAAGCTTTTATAAAATTCAGGTGTTGGCTTTTTAACATTATGCGGTTACAATAAAGTGCTGTGGCAGTTGTGTCAAGTTGAAAGAGTGTAAGGCGAGTTATGATATTCGAATACAGCGACCTAAGCAGAATGCTCGAAGTCGCGGTCGTCTCGGCACGATTAGGCGGCCAGCGCGCTATGGAGCTGGTTAATTACAGCAAGGCCTCGGTCAAGAACGATAACGAACTGGTAACCGAGGCCGACGGACAGTGCCAGCAAATAATAATCAACCACATTAAGGAAAACTACCCCGACCACGGCTTTATCGGCGAAGAGGGCACCGGCGGTAAAATCCTAAAACAGCCGCCCCGCAGTGATGAGCCGGTCTGGTGGATAATAGACCCTATCGACGGAACTACGAATTTCGCACACCGTATCCTGTGCTTTTCAGTCAGCATTGCGGTAATGTATGAAGGACAGCCGATAGTCGGTGTAGTTTTCGACCCAACTACCGACTCGATGTTTACCGCCGTAAAAGGCGGCGAGCCGCAATTTAATACGACCCGCATAACCGCCGGTGAAGATTCGATTGGTAAGTTTGACTGCTTGGGTATAGACAGCCATTTCGAAACCGGTCCGTCGGCCGGCATTGTCAAGATGATGAAAAAAATTCGTATCAGAAACCTCGGAAGCCTGGCTTTGCAACTTGTCTACGTCGCCAAAGGCTCGCTAATCGGCACAATAGACACCAGGGCAAAACTGTGGGATATTGCAGCAGGAGCTTTCATCGTCGAACAGGCTGGTGGTATTGTAACACTGTCACAGGGAGAGAAAATATGGCCTGTGAGGCTTGATAACTACAACGGCGAAAAATTCAGCATCCTGGCGGCAAATAAAAAAGTGCACGGCGAGATATTGGGAGTTATCAATCCCTCCCATGGCTGAACTTAGCCGGCTACCGCGTAACTAATAAACACCTCAACTTCGCAGTCGACAAGAAGAGACTTTTTCCAAAATCATTCACCAAGAATTGGCAGCAGAATAACCCCAAAAAAGGACCTATAAGAAGAGTCTATACAAAAATCAGGCAGATAAATAAGGTATGAGGGTTTAATTTAACCTACACTGACGATTCTTATGACGGCTAAGGTGCATAAAAGAGCAAGAAGAAGCAATGCTGCTCTTAAAATTCGCATTAATTGCGTCCTTGGCTTGACAACCTGCCATACATAACTACTAATCGCTACAATGAGCAATAAACGTAAAGTGAAGTATAGTATAGACCTATACATAAAGGTATTATAGCTCATTTCAATAGAACAAGTCAAGAGAAAACCGCCCACTTTAACATCGTGGCCGGAGACCTCAACTAAACGAAGATGTTTGATTATCAATACTGATAAACGCTTTTTTTCTTTGCTATGAAAGTCTTCAGTATAAAAAACGGCAGGTTAAACCGCTTATAGAGCCTTTTCCAAATAGACGTACTATAACTTCCAGAGCAACTTTTTTCCCGCCTACCGCGGCATATTTCAGTCATTATTTATTAAAGTCAGCCCCCGAAATATACCGAATAAGATGCGAAGGATACTTGATATTTAAAAATTTTAAATACTTAATTAAAGGAGAGTTAAAGATGCATTACCTGGCAGAAATCAAGAGGTGGCTTGGCGAGATTACCGAAATTTTCCTGCTGCTTACCGCCCTTGGGGTCGTTGTGGAGATCCTTTTTGGCAGCGCAGCTCCCTTCTTCGGAGGAAGAATTGTTGCTAATCTCACCGGACTGCTTAATACTCTTGGCGACAACGGACTCGTTGGTCTGCTTGCTTTTAGTATAATTCTTTTCCTGTTTTACAGGAAGAGAGCCGTTGCGTAAAGCCATATCTGCCCGCCTTTAATAAAAGCGGTTCAGATACACAGGCTTGCTAAAAATCGGTAAGCGGGAGCTGGTCTGACTCAATCCTGAGTAAGCCCGGTTCCCGCTTTATCATTCCAGAGACACTTCCTTCGTTACACGAAGCTTCACACGGAGCAAGACTTTCGGATTATATTCGCCTGGCGACGATTGCCGAAAGAAAGTAGCCAATTAACGCCAGGATACCAACGGTGGCAAATCCAAACGAAATGGCAAGGCACGTACCGAGTACGGCCGCGGTTACCGATGCAAAACCATTAATGCCCCATGCCCAGGGCACCAAAGGCTGATTGTGTGTGCCGAGTCGTCTCAGTCCTGAAGGGAATGGGATGCCCATAAAAAAAGCCAGCGGTGCGATAATTACTACTCCCAGAACTATTCGCCACATTCGGGAAAAGCCGACAAGCCGTTCGAATGAGAATGTAAGTATCAAAATGTCAATCACTCCGATTACAATAATTGCCGCGACAGCCATCACTATCAACCGATATGCCGAGTCATCTGCTTTCCGCAGCCATCGGCCGGATGCTAAAGAGCCCAGACCGGAAAAGACCAGAAAGCCAACGATGCTCACCGCCACGCCAAAGACCGGATGGCCTATCAGCAGCGTCATCTTCTGAATAAATCCCATTTCCAAAAACATATACGCAAGGCCCAGCAGGAGAAAATAACATAGAGTTACTAATTTCCCTGATGTCGTTGTTTTGACTGGTCTGGCAATGATGACGGGAAGCAATATGAAAATAGTGCTCGCGACCAGGGCCTGCAGCAAAGTTGCCACCAATACCAGATAGCCCCATTCGGAGAAAACCAGCCAGTGACCGCGGACGGTACGAATCATATACGGCAAAGCCTTCCATTTGAAAAAGTCAAAAAAGTATGGTTTATCATCGTCGGCCGGGCGAATGTTGTAGGCATAACTGTCGAAAAAAGAGTCTCGGTCCTGCGAAAGAATTTGTCGGGCGGCGTTGTAGTACAAGGGTTCGTCCAGCACGTCGAATTGATTCGCCTGCTCCGGCTTTAAGCCCGGCAGATGTACGAGGTCGAAACAGCGATGCCTGCAAAATTCGCGGACCTGTTCTATTTGCCGGTCCGAGAAGGCTGTGGGTGAGGCAACAATAGTAGTCGTGAAAAAACTTCTAATCATAACGATGTTTTGCTCCGGTTTTTCAATGCCCATCTTTTCCAGCGCACCGGCAACGGTAGCAAGCATTTTAAGGCTGTCACGCGGCGGGATTTTCAACACTCGGGTAATACTCAACATTCCCCCGGTGCGCAATCGTCGAAGGGCCTGCTCAACAGCCTCGATGGTATAGAGATGAGATTCGTTAAGAGCGTAAAGACCGGCGGCCGAGGCGCTGAACGAATCAAGAAGCGAGATATTAATAATATCAAACTGCTCGCTGTTTGTTTGCAGAAAGTTTCGTCCTTCGGCGATAATGACCCGGACACTTTGCCTGTCATAAAGGCCGGAGTCGAAGGCACGGGCGAGCTCTATTGTCTGCGGATTCATCTCGACGGCGGTGATTTTTTTTGCGCCCAGCCGCAGCGCCTGCCCAACATCACAGCCGCCGCCGGCACCAATAATACAAACTTCAGGCTCACTCAATAAATGATAGCAAAGTGCGGAGGTCATATAATCGTAACAGGCCAGCTCGTTTATATCCTCGAAATGGTTGATTGGCGAGACGCCGTCGCCGTCGCTGATTATCAGTGATTGTTCCGGCAGGGAGCCCTTATAAGCGATGCTAAGGCCGGGGAAATAGCGAATGGCTGGGCCGCGAACAACGTCGAGACGGCCGAGGGGACTATATCGCCCGGCCGGGACTTCGGCGCCGGGCAGAGAGGAATAGTAAACCAGCAATTTGTGCTGGGAGATATTAATCTCAAGTGGCAGCCAGACCTTTGAGTACAATATTATTACTATTGTTGAAGCAAGGGCCAAAGTCAGAACAACTCGCCGGCGTGAAATACCCGCCGCCACGAACAATGCTCCCAAAAAAGCAAGGAGGCTTACGGCAAGCAGCAGTTTCTCCGGAGCGCAGCCGTACATCATTATCACTGCGCCCGCGGCTCCCAGTCCCGAGCCGGTCATATTGTAGAAATACAGCCTATCCGCCCTGTCGCTAAAAACGGCAAACGCCATCGCCACGCAGGTTCCGGCAAAGAAAAACGGAATGAAAAACAACAGATAATACGCAAAAAGATAAATAAGCTGCTGCCAATCCCATATCAACTGCAATTCGTCGAAGCCCACTTTCTGGCTTGCAGTGAAAACGAGCGGCACACTTATAGCCATGCCCATTGCAAGAGTCCACAGGGCCGTCTTGTAATGGGTTTTGAGAAACTTTCCGAAGATACTAATCACCGTTCCACCGGTTCCGAAGCCGAGCAGTGCGGTGCTGATAATCAGATACGAGAAGTGATGCCAATGCCCGATGGACAGGATTCGAATCAGGATTAGCTCTAATGCAAGAGACGCAGCGGAAATAAAAAAGATAGCCCCGGCCGCATGTATCATTTTTTCCGGCGTCCTTTTTCTTCGGCGACTTTGCCGGTCATTGGCACGAACCGCACGGCGAGAAGCCTTTGAGTATGCACTTTACCTTCGGCATCCTTAGTAACCAATACGAGAGTCTGGGCGCCGAACGGGCTGCCCAGGGGCAGTATCATTCTGCCGCCAGGCTTTAGCTGTTCGATAAGCGGCGGGGAAATCAAACCGGCCGCGGCGGTTATTATAATCGCATCAAAGGGTCCATTCTCAGGCCAGCCGAAGTAGCCGTCCGCCGCTTTTACATACACGTTTTGATAACCCAGTTCTGCAAGACGTTTTTTGGCCGACTCGGCGAGCTTCTCGAGAATCTCTATGGTGAAAACCTCTTCGGCAATCTCGGCACAAACCGCAGCCTGGTAACCGGAACCGGTGCCGATTTCCAGGACTGTGGAATTCGGTTCGAGCTTAAGAACCTCCGTCATATAGGCCACGATGTACGGCTGACTAATCGTTTGACCCAGGCCGATGTGAAGCGGGTGGTCGCGATAGGCACGGCGCTGGTCATACTTCATTACGAAAGAATGCCGCGGTACGGTTCGCATCGCACGAAGAACATCACGGTCGCTAACGGCTCGCTGCTCGATTTGACCGGCAACCATTCGGTTTCTTTCTTTTTTTCGCTGGCCAAAGGCAGGATTTTTATGCGTAGGCCGACCCCCCTGCCGCCCTTTACCTTGTCGATTCGGTTCGGCCGCATCAGCATCGCCGGCCTGCTGCTCGGCGGCAATGGATATTACCGTACCGGGAAAGCGGCGAAACGTGAGAAAAGTTGAGAGCAATACAAGAAATACAACCGCAGCTACTACAATACCCACAGTCTTCTTAGTCAAGCCCAGGCCGTCCAAAGACATTTTCTGTCCCCCTTCGATTAAAAAATGCTCACAAAAAACTTTTTCCGTCCCGGCTATTGTAACATATTTACACGAAAGGGCCAAAATGGAATTCCCCGACTTGTCTCCCGATGTCCCGACTTGTCGGGGTCGGGACGAAGCAGTCTTCTAATTATACAAGCACATTGTAGGGTGGGGCAAGTCCCCCCTTTTCTCTAAATTACTTGCCTTTGGCGGGCATGATGGTAGGTGGAAAACAGGAAATTCCCGGCTTGCCTTTGGCAAGAATTGGGGGTAAAATTTTTTGAGCAACAGCGGAGCAAAAACGTCGCAGTATACCTCGACAGAATGCTCAACGGCGTAGTTAATCAAGGAGCTGCATAGTTATATGGGAAATTACACATTATAACTTTTCGAGGTTCGCATGTATCGTAAAAACTGGTCAAACGCATCCATGATGGAATTGCTCGAATATATTGAGCAGGATCATTGCAAAATAAGGGAAAAATTGCTGAAATTGCAAACGTTGATTGAGCAGGCAGCCGAGCAGCAGAAAGACCCGTACAGTAGTACACTCGGTTCTTTACAGGAATTTTATCCCGTCTTTAAGACTAAAATGGAAGATCATTTTGAGAAAGAAGAAAACATACTTATTCCTTATATTCGTCAGATGGAGGAATCTAACAGGAATCCAGGTATTAAGCATGAGTTTCACAGAAGCAGTATAAAAAACCCAATCAGCCAGATAGAATATGACCATGAACAGACTGAAAACGTTATGTTTGCTAAACTTGGCACTATAACCAGCAATTATCAATTGCCAGAGAATGCCAGCAATGCTTTTAAAGCTCTTTATGACGGTCTGAAAGATATTGAAACCAATATCAGTGAACATATCAATCTTGAGGATAAAATATTATTCCCATGGGCTATAGAATTAGAGTTACGGTTGATTCACAAGAGATAAAAAAATATTAAAAAAGAGATTTTTGTTCTTAGCCCCCCTGCGCATTTAATTGAATCCCCGCTCATCCGCCGTGGAGGCTTGCCTCGCCACGTCCTCTAAGTATTACAATACATCTGCGGTTGGCGGACGGTCGGGGCCTTGCATCCATCCCTAAACTCCTCACACAAAATGTTCGAGCGGTAATGCTTTAGCTTTTGAGATGTTCTATAATCCCCGCTCATCCGTCTTCGCCAAGGCTACGCCGGACAGGTTCGCCGCGAAGGCTTTTTTAGCCAGCGGCAATTTGGCTTGTGTTTGGCGAGATTTGGGAGGATAATAAACATGGCTCGTGACTCGGAGTGATATGGTAACCAGTAATTGGATACTGGATGCTGGATACTCGATACTCGTTGCAGGTTGCGGTTTTTTAATTTTTGGATAAAATAAATTGGTAAATTTGAGTGCATTTTTCGGGCAGCATGTAGCGCTAAACAACAAGATGGGATATTTAGGAATCAGAAATGACTGAGAACTTTAGGAAATTCAGACAGGGGTTTGCCGAACTACGTTTTTGGTATATGGTCGTAGTGGTTTTTCTTGTTGCGGGGATTTTATTTGTGTGGCTTTATTTCAAGTATGGGCCGGTACGCAGGCTTGAGGCAGAAAATGAGAGTTTGCGCGGAGAGATTGTAGAGCTTAGTTCACGTGCCGAGAGTTTGCACGGAAAGATTGCAGAGCTTAAATCACTTAATGCGGAGCCGCATTGGGAGAATCTTCACTGCGAGGAGCTACTTGAGCCTGTCCGAAGTAAGGCAGAGCAGTTATACCCTGAGCTTGAGACAGATGCGGCAGTAGCTAAACTTGCTGAAAATCTGGATACCGTTCGAAAGCCTTCACCACGCGATATGAATAAGCCGCTTTCTCCGGATGTAAGACAAAGAATAATTTCGGAGTTGGCAGGTATAATCGAACACTACAGGGGGGCGGGTCCGAAAGTCAAGATTACATTTGATGCGGGTAACTTAAATCGATTGAAAGTAGCGGAAAGCCTTTATGGTATTTTCAAGGAAGCCGGGTATAGGGTGGGTGGGGAGATGACAATAGCGTTTAATCGGCACAGTTCAGGTGTATCGATTTTATTTAATCCGGACGACTCAGAAGTTGCTGATAGAATTGGCACGGCGATTTACGGATTTATCAATAATCAATTTTCGGGTATCGAGCAAGTGGAACGACTGAGGGCTACATATGAGATTATCATAGCCGGTGACCCATTGATTTCGGAGGATGGAACCGTGACGTTTCGGTGAAAGAGAAATTTTGGAGATGGGGGAAAATTGTTGAGATTGCCACGCTGCGCTTGCAATGACAAACGTAGATAAACGATTCAATTCTTTCCTGACAAATCTTTTTGGTCAGTTTCTGTAATACTTTCACTCTTTAATAAGACGGCATTATTGCCGATTATAACCACAGAGTAAAGCCAAAACTAAGAGCGACAAACGAAGGGGGTACACGTCATGATAGTAGTGCACGGCATGCCTATCGGCAGTAGATTTTCAGGTTTTTGGTGGCACGGCCATCCTGGCCGTGTCTTCCACATTCACGGGCTGGAAGCCCGTGCCACAGGTCCTACCTGCAAACTCGACATGCACCTGGGACCGCTGAACAGAGGTTTGTTGGTTAAGTTTGCAGTGGGAAAATATCGCTTAGTATTTCCGCGAGTAAGTCAACGGCCCGGTCAACTTCGGGGCTTAAAGACCGGCCCAGCTCGGTTTGTGCAGGCTGAATGCCTATAAAGTGGACATCAACCGGGATATCCTTGTGAATCAGGTCGATAAAAAGACGCGGCGAGGGGCTGTGCGTGGAGCTGCTAAGGCCGCTTAAAGCCTCGGGTGTGAAGAGCCGAATAGTGCCCGGCGCAGCACCGAAATCGACGGCATCGACGATAAGCAGACTCTGCGGTGCCTTTTTAACGACCGGGCCGAGATAGTTTTCCGGAACGGTGCCGGCG
The DNA here is from genome assembly GCA_964444665.1 of uncultured Pirellulales bacterium. Taxonomy (GTDB): domain Bacteria; phylum Planctomycetota; class Phycisphaerae; order Sedimentisphaerales; family CAYZTY01; genus CAYZTY01. The sequence goes on from CAYUIE010000016.1 coordinate 22,391, forward strand.
TCTATGACCTCAGCCTTTGTCCGGCCGGCAAGCCTGCTGCAAAGCTCCGGCCCCGCTCCATCATCACCCTTGAGTGTATTGCCGATGCCAAGAATAACTGTACGCGAACCGCGGAATTTTTGTAATTGCTTGCGTAATTGAGCCCCGGCGTCCATAAATTTACAGGTGTATGTTTAGTTCAAACTTACATTTCGGACACAGGATGCGCATAAAATCGCTTGTTTGAAGGGTTTGCTGCTTTTCGAGTTTTTGTGAGCCAGCTTCTGCGGCGACCTCAGAGCGTGCCGAGAGACCCGAAAGCAGCCGGCCGCGCTTGGCGAGAAGAATTGAGGGATTGGCATACGCCAGCGGCCCCAGCTTTTCATAAAGCCAGACCAGATGCTTTTTGGTGCCGATTATCGCACCGCACTTTTCGCAGCGCTGCAGCTCAAACTCGTGGGTCTCGACGGTAGTACCTCTATCCAGAGTGGCCAGGTCCCACAGCTTCGAGAGATTTATCCCCTTCTCGGTTGTGCAATTGTCGTGACAGTTGCCGCAAAAAATGCAGGTGTCGTATCGCAGGACGATTTTCCTCGTTGCCGGGTCACTTTCGGTATCTTCAATTTGTGTCAATGCTTCGGTCGGACAGACGTTAACGCATGCCCCGCAGCCGATACATTCATCAAGGTCGAACTCCGGCTTGCCTCGATACTTTTCGGGTACCTCGCAGGGAACGGTCGGGAAACGGGTTGTAAACCGCGGAGAAATAACCGCGGTAACGGCTTCTTTCAATTCTCTTAACTTAGGCCAACGCAATTTCAAACTCCTGTTATTTTGAGGTATCTCGACGCAGCGGATACCAATTTTTATTATTATTCAACCTTTTCAGACTGCTGTGAGTATTTGTCAACGACGCTTTGTTCCCACAGCTTCACGCCGGATGCATAAGCACCTTTAGCGATGGCGTGGGCGGCGGTTGGTGATGTGACGAGTATAAAAACAGCGCAGATTATTGCCTTGGCCGCCATTGCGCCACTGCCACACATAAGGGCCACACCAACAAGCAGCAGAATCGTGCCGAGTGTAACGCACTTTGTCGAGGCCTGCAGCCGGTTATAAACATCCGGGAAACGCACCAGGCCTATGCAGCCGCAAACGTTAAAGAAGATGCCGAGAATTATTAACATGTAGCCGATAATTTCATTCATCGAAACCTCTGCCCTCCAAAAATTTGGCCAGCGCGATAGTACCAATGAAGCTGAGCAATGCCCAGGCCAGCGCGATATTGAGGTAATAATCCTTGCCTGTAACCATCCCGAGAATGGCACAGAAGCCTACTATAACAATGCCCAGTATATCGATGGCTACGGTCCTGTCGGGCGCACTGGGGCCGCGACCTATCCTGTAAAGACATAAAAAGCAGCATACCAACAAGCCGATGTAAATTGCCGTCACCATTCAGTTAACCTCTTTCTATTCAAAGATTTTCGTCAGGAACCATTCGAATTTCTGAGCAATAAGTTGCGTGGCAGCTTCAACGTCGTCGGATTTAACGTTTATCCAGTGTACGTACATGTAACCGTCATCCGTCAAATCGACGGTTAATGTGCCCGGTGTAAGCGTAATGGAATTGGCAAGCGCGGTAATGCCGGAATCTGTTTTCAGATTTGTCTTAATCTTCACTATGCCCGGATTTATCGGCATCTTTGGGTGCAGTGCACGGTAGACCACATCCAGATTGGCCCTGATAACATAAAAGAAGAAGACCGGCACATAGACCAAAAACCAGAAAATCCGAGTTGCCGAACAGAAGACACAATGCTCCCGAGGCAGTATTTCGATAAACAGAATAGAGACAGCGGCAGCGGTGATGAGGCCTGCAATTACAACCTGAAGGTCAAGCCGCCAGGCAAGTAAAATCCACACTACAAACGCCAGTATAAAATAAACAAGTCGTCTCATATCATTACGCCTTACATACTGAGTACTTTAACGGAATATGAAACCCCGTCCGTCAATGCCTTTACCGCGGGGTCAAGTATGCCGGCTTTCAGGTCCGGGACAATCACCAGCAGTCCCATCAGCACACACAGACAGGCCAGAAACACCATTGCGACCAGCATAGAGCCTTTATGCTCTTTTATACCGGCTAAATTTTCCGGCAGCTGGCCTAAAAAGACATACCTTTGAACTTTTAAATACATAATCAGTGTAAGCAGGCTGACCAGGATAATCACCGCAGCCAGCCATATAAATCCCGCCTGAACGGCGGCGATTACGAGTATCAGCTTGCTCCAGAACCCACTAAAGGGGGGTATGCCCACGATGGACGCGGAGGCCAAAGTACATGCCGCCCGGGTAACGGGCAGCTTTTCCGCAAGACCTCCCATTTGCCGCATTTCTCTGGTACCTGTGGACATTTGCACTGAGCCGCTGGTTAAAAACAGGAGCGCTTTATACACCGAGTGGTTCGCCAGATGAAATAGACCTCCTAATATGGCCAGCGAGGCCCAGGCCAGATTTCCGTCTTTTGCCAGAATAACGGCGCCCAACCCGATACCGAGTACAACATAACCTATCTGACTGATACTTGAATAGGCCATGAGCCGCTTTATATCCCACTGGCCTATGGCCAGGAAAGCACCTGCGATCATACTCAAAAGGGCCAGGACCACTAAAACCCATGCTATTTGAGTTGAGACGCCAAAGACATTGAAAATCATACGTGAGAGTGCATAAACTCCAAGGGTTTTAATCAGGACGCCGGAGAGCATCGCGGAAATAGGAGCGGGAGCAGATGGATGCGCGTCAGGCAGCCAGGCGTGGAACGGGACTAATGCGGCCTTTAATCCGAAGCCGACTATAAATAGACCCAGGGCAAAAGTCAGGCCTTTATTCAGGCCGGTGCTTTGGATGGCCCTTGCGACGTATGCCATATTGAGGTTGCCCGTATTGCCGTAGACAAGCGCCACGCCGAAAAGAATAAATGACGAGGCAATGCTGCCCAAAACCATATACTTGAATGATGCCTCGAGTTCTTCGTGCCCGCATCCGAAGCCGACGAGTGCATAAGAAGCAATCGAGGCGATTTCCAAAAATACGTACAGATTGAAGATATCTCCGGATAATACCACGCCGTTCATACCGGCAACCATAAGCAGAAACAAGCAGAGGAATTTCGGCTTGGCCGTGTACTGCTCCATATACCTTACGCTGAAAAGCATTGCCGCAAAACTGACTACGCTGATAACCAAAAGGACCAGTCCGCTCAGGCCGTCAAGAACAAGATTGATTCCCAGCGGTATGGGCCATTTGCCGATTTTGTACACATCCGATTGGCCGATGACGGACACGGCCATCACCAACAGTGAGAGGGTGGCAAGATTGGCCAGCAGCGTTGCGAGTGGTTTTAGTTTTTTGCCGCAAATCGGCATAAAGAAAGCTGTTGTCAGAGGAATAGCAATAAAGACAGGCAGCGGTATGCTCATCCTTTAAGCCTCCTTATGTCGGTAATATCGAAGGTGCCGTACCTCTCGTAAGTTCTGATACAAATCGAAATCAGCAGGGCCAGCGAGCCGAGACTAATAACAATAGCAGTTAGAACAAGGGCCTGCGGCAGCGGGTCAACTGATGCGCTTATGAAACTGGCGGCAATCTGGCCGTCTGCTGAAATCATCTGGTCTCTCTCGACAATCGGCATCACTCCGCCGAAGTGGTAGCCCAGCATAACCAACATCAGATTGACGGCGTACTCCATAATCATAATACCAATGACGATTTTGACCATATTTTTCTTCACTACGGCGCAATACAGCCCAATCATAAACAACAAAAAGCACAGTGCATAAGGCATTTGCTTCTACTCCTTTTTGTCACCTGGTGACTCAGGCCTGAATATCGAGAGAATAAAAACGACCATAAAGAGCGAGGCACCGACTTTCAGGCCGATGACGATATTCGAAAGCGGAATGATGCCTGCACTAATAAGCGCAAACGGCTCTCCCGGCCAGTACTGGCGATGCAGGAAATTGACAAAGAAGGCACCACCGAAAGCCAGCCCTATAACGGCGATGAATACAAACAAAATCGCCCCGAGGCAATCCAAACGCGAGACCAAAGATAGGGGGAGGTTCTTCTGGGCCTGCTCCTTGCCGAACGCAAGCATAAGCAAAATATAGCTCGAGGCCAGGATTACTCCACCTGCGAAACCACCACCCGGGGTCAGGTGTCCGAAAAGAACAATGTAAACACCAAAAACGAAAATCAGCATCTTGACCCAGCTACCTATGGTTTTAACAATCAGGCTCATCCCCTTCATTCGTCTGTTTCCTCCAATAGCTTCCTGCTCTTTTTCCTGAGTATTACGGTTGCCCCGATGATGGAGGTGAAAAGCACGGAGGCCTCTCCCAGTGTATCATAAGCGCGGAAATCGAGGATAACCGCAGAGACCAGGTTTGCCGCCCCGGTGCCGGACAGGCCGTCTTTGATGTAAGTGCGACTCGGGGCATCCGGCGCGATAGAGAAAATCGACGTGCCGAAGTCAGGCAGTGTCTCAAAAACCTTCAGGCCGACCAGGAAAATTACAAAGAGAATAACGATAGAAACAACCATCCCGAAGAACTCTCTGTCACCGGTGATGAAAGTCAGGTCGCGAGAGATTGTAGCACGAATCAGGATAATCAAACCTAAAACTTCCACTACAATCTGGGTTATTGCGATATCCGGCGCCCGCAGGAATAAAAACATTAGAGAACCACCAAAACCGATGGCACCAACACAAATAACAGAACTGAGCAGGTCTTTCGTTTCTACCGCAATTAATGCAGCGATTACTATGAACAATAGCAAAATATAGAATATAGACATACCCATCGTTTTAATGCCTCCCTACCAAATCTCGCAAACCACAAATAAAATCACCAATAACCCCAGGGTTACCCACGTCAAATACATTGGCAGGATGCCGGAATGCAGCCACCTGAGAAAATCTGAAAATGCCAATCCGAATCTGCCACTTTGATTATATGGGTCGAAATAACCCTTCTCCTGCCCTGAATACATCTGTCTAAGACCTCCCATCGCCGAGACAGTTTTATAAAAGTGTGTACCCGGGATAATCATCTCGTCGCTGGGCTGCACTTCGCCGCAACTCCAGGTTTTTACTATTCTGATTTTTCTTCCTATCAGCCCGGCAAGGAGAATCACTACGCCGACAATCAGGCCGAAAATTATAAGAGCTGTCGCAAGTGTTGATTCCCAGATGCCGAAAATTGCCGTACCCGGCTGAATATTCAGGGCCGGGTAAATGAATAACTTCAGCGGTATATGATAAAAAATCCCGAAAAACACACACAAAAATGCAAGTATAGCCATCGGGATTTGCATAGGCAGTGAGACCTCTCTTACGTCTTTTAATTCCTGCGGCAAGCGAGCGAGAAATATAGAATGAATAAGCTTTACAAATGATGCCAATGTTAGTGCGCTTCCAAACATAGCAGCGACGAGCCAGACGGGCCACAAGCCGGCCCCCATTTTGGTGCCGGTACGCCCCATCTCAATTACACCCTGGTAAACCATCCATTTCGAGACGAATCCATTGAACGGTGGTATGCCCGAAATACTAAGTGCCGCGATTAAACAGGTAACGAAAGTTAACGGCATCTTCTTTCCTAATCCACCGAGTCTGTCCAGTTCCGGTGTGCCGCTGGCGTGTTCCACGGCTCCACCACAAAGGAATAAACAGCACTTGTAGATTGCGTGGTTTAACATATGAAACACTCCGCCGGCAAGCCCTACCGGGGTAAGCGTCGATATGCCAAGGACCATATAACCGACCTGACTGATAGCGTGATAAGATAAAAGTTTTTTGAGGTTGTGCTGGACCATTGCAATCATCACGGCAATAACAATCGTGGCGGCACCAATAAACGCCAGAATGGTCGTTAAAATTCCCACCTCAAGTACAAATATCACCCGCACGATTATTACCAGAAGGTAAATACCAAGAAGCTTATCGATTGCGGCGGGCAGCAGCGCCATAACTGCCGGCGGGGCATATTCGCCACTCGTGGGAAGCCAGGTATGCAAAGGCAGTGCGCCTGCCTTAGTGATCGCAGCAATCAAAAGCAACAAAAAGGCTATAATCCCCAGAGTGGATGTTGTTTCTACTGCGATGTTCGATAATACAAACGTGCCGGACAGCAACCACACCAAAGCGCTACCCAGAAGCAATGCGCCGTCTGACAAGCCTATCATTGCAAAACTCTTGGTCGCCGCGAAGTTGGCGTTCCTGCCACCGGTTGTAATCAGCAGGTACAGCGAAGCGGTAACAATCTCCCAGAATACGAGAAGCAAAAGCAAATGATTGGAGAGCAATACGCCGGCCGAGCCGCCTATTGTTATAAGCACTGCACCAAAATACTCATTGAGCCGTTTTGCCCTGTCCATTGATTTAAGCGAGTACAAAGTTATCAGAACGCCAAAACCCGTCGCAAAGAGCAGAATAAAATTGCTCAGCGGCGTGGTGGACAGCAGTAAATCCAGCTTGAAATCGCCAATTTGCAGAATCGGCAACACATATTCAAGCCAACCAATAGTAAAAATTCGGACCGCAGCAACAAAGGCATAAATTGAAACTACCAGAGCTATTGCCTTGGCTGAAAATCTCAACTTATTGGGTAAAAACAACAACACAAAACCCACGACTAACGGAAAGAATATGGGCAAAAGTAACGGGTTGAATACCATTAGATCTCCATATTTACTATTCTTAATTTACGGTTCGTCTTTTATCCTTTGGACCCGCGAAGACGCGCAGTCTTTTCACGGCTAAGTTTTATAAGCTCTTCGCCATCGCAAATAACCTTATGGTCTTTGCTTTCCACCACCGCCAATCTCTCGGTACAACTGTAGCAAGGGTCAACGGCCGCCAGTGTGATAGTTACGTCAGCAATGTCGGAGCCGATGCACGAGGCCTTAAACGAAGGTACGTTGACGAAGCTCGGTGCTCTTACCTTGTGCCGTACCGGTCTATTGCCGCCGTCACTGCGAACATAGTGGAACGTCTCACCCCTCGGGGCTTCGGCGCGGCCGGTGCCTTCACCCGGCGGAATTTCCTTGACCTGGATAGCGACCGGGCCGTCGGGGAGCTTCTTCGCCGCCTGCCTGATTATCTTGATGGATTCAAGAATCTCCAGCAATCGTACAACAGCCTTTGCAAAGACGTCACCCTCAGGCCGAGTAATTACATTCCAGTCCAAATCGTCATAAGCCGCATAAGGGTCGTCGCGTCTTACATCAATCGCAAGGCCGCTGCCCCGGGCCGTCGGGCCTGCTACAGCGTACCTTATCGCGTCTTCTTTACTAAGGATGCCTACGCCTTTCAGCCGGGCGTGAATAATCGGGTCGTCAAGCACGGCTTTAATTAGCATATCCATTTTCTTTTCAATCTCGTCCAGGTCCTTGAGCATTTTCGGTATCAGCTCATCCGGGATATCCTCCCGGCAGCCGCCCACCTTGACATTACCGTAGTTGTTTCGGTTGCCGGTGATTTCTTCGAGCAGGTCCAGCACGGGCTCACGATATTTCCAGGCCCACATAAAGACCGTATCGTAACCGATGAAGTGTCCGGCTAATCCCACCCACAGCGCGTGGCTGTGAATTCGCTCGAGCTCATTGATAATCGTCCGCACATAGAGGGCCCTGTCGGGAGGCGTTACGCCGGCAATCTCCTCAACGGCCTGGACGTAAGCCAACGGGTGTGAGGCGGAGCAAATCCCGCACACTCGAGATACCAAAAATGGAACCTGGTCAAACTGCAGAGTCTCGCTTATCCCTTCTATCCCTCTATGATTATACGATATTCGCATATCGATGTCGGTTACCTTCTCTCCATCTACCGTCAGATGGAAACATTCCATCTCTTCCTGCAATGGGTGCATTGGACCCACAACAAGTACTGGTTTTTTCATTTCTCTTCTCATTCTTTCACCTCCCTCGACGATTCGACTCCCTCGATGGTTCGACCGAGCTGGCCACAAGCTTTGCCTGGGACGAACGCGCTTGTCGGCGGCTTCGTTCGGGACGTGTCTTTTCTCAATGGATAAACTCCCTGGGGCCAATCGTCCGCCAATATCAATCGTCTCATATCAGGATGACCCGGGAAATCGATTCCAAACAGGTCGTGAATCTCTCTTTCAATCCACTCAGCGCCGGGCAAAAACGGCGCGATTGACTGGATTTTCGGCTGCTCTCTGTCCCGAATAAAGGCTTTTATTGTAATCATGCAACCGGTCTGGTCATACGAGTAATGATACAATACTTCAAAGCAATCCTCACCATCGATGCCGGTAGCAATTACGAATCTGGCTCCAACATCTTCAAAGAGGAATTTGTTGACATCGAAATTGTTCTGCGCCTCGCATAAAAGAAATATTCTGTTGCTGGCTTTTTGCTCTATGTCAATAAGCCTGTCTTTTATTTGGGCCAGTTTGTTATTCAGTTCCTGCTGGTTCATATTTTTATCCTGCTTTATAAAATCGATAATGCCTGTAATACTCCGGAGATTATTGCCTCAGGTTTCGGCGGACAGCCGGGCACATAAGCAATTATCGCCTCCGGGTCTATTTCCCTGATTACCTTGTCCACGGGTCCTTCGATGTGGTAGCCGGTATGGAAGATTCCCGTTCCACATGCACAGGCGCCGATTACGAAAACCACGCAGGGTTTGGGTATTTGCAGATACACCTCGCGCAGGCGCGGCAGGGCCTGCCGAGTAACGGCGCCGGTCACCAGCAGTGCGTCGGCATGACGCGGCGAGCCGACCAGTTTAATGCCGAACCTTTCCACGTCGAACTTCGGCGTCAGACAATTGACGATTTCAATATCGCAGTTGTTACACGCACCGGTATTAACGTGAAATACCCAGGGCGATTTTTTTAATGCCAACATCTTCCAGCTCATAAATTCACCTTACAACCAGCCAATGCCCAAACTATTACCTATTGTTGCCAGAGCTATCGCAATAACCAAAACGAGCCCACAATAAACCCAGAAAAACTTCATAGCCTGGTCAATCCTCACTCGCGGATTGGTGTTCTTAATAAGAATCAATATGACAAGTATCAGAACGTATTTGCCAACGCCCGCCAGTAAAGATACCCCTGTTGTGCCAAACCCACCCAGGAAGACCATTATCAAAAACAGCGGCAGTGCTACCAGCAGCATTGCCTGCACAATCTTCCAGAGACCAAGCAGCGCGCCGGAATACTCCATCAGGACTCCGCTGCCGAGCTCGGTTTCCGCCTCTGCAATGTCAAACGGTGTAAAGCCCAGCTTGGCCTGTACAGTCAGCAGAGCAACCAGGAACGCCAGCATTCCGGATATACTGAAAACGGCCGGCTGCTCAGCGATTGCCGCCAGGCTAAGCTGTCCGCCGGTTCTTATGACAATCACGATAAAAGCAAGTACCAGCGGCAGCTCATACGCCATAACCAGCTTCATTTCCCGGCCGGTACCGACTGCGGCGTGAGGGCTGCCGCTCGCAGAGCTGCCGAAAATCAGAGCCAACGAGGGAATAATCATCAAATAGATTGCCACGATGATATCACCGACGAAAGGAATGTCCGGCCGAATAGTTATCCGCCAGAGCATCGTTGAAAGCAGCAGAACGCCGGCCAGTGCAACCATAGGAGCGGCTATAAAAACCGTCTTTTGGGCCTCTTTTGGGACAACTATTTCTTTTCCCACCAGTTTTGCCACGTCCGCAAAGGACTGATACCACGGGGGGCCCACACGGTACTGGACCAAGGCGCTTACCTTGCGAACCACCCAATAAGCAAACAGCCCGCAGCAAGCGGTAAACAAAAAGCCCGGAAAGATAAATACCCACACCAGATTTCTCAGGAGTTCTGTCATCTTTCTGCCTTTTCCTTTTCTCTCAAGAACGGCTCCCACAACAGGCCGCCGGTAACTCTAACGAGAACATCATCGAAAACTTCCACTAAATCTTTCCCCGGCTCGGCCTCCTCGTAGCTAAGAGCATTCAGACTGCAGGTCCTTACGCACAATGGTTTCTCTCCCGGCGCCAACCTGCCCCTGCATATGTCACAAACACTGTCGAGATAAGGTATCAACTCGGTATAAACCGTGCCGAACGGGCAGGCCGCTGCGCAAGTGCCGCAGCCCGTGCAAAGCATAGTGGCCCGTTTTAATACCTTATCCTCTCCTTTGCCGGCCGGTACCTTCTCGAGCGCATCCTGCGGACAGGCTTCAATGCAAGGGGCGAGTTCACACTTGCGGCAAATCAGGGCAAAACGCACTTTCTCAAGCAAGGCGTCCACGCCATTGTTATTCGGATGATACCTGTATGAACAAGATGCCAGGCAATTTCCACACTCTTTGCATTTTTCAAGGTCAATTATCAGTTTTTTGCCCATAAGAACCTCTTATTTACTCAGCCCGCCGCGGCGGGTCAGGCTCAATCCCAAATTCCCGGATATTGCCTTACCTGCTCATAGGTAAAGACCGGCCCGTCTTTGCAAACATAGTACTTACCAATCATACAGTGCCCGCACTTGCCGACGCCACAGCTCATATTTTTTTCCATTGAAAGATAAATCTGCGCCGGCTTAAAACCGAAGTCCAGCAATTTAAGAGTGACAAATTTCATCATAATCGGCGGTCCGCAAACCACAGCCACCGCATTGGCGATATCAACGTCATTCGGCTCAAGAATCGTCGTTACCACACCAACGTGTCCACTCCAGTCGCCGTTCGCGTTATCAACCGTAAGTTTGAGCTCAACGCCGTTTATTTGCTGCCATTTGCCGAACAAATCATTTTTATATATGAAGTCTTCCGGTGTTCGCGCTCCGTATCTACATACAACGGATTTGAAATCGCTAATCCTCTCGACGAGTGTCAGAAACAGAGACCTTATAGGAGCCAGGCCCACCCCGCCGCCGACAATATACACCTGCTTACCAACGAAATCACCCACTGGATAACCATTGCCGTAAGGGCCGCGGATACCGAGTTTCTGTCCCTTCGAGCACTTGTGCAACAGGTCTGTAACCCGGCCGGCCTTCATAATCGTAATCTCCATCTTGTCCGCTTCCGCCGGCGATGAAGAGGGTGTGAAAGGCGCCTCTCCCTCACCGGGCAGGGTCAGCTCCACGAACTGGCCGGTTTTAAATTTAATGCCCTGTTCAGGAACCACGATAAAACTTTTTATCGTCGGCGACTCATCGATTACATCAACGAGTTCTGCGTTAACAGGTTGGTAAGGATTTTGGCTCATTTTGCGACTTTCGTCCTGAGTTCTTCATTCAACCTCTTCAAGATTCTTCGAATATCGATTCCGCCGGCATCGGCATCAACGCATCTGCCGCAGCCAACGCACATATTCACACCATACCTGTCAAGAAAATATGCGAACTTATGCATCAGGCGGTGTTTGAGCCGCTCGCCTAAAAGTTTGCGAGGGTTTGCCCCTCCGGCAACTCTGGCATAGTCAAGTCTCATACAACTATCCCACATCTGCATCTTTGCAAAGTAATCCTTGCGCTTGACATCATACAAATAAAAACAATGGCAGGTCGGGCAAACTCGCGTACAGGCCTGACATTCCACACAGGTTTCGGCCTCAATGTCGAAAACGTCGCTCTCAGTGCCATTATCCATAAGCTCTTTTATCGGCGCGTCGAGTTTGTACTCGGCTGTGTTCTTTTCGAGCTGTTGCTGTGTCTCGCTCCTTCGATTTTGCCGTTCCGTAATCATTTCAGGGGGAGCAGGACTGAAGAGCTGTTCGTGCCTTTTGATAAACTCTTCGCCTTTTTGTAAGCCGGCCTCGAGGATATAAACGTTCCGTAACTTCGCGACATTCAAATCGTAGCCGCTTTCCGGAAAGGGCTGTCCATCAAACAAGTTACAGCAGCAGGATTCGCCCGGCTCGAAACAATCGCCGGAAACAATAAACATCTTTTCCCTGTAAGCGACATAAAACGGGTCAAGAAACTCTTCCTCTTTGAAAACCATATCTAATATCGCTATTGACCTTAAATCACAATCTTTCAGTCCAAATACCGCGAAGGGCTTTATATCCTGCGGCTCCACATCCCCGGGCATAACCGCTGCAATTTGTCTCAGCGGAAAAAGGAATTCTTTTACCGGCATACAGGTCCGAATGTTGTTAAACTCCACCTCACCGGTGCCGGCCGGGTCGTAGCTTGCGAATACATAGTGCTGGCCCGTTTTCCTGGGAACGTAGAGTTCAAACTCTTCGGCCAAAGCATCCAAAAACGGCTTCAAATTCTTTGTATAAACAGCTTCCATCTTTATCACCTATATGTGCCTGTCGGCATTATCATTCCATTTTTCTACTTATTCTACTTATCATTTGCTGCAAAGGCCAAGCACCAACGTTATAAACTATTACGCATCTTTAGCAGTATGTCGGCAAATAGTATGGCATACGAGCCAATTCCATTGCAATATCTATTGTTATCACTTTGACTTTTTTTGGAACTTTCAAGTAACACGGTGCGAAATTCAAGATGCCATTCACACCTTTAGCCACGAGCTTATCCGCGATATTCTGGGCAGCCCGGGCAGGAGTGGCAATGATAGCCAGGTTAATTTTTCTTTTTCTCATACCGCCCAAACTGGATATGTCCTCCACGGTGATGTTTCCGATTCTTTTGCCGATTTTTTTGGGGTCATTGTCAAAGACAGCGGCTATTTCGAAACCATACATCTTAAAACCGGGGTAGCCGAGTAACGCTGAACCGAGTTTGCCGACTCCAACCAAAGCAGCCTTCCGTTCCACACACAATTTCAAAATGGCCCGAATCTGCTTTATCAGCTCCGCAACATTGTATCCCACACCCGGTGTACCAAAGGGACCAAAATAAGATAAATCCTTCCTGATTTTATTTGGATTCAGGTGCGTAAGGTCGGCCAGTTTCCTGCTCGATATATTTTGCGTTCCCTTTTCCGAGACTAACAGCAAGACTCGCAGGTATACCGGCAAGCGCCTGATACTTTCGTCTGGAATCTTACGATACCTCATATAAATATACTCAATTTAGATTGTGATTGTGAACGCTTTCACAAAGTTCTATTACTACTACGAAATTTCCGCCCTCCTGTCAATAAAATTGGTAATTTTTTCCGCTGAATTTCGCTCTTTCCCCGGCCTGCGAGTAACTATCTGATAAGACAGCACTTACATTGCCATATAGGTGTGAACGGCACGAAAATTATCCTGTTATTCTGGAATAAACGTCGGATATTACACAACGAGCCGATTTCGAGATTGTCACTAACTATTGGGCGCATAGCTTCTGCAGGGATTCAAGGAAAATTTCGACCCTCGGTCTATGACACCTTCACAATCCGCTCTGACAGTTGACGAAAAAGAATTGGGGCAAACCATTGCTGGCCAGATGCAAATTAAACTCCCAATACAAGGTGCCATAATTCTTCAACAAAAACGCCCTGAAGACGTATCCATCTTGAGAGCAAATTATACCACTTTACGTTTAATTTTGTTGCAAAGCTTCTGAACCGAGTGTACTGTAGATTATTTAAGGTTTGAAAACCTGCTGCACCGGCCGCAGGCTGGGGGTGTAGCTCAGTTGGTAGAGCAACGGCCTTTTAAGCCGTAGGTCCTGGGTTCGAGTCCCAGCACCCTCATTTCATTTCACAGCCTCTGCATCGAAGGGCTCCGGCCCTGCACAGTACGGCTTATACTATCACCACTTTATCTTAATACCCTTTTCGCGTGACTCGGCGACAAACAATCTCAATTGTTCCAACAGCGCTTCCAATTCCTGGCTATTGTCCAGGAGATTCTCATACAATCTGCCATCATTAAGAAACAACGCTGCCGTCCCGTCACCGTTGTTGGCTTTCTCAATAGTCTGTCGCAGCTCGCTAAGTGTCATCCCGAACTCGTCACTTACCTGAACCACCGAATCAACCAAACGAGTCACCTGAACATCAGCGTTTTGCAGTGTCTTCTTACCCGTATCTGATAACCTTTCAATCTCTTTAAGTGTGTTGGTCGCCTGCTCGCTGGCCTGAGCCAGATTAGCTATAATAGCTTTAACATTCTGCTTGTTTTGCGAGTCCCCGAGGATGTCGTTGGCATTATCTACAAGGACGATAAGCCTGCCCGCTAAATTAGTTATCTGTTTCTGGGTCTCCTCCGGGAAAAATTCACTAACCGTGCCGGTGCTGCCGTACAACATCATACCCTGCTGTAAATATACCGTCTCCGGCCGATTCGGGTCGGTCGGCTCCAGTTCTCTGCCTGGGTCAACAACGAGCTCAACATAGCTGCTGCCCAATCCCCGCTTCATCAATTTTACATCAACGTTGGAAGGAATATTGATATACTTTTTGTCAATAGCCAGAATTACTTTGGTTTGATGATATCTGCGCCCCGCCTTATCCTCCAGAATCTCCGGGGCCATAACCTGGATGACTCGGCCAACCTGGTAGCCGCCAAGCTGTACGGGAGTATTCGCCTGAATCCCTGGAGCCGCGGCAAATTGCGCGATTATCCGAAAAGAACGCAGCTTGCTGACGACGATCGGTAAATCACCGAATATCCATATAAGTCCTATCAGGGCCGCTGTTGCTAAAAGCACGAAGATGCCTACCATAATATTACGCTTCCTTTGAATAGTATTATAATCAGTCAACGTACGCCTCCTTTCAGCCTGCCAGGCCCTTCAAGAAAAAGCTCCCTAATGGCACGCAGAGTGTAGCCACTTTCGTTCAGCTTCTTTATTAACCGTATTTGCTCGATGGCTTTCTTGTCGAATAATCGTCTACCTGTTGGCGTAACTTCAGTGGGCTTTACTAATCCGAGCATTAAATAGTATTGCAAAGACTGCCGTGAGATGCCGGCCTTTTTTGCCGCAGCACCGGTGCGCAAAAAATCACTCTTTACGTCCAAGGTTGCCTCCCGGAAACCGGGTCATACCCACCCTTGAAAAGTGGATTACACCTCAGCAGCCTTAAACCTGCTTTCGCTGTTCCCTTAAGAGGCCCTAATCGCCTAATCGCCTCGATGGCATATTCACTACAGCTCGGCTTAAATCGACAGTAACGGCCTAAAAAGGGCGACAATAACTTCTGATAAAGCCGAATTATAAGGATTAATACCTTTCCTATAAATCGGCCTATATCACGAAATAATCGCCTATTGTTTTTTAATTCTTTTCTCCGCATCTGCAATAAGCCTTAAGAAAGCCTCTTTTAACTGTCCAAGGCTTAAATTATCAGGCCCTGAGCCCTGCCATTGTTTCTTTGAGAACATCAATACATAATCATACTCTGCCGGGAGCTGGTCCTGGGTCTGACGGAAAACCTCCCGCAAGAGCCTTTTAATCCTGTTACGCTGAACACTGGTGCCGAGTGATTTACCCACCGAAAGCCCCAATCTGGGCCGACCATACCTGTTTTCAGCCAGGTGAAGTTTAAGTAACTCATTACTGAAGCACAACTTACGGGTTAAAACCGCCTTAAACTCCCTATTTCCTGCCAGCCTGCTGCTTTTTCGTAAATAATGTCGCTCCAAAAGCGCCACCCTCTGCCCCGGGCCGTCCTTAGCATATATCTATCACTGATAAAGATATACCCCTAATATCGGCCAGGTAAGCATAAAAAAACACCAGATTATGCCTGATTTACTGTATCGGTAATCTCGCTGAGACCCGAAGTACGCAACTTTATCAGTATTAATTTCACCTGCCAAGTTGAACTTATGTCTGGATTACCCGGATTTTACAAACAAAATTATATCCTGACAGCCATTTTCACTACATTTTGTAAAAACTTCAAATAAGACTTGATATAATTCGGTTAGAAATCTGCCAAAAGCCCGTCAGTGCACAAATCTCTTGACAAAATACCCTTAAATCAAGTAAAATATATGCTTTATCCCTTCCTCTGTACCTGAAAAGGGCAGGTTAAAGCTTATGGATTTAAAATTAAGAACGAGAGTTAGTCTTGCCCTTGCGGTCCTGTTGACACTCAGCGGCTGCATAGAAAACCCGGAAGATAAAACAGCCAGAGAGGTCCGCAGCGCAAACGCAAAGGCTCTTGCAGTACTTAAGGCCGGTGGGGATGCAGACGCCGTACGAAAAGAACTGCAAAAAGCGCTGCTGGGAGGCAAGCAAGCCCCCTCAGCAAAACAAACAGCCTTATTTATCGGAGCAAATCTGATTTTTGACAAGGCGGAACAGGCCCAAACGGAACTTGTAAAGATTCGGATGAATATACCCGCTATCCTTGAGAAAATCTCCAGAATATCTGCCGAAATCCGAGAATCCAATTTAGAGCGAGACCGCTCACGTATGCTGCTTAATGCCGGAGATGTGCAGATAAATCAGCTTAAGTATATGCTGGATGGAACTGATGAGCAGGAACCGGGACTCCGGTCCAAATTGGAAGACCTCCAGATGCGTGCGGATGAATTGTTTAAGAAAAAAGGACTCATGCAACACCAATTGGAGGAGGCCAAAACAAAGGCTGCTGAATTGCAGCAGGAGTCCGATAAACTTCTTCAAATGGCCGAGCAGGCCAATCAGGATGAAAAGGCATTACTGCAGCAGCGCGCCTTTGAATTGCTCAAAGGTGGGGCCGGCTCAAATGACCAGCTGACGCCCGGAAGAATATTCTGGCTGGCAAAGGCACAGGAGTCGCTGGACAGAATCAGCGACCTTGAGAATGAGCTGGCCACAATAACTCCCCGAATTGAAAAACTGACGGCAGATATAGTGGCAGCAGAGAAAAGACTCAATGATATCGAAGGCTCGGCAAGCAGGAGCCAAATGAGAATTCGATTGAGTGATATCCAAACCCAAATCACCGACCAGCAACATCAGATTAAGAAAACGCTTGAGCAGTTGGCTGCGGTCGAAGGCAATTACGGTAAAATAGTAAATGATGTGGTCGAATTGTTCGGCGAAGCGGGCAATGAATATGGAAAAATAAGCTCACCAACGGACACCCTGATAACAAATATTGCCAGTATGGCCTCGGCGGACAGCTTTTTTAGAATCGGCCGGTATTACGAGGAATATATGAAACTGCAAAGCCGGCTGGTTCGGCAGCTAAACATGCTGGCTGAGTCGGCAGAAGCCGAAGCTGCCGGAGAGCTTGGCAATGCAGTGCGAAAGTATGCCGGAAATGCAGATAAATATGGCAACAAAGCGGCTGAATATTATGACCGGGCGGTCAAAATTTACGAGAAATTGCACCGACAGACCGGCCGAAAAAAAGACGACTTCGCACACTCGGTCGCTACAAACCACATACTTGTGTTATTCGCAAAGGCACACCTGGCTGAGCAACTGGATAAGGAAGATTGGCGAAGTCAGGCAATCAAGCAGGCCAACAAGCTTGCCGAACAGGCAGCCAAATCTGACCCCGATTTTGAGCAGTCGATTACGGGCCAGCTTCTGCAAGACCTGAAGTAACAATTGGGACATAACACACTTTTGATACCTCCTGTCCGACAGACCTGCCCCCGTTGAATGCTGTAAAGACAGACAGCCTACGTCGTTAAGGCTTGTAAAATCTAAAAAGTATGGTATATTACTTGGTTTTGGAATTGACATTAAGAACTTCCAATTAACGTACAAAGACAGGGAAATTAAAATGAAACTTATAAATGTACTACGAAAAGAATGTGTTTTCACCAATGCCAAGTTCGGTGACAAAGCAGAAGCTCTAATCGAAATTGTACAGACAGCGAAAAAAAGCTCTATTCTAAAGGACGTTCCAGACGAAGAGATTTTAACGGGGCTGGAAGAACGTGAATCCCTCGGCTCAACCGGATTCGGCAAGGGCATCGCGATTCCTCACTGTCGTCTCAAATCCGTCAGTGATTTTGTGATGGGGCTTATTACAATACCATCAGGAGTAGACTTCGAAGCCCTGGATGGAGAAAAAGTCACACTTATAATCTTCATCATAGCACCTGAAAAAGAAACGAATAAACATCTCAAATTACTTTCTGCAATATCACAAACTCTCTTAATTCCCGGCGTGGTAGAAGAAATGATGACTGAAAGTACTCCTGAAGCCGTTTACGAAAGCTTCCTGCGTCATACACATGCTGAGATAGATACCGCAAAACAAGCCACAAAGTGTCAGTTCAACGTGTTTATACAGGATGAGAATGTTTTCCACGAAATACTTGAAAAACTAACCGGCATAGAAACCAGTCATTTTATTGTTGCTAATACAGAGAATGTGGCGGCATATCTTGCAAAAGTACCTCTTTTTGCCGACTTCTGGCGTGATAAGCCCAGCAGCTTCAGCAAGATAATCATCGGCGTTCTGGACAAAGGATTGACCAATGAGGTTATCCGGCGCATCGAAAGCGTCACCGGAGACCTCGACAAATGCTCAGGCGTTATGGTTACTGTCAGAGATATCTCTTACGCCGCCGGTTCACTTTGATACGAAATGAAAACAAACAAAACAAAGACAACACCTTTATCAAAGAGTAACTGCAAATGAGTTTGGACATTTCATTTCTAAACCTTTCAGCTCTTACCCTTCTGGGAATTGCTATAATTGTCAGCTTTTATATGGGCATTTCAGCCCGACTGATTAAACTACCATCACTTATCGGTTATATGTTTTTGGGTGTCATTTTTGGTCCATCGGTACTGCATCTTATAAGTGAACCTACAATGGAGCACCTTTCCTTCATAACGGAAATTTCTCTTGGTCTTGTTGCTTTCAGCATCGGTACGGAACTGAGCCTTTCTGTTCTGAGACGTCTTGGGGTCGGCATTATATCCATAATTTTTGCAGAATCCTTCGCTGCTTTTTTTGTTGTGACCGCCGCAGTTTACTTTTTAAAACATGACCTGCCGTTAGCCCTTGTTTTCGGAGCAATGGCTCCCGCCAGTGCACCTGCAGGCACCGTTGCCGTCATTCAGGAATACAAGGCGAAAGGAAATCTGACAAAGGCTCTTTATGCGGTGGTCGGATTTGATGACGGCTTGGCCATCATTATTTTCGGATTCGCGGCGGCGTTTGCTAAAAACCTGCTCATTGGAGAAGCAACCGGCCACAACGGTAGTATTCTGCCGGCTATGTGGCTGCCTTTGAAGGAAATTGGCCTTAGTATTCTTGTGGGAGGAGTTGTTGGTTTTGCTTTCTGCCGGATGGTTCGCAGGTTGACCAGCTCCAAAGATATTCTAATCGTTGTTTTTGGTGCTGTTCTTTTTGCTACGGGTTTATCGCTGCGTTGGCATCTTTCCCTAATTATGACTAATATGATAGCCGGATTTGTCCTGGTCAATACGAGGCGTGAGGAGCTCGTTCATCGTATTATGGCCCCGCTGCTTGAAATTATGCCGCTCGTTTTCATATTATTTTTCTGTCTTGCCGGTGCACATCTGCAATTATCAATCCTGCCGGCTTTAGGCACTCTCGGTTTGGTTTACATACTCGGCCGGTCGGCGGGACTTATTGGCGGCGCTCGAATCGGAGCTATGTTTGGCAATGTTGACAGTAAAGTCAAAAAATATATAGGTCTGGGGATTCTGTCACAAGCAGGCGTAGCAATCGGACTTTCGCTCATTGTCAAGCATGAGTTTGGTCTGTTAGACGCTAAATACAATCTGCCGCACGCTGCAATGATTGGTTCTGTCGTACTCACAACGGTCACTGCAACCTGCATTTTCTTTGAAATTATTGGCCCAATCCTCACGAAAGTCGCTCTGTCAAAGGCGGGGGAGATACCTTCACTGGAGCCGACAAGTTGACGCCGATGATTGATTTTTGCGTCCGGCTCCCACGGGCAACAGAGCGTCAGGCTGGCTTAATCCGCCTGTGCCAGCCGTTAATTTTACGAAAGCGTTTTTTGACTTGACGATTAGGCACGGACTTCATAGCTTTTAGTTTACAGCTTGTAAGTGAAGCGACCGGGCGGCAAACTTTTGTGTCTTTTGAAGTGTGAAAAAATATGTTTGATTTGTGCAGCGGCATTCTGGCGGAAAACCTCGAGAAGCTCAACATCATTTTGTTGATAGGTATCGCCATCTTCGGGGGAACGATAGGAGCGAGAATATTCCACCGGCTCAGCATCCCCAGGATAGTGGGTTATGTTGCGATAGGAATAATATTAGGACCGTGGCTGGGGATTATTTCCAAGCAGACAGTCATAGACCTTGAGCCATTCAATATGTTTGCCCTGGGTATTATTGGTTTTTTAATCGGCGGCGAGCTTAAACGTGAAATTTTTACGAGGTTCGGCAGACAGGTCCTTACCATTTTGCTCTTCGAAGGCCTGACGGCTTTCATATTGGTGGCAACGCTTAGTTTTTCAGTAACTTGGTATTTTTCCGACTGGAAAACCGGAGTAGCTGTTGGTGTGGTATTTGGCGCTATTTGTGCTGCAACGGACCCTGCCTCGACAATGAGTGTATTGTGGGAGTCTAAAAGCCGCGGACCTCTTACGGCGATGTTGACGGCGATTGTCGCACTCGACGATGCCCTCGCCCTGATTTTGTATACTATTTGCGTGAGTGTTGCGGGGGTGGTTATAGGCCATCAGGAAGTTGGTTTTCTGGCGGCGTTATTTTCCTCTTTTCACGAAATCTTCGGCTCACTGGCAGTAGGCATATTAGTAGGCTTACTTCTGAACTGGATTTTAAAACGAACCGACGAACCGGAAAGAGTGCTGATTTTCAGTATAAGCTTAGCGCTGATAATCATCGGGGTGGCGATAACCAGACAGTTGGACGTCATTATTTCATCTATGGCTCTGGGAGTAACGCTTACAAATATCGGCTCAAAAAAAGTCCTGTCAAGTTTCGGGCTTGTTCACAGGTTTTCGGCGCCGATTTACGTCTTGTTCTTCGTACTTGTCGGTGCCAGGTTAAGAATCACCAATGGAGGCACACAAGTTCTGTTTCTTGCCGTCGCTTACATTGTCGGGACCGCTGCCGGCAAGACCATCGGGGCGTGGTGGGGCGCCGTTCACTCCAAAGCTATATCATCTATCCGTAAATATCTCGGTTTCTGTTTATATCAACAGGGCACAATTGCTATAGCGTTATTGCTTGCGGCAAGCAAACGATTTGAAGGTCAAATTAGAGATACAATGCTGTCGGTGATAATAGCCGGTGTGTTTGTGTTTCAGCTCCTCGGCCCCATATTCGTAAAAATTGGCTCTAAAAAAGCTGGTGAAGCAGGGCTTAATATCACCGAGGAGGACCTGATAAAAACCTACAATGTGGGTGACGTGATGAATAGACAAATCCCTACTATTGCCGCCGATACCACGCTTACGGAGATAATAAGGACGTTTGGCAATACCGAGAGCTTCTATTACCCGGTAGTCGACAAAAACAAACGGCTAATCGGTGCCGTTACTGTGGACGGAATCCGAAATACTCTTAACACTATGGAGGCTCAGCGGTGGCTGATAGCACTTGACATTCTCGAGCCGGTCATAACCAGGACAATGCCGAAGGTTCCGCTTGCCGATGCTCTTGAGCAAGGTAAAAGTCAGGATTTAGAGTACCTGCCGGTAGTGGCATCGAAGGATGATGAGACTCTTGTGGGGGTTCTTGATACTCGAAGTTTACAACGAATGCTAACTGCCGAGGTAATGGCGCGACAGCACAAAGCCGACGAAATGCATAACATCAGTTAAGAATCACTCAAAATTCCCGCCCGTCGGCCGGCTTAAAAACAACTGGAACCATAAGTTTGTGTGATGGGATTATTAACTTGACAATTATCGCTCTTGAGTAGATACTGTGTTACCTCGTTCTTATATTGGCCAATCAATTTTTTATCTTTACGAAAGGACCAAAATGAAGACTTTTTTTGACATTTTTGCGTTATTCCTGACGATTTATACCAGTGTGGCGTTCGGCGCCGAGGCCGGTGTTTCCGAACGGGTAACAGATGCTAAAACCTCAGCGGTTCTCAAGCCTGACACGACCAAGACTTCAAAAATACTCTCTGATAATGCCGAAGAATCCACTTCCGTCGCAGCCCTCGTCAACGGCGTTGCAATTACCGAAGAGAAGGTACAAGCTATTATAGAGAAAGCCCTTCGAGGTCTCAGAGGTCAAATTCCGCCACAACTTCTCGAGCAACACTTGGATAAAATGAGAAAAGACGCCATGGAACGTCTCATAGCTGAGCAGTTGCTGGACGAACAGATTAAGAAAAAGAATATAACGGTGAGCGACAAAGAGGTAAACGAACAGATAAGTCAAATAGCGATGCAACAGAAACTGACGGTAAATGATTTGAAGGCTCTTCTCGAGGCTTATGGCAAGAATCTTGACGAATTGAAGGAGCAGATCAGGCAAGGTACGAGTTATGAGAAACTTATCGATATTGAGACCGGCGGGAAAATCAACGTCACACAACAGGAAGCTCAAAACTACTACGAGGCAAACACTGAACAATTCAAAACTCCTGAGCGAATCAGTGCCAGTCACATTCTGGTAAGTACGCGGCCAACCGAGCCCAACAGTGACCCGGCCAAACTCAAGGCCGATGCAAAAGCGAAAGCCGAATCACTGCTAAAACAAATACAAAACGGAGCTGATTTCGCCGAACTGGCGAGGACACATTCGGATTGTCCGTCTGCAAAAGACGGAGGAAAATTAGGCACATTTTCGAAAGGCGAAATGGTGCCTGAATTCGAAAAGGTAGCTCTTACCCTGGACGTCGGAAAGGTAAGCGGAATAACAGAGACGTCGTATGGCTACCACATCATAAAAGTAACTGACCGGAAAAAGGCAACATTAGTAAGTTTCGAAGAGCTCAAAGATGGGATAATTCAAAGCCTCAAGGGGAAAAAACAAGAGGAGTTTATAGCCGAATATATCGAAACTCTGAAGGCAAAAGCCACGATAGTATATAGCGAAAAATCAAGCCCGGCTCAACCAAATCAGACACCCAAGCCGTCGAAGAAGCCGGCTATGAAGAAAAAGTAACTATCGACTGGTCGGGAACGAGAAAACCTCCAAATTTATTTGGGGCAGGTATTAAAAAATTGCGAAGTAGGGCGGGATCTACACCTCATCGGTACTACCGGTCCCTGGAAAGTTCGAGGTGCATTGCGAAATTAACGTCGTCGGTTTCGGGAAAATCGCTTCTGCAATGAACTCCTCTGCTTTCCGTACGTCTTTCAGCAGCCTGGGCCATCAACAGCGCATTTGTGAGCATATTCTGGCATTGCCAGCCCTCGGGAGAATCGAAAACCTTGTCCATTACATATCGCTGCCAGAACCGTATAATCTCCTGTGCTTCTCTCAACGGCTGAGCTTTTCTAATAATACCGACATTGCGCCACATCAGCGCACGCAACGAGTTTCGAATGTCGATGGTATCTAACCTGCTCCGGTCGGAGTGCGGTATTTGATATTTAATGCGGGGGTGTTTCGGAGGGGCTTGTCGGCCTTTGCACTTTTCAACTGCTGAGATACCGGCAATTCTGCCAAAGACCAGCCCTTCGAGCAGCGAGTTGCTGCCAAGGCGATTCGCACCGTGCAGGCCGCTTGCGGACACTTCCCCGCAGGCATAAAGACCTTTGATGCTGCTGGCGGCCCTGAGGTCGGTTTTAACGCCGCCTATCATATAATGAGCGCTGGGCCTGACGGGTATCAAGTCTTTGCTTACATTAATGTCAAAGCTTTCGCACAATTCGCTAATCAGCGGAAATCTCTTTGCAAAATGCGTCTTATCAAAATTCCGCACATCCAGATAAACATGCGTTGAATTGGTTGCCCGCATTTGCTCCAGTATCGCCCTGCTGACTATATCCCGCGGTGCAAGCTCGCCTTTCGGATGGTAATCTTTCATAAAACGATTCCCGTTACAGTCCAGCAGGACCGCTCCCTCTCCGCGAAGAGTCTCTGTAATCAGCGCCCGCGAGGCGCCGGCGACGTACAACGTCGTCGGGTGAAACTGCATAAACTCCATATCGCGCAGGACCGCACCAGTTCTGTAGGCCATTGCTATGCCGTCGCTGGTTGCTCCTTTCGGATTGGTTGTCTCCCGATAAAGCTGCCCGGCGCCTCCGCTTGCCAAAACAGTACTTCCTGCCCAGATTATCTGTTCACCTGTTTGCGAATTACGTCCGACCAGACCTACGCATTCGTTCTCGTCATCGGTGATAAGGTCTATGACGTAGAAATTCTCAATGATTCTCACAGTCTGCATTTGCCTGACTTTTTCTATCAGGCTTTCAGAAATAATCCGTCCGGTCGAGTCTCCGTGAGCGTGGGCAATTCGGGCATGGCTGTGGCCGCCTTCGATGGTCACATCCATATGACCATCGACCATATCGAATTCGGTTCCCCATTCGAGAAGTTGTCGAAGCAGCTCAGGCCCCTGCCCGACAACCAGCTCGACCACCTCAGTATCATTCAGTCCACAGCCGGTGCTGAGTGTATCGGATATATGAGACTGGAAGGAATCTTCCGGCCCGAGGACCGAGCTAATCCCCCCCTGGGCGTTCCAGGTATTGCTTTCCTGAAGCGATTCTTTACAAACCAGGATAACATTGCAGCCGGCCCCGGCCTCGATGGCCGACCGCAGGCCAGCAATTCCACCGCCGATTACCAAAACGTCGGTGAAAAGCTGCTGAGTCGAAGCAGTATCGATATTCGCCAGGTATCTTCTAAATTCCGGCTGTGCGCTCATAAAAATATTACATACATTTATTGTTTGGCTGTGTATCCATTGGGCTCAGTACTTGCAGAGTCGATACCACCTGGATTCTCCGGATTATTTAGTTTTCCGGCAAAACAATGCACTGTCATCAGTGAATAGTTTTTTGCCATCGGCATACTTGCGAACAAATGCCTGGAGTTCCTGCGTTGAGGCTGTTAATACAGGCTTATCTTCGACGAATGTATGTTTTACAATATTGGGATTTTCCTTAAGCAGCTCCTTCATCGCATCATCATCAGTAAGTTGTAGTTTCAAGACGGACCCAACAAAATCAACTTTGATAAATGTATGAGTGGGTATCAAAAACAATGTGTTGTACGCCCAGTTTACCTTGTTTGGGTCTTTTTCGTCCCAGGGTGTTTCTCTTGGGTAAAGGTCCAGGAAAAGGTTCTTTCCCAGTTTTGTCAAATGTGCTTCAAACGAGCCTTTGCTGCCTTCATTATCAGTGAAAATTAATCTGTATACTTTGTCCTCTTCGTTAAATTCCTTAAATTCCCAGACGTTATCAGGCTTGTTGGAATCCTCTACCCAGGTACCAATTAATCTTGCATCAAATACCAAATCCTTTTCCGTGTAAAGCGGATGCAGTGACATAACAGGCACACACCCACCTAAAACAGCTGCCAACAAATAGAAAAGAAGCTTCTTAATTTTCATTTTTCAGCCTCCTTAATATGAAGTTTCAATTTCAATTACTATAGTACCGCAAAACCTTGTTTTTTACAAGCCTGCAATAACTGCTCAAATGAGCAGCCTTTGTTCGGAAGATAAATATTACCCTTTCGAGGGCTGCGACGGCAGTACAATCGCTAACAGCAATATAATCGCTATTTAATTGAGAGCTACAACCGCGCCAGCTCAACCCAGTCGCAATCTGCCAGGGACTCGATTACAACCTCGCCCAGCCGGCCCTCTTCGACATCGACAGTCTCGTCAAAAGGAACAACTGCAAGTATATTAACGTTGCCGCAGCGTGCAATTACCTGCGGAGCAGTCGTCTCGGCGGGTTCGGCCTTTGATGCGTCATAGCCGTTAATAACCACGCCGGCAATTTTCAGATTTTTAGAGCGCATCGCATCAATCGTCAAAAGTGTGTGATTTATGGTGCCCAGCTCGGCCCGGGAGACAATCACCACCGGCAGTCCAAGCCCGGCCGCCAAATCAAGCACGTCAATATCTTCGGTAATCGGAACACGGAGGCCACCAATACCTTCGACAATAACCAGTTGACAACTTTGACAAATATAGTTGTACGACGAGGAAATCTGCTCGAAGTCCACTTCTCGGTGCTCGTAATCGGCGCTTACTATAGGTGCAGCCGGCGTCGCATAGCCGACAGGATTTACCACCGAAAGAGGGTAATCACAATCGCTGCAGTAGGCCAGAAATTCCGCGTCGCTGCTGATAAGACCTTCTCTGCTGTGTCGGCAGCCGGTGGCGATGGGCTTGAATACGCCAACCTTCAGGCCGCTATCGGTCAGTATTCTTGCGATAGTACCGGCAATCAGTGTCTTACCCACGCCGGTATCGGTGCCGGTTATGAAAAGGCCCGGCTTTTCGGGAAAATTCATTTGTAGAGACATTCGCTATTCTCTCGAAATTCGCGGCAGCTCATTTTTAATCGAATCATAAACCACGGCAAGCAGTTTTTCCAGCAGCGGCAAATCAATCGCAATCGGCGGCATCAGCACAATCACATCGCTCAACGGCCGCATCATAATTCCCTCTTTTCGCATCGCCCGGCAGAGTCCGGCTCCGATGGTCTTATGACGCGGGAATGGCTGCCTGGTACTCTTATCCTGCACAATCTCAATTCCGCCCATCATCCCGCACTGCCGCACATCGCCTACAAAAGGCAGCTCGGCAATTTTAGCAAGATAATTTTTTATAAGTTCAATTTTTGGCGGTAAAGACTCTATGATTTTATTTTCTTCGAGCAATTCCAGCGATGCGGCCGCCGCCGCGCATCCTAAAGCGTTGCCGGTATAGGTATGGCCGTGATAAAAGGTTTTCTCTTCAGCGACGGTGCCAAGGAAAGCCTCGAAGACCTGCTGTGTAGTTAGCGTGGCGGCCAACGGCAAATATCCGCCGCTAAGTCCTTTCGCCAGGCACATAATATCCGGCTCAACCTGCTCGTGCTCGCAGGCAAACATTCGGCCGGTTCTGCCGAAACCCGTGGCGACTTCATCGGCTATTAAGAGTACACCATATTTTTTTGTAAGGTCGCGCAAGTCTTTCAGGAATCCCTGCGGATGGACAATCATCCCTCCGGCGCCCTGAACAAGAGGCTCAAGCAAAACTGCGATGATTTGGTCAGTTTTATCTTTTAATATGTTCTCAATCTCCTGCAGTGTGTACTTGGCACAATCACAGTTTTTTCCATCGAACCGGTAAGGATGTGGAGCAGGCACAAAAAAAGCCTCGAACAAAAGCGGCCGGAATATGGAATGAAACGTCTCGATTCCGCCGACGCTTACGGAGCCTAAAGTGTCACCGTGATAGCTTGCTCGCAGTGCGATGAATTTTCTTCGGGTCTTTTGGCCGAGATTTTGGTAATACTGAAATGCCATTTTAAGTGCAATCTCGACGGCCGTAGCGCCGCTGTCCGAGTAAAATACCTTCTTAAGACTACCTGGTGCAATCCGGACGAGCTTCTCCGCAAGCTCGATTGATTTGGTTTGTCCCAGGCCCAAAAGGGTGCTATGGGCGACCTTCTGGAGCTGGGTTTTTATGGCATCATCGATTTTTTTAACACGGTGGCCGTGCAGGTTACACCACAGCGAGCTGATGCCGTCGATATATCGTCTGCCCTCGGTATCGATAAGAAAAAAGCCCTCGGCCGAGTCGATAATCACCGGCTCAGAAGCCAGCCAATCAGCCATCTGTGTGAAAGGATGCCACAGATACTTCTTGTCAAGGCCAACAAGATTTGTCGTACGGGTATTCATAACGGCGTCTATCCGGTCAGGCGAAATTATAATACACAATCCGCGTGATGTCATAGAGATTATGGTTTATTAAAATTGTCGTGAAAAAACCGGTGTAGAGGCGATATAATACCAGATATGTATTCATGGGATGAGAAAGACAAATTTGCGATGGCCCGGGCTGATATGGTAAGAACGCAGCTGCAGAGTCGTGACATAACCGACCCGAAAGTGCTGGGGATTATGGGCGAGATTGCCCGCGAAGAATTCATACCAAAAACGTATCAGTCCCAGGCTTACGCCGACTGCCCGGTGCCTATCGGGATGGGCCAGACCATAAGCCAGCCTTACATCGTGGCATTGATGACGCAGGTCCTGCACATTACGCCTGATTGTGATGTTCTCGAGCTTGGTACAGGCAGTGGATATCAGACGGCCATACTGGCCAAACTGGCCCGTAAGGTTTATACCATCGAGAAGTACAACCAGCTTTCCGAATCCGCCCAGGCGGTACTGACTCGTCTGGGCATAAAAAATGTAGAGTTCTGCGTAGGAGATGGCAGCTGCGGCTGGCCGGAGAAAAGGGTATTTGACAATATTATGATTACCGCCGCCGTGCCAAAATTGCCGGCACCACTGACCGAGCAGCTTGCCGAAGACGGACTGTTAGCGGCCCCGGTCGGAGGAGAATATATACAGCAATTGTTGCTGTACGAAAAAAAGGACAATCAGCTCGAGAAAAAGACAATCTGCGATTGCCGGTTTGTCAGACTTCTCGGCAAATATGGTTTCAAGGACAACGATAGTGGATAGTACCCGGCAGAAAACTTTTAAACCTGCTGCAGAAATGGAGCCGTTTAGAAAAACACCCGGAACACAAGCGCAAAAGATAGATAAGTCGACAGGAGAAGAAGCCGGCAAAAAGCTCGATTTGTCTATGCCCGTCCGTTATGTAAAAGGCGTCGGACCCGCCAGGGCAAAACTCTTCGCTCGATTGGGTGTCCAAACTCTGAGCGACCTTTTGGAGTATTTTCCACGCGAGTGGCGGTTCGCCCCGGAGCCGACAAAAATAAGCCAAATACGTCCCGCCGAAAATGTTACCATCATTGGCATCATCGAATCGGTTGAATACCAGGGTTACCGCACGCCGCCCATCTTCGAGGCGTTGGTTGCCGATGATACGGGAGTATGCAGGATAATATGGTTTCACGGCGGATTTCTGCGCGACCGTCTGTTAGCCGGCCAGGCCGTACAAGTCACCGGAAAAGCGACGACGTACAAAGGCCAACTGCAACTGACCAATCCAAAATATACAGTCCTTGAGGAAGGAAGTCTGGAAAGCCCCCGGCGATTCGAGCCGGCCGTCTATCCGGCCTCGGGCCGGCTCTCCGAAGGACAAATAAAAAAAATTATACTGCCTATCCTTGATGAACTGACCGGACTTATAGATGAATTCCACGAGGATACTTTCCGCAGAAAGGCAAACTTGATAGGGCGAAGGCAGGCCTTCGAGTGGATACATTCGCCGCCTGACGAGCAAAGCCTGGGCCGGGCAAAGCGACGACTTAAGTATGACGAGTTGTTTTTGATGCAATTAGGGCTGGCGATGCGAAAATACAAAATGCACAACTTATCTTTAGCAATCCCTATGCAGTGCAATGAGCGGATTGACAAGCGGATTCGGAAACGCTTCCCGTTTCTGCTTACCAAAGACCAGAACAATGTAATTGCCGAGATTGTGCAGGATATGGCGGACAATAAGCCGATGAATCGGCTGCTGCAGGGAGACGTCGGCTCGGGCAAAACCGTCGTGGCTTTGTATGCGGCCCTGCTGGCAATCGCAAGCAAAACACAGGTCGCAATGATGGCCCCGACAGAAATCCTGGCGGAACAGCATTTCCTGAGTATCGAACGATACCTTAGGAATAGCGATGTTAAACGGGTTCTTCTAACCGGCGGTATCACCGGCAGGAAGCGCGAAGACCTTTTAAAACGTATAAGTACCGGCAAGATTGACATCGTAGTTGGAACAATCGCACTATTGCATCACGATGTGAAGTTTAGCAGGCTCGGGCTTGTAGTTATCGACGAGCAGCATAAATTCGGCGTGCATCAACGGGCAAAACTGCGCAAGGACACAACGCCGCACTGTCTGGTGATGACGGCTACGCCGATACCGCGAACACTGGCGATGACGGCCTTCGGCGACCTTGACGTCTCAATCATTAAGCATTCTCCGCCGGGGCGCGGCAAGGTTATAACTCGGCAAATCGAGCCGCAGGACAGAACGAAAGCCTATGAGTTTATTCGCCAACGGCTTGAGGCGGGCAAACAGGCTTATTTTGTCTTCCCACGTATATCGGGCGACGGTGGCGGGGCCGGCGACGAAAAAACCCACCTGAAAGCCGCTACGGATGGTTACAAATTTTTACAAAACTCCATTTTCACCGAATTCACTGTTGGGCTTTTGCACGGGCAGTTCTCTTCGCAAAAGAAACAGGCTGTGATGGCTGATTTCCGCCGCTGCAAAATAAATGTGCTTGTCTCGACCGTGGTTATAGAGGTTGGAGTTGATGTGCCCAACGCGACGGTAATGGTTATTGAGGCCGCTGATAATTTCGGCCTGGCCCAATTGCACCAGTTGCGTGGGCGCATCGGCAGGGGCCAGGATAAGGCCTATTGCTTTTTATTCGCCGAGGGCCCAAATCATACGGCCAAAAGCCGGCTCGAAATAATGACCAAAAGTAATGACGGATTCGAAATTGCGGAGCACGACCTTAGAATGCGCGGGCCGGGCGAGCTTTTCAGTACGCGTCAGCACGGCCTGCCGGACCTGAAAATCGCGAATATCGTGGATGATTTCGAGCTGCTGGTAATGGCCAGGAAAAACGCCTTTAAGCTGGTAAACCAGGATCCGATACTCTCGTCGGCAAATCACAGGAACATTCGCAAGGCACTGCTGCAGAAGTTCGGCAAGACGCTCGGGCTGGCCGATATCGCCTGAAAGCGGGCCGGATGGGGGGATTCATTATGCGGCAGGAATTGGTTTGACTTGCCTTGTCGGCTTCATTATATTTGGCGGTTTAACATATCCGAAGGAAGAATTTTTTACCAGATGAGGTGGGAATGAACAAAAACAAGATACTCAGCCAGGCCATTACTTTTGATGATGTTCTTCTTAAGCCGGCCAGAAGCGATTTTGTCCCCAGACAGGTGGAAACCGCCACCAAATTAACCAAAAATATTGGGATTAACATCCCTATCATCTCTGCTGCGATGGATACCGTTACCGAATCGGCGCTTGCCATCGCCCTGGCCCAGGAAGGTGGAATCGGGATAATCCACAAGAATCTTTCCATCGAGGCGCAAAGACGTGAGGTAGCAAAGGTAAAACGCTCCGAGAACGGTGTGATTCAGGACCCGGTTACACTTTCTCCCAACGAGACGGTCCGCAGGGCCAGGGAGTTGATGGACGAACAAAACGTCTCCGGAATTCCGATTATCGACGGTAGAAAGCTGGTTGGCATTCTGACCCGCAGAGATTTGAAATTTCTCAAGGACGATACCGTAAAAATTCAGACTGTGATGACAAAGGACAAGCTGATTACAGGCCCTGCCGGAACAACTTTAGAGCAGGCCAAAGAGATATTACAGAAACATAAGGTCGAGAAGCTGCTGCTGACCAACGGCAATGGTGAGTTGGTCGGTCTTATTACAATGAGGGACATCGACAGGGTTGAGCAGTTCCCCACAGCGGCAAGGGACGAAAGAGGTCGGCTGCGTGTCGGGGCCGCTATCAGTGTCAGCGATTTTGAAAGGCTGCAGGCTTTGATTGACGCCGAAGTGGACGTTATTGTCGTTGATACCGCCCACGGCCACAGCCAGAACGTCATAGATACGGTGAAGGAAATTAAAAAGAAATATAAGATAGATATAATTGCCGGGAACATAGCAACGGCGGAGGCGGCGAAGGATTTGATACAGGCCGGTGCCGACGCGGTGAAAGTTGGAATAGGGCCGGGAGCGATTTGCACAACGAGGGTAATTTCCGGCGTGGGCGTTCCGCAGGTCTCGGCGATTATGGATTGTGCGGAAGCCGCGGAAAAATATGACGTGCCGGTTATCGCCGACGGTGGAATCAGGCTTTCGGGTGATATAACCAAGGCAATCGCGGCCGGTGCTTCGAGCGTGATGATAGGCTCACTCTTCGCCGGCCTGTATGAAAGCCCCGGACAACTGGTAATATACAAGGGCAGACAGTTTAAGGAATATCGCGGAATGGGCTCTTTAGGCGCGATGGTTGCCGGCTCCGCTGAACGATACGGCCAGAGAGGTACTGAAAGAGATAAGCTGGTTCCCGAGGGTGTAGAAGGCCGGGTCCCATACCGAGGGACGCTGAGCGATTTCCTCTATCAGCTTGTTGGCGGACTGCGGGCCGGGATGGGCTACTGCGGCACGGCAAATATCGAAGATTTGAAAAGAGAAGGCCAGTTCGTTCGCATCAGCCCCGCTTCTGTCAGTGAGAGTCACCCGCACGATATTCAGATTACCAAAGAATCACCGAATTATTCCGCTATGGAGCCCTTCGAAGGGTAATACCCGACATGCGACAATAGACTGGATGAGATAGTTCATATTCAATAGTGACAGTTTTGGTCTTAAGTAAGTATAAATTATGGTTGCTTTAAGTGACATAGAGCAGTTGAGCCGCAAAATCGCGGCTAATTTCAACGTCGAAAAGATAATCCTTTTCGGCTCATACGCAAACGGCACGGCAAAAGAAGATTCGGATATTGACCTGTTGGTCGTCGCCAATACCGACCTGCCGCCGGATGAACGCTACGTGGCAGTACGTAAGATAGCCGCAAGATTCCCCGCCTCTTTCGACCTGGTGGTACGGACACCCGAGGAATATGAAAAAACACGGTCAATCATAAACACTGTTACTTATTTTGCTGATAAGTACGGAAAGGTTTTATATGAGCGAGAATGAAGCGGTACGACAGTGGTTAGATAAAGCTCTCAGCGACCGCAAGACAATTGAAATTCTCATCAAAGATATTGAACCGCCGGTCGATTCTGTATGTTTTCACTGTCAGCAATACATAGAAAAGTTGTTAAAAGCAGTTATAACCAAACATGGGCAGGAAGTGCAAAAGACACACGATATCAGAAAACTTGCCGAAGCAGTCGATAGTTTCGTCCCGGGTCTTACCGAACTCATAGATACTGCCGATAGACTCACAATCTACGGCGTTGAAATCCGCTACCCGGCAAAGTTTACTACAATCACTCCCCAAAAGGCTCAAGAGGCTGTTGAGATTGCCGAGACGATCGGCAAAATACTCCTGAAGTATCTGGGCGAAAAGACACAATGAGTAAACTTAACCACGAAACGGTTGCTATTCTCGATTTTGGCAGCCAATACGGGCAGTTGATAGCACGCCGCGTCCGTGAGCATAACGTCTACTCAGTTATTTTCCCGCCGAATACACAGGCTAATGAATTGTCGGCCCCGCACATAAAAGGCATCATTCTCTCCGGCGGCCCGGCAAGTGTTTATGCCGAAGGCGCTCCCAAGTGCGATGAGAAAATCTTCGAGCTCGATGTGCCGGTCCTCGGTATCTGCTACGGGATGCAAATCGGCTGTAAAATACTCGGAGCGGATATTAAGCCGGCGGCGACCAGAGAATACGGCCGGACGGACCTGGCCATAATCGACAAGACCGATTTGTTCGCGAATATGCCCGACGAAACGAGCGTCTGGATGAGCCACGGCGACCAGACTACCAACTTGACTGGCGAGTTTGTTCCGCTGGCCGCTACAACCGACTGTCCATTCGCCGCCGTAAGACACAAGCAGCGTAAATTCTTCGGCCTGCAATTTCATCCGGAGGTTACACATACGCCCCGCGGCCAGGACATACTTAAGAATTTTCTCTACGACATTTGCCGATGCCGCGGCGATTGGCAGATAAGCTACTTCGCCGATGAGACTATCCGGACCGTTCGCGAAAAAGTAGGCTCTGCCAAGGTGATATGCGGGCTGAGCGGCGGGGTAGATTCGGCTGTAACCGCCTCTTTGATTCACAAGGCCGTCGGTCAGCAGTTAGTGTGTATCTTTGTGGACAACGGCCTGCTGCGAGCGAACGAGCGTTCCAGTGTCGTTTCCACTTTCAAGGACCATTTTCACATTGACTTGCGGGTCCTGGATTGGTCACAGCAGTTTCTGAAAAAGCTGACGGGCGTAACGGACCCGCAGCAGAAACGCAGGATAATCGGCGCCGAATTTATCGAGGCGTTCAAGTCCGAGTCGGTCAAAATCCCGGATGCGAAATTTCTGGCCCAGGGCACGCTTTATCCCGACGTGATTGAATCGGGTAAAAAGGACGGCAATCTTGCGGCGAATATAAAGCTTCATCACAACGTCGGCGGGCTTCCGAAGGAATTGGGATTTAAGCTGATTGAGCCGCTGCGTGAGCTTTTCAAGGACGAGGTCCGTCGTATGGGTGAATACCTGGGGCTGCCTGAGGAGATTATCTGGCGGCATCCGTTCCCCGGCCCGGGGCTGGCGGTCCGAATTATCGGCGAGGTCACCCCTGAAAGGCTTGCTATTTTACGTCAGGCCGATGAAATCCTGGTTGATGAGATAAGGGCTGCCGGCCTTTATCGGAAAATTTCACAAGCTCTGGCTGTGCTGGTGCCGATAAGAACTGTTGGTGTTATGGGTGACCAGAGAAGCTATGAAAACCTTATTGCTATTCGGGCCGTGGAGACTATCGATTTTATGACTGCTGATTTTTCACATATACCACACGAGGTACTGGGTATAATATCCGGCAAAATCACAAATCAGGTTCGCGGTGTCAATCGCGTCGTTTACGATATATCGAGCAAACCACCTGCCACTATCGAATGGGAATAAAAAGGGTTGCAAATGAAAATTATTCGCCGCAACGGACGCCGGCTCAGCATTTTCTGCATCACCTTGCTATTGCTCGCAGATAGTACAGCAACCGCAACACAAAGCCCAGCTTCCAATCCATCAGACCAATCGAACCAGCCCGAACAGCCCTGCCAGACAGACCTTCTGAGTTCCTTCGCAAACGATTTTCTCAATTGGCCGAGAAGGCTTATTCTTGATTCAAATGATGTTCTTTTTCGGGCTGATAATTTTTCTGCTCTTATGATGGCCGGCGGGGCGAGCGTCGCACTGCACCAGAGTAATGCTGATAAGGTATTGGCTCGACACTTCATTAAGCACCGGGTCTTCAGAGATAGTTTCGTCGATGAAACCTTTAACATTCTCGGTTGCCCCGGAACCCATTTTGCCTTTGCCGGGCTCTGGTACGGACTGAGCGTCGAGTCCGGCGACCAGTTTAATAAGGAGCGGGCCTGGACGATGATGACCGCACTTGCCATAACCGGCATTACGACAATAGGCCTGAAGGCCATACGTGATAATAAGACGCCCAACGAAGAATCCTGGGCCTGGCCCAGCGGCCACACATCCAGCTCCTTTACGGCCGCTTCCGTCCTCGATGAGTTTTATGGCCCGGGCGTAGGGATACCCGCCTATATACTTGCCAGTCTGGTTGGCTTTCGAATGATGGACGCCGGCGACCACTGGGCAAGCGATGTAGTATTTGGTGCTACCTTAGGCTGGGTGGTCGGACACACTGTTGCCGGGAAGCATAAAAAGCTCGAACTGGCCAGCTTCGAAGTTCTCCCGTATACAGTAGGGACACATAGCGGCACTAATGTTGGCGTTACACTTGTAAAAAGGTTCTGACCGGCAGGCACACAAAACACCGGTTACAATCCGCTGCAAAAAAGCCCTGAAAAAAACACCGCTTAGCATCGCGGACGTCTTATAATCTGTTATGGTGCAGAACAAAAATGCCTTCCAGCTTCATCCCTAAAGTTTTATTAACACATCCCTGATAAATCCTTGACTTTTCAGGGTCTTTCTGATATACTGATTTTAACAGCCTGGAAATTGGGGGACGACGCAAGAATGGCCAGAACAAACCAGAGAAGGCAAATGGTTATCGAAGTCGAAGGCGCCCGCGGACCGCCGGCAAGAAAATGCGTCCTCCTTTTTTCAGCCGGACAGCAACGGCGAAAATCCAAATCCATACCACCCCGTAAATTTGCATAATCCCGATTCATCGGGATCAGAACACTATCGCGGCGTAACCAACGCTTTCTTCACTTAACTGGCCGAATTTGCGCTCCATAACCTCACTGCTGTGGGTATGTGCAAGCAAAAGGCCCTGTTTTTTCCCGAGTTTCTTTGCCACCGCCACCGTCGCGGCGGCCGCACCGGCACCGCAGGCGTTATGGCTTTTACCCGCTACCAATGGTATCTTCTCTGGGATAAGCTGCACTGCCAAATCGATGAACTGCTGGTCGTTTACTTCCTTCGCCCAGCGAAGAGATTCGACGCCGGTGCCTTGAGGTGAAAAGCCGTATCTTGGGCCGTAGTGCGTTAAATCTGTTGAGCCAATACAAACTATCCTCTTTTTTTCGACCGAGGAAATAACATCGGCCACGTCGCTGCCCAACTGCACAGCCAAAGGCGTGGGCGGCACCATAATCGGCAATATCTTTGCGCCGCCGAAGAGATGCTGGATGAACGGAACCTGCACTTCCACGCTGTGCTCCGAGCGATGAGCTTTAAGGTCGCTCTCAACGAGCACACTAAGCCTGAGAATCTCAAAGGCAAGGTCCGCGTCGACAGCGATTTGCCCCAACGGCGTCTGCCAGCTACCCTCACTGTAAACCGCAGCGGACCCCGATGAATCGGAGTAACCGTGGATAGCGCCGAAAATCACAAAGGTATCAACCCTCTGGTGGACCTGTTTGACGGCCGAGAAAACCATTGCGGCCAAATCACCGCTGAAAGTCCAGCCTGCGTGGGGGACAATGCCGGCAACAATGGTATCGGGCAATCCTTCGAGCTGCCCGGCTCCCGCAAGACATTGTTGAATCTCAGAAAGGCAAGCCTGGCGCTGAGCAGGATAAAACTGGCCCGCCACCACCGGTCTCCTCGGTTCCATTCTCACCTCCGACTTGCTTTCATACTCGTTGTCGATTATTATGACCGCCGAATCGATAAGCTAAATTATAACCGACTATTCCGGGAAAAACAATGGCACAACGAAAAAAAACAACGCCTGTAGCGGTGGTTATGGGCTCAGAAAGTGACCGAGAGATTATGGATAATTGTATTGGCCGGCTTAGGGATTTCGGCATAGAACCCTTGGTTCGGATAATCTCGGCCCACCGCACTCCCCGGACCGCAGCGAAGTTTGCCGGGACCGCCGCCGCCAAAGGGATAAAAGTGATTATCGCCGCCGCCGGTATGGCTGCTCACCTGGCCGGGGCACTGGCTGCACAAACGAGTTTGCCGGTTATCGGCGTGCCCCTCATCTCAGGCAAGCCTCTAAAAGGTATAGACGCCCTGCTGAGCATCCTGCAAATGCCGCCGGGTGTACCGGTCGCTTGCGTGGCGGTTGGAAAGGCGGGGGCAAAAAATGCCGCGATTCTGGCGGTAGAAATCCTGGCACTGAATGATAAAAAACTCGGTGAGAAACTGGCTAAATTTAGAAAAGCCCAGTCCAGGAAAGTCATCGAAAAAGATTCGGCCCTGCAGAAAAATCAGCGCCGCCGATGAGGTTTGAACAGACTCACTAAACCCGCTCCGAGCATAAAAAATACAGCTGTAGTCGGCTCCGGACTTGCAATAATAAGCTCGTAACTCTCCAGAACACCGGTGTGATCGTATACTCTATCGTAAATCTGCAGGCTCCAAAGGCCATAAGCATCCTCTTCGTTAAACAAAGACAGAGGCTCAGCCGGCCTGAATAATCCAAAAAATGGTCCGCTCGCCTCCTCAATCGACACTTCAGCTTCGTCATCAAAAAACCACTGTCCTGACCCGCCTGCTACCGTTCGCCCGCCGTCTTGGTCCCGGATTATAAAGGCCATGTTAAAAGAGGGATTCAAAACCGCATACGTCCCCGATGGACTTGTAAGAATCACTGAAAAATCAAATAAAGCTTCGTGCGATAAATAGATGTTGACATTAAGGTCGTCGATTTTCAAGTGATTCGGGATTCCAATTAAGGCATCATCCATCCAGCCCTTGCCATATTCTCTCTCCGGCTCATCCAACGCAGGAATGGGCAGATTGAAATCCATAGCATAAGAATGTACGGATGCGTGAAGCGGCGAGATAAGACAACCACCAGCAATCACGAGAATTGCTACACCCCCGCGCGCCAGGCTGTGAAAATCCATATTCCGCTACCTAGTAGGATTTCTGTCGCGGCTCGGTCAATTTTTCCGGTCTGTCTCGTGTACCGATTACATTACTTCGATAACGGAATTATACTCACCGTAGGGATTTATTTCAATCTTTTCATTATAAGGATCTTGCTGCCATTTGCCGTCGACCACGAGGCGATATCGATACTTTCCGCGATTCAAAGGCAGCTTGACCTGCCAGACGCCGTTATCGCTGACCTTGCTCAATGGTGTATCTTCCGGCTTCCAGTTGTTAAAATCGCCGGCAATCTGGACACTTTTGGCACGCGGGTAAAGCGTTACGAACATAACCGCGTCGCTCAACTGATGCGTGCCGTAAACCCTGGCGATTTTCCGGTCAATATCAACGGGTTTTCGCTCAGGCTGCACAGTCGGCGGCACAGTCGCCAAAAGCTCCTCCGCACTGCTGCTGATTTCGCTCAACTGCAAGTTCAGTGATTCTACCATCTCACGGCGATGCTCCTTTTGCTCACCGATGACCTCCTTCACAAGATTCTGAAAATCCTTATAACCTTTACTGGCGGGGTCGTATTCGTTTATTGGCTGGCCCAGACTGGCTGCTTCCTTGAGCTTGGTGTTAAAATTAACAACAGTTCTGAACATCTTCTGGCCAAAATGGCTGCGCAGCTCCGCAAGAATCTCCCTACCCATCTTTGTGCGGATGTCATACATACTGGCCAGAACACGGACGCTTATGTTTCGAGAACATTGCTTACACAGGACGCTGATGGTATCAAGCTGCCTGCTCAGCCCATGAAGGGCAAAGTAACCCGTATCAACCGGAATAATCACATCCGTTGCGGCCCGGAGCGCGTTGAAGGTAAGTAATCCCATCGATGGGGCACAGTCAATCACCGCAAACTCGTAAATTTCCTGCACTTCCCGCAGAGCGTTTTTCAGGCAATCCTCGCGTCTGGCAATCCCCGCCATTTGCTGCTCAAAAGCCGCAAGGTCTATACTGGCAGGTGCCAGCTCGAAGCTATCGGCAATTTCCCAAAGAACCTCCCGCAGCTTGGCAGGCTCATCTCTGTTTACACCTATGAGCACATCATAGATGCCCTGCTCAATCTGCTCTTCAGGTACCGCCAGACCGACTGCGCAATGCGATTGAGGGTCCATATCGACCAGCAGGGTACGTTTGCCGGTGCCGGCCAGAGTGCTTGCCAGGTTAATTGCCACCGTAGTTTTGCCACACCCACCTTTTTGATTAATGACCGCTATAGTCCTCATAATGCCCTTCCCGTTCAGTTAGAACTGCTACGCAAAGCCAACGGCTTTATCAACACTGATATATCACTCCTCGGCATTGTATAATTCGGCAAAAAGAACGAAAAAACTTTACTCGTTTATCGGACGAGCCGATAAAAATAATGAAGAATTATACTAATTTCAGGTTATTTCCCAGACTTGTCAGGTAAGGTTACGAGGATGAAAAACCCTTGCAGGATATGCAATAGCACCTTTTTCAGCACAGCTTTTCCAGGTTAGGCTTAAAACGTCTTTTTCTGCGCTGAAAAGCCTGTTTTCTGCCGCTTTTGCAATGAATTGGGGCAGGAAGGAATTAAACCAGTGCTGCGGGCTCCTGGAGCAATCGGCGGAGGTAATCAAGAAACTGAGCAGCGTATGCACCGTTGGCTGTCCTGTGGTCAACTGATAACGTCAGGTTCATCATTTTACGTACCCCGATTGAATCGGGGTTGCCGTCCTCGGGGACACAGCTATCCGTAATCCTGCCTATACCTAAAACGCTGCATTGGCCCGGCATTACTATTGGGATAACCGAATCGGTGCCGAATGAGCCCAGGTTGCTCAACGTGATACAACCACCTTCCAAATCAAGCAGAGAAAGCTTATTGCTGCGGGCCTTTTCTGCAAGGCCTGCACTTTCTAACGCAATTTGCGCAAGGCCTTTCTCATCAGCATCCTTAACTACGGGAGCAACCAGACCGTCGGCAACATCAATTGCCAGGCCGATATTGATGCTTTTAGGAAGCTGGATGTAATCATCGACCAATTTTCCTGTCATAATGGGATACTGTTTGAGGGCCAGGGCCGTCGCTTTCACTATAAAATCATGATAGGCAATTTTGGTATTGCCGGTTCGGTTTAATTTGTTTCGCAGGGCCACCAGCTCGGTCACATCGGCCTTCGCACTGAGATAAAAACAGGGTATCTCGCGCTTGGACTGCAGCATCCGTTGGCCTACGATTTTTTTCAGCCTGCTCAGCGGTACAGTCCGGCCAAGACTGATTTGCCGCTCAGTGGCTTCGGACTTCCCTGGAGTAAGCAAGTCTTGCGGCTCCACAAACACATCGGAATCAGGCTTGGGTGGAACATCAGTAGTTTGAGTCCAAAAACTGATAATTTCAGCTTTCAAGGAGTCAACAAAATCCTTTGTTACCTTCTCATCCTTTTCGCCGAGGACTATAATTGGCGCGTTGACCGGCAGTGTTTTGCCGATTTCAACCAGTATCTCCTTTACAAATCCATTGGCCGGGGATTCAACTTCGAGGGTCGCCTTATCCGTCTCGACTTCGAAGATTACATCTCCCTTTTTGACCTCATCACCGACGTTAACGCAGTAACTTACTATAGTCCCGTCCTCCATTGTCTGTCCCAACTGTGGTAATCGAACTTCATTTGCCATTAGTAAGCCCTTGTGCCTTTTATTTTGAGTGTTTTCAACCTGCGGCTTTTCTAAATGACCGCTTTAATCATTCTATCAACGCTGTGTATACTTGCAAGTCTCACATAATCTTTGGGATAGCTATGCCGAATCTTGATTCTTGCTTAATCACACATCGTATTCTATAATCGCCCTTTTGAAGCTGCTTTACAGGCGAAAGATATGGCGGAAGAGGTCACAAAACAACTCGAGCTTCTAAGACGCGGGTCTGTGGACATATATACCGAACAGGAGCTTGCTCTAAAGCTCAAAGAAGCAGCACAAACCGGCCGTCAATTACGAATCAAGCTCGGCCTTGACCCGACCAGCCCTGATATTCACCTCGGCCATACCGTTCAGCTTCGCAAGGTTCGCCAGTTCCAGGACCTCGGACACAAGGCTGTTTTATTAATCGGCGATTATACTGCTCGAATCGGCGACCCAAGCGGAGAAGATACCACCCGGCCGATACTGGCCACTGAGCAAATCGAGGCTAATGCCCGCACTTATTTCAAGCAGGCGGGAAAAGTGCTCGATACATCCGAAGATAAGCTTGAAGTCAGATATAACAGCAAGTGGCTTGAAAAGCTGAACCTGATGGAGGTGATTCGGCTGGTATCGAATAAGACAGTGGCCCAGATGCTTCAGCGGGACAGCTTCAAGAAGCGTTTTCG
The DNA here is from genome assembly GCA_964444665.1 of uncultured Pirellulales bacterium. Taxonomy (GTDB): domain Bacteria; phylum Planctomycetota; class Phycisphaerae; order Sedimentisphaerales; family CAYZTY01; genus CAYZTY01. The sequence goes on from CAYUIE010000016.1 coordinate 63,706, forward strand.
GGCAGAGGAAGATATATTTATGCACGAGTTTATCTACCCGGTAATGCAAGGCTACGACTCGGTTGTAGTGAAAAGCGATATCGAACTGGGCGGTACGGACCAGACGTTTAATAATCTTATCGGCCGAGATATCCAGAAGGCGTACGGGCAAAGCCCGCAGGTTGTGATTATTTTGCCGATTCTCGTCGGACTCGATGGGAAAGAAAAAATGAGCAAGTCAAAAGGCAACTACATCGGCATAACCGATGAGCCTAACGATATGTTCGGCAAGATTATGAGCATCTCCGACGATATGATGGAAAACTATTTTACACTGCTGACCGACATCCAGGCCGAGGAAATTGCCACACTGACCAATCCCGAAAAAACGCACCCCAAGGAAGCCAAGGTACGGCTTGGTAAGACGGTGGTTAGCACATACTATAACGCTGACGCCGCCGCTGACGCCGCCGCACACTTCGAGAAGGTCTTTGCACAAAGAGAACTTCCGGACGATATGCCGCAGGTCCAGCTCGCCGGCCAACCCATTACCGCCGCTAAATTGTTGCTTCACTGCAACCTTGTGGCAACCGGCGGCGAGGCAAAAAGAATGATAAAACAGGCCGCCGTAAGCATCAATGGCAGCAAAATAAACGACCCGAATTCCGAGATTAGACCAGAGGACGGGATGGTAGTGCGTGTAGGCAGGCGAAAGTTTGCTCAATTGAAGGTGAAGAAGTAACTTCAAATTACAGAACCAGAGACGGATTTCTTGTTAGCCACACCTACCTTTTCTCTAAATCACTTGCCTTTGGCGGGAATTAATAAGACAATCATGTTCTTGTGTAAATTACTAAACAGAAATTTATTATATAACAGACACCCAGAATGAAAAGTAAAGGTACATGCTGTCTTTGTCATACCCCCTCTTTACTAAAGAGGTCGCATATTGTAACAAATTCCATTTTTAGTTTCGTGCGCGATAAAACAATGAACAACAGGTTTTATGAGATAGGCGACAAAACAAATATCATCATCCAAGATGGTCCCAAAGAACATCTACTCTGTGGTAAATGTGAGCAGAAAATTGGCCGTTATGAAAAGTATTACAAAGAGGCCATTCATTTAAGTAGGCATGGAATAGAAATAATACAAGATGACAAAATTGCCATTATAGGGAATCTTGATTATAATAAGATAAAACTGTTTCTATTGTCAATACTGTGGCGAATGAGCATCTCGTCCCTGCCTCAATTCGCTAATGTATCGCTAGCCAATAACGAAGATGTTATTCGTAGGATGATTCTTGAAGAGAAGCCGGGGAAAAACCACGAATACCCAATTGCTGCTCTTATACCCCTAATCAACGGCAAAATGCAAGAAGGTTGGATGTGTTTTCCCATTATTGGCGATCATCCGCATGGAACCGTTCATTATATGATAATAGGAGGCATACTTTACTCAATCTCTATGACTCAATTTGACGAGTGTTTTTATAAATACTTATTGTACGAGTCTGGCCGTTGGGTCATGCCATTAATTGATTTCTACAAAATATCCTTCTTAAGGGATTTTATTGATAGCAACTTTGGCGAAAGGAATTCTTAGAGCCAATCGATGGTGAAAAAATGGATTCCTGCCTTCGCAGGAATGACAGAACGAGACTGCCACGTTAGTTCGACAAACTCATCACAAGTTCGCTTAGAATGAACCGACGTGCTGTCGGTACTAAAGATTCAGTGGTGTGACGAAATCCCAGGATTGAGGTGAAAGGCCGGAATTCTCGGGGTTAGCACAGATATATTTGGCGGCGGCACTTAGAGTATCGGTGTCATTGATAAAAATTTTCCAAAAACTTCGAGTCCATGGGGTACACTCGAGCTCCATCGCCTTCGTAGCCACCCCTTTTAACTGGTTGACAAGATATTCGATTCTGTGTTTCGGCCGCATGATAAGTATGTGTACATGGTCATTCATTATCGCGCAGGCGGGTACTGTAATATTAAATTTGTTAATAACCGTCCGAAAACCAGATGCTATGAGTGATCTTGTTCTGTCGTTGATGAAAAACGGCGGACGAATTGTTTTTTGTCTTGCTACGGCCCAGAACTTTTGAAGTGTCTTTTTTACGGGTTGTGGACTCTGACGTCCGTACCTTACTGCCCCCAAGGATTGTAATTGCCTGATATAAACATCTTTTGAGTATGAACCCCGCGGGTCATTGGGTAGCCAAGTGCCGTATGTAGTAAATATAGCGTGATAAGCAATAACCATTAACAATCCGGTATTTGTTTAGCAGTAGTCGGGACGACTACTATTAAATAAGCCTTAAAAAAGTCGCCGTTTCGGCGACTGCTAAACAACTAAATAAAACCTTGGTGTTTTGGCGTAATTTTTGATTGTACGAATTATCGAAAAAATTACAATATTTTTTTGTAAATCCTGCTTGTATGTAATGTCAGGAACCTGTAAAATACCATCGGCGGAGAGATAACCGCCAATTAAAAAGATAACACTGAGATTTCAGACGTTTCGCTCCAAACCGCGAGTTTGTAACTGCAGGAACGTTTGGGAGGCTCGGTGCTCTTTGTTTCTACAAAGAGCACCGCAGCTATTTTGTGTTGTATTTGCACAAAGCTGCGGTTGCTCACGTAGAGCTATAGAAAGAGCATCGTCCTTCACGTCCTGCACGGGCTCTCGCGGGCCTGGGGTGAGCGTGATTGCGGCGGTGCTCTTTTTTTGGTTACTGGTTATTGGCGAATGGTGATTGGTTACTCGCAATAGGGGATACAACAATGAAATTTACACCCGTAAAGGGCCTGATTCGGCTGGTTATGGTTGCGGCAGGAGTACTGATGGGCCTGCCGTTTGCCAAGTCCTTTTCTTTTCTTGCCGTATGTGCGCTACTTGCAATGGGCTGGGTGATTTACTGGCTTGTAGGCGGATTTTTCGACGTCGATTGAATGTTGGTAACTGGTGAGTGGTAAATGGTAACTGGTTCAAACGACTAATAACCAATAAATATGCCTCGGTGATGCTGCACGGCCTGACGGCTCGGGCGCCCTTAAGAGCTGGTGGTCGGGATACCAAACGTCTCTTCCTTCGTTTGGGGGACGTTAAATCCACTTGAGGCCGTGCAGCGCCCTTTATTTTACTTAGCATAGGGCGATTGTTGTTTATTTTCTGCGCATAAAATAGGAGCCGCCCTCCTCCGGCCGGCTCCTTATTATCAACTCAAAGCCACACTTGCCTCTTTATTTGACAGATGTCTGTCTTGCAATGCAGCTTTGGTTTTTAGACAGGCGGGTTTCCTCCTCTTCCGTTCAATTTGTCTCACCCACCTCTCTCGCTTTAATTAACGATTCTCTTTTTTCAGCAAAAACTATACCAGCAAAAACAACATAATTCGGTCACATTCTTTGTTAATCCCTAAGGGCTCTATAGAAAAACAGTTGCGCCTGGACAAGTTCTCTCGTGGAAAAAAACCTGAGCAGTTATCTCTTATATTATGTTTACAAAAAACACCAATTGCCTCCCCGTCACTTCCAATTCTTGATTTTTAAAATTTTAAAAAAGAGGTAGGCCACCTGATAGTCTGATAATGGGCAAATTGCGCAAGAACTGCGTTTACAAAAAACAACGCGCCAATATTGTCCTCATCGGTTCAGAAATTTTTGCATTGCAATGATATTATCCGCATAAAACTTCATATTGTTATGGAATAGAAATGAAGAAACCACTAAATCCCTGGCTATTCCTGAACATCTACAGATATGTCGGCTACTATTTCTGCTCTGTTTCCAAATCGGCAGAATACTTGGCCCAGGCCTTTCGATTGTTCCAGCTGCAATGCCAGCGACTGAAAACTACCTTCTTTCCGGTCTTGGCTGCCGCCGGCTGAAAAATACTCCCATCCCGCCATTTATTGACCTCTTCGATAATCCCATCTGCCTGGTCTTCAGGTATCTGAAGCTGCTCAATTTCTTCAGGGTCCTGCTGGAGGTCGTATGAAAATACCTGCCCACTCGTTGAATCGTAAACAACCTTTCGTGTGCCTTTGACATAACCGACAGGCCCCTGGCTAAGCCAGGAGGAAAAATACATTTTTCGCTGTTCCTGCAAGGTGCCGAGCGCATCAACGCCGTCAAATGTGTCCCGGGCCGTCTTGATGCCTAAAAGATGCAATACAGTCGGAGTAAAATCAATTGCGCCGGCCGGCAGTTTCACCTTCCTGCCTGCTTCGATAATTTTCGGTGCTCGCATAATCCAGACTATTCGCATAACCTCGTCGAAAGGTATCCGGTCATGTCCGAAAAGGTCATGCTCACCAAAGGCCTCTCCGTGGTCTCCAATAACACAAAAAATCGTATCTTTCGCAACACCCAATTCCCACAATCGCTCATCTAATGCAGCCACAAACTCATCTGTGTAGCGGATGGCTTGTCTATAGCGTTCTATTGGCTCCCTTGCGGCCGGGCTGTAACTTTCGGGAACCTCGTATGGGTCGTGCGAGACCGAGCAAAGTACCGTCAGGAAAAATGGGCCGCTTTGTGATTTTATCCATTTACTCATTGGCTCGAGCATTGCAAACTCGTCACAGCCCAGGTAGCCTACGTAAGCAGAAGGGTCTTTCAAATCATCTCGTGCCCAGAACTTTTCGAAGCCGAGATTATTAACCAGTCCCGGCCTACACTCGAAATCGCCCTTTGCCGACTGGAAAAAAGCCGTTCTGTAATCTAACTGCGACCGCAAAATCGTTGCCAGACTCGCATACTGTTTCTCTGCCGGAATCGCTTCTGCGATATCCTGTGAGACGCTCGGCAGCCGGCCGGTTAAAATCGAGAACAAAGCCTTGGTTGTGTGGCTGACTACGCAGCGGGCGTTGGTAAATTCAACGCCCTGCCGGGCCAAAGAGATAAAATATGGGCTTAACAGATTCGGCTCAGTCTTGTAAAGCATCGTTTGCTTGTACTGGATACCTTCGAGAATCAAAACCACAACATTGTAACGAGCAGCCTGCCCTTGGCGCATCACTGAGACCTGAATCTCATCGAAAGCAGGTATTTTTCGGAAGGTATCGACCGAATCTATTTTACGCTTATTGCTTCCGGAGGAAGTAAAAAATGATGCGACAGCCTTCAATTGGCTGTTATAACGCAAGCCCCGTGACACAGCGCTTACGGAACTGTTCCTTGCAGTCGATGTACGAACCAAAAGCACGACAAAAATTATTATCGCCAGCAGGACCGTTTGCCTCAAAAAGGCAGTGCTGTCCTGCTGCCGTCGCAGAGGTCGCGCAAGCACAATAAAGAAAAACATCAGGGCCAGCGCGCTTGGCGCAAGCAGCACCACGGCCGCCAACGGCCGATACCAAAGATTAACTCCTACTATCAGCAGTACATTTAGCGGGTCGCGTACCAGCGGCGCCAGAACGGCCGGCAGGACCTGGGTGCCGGTCGCAATCAGCCAGCCGGCATTTATAACCGACCATGTGCACACAACCGCCGCGGTACATAAAACGACCCGATGAACCCATTTACGCCGTGAGAAAAAACAAACGGCCGACAGCACTCGCTCGATGCCTAAAAGCGCCGCAATATCAGCCCAAATCCATCCCGCATATTCATCGAGACACCCGATCCGATTAGCAGTATAGAGCTTTACCGCCAGCGTACAAAACAGCGCCCCTAACATAATCAGGCTGACCGCACGTATCGCCAAAAACCTGAACCAACCGGCCCCTCTAACGGACCCTTTTTGCACACTGTCTGTTTTGCCGTCGTCAGTATATTTTTTGTCAGTCATTATTTAAGCGAGGTTATATGTATCCCGCTCTTAAAAGTCAAAGGAAACAAAAATTTCCCCCCGCAGTACTTAGTCATTATCGCGGCAATCTTCATCCGTCATCCCGACCGAAGCGAAGCATTGGAGCCTGCCCTGAGTCCCGACTTGTCGGGATCGAATGGGTGGAGGGATCTGTAGAAAAAGAATCGCGAAGCGTTCCATATCCGAAAGCCCGCCGGTTCACCCGGCGGGTCTTCTTAGCAGCGCAACAATCTGACCTTCTCATTCCTGCGACACCTGTCCCGAGTCCCGGCGCGCCGGGTTCGAAGGATACGAGATACTAAATACGAACCATGATTTTTGTCTTTCAACGTCGGATTTGAGGGGTAAAATGGATTGTGTAAATTTGGAAAATGGGGTAAAATTGTATGAACAGCTTTTGGAAGAAACATCGAGGAATTATTATTCCGAATTCATTAGCCGACGCTGCCGGGCCGATTCGTCGCACCTACCACCTCAATCGCCGACGGATTCATAATGCAATTGATATCCCTGGACACAGTATGCCCCTACCACTAAAAAAGAGCAAGTTGTTCTCCTTGTGCTGAGTTGACTCCAGAAAACATTGGCTCGTATTTTCTACTTTCCTTCCATGTAGCATAAACACAATATTCAAAAAGTTCCTTCTTGCTATTGCGTTTCCTGAGCACCTTACTCCCAATGTTGGTGAATCCAAGTGACTTAAAAAAATCCTCAAGTAGCTTTTCCGTGTGTACTTGCACCCCGTAGAAGCTGGAATTGCCTACAATGTACGAAAGCACTGCACCCTTCTTCAGGCTTTTTCTCAAGCTATGAAAGTGTAAGTACAAGTCATGAAAATACTTCCACACATAGTTTGCCATCACTAAGGTATTCTTTTCTTTTGTTTCCAAGATTTGAGAAACAACTAGCTTTAACGATTCCGGTAGTTCAACTCCATTGGATTCCCAATCTTGAAGCCTACTGGTTGCAACACCCCATGTTCCCCCAATGGATTTCCAATCCAGCTCCCCCGCTTCACGGGCTGTATCAAGAAACTTCGTCCAGTACATGTAAGGACGAAGTTCACGAATGTAGCTTATCCGGTTGGGGTACGGGGGCGACGTGACAACATGCGAATACTGCACGTCATTGATTGAAACGGGTTTCCTTGAATCAAAAAAATGTACTGATACTGAACCCGCAAGGTCTTCACTTGCGCTTTGGGCAATTGTATTGACTATTTCTTGGTATAGAGATTCAATCTGTTCAATCTCAAACGTTGTTGTTTCATCATGAAATGACATTGATACATGGTTGAATGCTACTGAAGACGTTTCAATCGTCAACCGGCAAAATGCAATCCACGCTAAAGAAGAAACATTATCTTCTTTTGGTTCCCCGAATTGGTTAGTCAGTGCCTGACGAAGTGCAGCAAGTACTTTCAGGGTATGTTCACACCACCATCTTGTGATATTGTGTATATCGGGCAACCAGTTATCTTTATTCGCAATTGCTTTGAATTCCACTAGGGATTCCTCAATCCCTGACTTCAGTTTCTTCAGTTCAGATTTTGAATAGTTCCTGCACTTAGCATTTCCAAACCAAATAAGAAACGGGTTTATATCAAGACAATGTGCAGACAATCCATGTTCAGCAGCTACTAAACCGGTTGTTGCTGTACCTGAGAATGGGTCAAGAATGAATGAATCGTTGGGAATGTTATTAATAATCTCTGTTACTAGCTTGACAGAATAAGCGGGAGTTAAGCGCAGCCATCCATGTCTACCAAGTTTTTGATTGTATTTGAATGTATAGTCTGAACGCCGTGTTACTTTCATGTCCATTACTCAGCACTCAGCAACGTTTCAAGAACATCATGTATTTCTTTCTTAATCGCCTTGGATTGACGTTTGAAGAAATCCGCAAGGCCGTAGCCTAAAACTTGCTCACAAAAAGCATATAAGGACGATTGATTGTTGCCGTTGGTGGTACCAATGAGAATCCCGCAACGGTTGTTCCGATATCTAAGAACAATGTCAGAATCAATTTGTGAAGAAAATATTGCGAACACAGGCAAGTAGTCGTTTGCCCATGCTACTGTTGCGTTGTCTATATCAGCATTCTGACGTTTGGAATCCTTGCTCTTGTATCCCTGACGAACTTCAAATACAATGCCGTTAGATGGTTCAGCAACTTCAACAAAGTCCACACAATAGTCTTTAATCCACTTCCTGACGTTGGTTAGTACAATTTTATTTTTGATTTCTGATATTTCTAACCTACCGTCAAGCGATAACTTCTTAGCTTTGCCTGATTGGGTTTTAGCCGTGTAAGACCATGTAGCAAATTTGGGGTCTGTATAACCGGTGGTATCAACAAGCACTGCGCGGAATAACCGTTCACAGCCAATGCCAATTTGACGATAAACGGAAGTCATTCCACCCGCTGCCCTATGGGCAGTGTACATAAGGTCAGTATCAAGACCTACCCATGAATAGAAGGGATCTGAGCTGTATATCGCTTTGAATTCGTTCAGGGAGAATCCTTTTTCACTGTTTCCCTGCCCGAACTTTGGTCTATAGGTCTTGCACTTCCTGATGGGCTTCAAGAAGGTTTCAAGATATTGCTTTTCCTTGTTATTCACATTGTCCTCTATTCGGGTTGGCATTTTTCCCGGCTAACAATGATTACACAGTATGCATAAAACAGCAAGCACAGTTTCTTTCCTTCTATATAAGAAGACCACGTTGATTTTTTAACGGTCCTCCAATCTCTTGCGTCCCATGTGAAATTTGCTATCCTCTCGTTACAAATACGCTTCGTAAGTTTCTGTAATATTTTCACTCTCCCAGCCAAGCATTTTAACTGTCTTTTTTAGTGATTCTATAAGTTGACTGTCCCAGTTCCCAGTCCAGAATTATATCTTCTTTGTCAGGAAATACAAGATTTATTCTTTGGTTTGATTCACGACTCGTCAGCCAGGAGCGGAGACTAATAAAATAAACTAGTAGTCTGTCACATCTAAATTACTGGGTATAGTTTTTTCAATTTTACACG
>CAYUIE010000017.1:0-62714 GCA_964444665.1 uncultured Pirellulales bacterium
ATATATCGGCAAAAAGACCTTTATATCTGTATTTTATCTGTGACAGACTACTAGGTCATATACGTATGAAGTTGAATAGCTCCCACTCGCCGCCGTTGCCGATTCTGAAAGAAGCCGATTAAGACTATCGTATGTGTAAGTGATTGTTCTGCTTTCAGCAACGTCCTCTGTCACTATATGACGCATTCCATCTGCGTAATGCGTATAGGTGAAGCCGCTTAGAGTAGCCGTCTTTTGGTCTGTCTGGTAATTCGTTAAGTTTTTAAGACGATTAAGCGCATCATATTCATATTCAGCGTAATTGCCATTAGCGTATTTCAGCGACTCACGCGACCCAACCGGATTATAAGTGTAATCAAACTGCTCTGATACGGCTAACCCGTTGCGTTCGACAAGGTTGACCGCTTCGAGCCTACCAAACTCATCATATAAGAATTGTTCTTCCGTATCAGTTGTAAATGTTACGTCTTTGCGACCTGTTATTGGATTGTATTCATAGTTGATTACTCCCTGCGGCGAGTCGACGCTGAGCAGGTTGCCTTCGGAGTCATATTCATAAGTCGTGGTTCCAAGACTATCGATAACCTGCGTCTTTCTGCCGAGGCTATCATAAATATACTCAACTACCTCATTCGGGTCATTGGCGTCGTATCTGGTCTGGTTTGCATAATAACTCTTATATTCCAGTCGGCCTTGCTGGTCATATTCGAAGCCGGTCACCTGGCCTTTGAAATCCTTCGCAAAGTAAAGTCGGCCAAACTCATCATATTCCTTATATTCCGTCGCGCCGCCGGGCAGCGTTCGCGATGTCTGGTTATGCAAATGGTCGTAAGTGAACTTCGTTTCCCTGCCTAACGGGTCGCGCTGCAACACCATATTGCCGTGAGCATCGTACCCATACTCATAGCACGGCTCTACCCATTGCTCACTGCACGGGTCAATCACAGCAGGCAGCCAAATCTTCCTTAACCTGCCTGCGGTTCGGATTGTTATTTTGATTTCGCCGAAGGCGAATTAATTTCGGATTCCTCATCGCGGCCTCCAGCAGCAAAAGTCTAATGAGCTACGGACAACTACAATAAACATTTCAAAAAATAAAAAAAGCACCTACCGGTGCCTTGAAATTTTTCTAAATTAGATAAGTTAATTTATCTAAATGAAATTTTATTTAGCTAAAACTGTAACCATATCTCCCATAGGTAGAAAGAAACTAACAACGAATAACACTACAAAAACAATATGAGTTATTGCACAAATAGAATAAATTATTTTAATTCTTTCATAATTCCATGATGTATGAGATATCAAAAACATCCCTAAGTTCATTACAAATAAATATAGTATAAGAGACCAAATTACTGTGAGATTATGCATGATTCGATAGAAGATACTTGGATTATATCCATTTATTACTGGAGATGTAAAGGATATATAACCAGAGCCAAGTTGAGAAAGAGAAGAGTTATGAATAATAAAATTTCTAAATATTAAAATGAAAAGAACTGCACCAATCCCAACAGAAAAAGAAATTTTTGAGGGAAATGTTAATATATTATTTTGTCTTCCATTCATATTTATTTGCACCTATTATATCTATCGGTTTATCCTATTGGAAACTTAAAAACTGTCTCTTACGGGCTATTTTAAGCTTTTTTTGCAATTTTCGCCTTTTTTGCTCTAAAACCAAGGATTAAATCAAAATATCTCCAAATCTCCGAACGTATGAATCTAAAAATTCTCCTTAATTGTTGGTATAAACATGATCTTCAAAACTTAAAAAATCACCTCTTTCCTGTTAATGCTGCACTAGATATTGATTGCAATTGTTCCTGAGTAAATCGGCTTGGCTGTATAAATGCTTCTACAATTTCATCTACTGCACTTCCCGGTGATAACAGAACATCTCTACGCATATAGTTATCTTGCCGATCTAAATGCCCTAACTTATAAATATGACCTGATTCATGAATTGACAAAAATGAAATAGCAGTAGCTATATCTTCATTGCTTTTAAATTTGCCGTTAAACTCAGGAATTGAAAAATTACCCAAATGAACTTTCCCTTTAGGACTACCAATCCTTTCATGTCCCCAAGTAATACTGACAAGTTTTCCTGAATCATCACGAGATTCGTATTTGTTATTTGTGAACGATAATTCAGGATCAGTCCACGATAAGTTCGAATCCACTATTAGTCTATTTACTGTTATACCAGCACCTTCGAATGCCCCCGTCATGTTTCTAAGTATATTTTCCTTGATTATTGTTTCATCTGGAGTATTTCCGTTTGCTAGTTCTACTCCGGAAAGATCAAAATTTGAGAAATTGACAGACAGAGTATTCCCTCTGGGTGCCATTAGCTGTGAATATTTTATAATTGGTAAAGCAATGACAGCTAAAAGTAGAGCTACAATTGTAATCTTAAAAGTGATACTTAATAACATAGAATATTTACCACTTGAATCGATGTTATTCACTGGATTGTTGTGGCAGTAGAGGTACTTGTGAAGCGATTGTGGGTCTTGAGGATTTCCTTCGTATGGATCGAGCTGGTTAAATCTGCCGTTGAGCGGACCATAGTATCTGGCTCGCAGGTAATACATCTGGGCGGAATTATCCCACTGCTCACCTGTATAGAATAGGCCCTCGTTAACGGTATCCTTTAGCGGGTCCACACGCTGGCCGTAGGCATCGTAAGCGAACGTGTCACAGCCGGAATAAGCGATTAAATCACCACCCGCATCATTGTGATGCCTGACCGAGCCCTGTCCATCATATAACATATTTCACTATAAATTTTTCAAAGAGCAAGAAAAAGGCACCTATAGGTGCCTTGGAAATACTTTCCAAATTTACCACTTAATTTTATATTCTTAGGTTCAGTTATACTGCGGCTTTCTGAATAGAGAACGTCATAAGAACAGATAGTACTGATATTATAAATACAATTAAAATTATCAACCATTTGTACATAGTGTTTTTCTTGCTAAACGTTATATACATCATGATGCCAACTAAACCTATAATTGATAGCATCCTAGTTATAGATATAAGTATATTACCTGTTTTTAAGTTAATATTTTCCTCGACAAACAATAAAAAACTGGAACAAAAAATAGATATAAAACTGCTTATTGCTGCTATCCATATTAGAAATACTTTTGTATTATTCATTTTAAAACCTACTTTATGATCTTAGGGGCCATGAAATCCGAAATCTTCGCCTATTTTTTTACCATTCTTAAAAATATTTGCAACGAAAAAAGAACTATCTGTAAGAGGTAATTGTGCTGTGTATCTTTTGCCGCCAAGAACTCTTCGATTCGGTAAAATTCGACTGACATCTTCCGCCAAACTGTCATCTCCTTCTCCTGTATGACAACCAGCTAAAATGATCGTTCCTGTTCTTTTCAATAAATCTTGCAGGTCAGCACCTATGTCATAAGGTCCTTGCGCGTCGCTTATATTAAATGTACCTCCGCTAACAGATAAAACAACATTTCCACTTAAATACATAAAATCTTTTGCAGCATGAGATCTTACATAAAATGCACTTAATGTAACATTGTTTTCTTTATATTCTCTCATCTTTTCTTTTATTTCAGATTTGCTTGGATTATGCAACGTTGTTGGTTTCATATTTTTATCTATAAAAACTACTACAGTTGGTGCCAAGAAACGAGAATATGCTGCTAATGCAATAGTTGTTAAAAATATTCCCCACAATACTGCTTTTGCAATTGTTGATGTAGCAAATTGGTATGAAGCAGCAAATTTAATACCGCTAACCATAGAATACAAAGCAGTCCTAATTGTCATTGAAATGTTTAGACCGGTTAAGCTGAACATCCCAGAAGGGTCTATAAAGTTAACGGGATTAGCATGACAATACAAGTATTTGTGTAAACTTTGAGGATCTTGTTGACTTCCAGCAAATCTATCTTCTTGATTAAAGCGACCATTAAGAGGATTGTAATATCTAGCCCTTAGATAATACATCTCCGCGCTGGAGTCGTACATCTCACCTGTATATAACAATGTATCCGAAACTACATCTTGCAACGGATCGACTCGATGTCCATATGCATCGTAGCTAAAGGTATCACAAGACCCGCCAGTATAATTATAGACTTTTAGATTGCCACTGTTGTCACTGTGGTGTCGAACAGAGTTTTGCCCATCATATAGATAAAACTTAAACGTGCCAGAGTTATTGGCTTCGCCGATTATGTCGTCGCCAATAATGTAGGTCTTTGTAAGCACATCATCGGTCCATTCCTCAAGCACCTGCGCATAGCCGGTGTGATTATAAGAATCGACCAGATACTCAGTAACTGTCCCATTATCATTTTTCTCAACGCGGATGCCTTCATCGTTATACTTATATGTCGTTACGTCCCAATTGACACCGTCGGTCGTATACTCGACCATCGTAAGCTGATTGCGGAGGTTATATGTATAGAGCGTTTTCTCGTTGAAGTTATTGTCCGGGTCGGGTTCGTCCTTGTCGGCGACAATCTTTTCCGCCTGCGAACCGTTATCATCGTACCTGTAATGTACGTCGGTATCTACGATGCCCCAGTTGCTCCTTGACAGACTGCCGTAATCTATCGACGCCTGGGCCACCTGCTGTAGATACGCGGGGTCTATAAGCATCAGGTACGCAAGAAGCAAAATAAGTAACTGCCTTAATAAGTACTTAAATCTGTGTACTTTTTGCCCTCTGTGGCTAATAAATAAAGGCAGCAGTAATATAACAGCCAACAGGCCGAATATAGTTGTCATCACATAGTTCGACCACTTTGTGGGTATACCCAGCATAAATGCCTTCAGCGGGCCGATATTTTCAGATGAGCCGTACAATCGGTAATGCGTGACTTGGCCGTTCTTCATATACGCATAAACCGGCTTGCCATCCAGATAGAAACACACACCCGGGTCGGTATGGGTCTCTTTAACAAGCTGGTCTTTATCGTTATACTCATAATCTGTCTGCATGCACTGGCCATTGGCAGAGATAAGCCGTTTAGTCCGGTTGCCGACAATATCATAAGTATACTCGGCGTAATAGCTGCCGTTTGCGGCGCTTGCCGATTCGGTAAGTACACGGTTTAGATTATCATAAGTGTATATTATGTCTCGCCCGCCGCCGGTCGATATATCCTCCGCAAGCTGTGTGCGCATCCCGTCGGCTTTCAGCGTATAATCGTATTGGGCAAGCTGCTGCGGCCCGGGCTTCTCGTGCGTAACACTCAGCAGCCGGTTAAGGTTGTCATAGGTGTAATCGGTTCTGATTTCGTATCCCGCTGAGCTGTCCAGGTCAAGCTCCATATAATCACGATTACCAACAGCTTCGTAACTATATGTAATTTTCAAAGAGCTTAAAAGTTTTTTAACAAATCCATTACTCAGATTACATATAGAATCAGCACTTACTATATAATATCAAAGTATTCCATTATTATGTATTGTTCCGGAGTTAAACCAAAAGATTCATCATATCCTGTAAAAGTCGGATCATTATCGTACAATGCCACGGTAACGTAGCATTCTGTGTCATCTTCATCAAGAAAACTCCAAATCCAGAATTTCGTCTCGTTTACTAATGCGGTTCGCAAGAACTTTAATTCAAAATCTATTATCATTTCACCGCCAGCATTTTTTCCGCCCGGTGCCTCCCAATCTAAATACTCAAGAATATCCTTCATAGAAACAGGACATGTTATTTCCGACTCTCCTTCTGCATAAGGCAGAGAAATGTTTACCTTATGCAAATCCTCAAGCTTTTCCGGAAAATCTTCACGTTTTATCATAGATAACTCAGATTTCTCGCAAAGTCTATCTGTCATGTATTAAGATTTAATTCTTCTCATCAGCTGCATGAATTATGCAATCAGCCTTCACAAAACCTTTCAATTTTAGTTTCCTTATTTTTTCATGAAGGGCCCCACTTATAAACACTTCCCAATTATTATCGCACGCTTTACCCGGCTTAATCTCACCAAACCAATTTCCTGCTAATGCTATAGGAGCCGATACATTATTGAAGGATTCAACGACTTCTTTGTTCATCTCAAAAATATCTTCCGAGTGGACCTTTCTTATCTCTGTCGGTTGCCCGCATTCATTACATCGTTGCTGAACTCTCGCGCTGGTAAACATGCCCACTTTTTTATTAGGCCGAATCCTTTTATACTTAACTGAACATGGTACGACTTGCTCATTATTGAATACGACTACTTCGCCAAAGCTTACCCACTGCTTTATCTCATCATACAGTGACTCAAACGTCTTTTCAGAAAGAACAATGACTCCATTTGATGCACGAAAGATATCAGGTGGTTTTTTTAGTACCTTTTTATTTATTCTGTAAGGATTGGGAACTTGACTATCATCACATCTACCACATGATTTACAAAGAACAGCTTTGTATTCATTTAGTGGAATTCCGTCTCTATTTGAGTCAAGTGGACCACAGTCAGTCCATAAAGGAACAAAGCTGGCACTTTTAATCTCTTCTCGTGTATATTTAACAAAAGTCCCAATTGAATATAGATATCCTCTCTTCTCAGCAAAATCGATCAAACCTTGTGCCAACTCACTATCAGCATCCGGAAATTTAAGCCTAGCATCGCTTATTTGTCCATGTTTGGATTTAAAACAACGTAACAGTTGCTCATATACTTCTTGTCTATCTCTTTCAAAACTATTTAAATCCCAATGCTGAGGATCATAACCGATATCAAATCCAAGTCTATATTTCATAGTTTTGTTCCTGAAATAATTTCAACTTAAATAATTCCCTGTGCACCACCTATATCCTTAACAGCTTTCAGGTAAGCTTCATAGATTCCATTATAATCTCCATGATGGGCCGCTTCAAGCCACTTATAGCATTCACCTAATTCATCCAGCCATTTCTGTTTTCCCATATTCCTAATAACATCTTTCATTGGCTTACCCCTTCTCGGTAGTAATTTATTAAACCTTTCATTCTGCCATATTATAGAATGTAAACCGGACGGTTTTCCAACATGTAATCTACGAGGTAATTCCCAAAGCCTTTGCCGTATACCTTTTTTGACTGCACATTTGAAGACAAGATGGTGTTTTATCGGTTCATCAGCAACGTCGATAACAATTCCTGCTGATTTGAAAAGCTTAACTCCCGCCTTTGCTCCTCCCATTGCAACATGTGTCACAGCGGCAAAAGCCATGCTATAACCAAAGTAAAGAGCGACCTCTTTGGCGATTAATAGCATTGAGTTTCCTATAGCTCCCAGAAGGTCAGTGAAGGTACGGAACGCCTCGACTCTGATACTCTCAGCTACTTCAAATTCTATAATTCCCCGGTTAGCAAGTCGCCGGACAAGGTTCACTAATCCGGTCAGTTCAAGTATCTGCTTTGCCGCCGAATAGCCCCTAAAAACATGCGGGAGGAGGGTTGCCATTAATGAAGATATTACAGCCATCTGTATCGTAATAGACAATAGGCTAAGCCCACTTGGGTCGATTGCATTAATTGGATTATTGTGAACGTACAGATATTTGTGAAGACTTTGCGGGTCTTGCGTATTACCTGCATATGGGTCGAACTTGTTAAATCTCCCATTAAGCGGATTATAATATCTAGCCCTGAGGTAATACATCTGGGCGGAGTTGTCCCATTGCTCGCCGGCGTATAACAAGCTTGTGGCCTGCGTATCTACTTTGCCGGGATGGGATGAAGCAACCGTATCATCCTGTAACAATACGCCGTAGCTGTCGTAACTGTAGTTTTCAGATATACTCACAGAATCATCATATCTGGCAAGCTGACGCGTACTTCCGTGGCCGTCGTAGAGCAGATACTCAGTCACCCCATCCGTCGTTTGAGCAATAATGTCATCGCCAATAAGGTACGTAGTTGTCTGCGTAACCGGTGTCTGTGGAACACCGCCGATATAATTGGTAGTTACTGTCTGCTTTTCGAGGGTTTGGGCATAGCCCGTGTGATTATATGCATCCACAAGATATGTCGTGGTGCTCATCTGGTCGATAACGGAATCTATCGTGCGGGTGAATTGAGACAGCACGCGGACTCCATCGTCGCTATAAGTATATTCAGCCAGTTCAACAACATTGCCCTTAGTGGTAGTAACGCTCACGAGACGATTAGCAAGGTTATAGCCATAGACAATTGTTTCTTCTATGCTTGCTGTTGAAGTAACTTTCGTGGTTTTAGTTTCAACTGAGCCGTTATCATCATAAGTGTATTCAATAGTAGTATCACCTTCCGCCCATGTTGCAGTGCTTAGATTAGTGTACTGAACATCCGCCTGTGACATGGAGTCAAAATTCTCAGGTCCGAAGAGCATCATAAAGGCAACTAACAGGCAGATGCCTTTTTTGGGCACACGCAAACGCAGGCGTGTCGGCTTACTATGACAGAACAGCAGTCTCGAAATTACCCTCTTTGTCGCCGGGCCGAACAACATCACCGGCAGAAGCACCATCGCAATCACAAGCAGGTATCGCGACCAGACCGACGGCAGGCCCATAAAGAATGCCTGCGCGGTCCCTATTTTTTCGCCGTGGGAGTCGCTGTAATAAAAGCCTTTTCCACTCGGCTTCGCATACGCGTAATATCTTTCGTTACCATAAAGTAGACCATACACAGGACCGGAATGTATTTCTTTAGTTAGCTGGTCTGTGTTCGGGTCGTATTGATATATTGTAGTCAGCGTCTGGCCGTTAACATTAACAATCCGCTTGGTGCGATTGCCTGCCAAATCGTAGGTATATTTAGACTCATAGCCTTCTCCACCCGAGTCGGCAGTCTCGATAACCAGACGGTTAAGGTTATCATATTCATAGGTTATATCTCGGGATTCGCTTAAGGTTTCACTTAAACTATGCCTATGGCCGTTGGCTTTGAGGGTATAATTATATGTGGCAAGACCTATGCCCCCGGTCTTCTGCTGCACTAACTCGGTCAGCCGGTTAAGGTTGTCATAGGTGTAATCGGTTCTGATTTCGTATCCTGCTGAGCCGTCCAGTTCAAGATCCATATAATCACGATTACCGACAGCGTCATAGTAGTACGTAGCTGTTTCCGAAGCAGTCTGCACCTGTAAGAGTCGCCCGATTTTGTCATAGAGGTAATTAGCATCTGTATTGGAACTGTAGGTTCGAGTTTTTTGGTTGGTTATTGGATTGTATTCATAGTTGATCACTCCCTGTGGCGAATCTACGCTTAGCAGCTTGCCTTCGGAGTCATATTCATAAGTCGTAGTACCATAGCTATCGATAACCTGCGACTTTCTACCGAGGTTGTCATAAATGTACTGAACTACCTCACAAGGGTCGTTCACGTCATAATGACCCTCGTCAAGATAATATTTCTTATATTCGAGCAGGCCCCGCGGGTCATATTCGAAGCCGGTCACCTGGCCTTTGAAATCCTTCGCAAAGTAAAGTCGGCCAAACTCATCATATTCCTTTATTTCAGTCGCACCGCCGGGCAGCGTTCGCAATGTCTGATTATGCAAATGGTCGTAAGTAAACTTTGTTTCTCTCCCCTTAGGGTCTCGTTGCAGCACCATATTGCCGTGAACATCGTATTCGTATTCGTAACACGGCTCGATCCACTGCTCACTGCACGGGTCAAACACAACAGGCAGCCAAACCTTCCTTAACCTCCCCGCCACATCGTATTCGAACCAGCGGATTTCACACGGGTCAAGTATATTGGCGTCGGGCTGGGCGGTGATTTGCGACTGCCATTCCTTTCTGCCAAGCCTGTCATAGCCGACATATGGTTTCCGTTTTAAGGTATGTTAGGTGAATTGAAAATACTTTTGCTGCCTGCGGTTCGGATATTAATTTACGTTCGCCGAAGGCGAAGTAATTTCGGTTTCCTCATCGCGGCCTTCGACAGCAAAAGAATATTACATAATAGACGTTATATATTAATATCAAAGTCTAAATTTAACTTAATAGTGTGAATGGCTATTAATTATCATTCAATCTTGTATAAAGTTTTGGGTTGGTGTAATAGATGATTTTTCATTGGATTTATTTACAGATTTATGCTTTCTATCGAAAACCATACCTAGCAAAGCAATTATCCAAACAACCGCGAATCCTTCTATTCCATAATATAAAGCAACAGAATGAATCTCCTTCTGTGATGAACCGAGTTCTGTTTGTGTTGAAAGACCCCAGAGTGCCGCAAAAATTCCTATAAGAATTGAAAAAATAAAAATAATAGTCAATTTTTTAATCATCGGACTTCTTTCGAATGGAAGCTATACCTATCCATATTCCAAATGGCAAACAGAACAGCGAACATGGAAGCAACAATCGGAAAAACCATAAGTAAAGTGGATCGGTCAAAACTAAACTTCTCTCCCCTGAAGGGCTAAACTTAAAAATACGGGTATTTACCAGAGTATTTTTGAGTTTGTAGGTATTATCACTTCCATCGCGGCGGTCTTCTTTTCTTGCAATTTTATAAAGACGATTATAGGCATCATTGTCTTTAGACTGAGTAACCACATTGCCGAACATATCAAATATAAAATACTTGTCATCTATAGATGCAAAGTGTATTTGGTTATCCTTGATCTGGATTTGGCCACCACGGCCAGCTTTCACAAACCATCCTTTTAGTAAACTTCCATCACTATCAAAAATCTGCATGCGATGGTAAGCTCCTGTATAACAATATATACTTCCTTCTTCATCTACATCATAGCTACCCACATTACTAAGCGGGAATCGTATCTTCGTAGAATACATGCTGGCGCCTATGACACTCAATCCTTCACACACAATAGCAATGCCGAATCCAATAAGTGTAATCATAGCGAGTATACCTGCAAACAACTTTGCTATGTCTTTCATTTGATTTCCCCAATCATTAAATATCGAAATCTAGTATATGAATACAATTAGCACTGACACTAAAATCAATCCATACTAAACTACTCATAGGAAGATAACCTTAGAAAGGAACCTCTATATCTCGGCCATCCTCTTCAGGTGCAATCTGTTCATAGAAAATGTAACTCGCAGTTACCTTATCGGATGGGCCGAAGGTCGAGTAACCAGGGCTAAGACTAAAACCAAAAGAATTACCCGCAGCACCCCATAAAGTTACTGAAGCATCGTCACTAAACGTCTTAGCTGTAAATGAAGTCAGCGCGTTTGAAAATCTCGTCACCATCTCGGAAGGAATGGCGCCAGCCAATTCATTCTGTCGACGTAAAAATGCGCTATGCAGTTTTGGCAAAAAGACTTGGAGATTGTTTAGCATCTTCTGTCTTACATTTGATGGAATAAGAGATAACGAGAATGTTACAGCTCTGCCTCTACCTTCATACCTCTGTGAACTTGCCGTATTAAAGGCTAACCCTATGTTTAATAATGATGCACCAAAATGTGAATTTGTTGTAGGACCACCGAAACCAAATGCAGCAACTTCTCCACTATTTCTTCCAATAGCTACTTCGGCACCACCGGCAAATCCCAACTCGAGGGGCATTTTAACATTGCCACCTGAACCTATAGTTAATGCTGAAACTGTAGCACCGGCCTCAATCCCTTGGTAAATATCGTGTGCAACTGTCAATCCCATGAAAGTTTTAACAAATGGCTTGGCACTTCTAACATATCCACCGGCCCATGTGTTAAAGGCAATCATTCGAATAGAAACAACGGATATTGTCTCTGAAAGACTAAATCTTCCAGACGGATCAGTCATATTAACTGGATTACTGTGACAATACAGATACTTGTGTAAAGATTGTGGGTCGACTTTATTACCCCTATAATAATCAATTTGGTTAAGTGTGCCGGTTGGATAGTTATACCAACGAGAACGCAAATTATCAAGTCCGGAATCAAAATCACGCCATTCACCCGAGTAAAGCAAACTCGTAGCAGGTGTTACTGAGTTTATGATATTTCCGTATGCATCGTAGTGGAAAGTCTGGCCGGTAATTAAGGCTCCGGAACTATCCGCCATTTGCCTTACTGACCCATGACCATCATATAATAAATATACCGGATTTGCAGAGCCCACGGCCTGGGCGTAAACATCTGAACCTACAATATAAACAACGGGATCTGTGCCGGTTTTTACTTCCTTTAGGACTTGAGAATATCCAGTGTGATTATACGGGTCGATAAGATAGTTAATCGGTTCAAGACTTCCAATTTTCTTCTCGATGCGAATGCCATCAGGATTGTATTTATAAGTTATTGTCGGATTGGAACCGACCGTAACCGAATCAAGACGGTTCTGCAAATTGTAAGTATAAGTATTTACTGTGCCGTTGTCGGCCTGAGTTAATGAGCCATTATCATCATACTGATATTGAACCAGTATATTAGTTCCTGCCGGGTCCGATGTTTCCTTAAGAAGCTGGTCATTGGTGTTATAGTGATAGTAAATATCATTACCATCGAGAGTGTCAATTATCCTATTACCAACCAAATCATAGGTGTATGATTGGCTATAATCATCCGAAGTCCCCGGCGCATCGTAAGTCTCGCTTAATAG
The DNA here is from genome assembly GCA_964444665.1 of uncultured Pirellulales bacterium. Taxonomy (GTDB): domain Bacteria; phylum Planctomycetota; class Phycisphaerae; order Sedimentisphaerales; family CAYZTY01; genus CAYZTY01. The sequence continues at coordinate 12,548 of CAYUIE010000017.1, forward strand.
ACGATTCAAATCATCATATCCCCACGTGATATTAGTCTGCTGGCCGGCAAAGGTCTCGGTTACCAATTCTCGCTGACCATCGTCGGCAAGTCCATAAACAAAACTGCTTAATACTTCACTTAAAGAATTTTCATTTGTAAGCTCAGTTAATCTGTTAAGCGAGTCATAGTTATAAACGGTACAACCGCCGTTTGGATAACATATCCAGTCCAGTGCCCCAACCTCATTATAGCCATAATCAAATATTTCATTAGTAGCAACACCATTGTACTTTTGAACTGTAACGACCGAGAGCCTACCTAATGCATCATAGGCATATTTAACTTCGGTATCGCTGCCATCGGCTGGCGTTCGTACAAACTGTCGTCTACCGGTGATATCGTTGTAAGAGTAAGCAATCTCACCCTGCGGCGAAGTTAATAAAGTTACCCTATTTTCTACATCATACTGGTAACCATATTCGTCACCATCTATCAGAACTGAAATTCTTCGTCCAAGGTTGTCGTAATTGTATTGAATATTAGGCTCAGCGTTTTCAGGATAATTAGCGAGATATTCAGCTTTACTATTATAGTATCGCGCATATTCCAATAGACCTTTCTGATTGTAATCGAATATAGCAACCTGCCCCTCAAAATCTTCAGCGTAATTAATTCTGCCGTATTCATCGTACTCCTTGATTTCCTTCTGGCCTAACGGTAGTGTTCTTGAGGTTAATCGATTCAGTTCATTATAAGTAAACTGTGTCTGCCGTCCTTTGGCATCAGTAATGCTAATCAGGTTTCCGTGATTGTCATACTCGTAATCATAGGCCGGGTTCTTCATGTTGTTACTATCTTCCGGGTCTTCGACCTCCGGCAATATAACCGCGGTCGCACGACCTGCCGAATCGTACTCAAACACCTTGCCGATAGCGTAGTTCGGGTCTTCTTCCGCCGTTTGCTTTGACTCAAATGTCTTTCTACCTAATCCATCATAATCGATATGTACATAAGTTACCGGATTTTGAGCCGTGGCCGGGAATGTCGTTTTAATCACTCTTCCGAGGGTATCATAATCGAACGAGGTTGTGTTTTCTCGAGCGTCCTTTACCCAATCGCGTCTTGTACCTTCATAATGAGTTTCTGTTATCGTTTCATCGGTCGTACCGGGCAGCGTTTTAACTAATGTTTGCTTGCCGGCCGTATCGTAAATATATTCGTTTATACAATGCTCAATACCGGTCTCATCCTGCTGATAGATTTTTGAAACCCTTCCAGCGGTGTCGTATATTGTTCGGCTGTAAGACAGCTCGCCCTGCGTTGGATGGCCGGCAATCGGCAGCAGGCCATCGTTTGCTGTCCAGCCGATATTCGTCGGCTGGCTGCCTGTACCATCCCAGGCATTAGCCACTGTTGCTACTGGATTTACGGTCTTGCCAACAATTACATCATCGACTACGAGGTCCACCAAGCTAATTTGGATGCCTGCCCATCGGCGGGTCTCGACCGCCCTGCCGAGCGAGTCATAGACAGTTTCGGTGCCGGCCGGCAGATTCGGATCGCACGGGTCATAGGGCCCAACGGTAACCAGCATCCGGCTCTCGTTATCGTAGAGGTTTTGCGTGGTTGTAAGCAGCTGGAAGTCCCAGTGGTCGGTAACAAATACCGGCTTATATGTGCTGGTCTCGACGAGGTTGCCAAGCTCATCATAATCATAAAGCGTTAAAATCCCGTATTCATCAGGCAGGTGCTGGCCCTCGACGGTATCAGGCTTTCCGATATCATTGTAGGTAGTCTGGCTCAGCACGAGTTCGCTTACAAGGTCGTTTTCATTGTAAGGATTCTCGTCATCTATCAGACGTCTTGTCCTTACTACACGTCCTTCCTCGTCATATTCCGTGACTGTAAAGACATAAAGGTCGGGATTTACGCCTGAAGTCTGCAGGTCGTCCCATTCGTACCAGGACTCAGTCTGGTTGCCTTTGTCATCGTAATAGAAATGCTGGATATAATTCGGCTCTTCACCCAGGTTGAACGGCTCGCTTATTTGATAAGGCTGGTCGGGCGAATTGCTTAAGCCTTCATTGTAAACATATCTTGTAACAACGGTAGCAAGGACTTGCTGTGGGTCAACTTTGTGAATTTCTTCCAGCCGGTTTTTGCCGTCGTAGTCATATTCCGTTTGCTCAATATGCTTTATATAACTGAAAATATCCTTATTTTGATAACCGTTTGTATAATCATCTTGAACATCCATAAAGATTCGCGTTAGGGTCAACATATTATCTTCATCATAACTGTTGACGGTAACTACAGCCACGTCTTCGGTTGGATTATCCGGATTCGGCACAAGGTGCCAGCTTGCAATGAGATTACCGCTGGAATCATAGTGATTATGTGTTTCATTCAGCTCCGGATCGATAACTTTGATAGTCCTTCCTCTGCTGTCATATTCATATTGCGTTGTGCTGAAACCGGCATCCATCGGCACATTGATGGCGGTGGGTTTATCGGGATTACGGCTGTCGTTGTACTCGTATGTAGTAGTCTGGCTTTTGGCATTGGTTACTGAAATTACATTTCCACGCGTATTATATTCATATATTGTCACGTTGTCGGAACGGTCGGTAACAGTTTCGGTATTGCCAATAATATCGTGTTTGATTTCGATTTCATTGCCTTTGGCATCGATTACCTTTTGCAATCGGCCGGAATAGTCATATATATATCGTATTGGGTATAAACCACGGCTGTCTTGAATTGCGGTTATATAATGGTCAACAGGTGGATGTAATTCATCTGAGTAAACATAAGTGGTATGCTCATAACGCGGATTGCCGGGATTATCAGGGTCATCTTCGTAAACAAGCTTAGAGACTTTCACTAAGTTGCCATAGTCGTCATATTCGTACATTAAGCTGGGATATGCCGGATTGTCGCCCGGTGCTTTAATCGATGTGATGTAACCGGTAGTCGGGTCGCGATAAATATCGATAGACCCGATTGTCTCATAGCTGCCCAAGCCATCCGGCCGCAGGTGCTGAATGCCGATTGGCTTCATGCCCTCAGGATTAGAAGAACCTCCATAATCGAATACAATCTTCTCATCATTAGCAGTTTCAATAAAGTCCAAATAAGGCTTACCAAAAGATTCAAATCGAAAATAATTATCACCCAAACCACTTACTGTTTGTAAACCATAAGTGTTTCTTTTGATGTGGTATTTTGTACCGTCGGATGTCTCGAGTACAAAACCTGGAAAATCGTGCAGACTCAAATTCACCGCCATACCAGTAACCGACGGCCGGAACAAATCACTGCCGCCAATTATCCAATATTTGCCAACATAAGGTCCGCCATAAACCAGCATACACGCAGGTTCAGGTGTTAGTTTAGCCTCCACGCCTTCAGGGGCGTCATACATAACCATCCAATTCGCTTGGCCAAGACCATCGCACGGCTGAAACCTCGGGACAAAAGTAGCTCGCGTTCCATCAGGTAAAGTAAGCGTAACATCCCGGTCAAAGTCTCCACCGCAACGTATGTTAACAATATTACTACTTCCATAATCATATACATCTACACGAGTTTCATTCAGCTTGATATCCATATCAGCAAAGGAGTAAGTCCAGCCATAACCAAAATCGCCGGCGTTATTCCTACTAAGGCTGTCATAGCTGCGGACCACTCGAATAGGGAATCCTCCGACAGGTATGACAGTGTCTTCCTGAGAGAATTTGACATTACCCACCTTGAGCGGGCAATCCAGCACAATCAATACATCATCATGTTTTACTAAACCGTGGCATTTGACTGTCAACAGCAAACGATAAGAACCATTTTTGATGGTCGAAAAGTCCAAAGTGCCGAATGATTCAGCCGTACTGCCGGAACCGACTGAAGCATTTCTAAAACCATTTTCATCCCTCGGCCCTGGTGTTACATTTTTAACGAAGTAGGTCGGGTCCCAATCATAAGTGTCAAATCGACCGGGTCTTTCTACATCTACTTCGTAAACTTCTATCTTATAATACACATCATCCGGAAAAACACTATGATATGCAAAACCTTCAAGATTATTATAAAGCCCCTCAGTTATCGTTGGTCTGACTTTTGTTGGTACCTTATACATATCAACTTCAAAGTCGGTTTCAATAATTTCTGCTTTCAAGTTGTCCTGAGTCATATTAGCGGCAACGTTAAATGAAACTTTAGCCTGGTCACTGCCGGCAGTTAAAATGGCCTGGTAGGAACCATCCGACATAACATTGAAATCAGGTAGTTGACCAATAATCGAGACGGTATTGCCATCGCCACCTGTACTGTAAACAGTTGGGATTTCCAAAGTCCAACTCTGCGAAAAATTCAAACTTGCGTCAAATTCAAGAGTATCTCCAATATCACTAACAGTTTCCGGAGTAACAGCAAAGCTTGCTATTGTATGGATACTTGAGAATGACTTACTCGCAACGGCATAATCGCCAGCCTTGTCAAATACGATAGCCTCCAGAATAACATCACCGCTATAGTATGTATCCAGCGTGTGGGTAAGACGTAATTTGAACGGCTTTTCCGCTGTTCCTTCGAGGAGCAGGTAGTTATCCGCGGAGATAACCTGCTCTCTTGAGCCGTTATCGCGCACCTTAAGTTCGATGTAGTCAATGTTTTCATCCTTCGCCTCAACTACAATATCTATATCACCGTGTACATCCAACATGCCGTCCACATCCTGACCACCTGCTTCGGCTTCAAATAATGTAATTTCAGGTGCTTCATCATCCTGAAATTGGTAGGGCTGGACCGTAAAAGTTACCTCCGATTGCCCAAATAATTCCCCGGTTTTGATAACTGTAACCGTTAAAGTAACTGCATACGTACCCGGCTCAGAAAACATTATTAGAGGATATATATTTCTATCTGAAGAGGATTTAAAATAGAGAACGCCTTCTTCAGGCTCCACTGTCCACTCGTAGTATAAATCATTCAAAACAGGTGTAATAATTGCATCATCGATAAGTATTTCGCGATAAGGCACAGTGGTCCTTGGCGCGCCTGCGAAAACATACGGCTCACCCACCTCTGTAGCAACATATACGTAGGTAGAATCTGAATCCGTCTGGTTTAAATCATCGGTATAGGCCAGTGTTAGAGTGAAAAGTCCTATGTTCTGGAATGTTACACCGGGTTTTTCCTTAGAATAAGGAGCATTATAATCAAACGAAACGCCACTCAAAGGATCGCTGGACCATACAATGTTAGCCTCATTGATATCATTGTTATCCCATAAAAATACCTGATCAATATGCAATGTTTCTCCCGGTTTGACCTCGTAATACCCACAATTAATATCTACAACCGGTTCGCCCGGCAATACTATTAGACATATCGTTTCTCGTGCTACAAAGTTGGAATCGTAAAAAACGTCCAAGGCAATCCCTATTCCCGGATTAGGCCAGTAAATTGTTACATCAGTGGTTTGACTATTCACATCATCAATCGTCATTAACTCCGATGGGGCATTGGTCAACCACTGATATGTAAAGCTGGCCGGATTCGCACCCAGTAACTCACCCATCAAGCTGATTGTTACAGGGCTGCCGTTGTACAGCTTATTATATTCTTCGGATATCCATCTTCCCGCCCCATCATTGCATTCAGTACAATATGCTTTCGCGGTAATAATGACTTCGGGAATTTCAACGGTGATTTCCACAGTATCCCACACAACTTCCATATTATCCAGCAAGGCAAAGAAACCTAATTTAAAGGTACCAGGTAATTCAAAGAACACTCTGGTATTCGGGTCATCAGCATTTTCGATGGTAACCACATCAGGTGTCCATGTACGCCATTCTACCCTATCGTACTGTCCGCTGCCTTTTACCGTACCGGCCAAATTTACATATTCATCAACCAGATATGTTATTGTCTGTGAGTCGCCGGCATCCACATACAATGACTGTTTTGTGTCATAAGAATTGACTGTAATAGCAACATTATCTGCCACGATTCGGACTCCATTGCTATCTTCCACTAACAGCCCTAAATGGTATATTCCCGGTTCTGTAAATGTTGCAGTTGTTATTATCTCCTGCCCATAGTCAAATTCTACTTGTCCAAATTCTACAAAACCATCCGAAGGATCGAGCCACTTCGCTGAGTTATATGGAATATTGCCGGTAATTTGACCGTGCAGGTCAACTTCTACACCGCCTGAAAACGGCAGCATAACTTCCTGGTCCTGGCCTGCATCTACCTCAATATACCGGCAAGTCTCACACCTCACGGGAACAGTCACTTTATCTAATCCGACGATATCTCCGGTTGCTCCTCCATTTCTCAGCAGGATACCTAAATCGTAAACCCCCGCATTTGTAAATGTTGCTGTTACATCGGCTACAGGAGCAGTTCCATTTGCCTGGCTAAAGGTTACCAGACCTGATGGGTCAATCCATTGCCAGTAATCGTAAGAACCATTACCAAAAACAGTAACGCTTAATGTCGTGGTATCTGTCTCGGGCAAAGTGATATCTTCGGGAACCGCATTTGCCTGTACAGTTAAACTTCGATGAATCTCAGGATTGACGGTAACTGCAGCTTTTCCAAAGCCGATAACCTGATTATCACTATTTTTAACTAAAAAGCCTATATCATAGTTTCCGGGTTCAAAGAACGTTACATCAGCAAAATAGGGATTCGTTCCTCCTAAGTCGGCTATGCTTAATAAACCTGCCGGGCCTGTAAATCTCCATTCTATGGTAAAATATGTCCCGCTAACAACAATACCGGTAAGATGAACCGTGGCAGTGCCACCTACAAGTGTCACCTGTGAACTACCTGTAACCTCAGCCACTATGTCGTTGTTATCGGGGAGTATATCGATTGACACTACATCCCAACCAACCTCGACTCCTCCATCTCTCGCCACTAGCCCAAGTTGATATATTCCAGGCTCTTCAAATTCCGCCCAGGTATACAACGAAAAAACGTCACCAAATTTTACCAGGCCGGCAGGACCGTTATATATCCACTCCGTTTCCTCCGGATCACCTTCGATAATAAGTCCGTGTAAAGCCGCCTCATTTCGCAGTGGAAATCCGGTAATTTCCTGGTTCTCACCAGCATATATAGTAACCTCCTGATAGTTGACCACAACAGTAACGGTATCAAATGTGAGTATGTCGTCAGAAGTATCTTTAGCTACCAGCCCAAGTCTATATTCTCCGCCTTGTGTAAAAATCGCCGTGGTTTCCAGCTGATTGCAATCCTCAAATGTAACCAAACCGCCGGAGGTATCTATCCACTGCACCGAATCATAAGTGCCGCAAATAACTTCACCGGCTAAATTAACCGCAGCCATACCATCTATCAGGTTAATCGTTTGGTCTTCGCCGGCTTCAATAATCACCTGTTCGTAACGAACCGTAACAGTGATAGTACTGCTCGCTAACGGCACACCAATACTGTCTTTTAAAATCAGACTAATATCAAAAATGCCTGCCTCATCGAATGTCGCATAGGTTTGCAACAAAGACGAATCATCAAAATGAACCACAGTGGGCACATTACTTATCCACTCGGTGGTATAATTAACGTCGTTTATCTCCACGTAACCATCAAGAAAAACAAAATTCTGCGGCAGAATGATGGTTCTATCCTCACCGGCGTTAACGATTATATGTCCGTAGCTTTGTCTATTAACTGTAATCGTTACTATGTCGATATCCCGGAAATTCCCCCTACCGTCTAAAGCAAATAACGCAATATCGTAAATGCCCGGCTCGTCAAACTCGGCCCAGGTATCCAATAATGAACGGGTGCTAAATCTTACCAGGTCTGTCGCTTCTTCACTCGCCGCCCACAGTACTGAAGCAATCCCACTGCCCCTGACAGAGCCGGCCAGATAAACACTGTTATCAGGAAGTGTGATTTCCTGGTCCTGTCCTGCATTGACTTCGACAGGCGAGTAACCAACAACGATATCAATCGTGCCAATACCAATTAAAGAACCAGTAGAATTGTCCGTCACTAACACATCAATTACATAATCCTCCGGCCAACTGAAGGTCGCTGTGGTCTGGTTTTGGTCCGGGCTTCCAAATACAACTTCAGGCTCGTAAGGGCCAATCCACTCCAGCGAATAATCGGGCCCGGACCCGATAACCGCGGCCGTTAAGTTAACGGTATCATAATACGGTAACTCAATTTCTTCCTGGTCACTTGTAACTTCAACACCATATACGACTATGATTACAACTGTGTCCATTCCGACCAAATGTCCGTCCTCAAAGACTTCCAGTCGTAACTTATATTCGCCAACCGTGTCAAATGTAGCAGTCGGATGTAGAAACGAGTTATTATCGAATGGTTCATTTCCATCCCAACCATCCGGCCCCTTCAATACAGACCATAGCACGCTAAGAGTCGGACCCGGTGGAAAATGATGATTGTACAGTATATCAGAGTCATTCATATCAACTGATTCGGTCGTTGTCGTTATTTTAACTTCTCCCGCCTCAACAAAGTAAATTGAAAATTCATCCGCACCGATATCCACGCGTTGTCCCATAACACGAATCTGGCCATCGATATCGCTTTCGCCGGTATAAGGAGGCTCAGCATTCGGCTCACCTGCGTCAATACAGGGATTGATATAAGTGCTGTCTGATTTTAGACGGTAATAATCGGCCGGGTCAGTACTAACGAAAATACTTTCATTTACATCAATATTGCCTTCACCATCGTACCCTCCACTACTTGCGCAATATCGAACATCGTTAAATACTATGCTTTTGGTATTATAAAAATCTCCATCAACATTGCCCCAAACTATACAGTTGCGTACCTTTGGCTGAGGCGGCTGATTTTCTCCTTCGAAATGGATACCATGCCGATTATCAACAATAGTATTATTTCGAATCAAAGCGATAGCAGAAGCATTATTAAGTTTTATCCCGCTTAATGCATTGCCAAAAATCAGATTGTTCTTTATTATCGGCGTGTTTGTCTGTCTGCAACGTATTCCATATTGTTGGTTGTTGTGAATAATATTATTTATAATAGTGGGTGATGAAGATGTTGTGCAGTCAATACCTCGCCGCCCATTAGTGATAGTAAAGCCCGAAAGTGTCGAAGTATTGTTTGAACTGAACGTGACTACATCGTAATCAGTAGAAGAGACTCCGTTAATAATAGTGTTTGAAACTATACTCAAATCATTTGGGTCCAAACTCCTTAAGATAATATTCTTTCCAATAACGATTCTACTATATGTCCCTGGATAGGCCACAAGTGTATCATTGTCTGAGGCATCATCAATAGCCTCCTGAATTGTACTATACCACGACCGCTCCCCCGGAGATTTATTAAGGTTCTTAACCCTTGCACCCAGAGGTGGCATCAGTTGCGGGATTTTTTTATTTTCCTTTGAACCGATTCCAAGCTGACCTTCCTCATTATATCCCCAGGAATAAATATTACCCATTTCGTCCATTGCCAGAGAGTGCCAATATCCGGCAGAGATGGCAATTATGGGTATATCGTCCCCGAGAAAATCATTTGTATAATCTTCATCTCCGTTAAGGTCGTCCGGGAAGGTATCTTCATCTCTATCGGGAGCAACAATCTTGACCGGCGTTAGTTCTCTCGAAGACTCAGGCTCATAATCTTCCTCATTCTTACCATTTCCAAGCTCGCCAAATGTATTATCTCCCCAGGCCCAAACGTTACCCTCTTTGTCAAGAGCCATAGAATGAGATAAACCCGCTGAGATATCTATGATGTTAATCAGATATTGATTTAATTCCTGCTCGCCGGAATGAACTAGTACCGGGGTATTGCTGTAAGATAATTCATCTGATTTTGGAGTTGAACTATTTGGATCAGGATTAGTATTTGGATCACCCAGTCGGCCGCCTTTCGTGTCACATTCCGGTCCGTTATAACCCCACGTATAAACCCTGCCATTACAGTCAGGGTCCGTCTCATCCAGCTTCTCCAATGCCATCGAATGGTCAGAACATGCGGAAATGGCGACAATATTTATTAGATATGTATCAAGACCCTGCTCACCTGAATGGACTTTTACAGGATAATGAACCGATTCATAAGTATCCGGATCACCTAACCTGCCGCGCCTATAACTAATACCTCCCAACTCGAAAGTGTTTTGAGAACCCCATGTATAAACCCTGCCATTACAGTTAGGGTCTGTCTCATCCAGCTTCTCCAACGCCATAGAGTAATTCTCTCCTCCGGAGACGGCAACAATGTTCTTTAGCGTGGTCGGATTGTTATCGATATCATATGAGGGGTCCTGCTCTCCGGAATGAACCTGCATAGGAACTGGAGTACTTACGTTATTACCATTACCAAGCTGGCCATAATAATCCGAACCCCATGCCCAGACATCGCCGTTGGATTCAACCGCTAAAGAATGTGGCTTGTATAAGCCTGCTGAAATATCAACAATTCTTTCAAGAAAGCCACCGTTCTGCCCACCACCTGTGACCCTTACAGGGGTAGTTTCATCAACTGCTTGACCATTGCCAAGTTGGCCAAAATAATTATCGCCCCAGGCCCAGACTTTATTGTTCATATCCAGAGCCAGTGAATGCATGCAACCCGCAGACACCGCTGTGATATCTCGCAGGTAGTCAAGAGAATCCTGCTCACCGGGATGCACCCGCACAGGTATAGTTTCATAATGATCATAACCATAATCACCAATTCCAAGCGCACCTTTATAGCCATAATAACTACTCCCATCCTGTCCACAAGCCCACACACTTTTAAAGTCCGTGTCATCAATGAGGAGCGTATGGTGCCAGCCAGCGCTAATTTGTATGCCGGGCTTGACATCTATCATCACATCGTTTGACTCTTCAACCGTGGCGTACCTCCCTTTAAGTTCCAACACATACTCCCCAGGCTCGGAAAAAGAAGCCTGTGGATTTACTATTGCATCATCAGTAAACTCGACTTTGCCCGGCCCGCTCTTTTTTCTCCATTTCTTTGTCACGTAAGCGTCAATTTCCAAAGGAGTAATCTCACCCTCAAGTTGTGCAAAGTTGGGCAGCTTAATCTCCTGGTCCTCGCCGGCATAAACGTCAAATTCGTCAGCGAATGGTGGTTCATTTGCGATAATCTCCACATAGTCAAACACTGTGTATTGACCGTCAGAAACTTCTAATTGAAGCACATAAGTGCCGGACTCGGTAAATGTTACTACTGGTTTCTCCGCCTTCGTGTCGTCAAACGTCACTGTTCCCACATCTGGTTGGATAACCGGCTGCCAATCAATTTCTGGAGGACTTATCAGCAGGCCGTCATCTGTAACCGATGAATCCAGCCTAAAAGATGGCCACAGTTCATCGTCGGGAGGTGTAATATTTTGGCCTGTACCGGCATCAATTTCAGGTACTTGATTACCTATTCCACCAACATAAACAACTGCAGTATCAACGGTTGTTTTCTGGCCGTCCGAAGCCGTTAACAGGAGGTGATATGTTCCCGGTTGTGTAAATGTCGCAGTCGTGTCCTCAGAGTACTCGTCTGCGAATTTTACCTCGCCGACTATCTCGAAATACTGTTCAGCACCGGATGGCGGACAGTAGTTATTAGATTCCCATCCTATAAATAAGTTTCCGTTAAACGGCAGACCATCGTCTTTCACATCACCATCAAGGTTCAACGGACTATTAACATAATCTATAGAATAAGGACCACCGGCATCAACTTCAGGAGCACAATTGCCTCCTCCCTCAGGTTTCGCTTCGATTAGCAAACATTTTTCAGCGGTTCTTGTCCTATCATCAGCCACAAGTTTAAGTAAAAAATCTAATTCTGTATGGTGGACAAAAATGTTGGGGTCCAGCTGAAGCGTAACAATTGGATTTAAATATGTCGCATCGGGAGTGTAGCCCGAAATGTAACCTGTAGGCGGAAGTGCGTGTGCCGTCCACAAAGTCGTTAGTAATGTCGAATTACCGCCTGTTACATTTACATCTGATAAATGTACTGTTTGTTGTATTTCATTTATAGGCCATATTATTGTTATTGTATTGACGAGGTTAATACTCAACGGCCGGTAAACAGTGATTGTTACGGTTGCTTCTTCAGAGTAGTTTTGGCCGTCGTAAGCCCTGTATGTGAAAATATCGTCGCCGACAAAATCAGCACCCGGCGTGTATTCGAATGACCCATCTGAATTGAACGTTAAGCTTCCATAAGAAACACCGGATACCAGCTCTGCTGTAAGCTCATCATCATTACCATCTATATCGTTAGTTAGAACCCCACTGGAGGCATCAATTGTTAATGTCTCGTCATTATATAAATTATAACTGTCATCACTGGCCACCGGGGCTATCTGGAACCGGCATTCATACGCCCCAATATCAACGTACGGAGCATCATTCGGCGGCGCCCCGGTGTCAACCGTATTTGCGTCGTCGACAAAGCGGGGAACGCCTTCAATGTCCGTTTCAACATTCGACGGCACAGCATCGTTATTACCTGCATCAATACATGACGAACCAGCCTGCAAATGATAATCACCCGGAGTGAAATTAGTTTTTAATTCAATCGTGGTGCTAAACTCGAAGTGCGACAGATCAGTATGGCGCTCGGCAAAGAATAAATCGAAGGCATAAGTTACGTTAGGCTGCAGGTCAAGATCAAAGTAGGCATAGTGCGACTCAAGAGGATCTCCATTTTCATCCACCTTATACAAATATACATCTCCACCATATCCGTCTCTGTCCTCTATTTCTAGATATCGCTTTGCTGGGCGATGTATTCCGCCTATGTCGAGAGTCAGCTTTTTGTTAATAAATAGGAACATATCATCGTCCGATTGATATATTCTGAAGTATTCACCGGTTCCATAATAGGTAAACGTAGTATGCAACTCTAAAGTGAAATGGAAATTATGATATTTACCATCACCATCGGGAGTAGCAGAGAGGTGGTAGCTCCCGAATAGATGGTCATCAATGGGGAAAAACCACGGGTCTCTGAATTCATAGATACCATTTCCCTTATGCACAAGTTCAAGTTGGAGTGGAGTTGACTTGTTATAGCTGGGATCATCATTATACCACTTATCGAAATTTGTTACGTTAGTAACCGAAACAAGACCTGCAGGGTCATCAGTAAAATCAGGTTTATTATCGATGGGTTCTCCGGCTGGATCCAAATCGTCCTTGACGATACCTTCCTCGACACCTGATACAGTAGACTGAAAGTCCGGGTGCGCAGAGTAACCTGGATAGTCATTTTCTTCTGTCTGGGAAACAATAAAGTCGCGCACGGTGACTTCAAGTTCGATACTGTTCGGCGCAACTGTAGCATCCCAATGACCTGTATTAACAAACTGTGGAGAAATATTTATATTTCCTACACCACCGGACCAGCCCCTTATACAACTGTAGCTGACTACTGGCGACCCGCCGTAGATTTGTGCATCCAGGTTGTCTATTCCACCACTATCCTCATTATCCCAAAGTATGCAGTTTGTTAAAGTCGGATTGCTACTAACATTATACATTCCACCAGCAGTACTTTCTGCGTAATTATTGGTAATTGTGCAATTAATCAGTGTCAAATCGCTGCTGTCATTATACACGGCGCCACCATTGCCAGTTGTCTTGTTACCGCTGAAAATGCAGTTTATTAGTACAGAGTTACTGCCGTTGCGATTGTATATACCTCCCCCATGTTGACTACTGCCCGCCATATTTGAGTAGAAAATGCTATTCCTAACGACAGTCAAAACACTGTCATTTAACATACCGCCACCACCGAAGCCCCCAGCGCTGTCAGCTATACCCCTTGTTATTACAAAACCATCAACAAAGGCACCTTCAGCACCTGCAACAACATGGTAGCTGTTTTCGCCATCAGGCAAATCTATATCATCGTCATCAATATCACCACTTAGTACTGTTTTGTTGAAAGTCCAGTCACGTTCATTAAGCGAATCCTCATCGGCAGCAAAACCACCATAGATAGATACTTTTCCAACCAGCTGGAAAGTAGTATTGCGATTGTCAGTGCCATCAGGGTTTGTTGTGTCTTCATCAGGATAATAGGTACCAGCCGCTACCCAAACTTCCTCACCCGCTACAGCAACACTTAGAGCCTCCTTCAGATACAGGTACGCGGAGTCCCAGGTTGAACCATCATGAGTAGGTCCAGGGGCATCGTCGTTTACATAAATTACCTTTCCGTACTCATAAGCCCCCATATCTATCCTGGCAGCCAAAACACGCCGCTTACCATCAAGGTCGGTTCCTTCTGCCTCCGACACAAAATCAGGCTTGCCCGCGTTAATACAAACCGAACCGGAGGTTAAATGATAACTCGCTTCTAAACCAGGATTGACGCTGATATTTCCCTCGCCACCAAGGTCGGCCTGTCGACAAGTATATGTCACATCACTGCTTGCCCAGTCGCTGTTACTCGTATTGCTATAAACAATACAGTTTGTAACAGTAGGTGTTGCACCAGCACTACAATTGAAGCCCTTGGCATTGTTGGCAATAGTTGTGTTTCTTATTACGGCGGTTCTGTTACTGCCAATATCAATCCCGGAACTGTTGGTACCGCTAATACTGTGAATTAATGTGTTGCGAATAGTCGGCGTCCCCGAACCTGCCGCCGGCGCTGTTATTCCGATAGAGTCGTCATAGCTGTTATTTTTAATGATGCAATTCTCGATGTCCGGAAAGCCGGACTCACAAAGTATACCATAGAAATTACTTTCGATGACGCAATTGCTTATGACCGGACTCGATGAGTTACAATATATTCCACTCTTATCACTCCCGGCGCTGCCACTGTTTTTGATTGTAAAGCCTTTTAATTTAGAGTTATCTCCTGAACCGAATTTGACAACATTACCTGTGTTACCCCCGTTGATTATAGTTGCGGCAACAACAGCTGGATTTTCCGGATCTGCGCTGGTTAAAGTAATATTCCTGGCATTAAGACTGATGTTTTCTATGTATGTGTCTTGTGATACTTCTATTGTATCACCATGTACCGCTTTATCTATGGCGTCTTGTATAGAGTAGTGCCAGGTGCCCGACGCTTTGTTATACACACGGTCCACCAGCTGAGCTGAATCTTCATTTGACGGACCAGACTCATTGGATGAGGAATCTTTAGTTGTGACTACATAATAATAGGTCGGCCCATTTGTTACATCACTGTCCACATACTCGCTTACGGTCAAACCTGCAACAATCCGGTTAAGAAAACTCGGTGTGAATCCGGATACTGTTTCACGATAAACATTGTAACTGGCAAAATCAAGTTCAGTAGTATCGTCCCAATTCAAACCTACTGAACCACCAATTGTGGCTATAAGATTCGATGGTGCAACAGGTATAGGCGAGTTTGAATGCTCGTTTGACCAGTCCGAGTCACCCTCGGTATTGTATGAACACACACGATAACTATATGACTTCGATGAATCAAGACCTGGATCATTATAGCTTTTTACATCAACACCAACGGAAGTTATCTGCTCCCAGGAACCACCATCAGATTTACGCTCGATTTTAAAACCATCCTCATTAACCGAATTATCCACCCAGTGCAGGTCTATTTGACTGGTGCTCACAGCTACTGCTGTCAGATTTGTCGGGACCGCTGGTGCTGTTGTATCCCAGGCCTCGTTCGACATTACCGAATCACCGTTACTATTGTACGCATAGACGCGATAGGTATAAGTTGTAGATGAATCAAGCCCCATATCACTGTAGCTAACCACACTATTAGTATCGACAGCGACACCAAGTGTAGCTATATGCTCGTAAGAACCGCCACTTATTTTACGTTCAACTTTAAAACCGTTCTCATCATCGGCCTGGTCTGTCCACTGCAGGTCCATTCGGCCCGAGCCAACCGCTGAAACCGTCAGATTCGTTGGAACCTCCGGAGGCCCCTCCGGTGTGGCTGATACTTCACTCGAAGGTGCAGACCTATTCAGGGAAGTATCTAAAGCTTTTACTTTATAATAATAAATCTGACCATTTATTACCGTATCGTCCATATACTCACTCTGAGTTATTTGTGTGGCAATCCTGTAACCAGGTGTTGATGGGAAAGAAGGCGCTGTATTACGATAAACGTTATACCCAATCAAGTCAGGTTCTGAATTGTCAAACCAATCCAGTAATACCATGCCGTCACCTCCAATGGCATGCAAACCTGTCGGTGCCGCCGGGGGAATTGTGTCAAAAGGCGTAGCCGAGCTCTCGTTCGAAGGAGGAGATGTATTCATAGAGGTATCTACGGCTTTGACTATGTAGTAATATGTCGTGCCGTTGATAACACCGTCATCTATATAACTATTCGGGATTAGACCACCAGCGATTTGGTTATAAGGACCGCCTGGGTTAGTGGAGCGGTAAACATTATAACAAGATAAATCAGCCTCCGTATTCTCATACCACGTAAGTATAACCGAACCTTCATCAGATGTGGCTATAAGGTTCGTTGGTGCTTGAGGTGGAACCGTGTCCCGTGGAATTGCCGAGGTTTCATTGGAATTAGCCGACTCGTTGTTCGATGTATCCACAGCTGTTACTACATAGAAATATATATCACCATTGGTTACAGTATAATCTGAGTAGTCACTGCCACTCGTACTATCCACTAATCCGTACGGCCCACCCCAAAGCATCGAACGATAAACATTGTAGCTGGCCAAATCAGCCTCATTGTTATCAGCCCAGTCCAAATCTACTCTGCTGTCTAATGAAGTCGCTATCAGGTTATTCGGTGCCGCCGGCGGGTCGGTATCACACACAGCCTTCGTTGTAAAGCTCCAGATGGGACCGAAAGTATTACATCCGCCTTTAATACGCCAGTAGTAAGTTGTATCGCAATCCAGGACCCCGGGATTAAAGATTGTTTCAGTCTGGCTGCCCTGGAAATCACCCGGGCTGTTCGGCCCGAAGTAGACACCCTGTGAAACCACTCCAGGACCTGTCATCCAGCTAAGGTTTGTGTCTACATCAACATCATTTGCACCATCACAAGGATCCGGATTGCTTGCCTGACCGGGTTCAGTCGTGAATGTCCGGATAATTGGTATTGAAAATGCGATGCAGTTATTAAATGCCGCGACAATCCAGTAATACGTTTTTCCCGGCAAAAGAGGACCTGTAAAGCAAGAAGTATTCGTCGTCTCGCAAATCTCATACTTGGAACCAGGATAGCCACTCTCCCAACTCAGGAAAACGTAATACTTATCACATTCGACACCGTTCCAATCCAATGTTATGCCATCCGTGGATACACAAGTACTACCTGATACCGGGCTTGATACAGAGGGTGAATCTGGTATGGGACAAGGCTCGTAATTCCCACAGGCATAGCAATTCTCGGTAATAACGCAAAATAAAACTAAAATAATATAATAGACAAGAAATCTGGTTTCCATCTTTGTCCCCTTAGTTTTCTAAGTTGTAGCACTCTAACCAATTTCGTGCATACTCAGCATTAGGACAATTTGGACAATTATCAAGAATTTGCTGATATGCTGCCTTCGCTAAAGCTTTGGCTTGTGACGAAGGAATAATCTTTTCAATAGCCATGAGTTGATAAATCTGTCCAGTACTAAACAAAGAGTACCAAGTCAACTCGTTATTAGGCCAACTAGTAACTACTTTCTTAAAGTATTCGATTGCCTTTTCAAGCTGTCTCATCCGCTGATAAGCAACTGCTGAATAATAACAGGCCTTTATTATGTCTTCGCAAGGAGGGAGTTTATTGATACTTTTTTGCCACACACCTATCGCCCTGGCAAAATACTCATTAGCAGTTTCCTTATCACCGTCAGAATGCACTTCTTTGGCCATGTAATAAGTTTCTTCACCTATCTGGTATACGGCATTGGACAAATCCGGATGCCCTGAATAATCGGAAATCAGCTTATCAAGTGCCGCCTCTGCCTGGCTGTAGTTTTTAGACTTTATAAGAGAAACAACTTCTGCTCTTGCGATGCCCATCGCTGCCTGACCTGCGTATGAACTGCAAGGATAGTTTTGTATAACTTGCTGATATCTGCTTTTTGCGTCTTCCAACCGAAGCTGCCATTCGTATTCCCGCGCCACCCGGAAAATTGTGGCCGGTAAATCCGGATGGTTTGGAAAATTTGTTATCAGGTTATCGAGGGCTGTCTGGGCCTGACTAAAGTTCTTTGACGTGGTCAGAGCCATCACATTCGCTCGTGGATATGCTACACTTGCCTTGCTCGCGGCCGGGTTGTTAGGATAATTTTGTATTATCCGCTGATAAAGATTCGTCGCTTCTTCGAATTTTTCCAACCATCCATATCTCTCTGCTACGCGATAAAGCGTCTCAGGCAAATCCGGATGGCCGGCAAATTGTGTGACCAGTGTATTAAGAGCCTGCTGAGCCTGGCTGTAGTCTTTAGACATGAGATGAGAAAGAACATCTAATCTTGAGGAACTTAATTGTGCCCGGCTTTTGAATGAACTGGCAGGATGGTTTTGTACTATTTGTTGATAAACACTTTTCGACTCTTCCAATTTAAGTGACCATTCGTATCTTTCCGCTACTCGGAAAAGTGTATCCGGCAAATTCGGATGACTGGGAAAATCCGTAACCAGTTTGGTGAGTTCCTGTCCAGCCTGGGCGTAGTCTTTGGATATTATCAGGGACAGAACATTTATTCTTGCCAGACCCAGGTTTGCCTTACTCGCGGAAGTGCTGCCGGGATGATTTTGTATCACCTGCTGAAAACCGCTCTTTGCCTTATCAAACTTAAGGCCCCATTCGTATTGTTCCGCTATGAGGTAACATGCTTCAGGCAGGCCCGTATGCTGTGAGAACTCACTAACCAATTGCTGTCTGACGGCCTGAGTCTTCGTCAGTCTTCCCCAAAGAATATATAGGATAACAAGATTCGTTTCTGCCTGAAAGGCATAATCACTGCCGGGATGATGCTGAATAATGCCCTGATATATTTGCTCTGCCTGGGAGTATTTGCCGTTTTGTTGATAGAGCTGCGCCTGCTCAAGCTCAGCCGTCACATCCGCAAATACCTTATTTGCAGAAACAAAGATTATTATGGCAAGGAAGAATACGATTGCCTTTATAACATCTTTGCCAACTTTTGGTTCTAATTTATTCATTGTTTTTGCTCCTGTATATCCAAAATATCATTACTTACTTATTCCTGATGGTTCTTTTACTTGGAAATACTTCAAATTTTAAAACGTCGAGTTGTCGTTCAATTCCTTAAAAGCAAATTTGTAAATGATTTCTTGTAATTGTCAATAAAAAAAAGATATAATTTATGGGCCAGCCAAGAAATATCGTATCCCCCTGTGAAAGATAAGATGTATGACAGACAAACGCCGATACCACCAGGAACGTTTGGCTTAACTCAATGAACTGACGAGAATACTACTATCCTATCTAAACAAGATTACATCTACAATGAAAAATAAAGATCGTTAGGCTATAAAGGTATTTCATTAGAATGCAAAATTTATAGTAAAAAATCACGAATAAGGGGTTAGTTATGATACCTGCCTTTAATTTGTTGTGTATCCTCTGGATAATTAAAGGCTGTGAGCATTTCTATTAAACATTCATACCAAATACATAGATTCATGTTTATTCTACCTTTGTTAGCTTTCCGTTAATGTTAAGACTCTCGGATTATATTTATCAGGTACTTCTCAAAAGAAACCTATATTGACAATCCGAAAGCTGCTTTAAGAAAACCGGAGACTAAGACTCTAGCAAATCCAAGTTATTGTAGAGAAGGAAGTTAAGAACGAGGCCGAAGGGACTCGAACCCTCAACCTTCGGATCGACAGTCCGATGCTCTAGCCAATTGAGCTACGGCCCCTAATATTCCCAATTATCTTAATGCTAACCGGCTTACACTTATACTGTCAAGTCTTTTTTACAGCCTAAATACCTTTCAAAAAACGCACAGCAAAACCGCTTTTCTTTTTCTCAGCATTCACAAATTTGCAAAGCTTCAACCAATCTTCTAAAGTAGTCGCATTGTAAAGCAAATTTGGGAATACCATCTACAGGAAGTTTTCTGCTATTATAAAATTCGTAACATAATGAGAGTTTTGAAACGCAGATATGAAAAAAGCGGGCGAAGGGAATCGAACCCTCCTTACTGGCTTGGGAAGCCAGTGCATTACCACTATGCTACGCCCGCAAGTGCTTTGCCGACGATGACTTACAATACGTCGCCAATTGACAAACATAATACGGCGGCAAATGACTTAAACATATAACAAGTATATCCTAAATATTTGGGAAAAATTAACAACATTTTTTTTCAACCGTTAATTATTACGCTTCAACTCGCTTTCATTCAGTCATAGGCCTGTCCAAAATTTCATCGACAAAAAAATTACACTATCATAATAGGATTTAAAGTTGAAAAACAGCTTTAAGGGATATATCCTTTTAGTATCAGCTTGAAAAAGGAACAAAGATAAGGGCCTGCCCTAAGCAAACTTGTCTTGAGCATTGCCTGCAGTGAGGGCAGCTAAACAGTCGAAAGATTCGAGGGGGTAAAAATCAAAGCTATTTACGGAGAGGTGGCCGAGTGGCTTAAGGCGCAGCCTTGGAAAGGCTGTGTAGGGTTTATCTCTACCGCGGGTTCGAATCCCGCCCTCTCCGTTGACCAAAGGTCAACAAGGCAGACAGACACTTCAAAAAGCGAACAGATTATTATTACCTCATTTGTTCAGATAATTGAAACAAAAACGGTAGTCAGTTCAACTGCCCTGCTGCTTAATTATTTAATTGATTACTAAAAAGCGAAATCAACTTATTATATTCAGTTAAAAATAGGTAAGGAAGGTGCGAGAACATCATAAAACGACCATTGAAAACCTGATTAAAAACTTTGAAAATGACGAGAGATTTTCCGCAATTATTATTGGTGGCTCGGTGGCAAAAAAACGAGAGGCTGAAGATGCTGACATAGATATTTATCTCGTAGCTACTGATAAGGAATTTCAGAAAAGACAGGCGGACAACAACTATCGGTATTTCACCAAAGATCAGAACATATGTATATCCCCCTGCAAATGTGTTGAGGGCAAGATCGTCAATTTGGATTTCTTACTTGATGCCGCTAAACGCGGAAGTGAACCGATAAGAGCTTCATTTTCCGGGGCATTCATAGCATACTCTCGTATGAAAGGGCTTGAGGAAATAATAAAGCAAATTCCAGTTTATCAGGAGCATGAACAAAAAGAAAAAATGAAAAGTTTTTATAGCTTGGTTGTCACTTTTAATTGGTTCATCAACGAAGCTGAAAAAAGAAATGACAGATTTTTATTAATTCGTAGTACAGCAGAGTTAGTACTGTTTGGAGGTAGGATGATTCTTGCTTATAATAAAATATTGTATCCCTATCATAAGTGGTTCATGCACGAATTAATAAATGCTCCCCACAAACCTGACAATTTTATCGAATTAGCTAAAAACCTGCTGAAATGTCCATGTAAAAGTAATAGTGATTTATTCTTCAACTGTATTATAAATTACATTGAATGGGAAAAGATAATAGGCAGATTTGACCCATTTAACCGATTTATTAACGATGTTGAATGGAATTGGCTCCGTGCAAAGCCTTCAGTTTATGATTTGTGAGAGTTTAAGTCGAATTTAATGGCATAATTCTTGTCTTTATCTACAGCAGACCTAAAAAAATACATTCCTTTTAGTCAAAGAAAGATAAGTACTCCTGTTAAAAATCTGTACCCATCTCTTTATCCTCAAACTAAATCTTTAATTCTTGTTAGCCTGCAAAACCGCTTCATTCCATACAATCCACAAAATCCGCTTTTTACCGGCCGATAATATCTGAACTGAGGAAAAATTAATTTATCCAATATTTGTGCACTTTGCTGGAAATGAATAAAGCGTGATTATTGCTTTAAGAAGGGGCAAAACATCGCCGAAAGACTTACCAGACCTCGATATAAGGAAAGATGATGTGGAAATGTAAAACTACAATGCTGGCCTTAGGTTTATGCAGAAGTTGGTTTTTTTATGAACGGCATACTAATTACGTAATGGTTCACATTAAGTTTTTAAAGTTCTTCAAAGTTGGTATTTTGGAACACGAAGTCAAAGTTATAAGTGGGAGATAACCAGTATAGTCGCGATAAGCTGTCATATAAATGTGTATGAATTTGAATATGAGAAAACAACATTTTAATTAGGAGTAAACATTATGGCGGTCATAGGAAAAAAGCAGTTGGCACAAAAATTATTATTTGGGTGTATGTTCCTGTTTGTCTTTTCTCCTAACGTACAACTATTTGCACTACAGCAGGATGTAAACGAGCAGGAGGATTTGTTTGATAAGTCTATCGAGGAGTTGATGGAGATAGAAGTTGTCTCAACCGCAACTTTGACGAAGACTAAGCCACGTCTTGTTCCATCTGCAGTAACAACAATTACACAAGAAGACATTTGGTCCTCTGGGGCTCGCAGTTTATATGAGCTGCTTGATATTTACGTACCTAACCTGCTATGGATGCGACACCACTGGGAACCTGATGTTATGGGATTACGCGGGATTCTCGCCGACAGAAATGACAAGTTTCTACTGCTTGTTAATGGACGTGTGATGAACGAGCGCACCCACTTCGGAGCAGTAAGCGAGCTGGACCTGGTTATGCTCAGTGACATTCATCACATTGACATCGTGCGAGGCCCCGGCTCTGCTTTGTATGGTCCCGGCGCCGTCTCGATGGTGATTAATATTGTGACACATAGCGCCAAGACATTCGAAGGTTCGGAAATAATAACACGTCTTGGTGTCGTTGAGGAATTCTACTCAACAGAGGTAAAGCACGGGCAGAAACTGGATGATGGCACGGATCTGTTCGTGTATGCCGGTATAGGTAAATATGTCGGTGCAAGCAAGTATGATGCGCCTCAGATTTACCCGTTTACTTTCCCTACTGTTTCGGACTATAGTTGGGGCCCCCCTCCTCCATTAGCAGAGCAGGGACCACCGGTTGGCGGCCTGCCGGGTGACGGCATTACCGAAGGTGCCCCTGTAACGCATATTCCTTTAGCCCGTGATGGAGGCAGTGCCAGAAACCGGCCGCCCCTGAAGTTTTACGTCCAGATACAGAAAGATAACTGGGATATCTGGGCACGTTATACTCGCGGCGGCAAAAAATTCGTCTGGTCCACCGGCTCTTTGGCTCGACACCCCTGGGGATGGGCCGACTGGAATAGTGTGTGGGGTTGGCACTCGAATACTCAAACGGTATCGAATCTACCTGTGAATAGTCCTTTTTATGGTTACCAACAGTTGACAGGCTATGTTGGCTATAAACAGGAAATTGATGAAAATCTCAACGTTGATTACTCATTCTCCTATGACATGTTCGACTTTGAGCGATTCGCAGACAACAGGGTAACTCATGCCTATCGTGAAGACGAGTACCAAGGTAAGGCACTGTTGAGATGGCAACGTACTGAAAACCAAAAGATTGCCTTGGGCGCCGAGATATCACACCTGGAGCTTGGAATGAAGAGCCCCGGTTGGCCTGAGATAGACCCGAATACCTGGCGATTCACAGAGAATAGAAATATGAGGATGCCGCGCTGGTCAACCAATCTCTATTCATTGTTAGGTGAATTTCAGTGGAACATGAACGATAAATGGACCACCTTCATTGGTGCCCGACTTGACGACCATACATATACCGATGTGATGTTCTCTCCACGTGCGGCATTAGTTCACACCCCCACTGATAAGGACACATTGAAGCTTATGTGGTCACGGTCGGTACGGGCAAACTTTGAGGAGGAAATGGTAGCCCAGAAATTATTTAGTGACAAAAACAAAAGTGATCCTGAAGTTCTTGATAGCATAGAACTTCGCTATGAGCGACAGCACAGTAAAAACCTCGACTTCGCCGCATCAGCATACATTCACTACAATCTGCAAGCGATTGTATGGAGCGAAACTACTTCTTCGAGTACTCTCGCCGGGGCACAAAGAGAATACGGCTTCGAGCTTGAAGCCGCTTACCATAATGATAAAACCCGCTTCGCTATATCACACGGGTTTACAAAACTTTATGACTTTTACCTCGCATCGGGCCAGGATACGTATATCACCGGTGACCCATACGGCTACGGAGATGACCTGACTAACTGGTCAAATAACATCACCAAGTTAACGGCTCAACATAAACTCGATGACAAATGGACCTTCGATGCATCGCTGCGAGTCTACTGGGGATTCTGGGGTATGAAGGATTATGACGAGTACTATCCTTTCACAAGCGCTGGTGCAGCCGACTCCGGTGTAGGGACAACTTACAATGATGGAACTACACCCTACCCCACTCACCACCCAGTCATTGCAGATGGTTGGAAGAGAGCATACCGTGGCAGTTACTTCCTGGATCTCGGTCTGCAATATAAGCCCAGCAAAGACATGACAATTAATATAACCGGTTATAATTTACTTGGTGTTTTCAACAAGGACTTTAACAAACGTAACTATGTAGAGACAAAAGGTTCCGGTGATTTCCGCAGTCACGCGCCGGCTGTCGGAATCTCGTTGCTTTACAAATTCTAAAAAATAACCTTATTGACGCTCGAAAATTTATGGAACAGATGCAATGCCGCTTTTGAATAAGCAAGAGTCCGGAACATTCTGTAAAAACGATTGAATTCTTGCGTTTTTTTCACGAAGGGGGCAGGTTTGGCAAGAATGATATCTGCACAATAATGTTCCATTTCCTATTCAGGGGTCGGCAAAAATATAAAGGAAGTTAGCAAGTATAAAAGAATGAGAATCAAAGCTTACAAATTGACAGTGTTAGCTTTGGTCTTAATCACTGCAGTGGTTTCACCAAAAGTCTGTACAGCATCCACAAAAAGCAGTGAATATCAGGTCAAAGCCGCGTTTTTATACAACTTTATCAAGTTTGTTGACTGGCCCCAAAAAAAAGCTGCTAACAATAATGAGTCATTCACCATAGGTATAATCGGCAAGGATCCATTTGGTGAAGCGTTTACACCTATCAAAGGCAAAAAAATTAAAAATAGAAATGTTATTGTAAAGCAGTTTGACACTTTCGAAGAGCTTAAAAAATCCAGCAAGGGGGATAAATCCAAACTAAATGAAAAGATTCAGGCAATTAAAAAATGTCATTTGCTGTTTATTTGTACTTCGGAAAAGAAAAACCTTAAGGAAATCATAAATTTAGTCAAAGAAGACGGTGTGTTAACAGTTGGCGAGATGCCTAATTTTATCGAATCCGGAGGAATCACCAATTTCCTGTTGGAGGATAAAAAAGTTCGTTTTGAAATTAACGTGACAGCCGCCAAGCGTGCCGGACTTAAAATACGCTCTCAACTCTTACGTATGGCAAAAAGACTAATCGATAATAACGATCTTAGCAAAAACATTAAAAACATAAAAAAACAATATGCCCTTTATACAAAACTTGACAATAAAACATAAGCTGATATTGATTATCATGCTTACGTGCATAGCGGCACTGCTGTTAACAGGCACCGCATTTATTGTATGGGAGTGGGGCAGCCTTCGCCAAGCCTTAGTGCAAAATCTCTCAACACAAGCAGCAATGATAGCGGATAACTGCAAGGCGGCTCTTGTTTTCAAAGATGTCGAGGACACCAAGGGAACGCTAAGAGCCCTTCATGTGGAACCTTCAATTGTTTTTGGCGGCGTTTATACCAGCAAGGGAAAGTATTTCGCAGGTTATTATCGTGATCGCGCGGATGTGAATCTCCATCCTTCTCAGCTAAAAAATTCCGGTTACTACTTCGAGAATGACTACCTGACTGTATTCAAACCTATTATTCTTGATGCGGAAATAATCGGTACGGTCTGTCTGCGGTCGGATTTGCGTCCTATGTACGTAATGCTCAACCGCAATGCTGGAATTATGTTTGCCGTTATTTTGATTGTCTCTTTGATTATCAGTTTTGTGTCGTTACGACTTCAGAGGATTATTTCAGGGCCAATTCTTAGCTTGGCTGAGGTCACAAAAGACGTTTCAGAAAAAAAGGACTATTCTACTCGAGCTATAAAGTACAGTAATGATGAGGTGGGTTTGCTTATCGATGCATTCAATGAAATGTTGGAGCAGATCCAGCGTCGAGACATAGAATTAGTCGAGGCTAAGGAAAAGCTTGAAGTGAGAGTAGAGGAACGTACTGCAGAGCTGACTACCGCCAATAAACAACTAACACAGGAAATCGCGGTACGTAAAGAAGCCGAAGAGCAGTTGCGTAAAACCGAAGAAAAATACAGAACACAGTTCGAAGGAGCATTGGATGCCATTTTCGTAGCTGATGCCGAAACAGGCGTAATAGTTGACTGTAATCCCGCCGCAACAAAATTAGTTTGCCGGGACAAGTCGGAACTAATTGGTAAACACCAGCGGATTATCCATCCCACGGGAAATATCGAAGGAGGATTTAGTAAAACCTTCAAACAACATCTCAATATAAAAATTGGCCAGAGTCTGGAAACACAGATTATTACTAAAAACGGAGAGTTAAGAGACGTTGCAATAAAGGCCACTTTACTCGAAATTGCCGGCAAAAAAATCCTGCAAGGTATATTCCGGGATGTCACCGAAAGTAAAAACGCGGAACGGCGACAGGTACAACTGCTTAGACAACTGGAAAAAACAAATCAAGAACTGAAGGACTTTGCATACATAGTCTCACATGATTTGAAAGCCCCCCTTAGAGGGATTCATACTTTGGCTAACTGGATATCAACCGACTACGGAGACAAGTTTGATGAGGACGGTAAAGAACAACTATCTCTGCTCTCATGCCGAGTGGACAGAATGCATAACTTGATTGATGGAATCTTGCAGTACTCCCGAGTTGGACACGTCCGAGAAGAAAAAACTCAGATAAATCTGAATGAGCTTGTGCCAACTATTATTGATATGCTCGCGCCGCCCGAAAACATCACCATTACCGTTGAAAATGAATTGCCTGTGATTGAGTTTGAAGAGACACGGATTATTCAAGTATTCCAAAATCTACTCAGCAATGCCATCAAATACATGAACAACCCGGAAGGCAGGATAGAAATAAGCTGTGTTGAGGATGATAACTTCTGGAAATTCAGTGTTACTGATAACGGACCAGGGATCGAAGAAAGGTATTTCGAAAGAATTTTCCAAATGTTCCAGACACTCTCAGCACGCGATGAATTTGAAAGCACTGGTGTTGGCCTTACCCTAGTAAAGAAAATTATTGAGCTATATAACGGCAAGATATGGGTGGAATCAAAAGTGGGCACTGGAAGTACATTCTTCTTTACGCTGCCAAAGCAAAAAACGGGGATTAAAGATACAGCACTGGAACCCAATATTGCTTAATGAAGATGAAACCGTAAACACAATGATGACAAGAACAACGTTAATAACTTAGAAGGTAACACACTACAGTCCAATTAAGGGGTAATAATTATGTTAACGCAAAAACTTGTAACTCAATTATTTGTAATTTTGTTAGTAATCGCTGGTACTTGTCAAGGCCAGGATTTACAAACAACTGCGACATCGGCCAGCCAGGAAACCGCACCCTCTGTCAAGTATATGGAGTATGGTTTTGACGTACTGGACTTCGTCCGGGGCATAAAGGAGAAAATAGACATCGAGTTGAGCACTACGGTTAATAGCAAACATATATGGAATGGTATTGACGCATTCGACGACCATGGAGTCATTATCCCTTCGGTGAAAATGACTTTCGGCGACTCGGGCCTTAGCGGAATGATTATGGAGTCCTATCCATTATCGAGCGGCTTAGAAAATTCGGTTCAGCGTAATTTTGCGCTTTTCTATACGGGAGCCATTTTGCAAGATACCAGTTGGGCTACGAACTATGTCTTAAACTGGTGGTATTACGGCCTGCCGAATATTTCAGATGGAAAGAGTGATTCTCAGGAATTCGGTTCAACACTATTTTGGCCGGGGCTTATTCCTGTAAGTTACGGTTCCCTTACACCGAGTTATTACCTTAGCTATATATGGGCCAGTAGAAGTAATTCCAACATCAAAGAATGCGAAGGTTTCATTCATGTCTTAGGTCTCAATTATGATTTTGATATACCTAACTTCTGGCCCGACGGCACAAAACAGTCTTTCAGGCTACATGGAGACTTTACCTACAACGATGGCTTTGCTGCCAGCGCCATAGAGCACGAATGGTCCCATCTCACACTTGCAATAAACACAAAAATCACAAAAGAAAATTGGACTATAACGCCATCGCTGAACTATCAGATATCAATGGAGGATTCAGTTAACCCCGAAAACGAATTTTGGTGCGGCATAAACGCCACCTATAAATTCTAATAAAAGGAAATTAATTATGGCGAAAAGAACAACAAATAAAGCCCTTTGGCTATTGTTCCTTTGCCTTGTATGCGTAACTATTTGGGGCAATCAGTCTGCGTTAGCAGTAACCCCAAAAAAAGAAATCCTCATCGGCGCACATCTTCCCCTTAGTGGGGTCAGCTGCTTGGTTGGAGCAGAGCAAAAGTGGGCTTATGATAAAGCTGTAAAGGATATTAATAAAGCCGGTGGCATTTATGTAAAACAATACCGCAGGAAGCTTCCAGTGCATCTGGTCGTAATAGATGATGAATCAAATCCTATTAAGGCGGCTGAGGCTGTTGAGCAACTGATTACGCAAAAAAAAGTCGACCTTCTTTTAAGCGGCCAGGTGGGGGCATTGGGTGTCATTCCGGGAATGATTACGGCGGAAAAATATCAGAAATACTATCACGGCACGGTCATCTGGGTTCCTGATTTCCTGGAGCATAACTTCAAATGGTGTACCATGTACTTCTTTGATGTTGTCCAGGGCGCTGCTACACCATTTGAGACCTTGAATTCTCTACCCGAAAACCTTCGTCCCCAAAAAACAGCTCTCTTCTTAGAAGACAGCACTGACGGCAAACCAGTTGGCGACCTCTGGACAGCTCTTGCCGAAAAGTATGGATATAAAATCGTACTGCGAGAATCTATACCCATAGGGACTGAGGACCTCTCAAACCAGATTATCAAAGCCAAGTCAATCGGGGTGGACGCTATCCTTATGTTTTCCAGCGTCCCGGAAACCGTAACACTTGTGCGTCAAATGAAGAAAATGAATTTCAATGTAAAATTCTTTTACGGGATGAAAGGCACCTGGGCAACAGAATTCTATGAGTCTCTGGGAATAGATTCTGACTATATCCTTTGTGATGGTTTCTGGTCTATGGATTACCCATTTCCAGGTGCTAAAAAATTAGGAAAGCTGCATTACAAAGAGTTTAGAAAACATTCCGTTGGTGTTGGTATGTACTATGCCGTTTGCCAGATACTCTGGCAGGCCATTGAGAAGGCCGGGACTTTGGATTCAGCAAAAGTTCGCCAGGCTGTAATAGAAAACAAATTTAAAACGGTGATGGGTAAAGTAGATTACGATGAAAGAGGGATTGCACTTTTTCCATTAGCTGAATTTCAGTGGTGGAAGGGAAAGCAGAAGATTATTTATCCCTTTGAGTATTCTAAGTTTAAAATCAAGATCGCTCCACCATGGAACAAGCGTTAGGAAAAATTTATTTCAATGTGTCTAAACTGAAACTTTTATGAAATAAGGCCCCATATAAAAGGAAGTAACCATGGAAGAAAAACCAAAAAACATTTTGCTTCGGTTTTTGTGTCTTTGCCTTATTCTCTGGATTATAGGAACTACCAAAAGTTCTCTGGCAGAAACAAAAAAAACTGAAATCCTCATAGGCGCACATCTTCCTCTTAGTGGGGTCAGCTCTCTGGTTGGAGCAGAGCAAAAGTGGGCTTATGATAAAGCTTTAGAGGATATTAACAAAGAAGGCGGCATTTATGTAAAACAATACCGCAGAAAGCTTCCTGTGCGTCTGGTCGTAATAGATGATGAATCAAATCCTATTAAGGCGGCTGAGGCTGTTGAGCAACTGATTACGCAAAAAAAAGTCGACCTTCTTTTAAGCGGCCAGGTGGGGGCATTGGGTGTCATTCCGGGAATGATTACGGCGGAAAAATATCAGAAATACTATCACGGCACGGTCATCTGGGTTCCTGATTTCCTGGAGCATAACTTCAAATGGTGTACCATGTACTTCTTTGATGTTGTCCAGGGCGCTGCTACACCATTTGAGACCTTGAATTCTCTACCCGAAAACCTTCGTCCCCAAAAAACAGCTCTCTTCTTAGAAGACAGCACTGACGGCAAACCAGTTGGCGACCTCTGGACAGCTCTTGCCGAAAAGTATGGATATAAAATCGTACTGCGAGAATCTATACCCATAGGGACTGAGGACCTCTCAAACCAGATTATCAAAGCCAAGTCAATCGGGGTGGACGCTATCCTTATGTTTTCCAGCGTCCCGGAAACCGTAACACTTGTGCGTCAAATGAAGAAAATGAATTTCAATGTAAAATTCTTTTACGGGATGAAAGGCACCTGGGCAACAGAATTCTATGAGTCTCTGGGAATAGATTCTGACTATATCCTTTGTGATGGTTTCTGGTCTATGGATTACCCATTTCCAGGTGCTAAAAAATTAGGAAAGCTGCATTACAAAGAGTTTAGAAAACATTCCGTTGGTGTTGGTATGTACTATGCCGTTTGCCAGATACTCTGGCAGGCCATTGAGAAGGCCGGGACTTTGGATTCAGCAAAAGTTCGCCAGGCTGTAATAGAAAACAAATTTAAAACGGTGATGGGTAAAGTAGATTACGATGAAAGAGGGATTGCACTTTTTCCATTAGCTGAATTTCAGTGGTGGAAGGGAAAGCAGAAGATTATTTATCCCTTTGAGTATTCTAAGTTTAAAATCAAGATCGCTCCACCATGGAACAAGCGTTAGGAAAAATTTATTTCAATGTGTCTAAACTGAAACTTTTATGAAATAAGGCCCCATATAAAAGGAAGTAACCATGGCAGAAAAGCCAAAAAACAGAGTGCTTCGGGTTTTGTGTTTTTGTCTTCTTCTCTGGGTCATAGGAACTACCAAAAATTCACCGGCAGAAACGAAAAAAACTGAAATCCTCATAGGCGCACATCTTCCTCTTAGTGGGCCCCTGTCCATGATAGGGTCAGAACAGAAATGGGCCTATGACAAGGCTGTTGAGGATATTAACAAAGCCGGCGGAATTTATGTAAAAGAATATGGCAAAAAGCTTCCGGTCCGTCTCGTAGTGATAGATGATGAAACTAATCCCAAAAAGGCTACCGAGGTTGTTGAGCATCTGATTACTAAAACTAAGGTTGATCTGCTCTTGAGTGGCCACACGGGTGCTCATGGTGTACTTCCAGGGATGGTTATAGCAGAGAAATATCATAAGTACTATCACGGCACGGTTATCTGGGTACCTGATTTCCTGGAGTATAACTTCGAATGGTGTACTATGTATTTCTTTGATATGATTCAGGGCGGTGCCATACCCTTTAAAATATGGAACACTTTGCCTGTAAGTCAACGTCCCCAGAAAATAGCTCTTTTCTTGGAAGATACATTTGATGGCAAACAAATAGGCGAAATCTGGGTAAGACTCGCTCAAAATTATGGATACAAAGTTATATTGTGGCAAAAAATGAAATCAGAGATTAAGGATTACACACCTCGAATTTTGAAGGCCAAATCAATGGGTATAGACGCAATTCTTCTTATGGCTAACACCGAAGATACTATAAGGCTGGTGCAACAAATGAAGGACAGTAATTTCAGTGTAAAATTCTTCTATGGAATGAAAGGAACATGGGCAACGGAGTTTTATGAGGCCTTGGGTAAAGATGCTGAATATATCTTTTGTGATGGCTTCTGGTCTATGGATTACCCCTTCCCAGGAGCCAAGGAACTGGGAAAGAGTTATTATGAAAAGCACAAAAAGCACTCCGTTAGTGTAGGTATGTATTATGCTCTTTGCCAGGTTCTGTGGCAAGCTATCGAGAAGGCCGGGACACTGGACTCGGTAAAGGTACGCCAGACCGTATTATACAACGACTTTGACACAGTGATGGGCAAAGTGGATTATGATGAAAGAGGAATTGCACTTTTCCCCTTAACAGAATTCCAGTGGTGGAGGGGAAAACAACGGATTGTTTATCCCTTCGAGTATTCAAAATTCAAAATCAAGGTTACTCCGCCATGGAACAAACGCCGGGTGAAGCTAACAAGCTATCCGAGGAAAAACTAAGATAAAATGGGAGTATAGATAATTACGCATGTTCTCCTTGAGGATATGGCTTTCAGATGAAAAAATCACTGAAAAATAAAATAATAATAGGTGTGCCGGCAATATTTATTGTCGTAATGCTTATTGTTATGGTTGTTGTATCGGTTATTCTTAGTAAACAGAACCGAAAAACAGCTAATACTTTAATCCGGAATGCATTCAACATCGTACGCTTCACCATATCAGAAAGGCAGGACAAACTTCTATTTAATTCCCATCAGATGGCCTCAATGGATAATATGGGAAGGAAGATAAAGTATGTAAAGGAAAGCAGTTCGTATTTCAAATACGATACCCTGAGACCAACTTACACAAAAATAGCCGGTGTGATATACGGAATAGGAACCACTGCCGATATTTGGAAAGCTAATATTTACAATTCAAACGGCGATTTAATGACCTTTGCAATTATTGAGGAAGACGGAAGTACTCTGGGGTGTATCCATAACCGGGAAATTGTCGAAACTGCATCCTTAAAATCAGGCAAAGAATTGACAGGCGAGTTATGGACTAAGCAGGATAACCTGCCGGCAGGTATTGAATACAGCTTAGGCAAAGAACTTCCTAACAAAGAAGTAATTAATTTTGAAATTATCAATAAATCATTGTGTCAGGTTGCTTATTCACCTGTAATGGGAAAGGAATATAATCCCATAACTGAACAGATGGAGATGAAGCAGGTTGGTATTGTAGTAGTGGTACAGAAGTTTGGTACGACCTTCGTTCAAAAGATGGCTGAGTTAACCGGAACCGAGATAAATATATTCACTCCTGGAGTCATGGTCTGTAGAGCTATCTGCTGCGGTACTTTCGACGACTATGAGACAATTGACCTTAGCCAATTCGAAGATGTCCAGAATGCATCGAAACTAAACAAACAGCCAATGATATTTAATGACCTTGACATTGCAAACCGTAGCTACTTTCAGGGTATCTTACCTATTTATTCAGGTCAAAAGTGTGTGGCTGCAATTGTATCCCTCTACTCCAAAAAGATGGCTAAGACTAACACAATGCAAATAATCAAACTGCTGAGCCTAGTTTACCTCATAGGCATTATACTGATAGTACCAATTACAATTTTGGTGGTTATGCGCGGGATAATAAATCCCATACAGAGAATAGCTTTTATGATGCGCGAAATAGCGCGTAACAAAGATTTCACCAAGATGTTAAAAGTTGAAAGTCAGGATGAAATAGGGGATCTTGCCTCGTCTTTTAACGAAATGACCGGAAATCTGCAGAAGACAACTACGTCGATAGATAATCTAAACCGAGAAATTAACGAACGTATGAAAGCAGAAAGGAATCAGGCCCAATTGCTAAAAGAACTGGAAAAGACAAATCATGAATTAAAAGAATTCGCGTACATAGCCTCACATGACTTAAAAGCTCCACTCCGCGGGATTAATACGTTAACCAATTGGATATCTTCTGATTACGCGGATAAACTTGACGAGAAGGGTAAAGAACAATTGACACTGCTTTCACGCCGAGCGGACAGAATGCATAACCTGATTGATGGAATTCTGCAGTACTCTCGAGTAGGACGTATACACGAAGAAAAAAAACAAGTGAATCTAAATGAGCTGATAGGGGAAGTTATCGAGATGCTCGCTCCACAGGAAAACATTACTGTTACAACCGAAAATGAGCTGCCGATAATTGAATGTGGACGAACCCGCATTACCCAGGTCTTCCAGAATCTAATCAGTAATGCCATCAAATATATGGACAAACCGCAAGGCAAAATAGAAATAGGCTGTGTTGAAGAGGATGATTTCTGGAAATTCAGTGTTTCTGATAACGGGCCAGGAATTGAAAACAAGTATTTCGAAAAGATTTTCCAGCTGTTCCAGACGCTCTCACCGCGTGATGAATTTGAAAGCACCGGTGTCGGTCTCACTTTAGTAAAAAAAATCGTCGAATTATATCAAGGAAAAATCTGGGTGGAATCTAAAGTCGGAATAGGAAGCATATTCTTTTTTACATTCCCAAAACAAAAATTGGAGACTAAAAATGCGAAGCTCGAAGCCTATATTACTTGTTGAAGATGATGTTGTAGACGTTATGACTATAAAACGCGCACTCAAAGACCTTAAGGTTACAAACGACCTCGTTCTCGGCGCTAACGGTGAGGAGGCACTGGATTACCTGAACAACAATTCAAATAGAACTCCTTGTCTAATTGTTTTGGATTTGAGAATGCCTAAAATGAACGGCCTCGAATTTTTGAAGAGTGTCAAAAGCGATGATGACCTGAAAAAGGTCCCTGTCGTAGTATTAACTACGTCCGAGAATGAGGAAGACAGGTCCGACTCTTTCAGATTAGGCGCCGCAGGCTATATGGTCAAGCCAGCCGATTATGAAAAATTCGTCGAAACAATAAGGACAGTTGACTTGTATTGGACTCTAAGTGAGTTACCAAATGGAACTGGAAACAGCACAGAATAAAAGACACAAAATCTTACTGGTCGAAGATAACGAAATCGACCGGACAGCTTTTATACGGCTGGTAGAAGAAAAGAAGCTACCGTACGACTATACTGTAGCTAAAGGACTTACAGATTCCATGGACATCTTAAACGACAAAAAGTACGATGTAGTGGTACTGAATTATATCCTTGATGACGGCATAGCGTTTGGCCTGCCTGAATTAACCAAGGATACTCCCGTTATTATGATTACCGGAGTGGGTGATGAGGAAATCGCTGCAAAGGCTGTGAAAGCCGGTATTTACGACTATTATTTAGTAAAAGACATCAACCGTAGTTATCTTAATATCATACCCGCTGCAATTGAAAAAGTGATTGAACGTAAAAAAACTATGGACAAACTTCAAGAGTTTAATGTTCTGAAAAATGAATTTATTGCAAATGTATCTCACGAATTAAGGACCCCATTGACCATATTCAAGTATGTTATATCAAACGCCTTGGCTGGTGTTAATGGACCAATCAGTCCAAGTTTGCGTCAAAAACTGGAAATAGCCGATGAAGCTGTTAAAAGACTTGCGAGAGTTATTAATAATTTTAACGATATATCGGAAATTGAAGCAGGCAATCTGGTGCTGCGCTTTACCGAATTTGACCTAAAATCGGAAATTATCAGGATATTAAACAGCTTATTACCTCTTACTAAAGAAAAAAACATAGAATTAAAGCTAAATCCTTCTATTTGCGATTTACCTATCAATGCTGACTGTAAGAGAATATCTCAGGTCTTAACAGAAATTATCGACAATGCGATAAAGTTTACAAAGCAAAATGGTCATATTAACATATCAGTTCAAAAAACGGACAGCGAAGTTTATATAGAAGTTAACAATGATGGCGTCGGCGTCGACGTTAGTGAAATAGAAAATATATTCGACCGCTTTGTAAAAGTTAAAAAAACGACAGGTGCTGCCGAGCATGGTACAGAATTAGGTTTTTCCATAGCAAAAAAACTTGTCGAAATGCACGACGGAAGAATCGAAGTACAGGGCAGACCGGACCATGGCACTAATGTTACGGTATTTCTACCATTGGATCCTAAATATGTATCGGAGTCTGAAACTGTAATGGTCTGAAAAACGCCGACTTTATTTCAGTTGGAGCTCGATGATGGGAAATATTTGGTATACGGTCTTATTAGTTGATGATGATATCCTTGACCAGCGGTTAACAAAACAGGCTCTGGCCAGACCTTCACAGCAAATACGATTCAAAGTCGAAGTCGCTGGGACATTATCTCAGGCCGTTAAGCTTCTAAGCACAAATAATTATGATGCCATTTTACTGGACCTGGGCTTGCCGGACAGCCAGGGCCTTGAAACTGTAAAAAAGGTCCGTTCTGAAAATTTACAAATACCTATCATTGTATTAACCGGATTGGCTGATGAGGAAACGGGGCTTGAAGCTATAAAGGAAGGAGCTGATGATTATGTAGTAAAGGGCAACTATTTGGAGCACGTGTTGGTCCGGATTATTCGATATGCTTCAAAACGTAAAGAAGTTGAAGACAAACTCAGAAGAGCAAATGAAAAACTGAAAGAAAATGACGAACTTAAAAACGAATTTATATCGATGGTCTCACACGAAATGAGAACACCCTTGAGTATTTTTAAGAACATTATTTCAAATGCACTCGCAGGTGTTATGGGCAAGATAAGCGAAAAATTACAAAAAAACCTTGAAACTGTAGATGAAAATATCGATAGATTGACAAGAGTTATTGATGACTTTCTCGATATCTCCAAAATTGAAGCCGGCAAGATGGATTTGCATCATGTGAAGTTAGACATGTCAACATTGGTGCGTGAGGTCGTTGATTCTTTTCTTCAGCTAACAAAAAATAAGAATATTGAGTTGCAGAGTATTGTCTCAGGAGACCAGCTTACTGTTAATGCCGACCGTGATAAGACAATACAGATATTTACAAATCTAATTGGCAACGCAATTAAATTCGTTCCCGTGAGTACCGGTCGTATCATAATACATGTTAAGAACCTCGGTGAGGAAGTTGAAGTTACTGTCGAGGATAATGGTATCGGTATAGACAAAAACGACATTGGCAAAATCTTCCAGCGTTTTACTCGAATTGAAAAAGCAGCTTCTCCCGGTATGCCCGGAACCGGCCTGGGTTTGCCCATTGCCAAACAGCTTGTTGAAATGCAGGGTGGCCGAATCTGGGTCGAAAGTACATTGGGACAAGGTAGTGTTTTTTATTTCACCTTGCCTAAATTTAAAGCAAAAAAACAAATCAATCATCAAAAAAAACAAGATTCCGGGGCATTAAAAAATAATGTGTAAAACGCAAAAAACACGAAAAGGATTTTAAATGATGTCTTTGAATCGAACACAAATTATTCAATATTTCCTGCCTCATTAACTTTTCTTCTTGCGTTTGCATGACCTGCAGGTGCCGAATATCTGCAATCTGTGTTTAAGCGGTGTGAAATTATGTTTTTTGGTTAACTCACTTTGAAGTTTCTCAATCTCCGGACTAATTACTTCAATAATCCTGCCGCATTTAATACAAACTAAGTGGTCGTGATGCTCGTGTTCGTACTCGCGCTCAAAACGCTTTAGGCCATCTCCAAAATCAGTTTCTCTTGCCAGACCGGCAGCACATATTACCTTCATTGCACGGTACACTGTTGCGAGTCCAATCTCTGGATTCTTCTTTTTTACACGTTCATAAAGGTCACCGATTGTCGGATGATTTTCCATCTTAAGGAACATTTCAAGGATTTTCTCTCGCTGCCTGCTATGAAGCATACCCGTCTTTTTCATATACCGCTCTAAGATGGTCTTGGCTGATTTCATTTATCTTCCGAAAGGGTTCAATACATCCGAATCCAGGAAATAAATTTCTTATGAATTTCTTGTTCTGTCTAAATACATATAAGAGAAAAGCCCATGCAAGGCTGCTGCCGGTTGGGTTTTCGTCAAATGTGTTCGTTAAATAATATAGTAAATTGTCATATTATAAAGGTCAAGGTTTGAAATTGAAAATAATTCTCAAAAATAACTATTGACAAAAATCCCATACTCCTATAATATATTAAGGGGTTGATATTGATAATCATACTCAGTTTGTATCTAAACAGCCGCATTATCAATGAAAGATTGGAAGCATAGCCGAGAGATTAAAGAATGAGTAAATCGAATAAAAATAAAAAACCAGCGGATTATACGGGTAATCGGATATCTTTGGCTCGGATGCAGGCAGGCCAGAGAGGCAGGATAGTAGAAATAAATGGTGGTCAGGGTTTAGTACGCAGGCTTGAAGCGATTGGAATCAGAGAAGGCAGGGAAATAAAAAAGATAAGCAAGCAGTGGATGAGAGGACCTGTACTTTTGCAGCATGGCAGCAGTCAGGTTGCTCTTGGGTTTGGTATGGCTTCAAAAGTATTGGTGGAAATTATCCGGGAAGACTGATAGTGAAAATATTTCTTATGGGCAATCCCAATGTTGGCAAGAGTGCCGTTTTCAATCGTCTTACCGGTGTGGATGTTGTTGTATCTAATTATCCCGGCACGACTGTTGAGTTTACAAAAGGCAGTCTGAAAACGAAAGAACAGGACTATGAGCTCATTGATATGCCGGGAACGTATACTCTTGAACCAACCAACAAAGCTGAACAAATAGCCCTTGAAGTGCTTAAAAGCAGAAAAGATTCAGATGTGGTCATTAATGTTGTAGAGGCCACAAACCTGGAACGCAGTCTCAATCTTACCTTGCAGTTACTAAATGAACGGGTACCCGTTATTGTGGCGCTTAATTTCTGGGACGAGACCAAACACAAAGGAATAATCATTGATATAGAGAAATTGGAAAACATCTTAAAAGTCCCCTGCATCCCTATATGTGCTGTGACAAGTTGGGGAGTAAACCGCTTAGTCGGGAGGATTAAAGAGGCAAAACCTTCCAGGTTTCAATATGATAAGCAAGGCAGATGGCATGAAATTGGCAATATCATAGACCAGGTGCAAACCATAACTCACCGACATCATACCTTACTGGAAAGACTTTCGGATGCTTCAGTAAAACCCCTTACCGCCCTTCCAATAGCTGTTGCTGTGCTCTTTTTTGCCTTTAAGCTGATAAGATTCATTGGCGAAGGTATAATAGGGTATGTATGTGAGCCTCTCTTTGAAAATCTATGGTCGCCCCTGATGATGGAACTTTCATCTTTTTTAGGCTCCGAAGGATTTATCCATAACTTGATAATAGGCCGTCTTGTAGACGGGCAGGTAGATTATGGAAACTCTTTTGGGCTGCTGACAACGGGGCTTTTTGTACCTCTTGGTGCAGTTTTGCCTTATGTTTTTGCATTTTACCTGGTGCTTTCTTTTTTAGAGGATTTCGGCTATCTCCCCCGCCTTGCCATTATGACGGATACCTTAATGCACAGACTTGGCTTACACGGCCTGGCGATAGTACCTATGTTACTTGGGCTTGGTTGTAATGTTCCGGGCGTACTCTCGACGAGAATTCTTGAGACCCGAAGGGAAAGGTTTATCTCCATAACCATATTGTCTATCGGAGTTCCTTGTGCAGCACTGCAGGCGATGGTAGTAGGATTAGTAGGCAGGCATGGAATGGCAAGTCTTGGAATCGTTTATGCAACCTTGTTTCTTGTATGGCTGATACTGGGAGTATTAATGAATCTTACTGTAAAAGGAAAGTCACCTGAGATATTCATAGAAATACCCCCTTACAGAATTCCATATTTAAGGGGCCTGTCGAAGAAAATATGGATAAGAATAAAGTGGTTTATTAAAGAGGCGGTTCCGTTCGTACTATTGGGAGTACTTATTGTAAATTTACTCTACACACTCGGCATTATTCAGTTTGTGGGCAGGATTGCTGCTCCGGTCGTTACTATAGTTTTAGGGCTGCCGCAGGAAGCAATAGGTGCCTTGCTCGTCGGCTTTTTACGTAAGGATGTGGCGGTAGGAATGCTTATTCCACTGGAACTGACTGCAAAGCAGCTTGTTATTGCCTCCGTTGTCTTGGCGATGTATTTCCCCTGCGTTGCCACGTTTACTACAATCGTTAAGGAATTGGGATTTGTTGATATGGCCAAATCAGCCGGAATTATGATTGTATCAAGTCTTGTTGTCGGCGGATTATTGAATCTTATTCTCGTGTAAATGTATATCAAAAGAGCCGAACGGCTGATTTTATGCCGCCATTATGCTGATATCAAACTATTGTTTAGCCCCCTGCACCACAGGGTGTTTATTTAAATTGTAGGGTGGGGCATCACCCCACCAATCAAATTCCTTAAGCCCCCAAACCTGTCCTGAATCCCGGCGCGCCGGGACCGAAGGATTGCATGGCAGGGTTTTTATTTAGCCCCGCGTTTCACGTGGGGTCTCTTTTCTTTTTCATTTATCACGAATTGTTTAGCCGTCGCCGTTCCGGCGACGCCATTTGAAATATGCAATCTGAAATCTTACTTCTACCTTCTCAATCCGCATTTCTACCTGCGGTTCGCATTTTCTTTACTCACTCCGCCACTTACGTGCCTGCGCGTTCCTTTACGATGCTCATCGCGGCCTCCGGTATAAATGCTGCATTAACCGTCTTGTAGTGTGAGTAAAAAACCATAACGATTAACACTTCATAATATATAGCCCCCAGCCCTGTGCTGGGGGGAATTTCTTTATTACCCAGGGGGAAATTATCCAGCCCTGTGCTGGGGGAAATTCTATCGCCACCTTGTCCCGATAGCATCTTTTGGGTTTTGGTGCGGGGTCATTCCTGCGCATTTATCCCCAAGGGACGCAGGAATCCAATCATCCGCGATTAATCATTACCCCAATTGCTTGAGGTTTTTCCTGACCGTTATTGTGTTGGGATGGTCCGGCCCCAAACTCTTTTCAAAAATCGCCAGCGCCCGTTCCATCAGCGGCTCTGCCTCAGCCAGACGATTCGTCGCCTGATACAACAGCGCAAGGTTGTTTAAACGGATGGCCACATTCGGATGGTCTTTGCCGAAGCTAACTTCATCAATCTCCAGCGCCCGTTTCATCATCGGCTCCGCCTCGGCCAGACGATTCGTCGCCTGATACAACTGAGCCAGGTTGTTTAAATCTGTGGCCACGTCCGGATGGTCTTTGCCGAAGCTGACTTCATCAATCTCCAGCGCCCGTTCCATCAGCGGCTCCGCCTCGGCCAGACGATTCGTCGCCTGATACAACTGCGCCAGGTTGTTTAAATCTCTGGCCACGTCCGGATGGTCTTTGCCGAAACTGGCTTCATCAATCTCCAGCGCCCGTTTCATCAACGGCTCAGCCTCGGCCAGACGATTCGTAGCCTGATACAACTGCGCAAGGTTGTTTAAATCTCTGGCCACGTCCGGATGGTCTTTGCCGAAGTTAACTTCATCAATCGCAAGCGCCCGTTTCATCAGCGGCTCGGCCTTGGCCAGACGATTCGTCGCCTTATACAACTGCGCCAGGTTGTTTAAATCTACGGCCACCTTCGGATGGTCTTTGCCAAAGCTAACTTCATCAATCGCCAGCGCCCGTTTCATCAGCGGCTCGGCCTCTTTATAATTAGCTACGGTATAATACAGCAAAGCCAGGTTGTTCATATACACAGATTGTTTGGTTTGCTGATTTTGCGGCAGAATATCCAGAGCCTCTTTGTAGAGGTCGATAGCTTTTTTATAATCCAGTTTTGTTTCGGCAAGGTCGGCCCGGCTTGCCAGTGATTGGGCCATTGAGAGCTTACGCTGGTCAATTTTTTCCTGCTGAGATTCAATAGCCTTTTGGTCTATTTCGATAGCATCCTGCAGAAATCGGTCTGCTTTGTCATACTCGCCAATCTCTATCATCTGGCGGGCTTCATCTCTGAGTTTATCAACCGCCGGGTCGCCGGACTGAACCATCTGCCATTTATCCAGCAAGTCCTGATGACGTTTTGTTATTTCTTGAAGTTTTTCCGGCCACTGCCATTCGGGGATATCATTTTTGTGTAGGATGTCTAAGAATATCTTCTCAATAGCCTTCCGAGTCCCCTTACTTACATCGATCTTCGCCAGTATCTCTATGAGTAATTTCTCTTGTCGTTCATGATCTCTTGCCTGTTTCTTGGACAGCTCATTTATGCTGGTAAGAATCTTTTCATTTCCACCGATAACCTTCTCAATAGCTTTTCCAAAGTATTCCGGAAATGGTGAATCAGTGTTATCTCTTAGAGATTGCTCAATCTCTTCAAGTTTTTCTTTTATCGTTTTATTTACATCTGTCTGTATATGCAGTGCGAGAAGGATTTCAGCGAAGTCATATTCCTGCTTATCGTATTCTTTGATTATTTTGTCTAATTTGGCGTTCAGCTTGATGGACTCTGCTTTGGCTGACTCTTCATCCAGAACACCAAAAGTTATTTCATCAAGCAGAGGACCAAAAACAGGCAAAGATTTAGCGGAGCCGCGTAGAAAGCGTTTTATGAAAATCGGTCGTAAACCTAAATATGTAGGTTGTTTCTTTGACATTATTACTCAATTACCTTTCCCATATATATTTTGCAATAGACCCTTCCATCACCGTATTACCAATTTCGCCGCTCGCCCGCCTTTGGCGGCAAAAAATAATAAATACCTGCCCTGAGCAGCGCCTGCGGTGAGGACATTCGGCTGACCTCATATCAGCCACCTGCATCGCAGGGAATTTTTACCTGTATCAGGTAAACTATGCTCCAAGCAAGCCGAGGACCGTATCAAGACTTACCTCAGAAAGGCTGGTGACGGTCAGGTCTGGCTTCTCCATCTTAAGTATTTTTTCCTCAAAGGTGTTCGTGACGGCTATGCATTTACAGCCTGCGGCACGTGCTGCCTGTACGCCGTTGGGCGCATCTTCGACGACAACGCACCGGCCTGGAGTCAAACCGAGACGCTGACACGCGACTTGAAAGACCTCGGGATTCGGCTTCTTCCGGTTAATATCATCCGCACACACATAGACCATTTCCTTGTACGGAATCTGAGCAGACTCGAGCACCGCCTGCGACTTCCGGCGTGTGCTGCTGGTGGCGATTGCCACACCAACTCGGCCGCTTGCTTTAGCACAGGCGATAAGCTCCCGGACACCTGAATAAGCTTCAAGCCTCTCATCTCTGAGGAACGCAAGGAAGTTGTCCTGCCTGGACTTAACTATGGCCTGCATTTGCTCTTCAGAAAGTTCTCTGCCGTGCGACCAAGCGCCCGCCTTGACGTATGCCTCAGCTCCTTTACCGATGCCCTCCTCGAAATCGTCTGGTTGAATCCCGTTTATCCCAAGGATATCAGCGAACGCCTTGGCGGTAGCACGGACATTGACAACCTCTGAGTCCGCGATAACTCCATCTACGTCAAATACAAGACCAAACTGTCGACTCATATTGCTTCTTTGTTCTTTTACTACTGACGGTTATTTTATATGTTGGGCCGGTCGTAGTTTAGCTTGAACGATTTTGAATTATTTTATGCTGCCACTAAAATAAACATCTTTATAATTAATCGCAATTTTTATCTTTTGACACTTTCTCTCTTTTAAACGTTGTGCCTCTGCCGGTAACTATCTCTTTGCTTTCTCTGATAAATTCAACGTGCTGCAGCAGTGCCCAGGCGGTATTTTGCCAGCGCATCTGATAACCTCTTTGATGGGCCTGTTTTTCCATCTGGAGCCGTTTGGCCTGGTTAAAAACAAGATAATCAAGGGCCTGTGAAATTTGGCCTATTGAGTTCTCACCGGGGTCGATTAAAATTCCTCTTACGTGCCTGCCAATCACCAGGCCGTCCGGACAGCGTTTATTCGAATGGATTATTTCGAGAGCATATCTGAACTTTGTTGCTATTGCCACTCGTCCTGCCCCTAATGTCTCGGCCAATATACCGCTTGATATCTGGTCCATATTCAGGTAAGGCAGAAGCATCACATTTGTTGCGCCATATAGTTTAAGCAAAGGACCTTCGTCCAGAAAGGTATCAAGGAAAACAACGTCGTACTTTTTAAAATCAAAACCGCCCGGTTCCTTCACTCTGCACCACCTTACCTGGGCCTCATCGAGGGCCTTGTTTATGGTTTCTCTATATTCCTCATATTCCTTGCCGCCCTCGAGTTTCACAAATTCGGGATGGCACTGCCCGCCTATTAAATAAAGAATATTCTCTCTCTGCTCACTGGTCAGTGATTCTTTTATAAACTTGCCGTAGCCGCGAATACCGTATTGAATTCCTTTGCCCGGCGACAACAATCCCACCGTTGTTACCAAAAAGCAGTCCTTCAAACCAAGCTGCTCTTTAATGGAAAGGCGGTCATACTGAGAAGGGTGTTGCATCCTGATGCCGTGGTCGATATGTTTAATTTTAGAATACTCAATGCCATAGGTCTTTGACGTGAGGATATTAATAGCACTCTCAGTTGTAACAATAAGACTGTCACTATATCTGGCCAACTCCTGTAAGACCATCTTTTGATGCGGGTCAGGCTCGCTTAGGACGGTATGTAAATAGACTAAAGTTGTAAGCCCCTTTGCTGTGCAGGCCTTTGCGATTTCTATATAATTTGTCCCGTTACCGTCGTTGCCTTTTTCATCGGGGTCCAGCCCGTATTCATGCTGCAGTAAAACTACTTTCGGATTTGGGCTTTCTCCCGCCCGGGCCAGAATGTCCTTCGCACCGTCCCGCCAGGACTTCGGATTGTACTGGTCAATAACAAGGTCCACCGGGATATCGTATGGCAGATTTTCTTTATCGAGCGCTGAGACTCTAATGCTGCCTACTTCCCCGGTGAAGTGCTCCAAAGCACTGGCTAAATCTCGTGAAAATGTCCCGATACCGCATCGTCGAGGGGGATAAGTGCTTATAATTCGGATATTGTATGTCATATAACCTCTTTTCCTATCGCCGAAATTTTAACCGAAATTCTATCTTCAATAACACAGGATATAACTGTTGACATCAAAAGTCAAGAACCTTCAAAGGAACTTAATCCCTTATGAACCTAATTGTGATTGAACTGCCGTACCCGAAAATGCTGGAAAACTGACTCTCAATCAGTAAAATACTCCCTGCGTGTTTTATAAACAAAACGGCCATCTTTCAAAGGTCCTTACAAATGGATATCGCCGAAACAG
This sequence comes from uncultured Pirellulales bacterium, assembly GCA_964444665.1. Taxonomy (GTDB): domain Bacteria; phylum Planctomycetota; class Phycisphaerae; order Sedimentisphaerales; family CAYZTY01; genus CAYZTY01. The sequence continues at coordinate 57,467 of CAYUIE010000017.1, forward strand.
CCAAAAAGGCCAAAGCCGCTTCAGTTCGACTGGCCGCTGCTGAAACCAGCCTTAAAAATACCGCGCTGGCGGCAATCGCTCAGGCCTTGCAGCAGCAAAGCAAACAAATCATAGCCGCCAACGAGAAAGACCTGGCAAAGGCCGAGAATGACAGCCTTGCAAAGCCATTACTCAAGCGTCTCAGGTTTGATGAGCATAAAATCGCCGAAGTTTGCGAGGGTATTGCAAGCCTTATTAAGCTTGACGACCCTGTCGGCAAAACGCTTACCGCAACGCAGCTTGACGAAGGCCTTGAGCTTTACAAGGTCTCCTGTCCTATCGGCGTCGTCGGCATTATTTTCGAATCTCGGCCCGACGCCCTTGTGCAGATTTCCACTCTTTGTCTAAAAAGTGGCAACGCTGTTCTCTTAAAGGGTGGCAGCGAAGCAGCCTACACGAATCAGACGTTGGCAGAAGTAATTTCTAAAGCGACCAGCATCGCCGGCCTGCCTGACGGCTGGCTTCAGCTTCTCGAAACCCGACAGGAGGTCGCCGAGATGCTGAAAATGGATAAGTACATTGACCTGATTGTACCACGCGGCTCCAATGATTTCGTGCGCTACATTATGAATAACACAAATATACCCGTCCTCGGTCACGCGGATGGCATTTGTCACGTCTACGTGGACGGCGATGCCGATTTGGATATGGCGGCAAAAATTATTGTTGATTCCAAATGCCAGTATGTCGCCGTTTGCAATGCGGCCGAAACATTGCTGGTCGATGAAAAAATCGCGAAAGAATTCCTGCCAAACGTCAAGGCTGTTCTGGAAGAAAAGGATGTTGAGCTTCGCGGTTGCGAAAAAACCCGTTCGATTATCGATGTTAAGCCTGCTCAGAAAGAGGATTGGTCCTCCGAATATCTCGATTTGGTCTTGTCGATAAAAGTTGTCACCGGCCTTGACGAAGCAATCGAGCACATTAATTTTTTCGGCTCCGCTCATACCGACGCGATAGTTACGAATAATAAAGAGTCAGCCGAAAAGTTTATGAGCCTGGTCGATTCTGCAAACGTTTTCTGGAACTGCAGCACACGCTTCAGCGACGGCTACCGTTACGGCCTGGGGGCCGAAGTGGGAATCAGCACAAACAAGATTCATGCCCGCGGCCCCGTCGGCCTCGAAGGATTATTAATTTACAAATGGAAACTGATAGGAACCGGGCAGATTGTCACCGACTATACCGGCCCCAATGCAAAAAAGTTTACGCACAAAAGACTGGTGTGAGACTGATAACAAACGACATTGTGCTACTCCTATTGGCCGCTGTGTTTGTTCTCCTTTTTTTGAATCTGATGTGTCGGTGGCGGAGCATATACACTGAAGTCATAATATATCGTAGTTGCGAAACTGGCAGCGAAAGCCCGGAAGGCAGATAGGCATAAAAAACTTAATATTGCCGCAATCATGGCCATCGCGAACATTATCCCCATCCTATTTTCCTGAATTTGAATAGCATTTCTCATCTGAAACAAAATACGTTCCTTCTCGAGATATTTCGCCAGGTCATTACTGTCTTGTAGACCTAATTCAAGCTTTAAGGGCAGTGAAACATCTATTAGTACTGTAGATTTAATGGCTTTTGCAGCTAACACGCCACTACACAACAGAACCATTGCAAGCAGCCAAAATGAACGTCGACGGGCAGTTTCTTCAATCATGGGGAACAAACTACATAATGCTGTAAGTAAAGTAAACACTAAGATTATGAAAAGAGTCACGAACAACCATTTAGTTGATACTGAAGCGTTTAGCCAAACTCCAATAGCAACACCTGTGTACAATGCACAAGCGAAAACAAATGCGGCTCCCGCTCCACGCATTAAGGCATACATACCTTGTTGTTGCTCCATATAAGCCGCAGCTTTTTTCTTAATTAGGTAGCTACGGCATTTGAAAAAAGCCACACTGCGACGAGTTCTCAAGTCTTTCGTCCAAGGGGAATCAACGTCGATTTGAATCTTAAACTGATCATAAATTTGCTCTGCGAGGTGGTACTTTAGATCTCCCAAGTGATACCTTGAATGTAGCACTTTCTCGCCATCTTTGTCGACAAGCAAGTCAGATGGATGGCGTCGGTTACCCTTCTTGTCTTTAAACTTGGAAGGGAAAGCAGCCTCTGACAAAGCGTGGAGCAGATGTCCGGCAATATAAGCCAATCCCACTGCTAAAATAGCTGAACCCCAGTCGGCTGGTGGCCATTTTCTCAAAAGCAGCCCGAATGGTAACCACAGCAAGGCCAGCATCAAGCCACCGGGTAACAAATAGCCGTAAACGTCATAAAAATTGAATCGTTCCTTCATAATGTATCCCCCTTTGATTGATTGTGCTCCCACGCTGCAATCCCGTTGAGTAGCTTAGAAAGCGCCATTTGGGGGTCTTGGTCCCGCAATAGAACCGAACCTACTCGTTGATGGCCGCCGCCGCCAAGTGGTGTGCAGAGTTGACCGAGTGGAGCGCAAGGGAATTCAAGCCATGGATTACGCATAGTCGTGAGTTTAGCCTTGCCGCCGGTGCGTACTATGCCAGCGGAGTAGCGTGCGTGTGGATAAAAATAGAATGGCGCATAGCGATTTATTAACACGTCGTCACCGTTCACGTCAAATACCACTATCCCGTTTTCAGTTTGGCGCACTGCTGATTTCAGACGCTGAAGCCCTCGTTTGTGTAAAGTTTGTCCTTTCTCAAACTCTGTCCGCACTTCCGGCCTGACTGCTATCTCATCGAGAGTTTGTTTGCGAAATAGGTGCACAAGGTGATGGTTAAATGCTTTGCCCCGCGACATAGCTAACGCTAAATTGATCTGCAATGGTGGTGCTTCGAGTGAAATAGTTTCCTCTACAGATTTGTACCGGGCAGAATCGATTCGGTCGGCCCATTTGACTAATTCCTCATAGTGAGCGGGCTGTGGAGAAAGCATGGGGCCCCACCGTTCCCAGATTAATTTGGAGCACGAGGACGCCTGACTATCGTAAAAAATATCATTTCCGCTTCGAATCTCGTAATGTTGCCGAGTTTCATCGTTCAAAAATGCCGTGGGGTGATGGTCAAGCCAAAAATCGGCCGCGGTATGGTACAGGAAGTCTACAATGGCACACGGGCGCTCCAGTTTGGTTGCCAACCAAGCATCTTTAAGATGGTAATTCACACCGTGTAACAACACCTCTGAGTAACCTCGAACTTGTTCGAGGTAGTCACTGGCAATGGCAGCTGATGCAGCTCCATCGAAGCAATGAGAATGAAAGTATATATGAACTTTATTGTATATCGTTCCCATTTTTTCTCATATTATTATCAGTATCTATAACAATGTTCCGTACGTCAATACTTATTCGTTTTTCCCCACTTATCCTCTTAAGATTTAATAATAATCGTTGTATTGCAGCTTCGGCCGTCAAGCAGAGTAGATGAATCTACTTTCACTTCGACTTCTTTGCCCAGTAGAGTTTCGAATATTTCCTTCTGGAACATCCTGCAGCAATGATTGCAAAGTGATTTTGGAGGGTCCGGGCATTGGGCATAAGCGCAAACACAGTTCGCAGACTTCCAGCTAATGACTTTGAATGTGGAATTTTCACGGTCATATTCCACCCTTTTCCAGTATCTCGATTTGCCGCTGTTTACCCAGTTGACAAAAGTGTCAAAATCCTGATTAAAGCTATTAATCCATTTATCAAGGCCTCTCGAATAAAAACACTCGCGACCGAGTTTGCCGAAAATCTTTTCTCTGGCCGACTCGTCAAAATTTTCCTCGATGAATCTCAGGAGGTTTATTACCTGTTCCGGGATGATTTCCTGAATTTCGCCCTTTTGTTGAGTATCATTCTGTTCCATTTTATCTCCTCGTTGGCCGTTCGCCTTACATGTCTACAATTAAAGCACAGGCCGGGTAATCTGTCAATCGCTGAGTTTCGGTCGACTATTGCAGAAGCCGGCTTAATGATTTAATATATTATGCTATTATGAGAGACTTCAGCAGCGCAAAACGAATCGTTGTCAAAATCGGCACGAACACGCTTACGAAAGCCGGCCGAGTTGACACCACCTATGTCCGACAGGTCGTCGGCCAGATAAACGCCCTTCTCAAAGCCGGTCGGCAGGTGGTTATCGTGACCTCCGGCGCCATCGGAATGGGCGCCAGCCAGCTAAGTCTGCAAGGCAAAGGCCTCGATATGAAAATGCGTCAGGCCTGTGCGGCCATCGGCCAGCCACTTCTAATGCAGGAGTACCGAAAAGCATTTCTACGATACGATATCACAACCGCCCAGGTCCTGCTCACCGCCGAGGTCCTCAATAACCGCAGGACCTATCTGAACCTCCGCAATTCCGTCGAGACCCTTCTAAATCTGGGCGTTGTACCCATCCTGAACGAGAATGACAGTGTCTCCACCAACGAAATCGGCACCGCCTTCGGCGATAATGACACACTATGCGCCCTCGTGGCCAGTAAGGTGGACGCCGACCTGCTGATTATGCTTAGCGATATTGATGCCCTATATGACAGGGACCCGCGCAAATCGTCTCGTGCCCGGCCGATTCCCGTCGTTTATGAAATAACCGATAAAATGCTGCATACCGCGGGCAAAAGGGGCAGCAAGCTCGGCGTCGGCGGTATGAAGACCAAGCTCGAAGCCGCCCGCATCGCCTCGAACGCCGGCTGCAGAATGGTCCTGGCAAACGGCAGAGTAAAAAACGTCATCAGACGTATTATGGCTGGCGAAGAAATCGGTACTATCTTTATGCCGAAACGCAAGCTCAGTAACCGTGCCCGTTGGATTCTTAATAGTGCCGTCGCCGGCACAATAAGAATCGACCTCGGCGCGATGAAGGCCATCAGGAACCGCAAATCGCTCCTTCCGAGCGGCGTTACCGCCGTCGAAGGCTCATTCAAGGCAGGCCAGGTCGTTATGCTAAATGACAGCGCCCGGGCCGTAACGAATCTAAGTAGCACCGAGTTAAAGACTCTCATAGGCAAGCACAGCTCCGAGATTCGCAAAATCCTCGGCCCAAAACACCGCGACGTCGTCGCAATACCGGAAGATATTGTTTTCATAGATTAGGAAGAGCATAAGAGCACAAGTGATAAGTGCAAAAGAGTAAAAGAGCATAAGTGCGAAAGTGATAAGTGCAAAAGAGTAAAAGAGCATAAGTGCACAAGTGATAAGTGCAAAAGAGTAAAAGAGCATAAGTGCACAAGTGATAAGTGCAAA
>CAYUIE010000017.1:62814-65380 GCA_964444665.1 uncultured Pirellulales bacterium
AGAGGGAACAATGGATGAGGTAGGATATAAGAAACTGATAGTGTGGCAAAAAGCAGATGAGTTAGCGTACCAGGCTTATATCGAGACCAGGAATTTCCCCAAAGAAGAGGTTTATGGAATCACCTCACAACTGCGAAGGGCGGCCTTGTCCGTTCCTACCAACATCGTCGAGGGCTACGGCAGGCAGAGCAAGAACGAATTAAGGCGGTTTTCCAATATAGCCTTAGGTTCTCTGGCAGAGGTAAAGTATTTGATAGACTTCTCCTCGCGATTGAACTATTTAAGCAATGAGCAGCAAAACGTCCTGCAGGATTTAGCTCAGGAAGTAGGCAAACTATTGTGGAAATTCTATAAGTCATTGTAACCCCTTATCACTTATCCTCTTATCACTTATGCACTTATCACTTATCGCTTAGTTTTTCCTTGCCCCAATCTCTTTTTCGAGTATCCTTTTCCTGATTTCTGAACGCGATAAGCACCCGGGGCGGACAATCCAAGAAATGAGTTTTATGAAGATATGAAAAATGAAGTAGCGGACATTTATCAGCATAAAGCAGGAAGCCTCATAAATAAGTTAGTCGAGTTTCTTGGAGAACGCAACGTTAAGTGTTGCCTTCGGAGACATGAAAAAGCTCTGAAATCTGCGGGTCCTGTATTCAGGGAATATTATCTCAAGTGGAGGCACCCGTGGTTTAGTGCTTTCGGCCAATACTATGAGCTAATTAATAAAGCGAAATCTATTCACAGACATTTAACTCCAGAATTAAGGACTTTGGTGGCTGGTGCAAAGAAGGTTGTTACTTTGGAGGAAAACATGCCTGATTCTGTTAAGAATAAATATAAAGCAGTTCTGCTTGACGCCGACCATGCTCGCAATTACTTATTCGAAATACAAATTGCATGGCATTTCTTTGCAAAAGCTTATGACATCCAATGGTATGAGGATAATTCGAACAACCATCCCGAGTTTCTTGTTAAGGCCCCAAGCTTTCATTTCAATGTTGAATGTAAGCGGATAAGTGTAGATATAGCCAGAAAAATACACAGAAGGGAATTTTACTTGTTTGTTGATAAACTGATATCGGAGATTGACAAGAGGGCGTACATTGGAAGACTTGATATCGTGCTGTACGGTAGGCTCACGGGGAGTACTATTCGTGGGCTATGTGATAAGATATTAGGGATAATAGATGTTGGTGAACTGCAAGGCGAATATGAGATTCCTCCTCTTGGAACTTTAGTCTTAGATTTGAGTTCTGCTTCCGGGATTGCTATTGATATAAATGAACGCATGTAAAAGCTTTACAAAAAAAAAGCTGATAATGCTCATGGAGTAATTTTTGCAAGGCCTGAGGGTGGGAAGCCGGTTGATCCAATCGAGCTAACTGTAATGTCTGAAAAAGCTGATACAGTCCTAAATGGGATAAAGGACAAAATCTCGAAGGCCGAGAAGCAGTTGGATGAATCAAAGTCGGGATTCATAGCTTGCTTTTTGGAGGGTGTAAATGATTTCGAACTGCAAAAGCTTCAAAGTGAGAGCGGCTTGCAGCGTATGACAAACGATGTTCTTGCAAATGACAAGTTTTCTCATGTCGCGGGAATATGTTATTCTTCCGAAAGTATGGCTGTAAAAGGAAGCAATTATGAGGATACCTTCAATCCATCGCTATTTTTCAGAAACCATAAATGTAAGTTTCAAGAAGCAAAAACTTTCGAATTCATATCACCTCCGAGATTTTGAGAAGGGAATTATTAACGGGGATAATGTATGCCAAAAAAGTTTTATATTATGGGGATAACCTTGAAATTCTTCGCCACATTCAGGGAAGGAAACCTTTTAACAAATCAAGGGGAAACCCTGCAATGAATTACGTTAATAAAGACACAACCCACGCGATAAATCGCGGAAGAAAGAAGAAAACCCCTCAATAAATTGAGAAACAAAATAACCCTGCAATAAATTGCAGGGCTAAGTATTTGTGGAGTGGGAATTGACGTAATCAATTCTCTTGCGGAGGATTTTTTCATCGAAGCAATATCGTTTGTCGAAACCTTTTGTCCATACTCGTCCTGTCAGCCCCATCCTGCGAAGCGCAACCTGAGCGGCATTTTTATAATGAGTAACAACCATCCCAATCGGCTTCGGAATATATTCGGCAACAATATGAACGTGGTTTGAAAATACTGACAGGGCATATATTTTCTGATTCAGTTCTTTGGCTTTTTCAATTATAGCGTTTGCAGCTTCTCGTCGGTGGTTCTTCGAGAGTTTCACGGGATTTTTCGAAAGTTTTTGTTTGTTTGCGTCATAAAGTGATTTATTTGGAGGATGGATTTCCCCGTTCTTGACAAACCGGCGCCTGTCACCTTGCAGCCAGGTCCCATATGTCGTCCAGGTGATCATATATCCAATTGTTTCCGCCATAAGAAAGGATTGTATTTACATAATCCGCCTCCGCAACAAATTTCTTATCCTTTATACTTAGCCCCTCAATTTATTGAGGGGTCTCTTTTTGGTACAAACCGGTAAGATGGGTTACAGATTATGCTAAGGACATGGGTAACA
>CAYUIE010000018.1:0-62158 GCA_964444665.1 uncultured Pirellulales bacterium
ACAGTTAGTGCAAATAAGCAGTAAATTGTAAGGATACAGGGAAGTACAAGGGAGGGGAACTTCAGTACCTGTCAATAACAGTTAGTGCAAATAAGCAGTAAATTGTAAGGATACGGGGGAGTACAAGGGAGGGGAGCTTCACTACCTGTTAATAACAGTTAGTGCTAATAAATAGTTTATTTTATCAAAGCGGGATTGATATAAGGGAGAAAAGAATTCACTACCTGTCAATGACAGTTAGTGCAAATAAGCAGTAAATTGTAAGGATACGGGGGAGTACAAAGGAGGGGAGCTTCACTACCTGTCAATAACAGTTAGTGCAAATAAGCAGTAAATTGTAAGGATACAGGGAAGTACAAGGGAGGTGAGCTTCAGTACCTGTCAATAACAGTTAGTGCCAATAAATAGTTTATTTTATCAAAGCGGGATTGATATAAGGGAGAAAAGCGTTCACTAGCTGTTAATAACAGTTAGTGCCAATAAGCAGTAAATTGTAAGGATACGGGGGAGTACAAAGGAGGGGAACTTCAGTACCTGTCAATAACAGTTAGTGCTAATAAATAGTTTATTTTATCAAAGCGGGATTGATATAAGGGAGAAAAGAATTCACTACCTGTCAATAACAGTTAGTGCAAAAGTCGGCCGAGCTGACCGACCAGCCGGAGATAGCCGAGCTGGATATTAACCCGCTGATTGTCTATCCCGAAGGACAAGGGTGTGTTATGGCCGATAGTAGAATCCTGCTGAAAAAACCAGAGTAATCGGCCCTTAAATGCTATAGCTTATTTCAAGTATGCTATTTGGGTCTATTTTTTGGGAAAACAGCGTATTGGGCTTGTAACAGGATGATAAATAATGTATGCTATAACGGGAAAGAGAAGTGAAAGGTTGTTTTGTGAGAGCTAAAAAGCCCAAACAATGCAGATTACTTGCCCATGAGCAGAAATATCAGGGCAAATATGTAGCAATCAGCCCCGGAGAAGAGAAGATTATCGCGTCCGGGCAGGACCCTGCCGCAGTAATCGAGAAGGCAAGAAAAAAGGGCGTGAGCGTTCCCGCTATTGTTTTTGTGCCTAAAAAGAACGTAGCCTACATTTATTAAGCAAGTACGATGCCGATAAAGGATTATCGTTTCACATCAGTAGCTTCCGGCCAGTCCCGCCCAATGTTATGGATTCGTGTAATTAATCCCGATACAAAAAAAGGGATTATTGCGTTGGCGATTGTGGACACCGGGGCGGATGACTGTGTTTTTCCGGCCGAGATAGCTGTTCAGCTTGGGCATAAATTAAAATCCGTATCTGCCAAAGTAATAAAGACGGCAGGTGGAAAGGCATACGCTTACTCTCATACTTCAAGTGTGGATATTTTGCAGACATTGCCTAACGGCATGCCCGGAGACAAGGTACTGTACACCATACCTACCACGCCTATTGATTTTATCGAAGGCTGCGAGGCCTTTTTGCTTGGGAGGAAGAAATTCCTGGAAAAATTTATCCTTACGATTGATTACCCACGCCAGCTTTTCTCCATACGCAGGCCTCGAAAAAAATAGCTTTGCTGATTGTCTATCCCGAAGGACAAGGCTGCGTTATGGCCGATAGTAGAATCCTGCTAAAAAAACCGCATTAAATTAACCACGGATACCTAAGGCACAGGTAGACACGGATTCACACGGAGTTACACTGTTTACATTTGGAAGTATTTCACTACCTGTTAATAACAGGTAGCGCGAATAAAAAGCATAAATTTTTAGCCTCAGCCCCGATGTATCGGGATGCGGACAGAATTTCAGTACCTGTCAATAACAGTTAGTGCCGGAATCGACCGTTAAGGTTGGGAGATTTCACATTTAAGATTTAAGAAGCGGTGCCCTTCGACTCCTTCGATTTCACTCAGGACAGGCGCGCTCAGGACAGGGGTGTGTGGTGGCCGACAGTAGAATCCTGCTGAAAAAACCTCAGTAGTTTTTGGGTCTGGGGAGAGTGAATTAGTTAATTGATAAGTCGGTAGGTTTGAGTTGGTGGGTGAAAATTGTGTTGTATGGCTATGTCACGGGCATTATTATTTATGCTGGACCTTCCAAGAAACGAAAGGAAATGCAATGCCTGATGAGGATGTAGGCCAAGAGGAGACACAAAGCGACGAGTCAGAAGCTTCCACGCGGGCGGAGGAGGTAAGAGGTTCTGTCAATATCCGGCGCCCGTTTTCTAAAATAGCGGTCGGGGGTGCGGGGACTCCGCTTGTCTCGAGGGCGGCGGGCACCATAACGAGGAGCCTGGTGACGCATGTGGGCTCGATCGTCGCTTCTTGCGGTGCCAGCGCGGTTCTTGTCTATGCCGATGCACTTAAGGAAGATGGACTCTCTTTGCTTGAGGAGCTCCGTTGCAAGGTCTTCTTCGTCACCAAGACGCCACGGCAGGAGAAACAACAGGAGGAGAAAGGAACACGCTTCATTCGCGTGCCGGACGTCCCCCTGTCCCGTCTCGGACAGGTGAAGATCGCCGTCTTCATGGCCTTGACGAAGGGTCTGGTGTCCCGAGGGGATCTCGTTGTGTGTCTCTCTGGTTTCACCGCGAGCGGCACGCTGGACACTCTGGTCGTGACCGAGGTCGGCAGTGAGTTCGAGATGCTCGCGCCTCTGGAACCTGAGGAGGAACCGTCCCTGGACTCCGGGCCTGAGGTGATCGAGCGAGTCCTAGAGGTGGCGACAACCCTGGGCAACGAAGGTCGGGAAAGAAAGCCTGTGGGAGCGATCTTCGTGGTAGGGGATGCAAGCCGTGTACTCTCGATGTCGAGGCCGTTGATTCTGAACCCGTTCCGTGGCCACCCCGAAGAGAAACGGAACATCATGGACAGGGGTTTCGAGGAGACGATCAAGGAACTCTCGACCATCGACGGGGCATTCGTCGTGCGGGGCGACGGGGTTGTCGAAAGCTGCGGCGTGCTTCTGAAGACAGCCGGTCAGGAAGCGTTCGAACTTCCCCGAGGCCTCGGCGCGCGACATCACGCCGCGGCAGGGATCACTGCTGTCACCAGAGCCACCGCTGTGACGGTAAGCGAGTCCACAGGCAACGTCATGGTTTTCAGGGGAGGCAAGGCGATTCTGGAGGTGGAGAAGATCAGGTTGGGAGGCTCTCCTGCGCGTGGAACGGATCTGCGACAGGAGTAGCGACGGATTGCGCCCTGTATCAAGCCAAGAGGAAGAAATAAACAAATCTCCGAACTGAAGGTAGCAGCGAATTAGAATCCTGCTGAAAAAACCAGAGTAGTTTTTCGTCACTCGTGACTCGTCGTTCGTCAGTTGAACTCGCTGCGGTGAGGGGAATTTTTAGTTGGCTTTGCATCCGGAGGCCGCGATGAGGCACATCTATTATTACGCAGCCCTTTATGGGCGTAGTAAGAAAATTAAATCCGAACTGGAGGATGCACAAGCAAAAAGGGTTTGAAAAGTGTTGTGTGAATACATAACTGGTTTGTGTCAAATTGAATTTTCATACTGATTTATGACCATATTTCGTGTTTAAATTCTTGAGGGGTGACAGTAAAAATCCGATGCATTTTTTCATTTGTAACAAATATCAAATTATGTGTAACGGCTTGTGCAACTATCCACAAGTCATTTTCTTGGATTCCTATTTTAGTTGCCGTTTCTGGGTCTATTAGTTGCTCCGGTCGCTTGTTTTTACCTTTTCGAATAAATTTTTCAAAAAGGGATGCTCTTAATTCCCCATAAACATTTGAAACATGTCTGTCAATTGGAAGTATTAGAGGTTCAGATCGTTGATGTATAAATTTACTATATGATTTAAAATCAAATGACTTGTTTGCCTTAGCACCATATATCACTTCACCCCAAACAATGGAAGATAGAAATATTTTTGAAGTTTTATCTATTTGAGCTATTTTGTTTGTCACAAAAAGCTCCCCAATAAACCATTTTGACCATATATTGGTATCGAAAAGATATGTTTCCATTTATTCTATCTTATAATCCTCTTCGGCCTTTTTAAGTGCTTCTATCACCTCTGGAGTTCGATTTTTTTCAATCCATTTCGCTACATTTTCAACTGTCGAATTTTCAAATTCCTTTGATATGAATATGTGTAATGGAATATAGGAATCGAAACCTGCTGGGTAGTATCTGTCAAACTTAAAGTCCACACCTTTTCGAGGAACACCTGCAAAAAAGTCAAGTAACCTTTTCTCAAGCCGAGGAGGTAAACGATATAGACGCATTATCTCCGAATCTATAGCAAGCAAGCATTGTTTTTTCTCCTCATTTAATTTAGATTCATCTATTAGCGCAACATTAATGTGTTGCTCTGATAATTTAAAGTAAGCTTTAACCATGCTTTCTAATTTAGATAAGTCTTGATTGTCGAAAGGGGTCGGCATATCTCTCAATACCCCTTCAAGATTTTGGCGCATACAATGGCAATGCATATAAGCGTTGGTAAATGGGGAATTTACCAATGCCCAAATAATATATACTGAGATACCTTTGTGGGGAATTGGCCTAATAGAGATTAATTTATTTGATATAGGGTCCCCAGCTAAATCTATCACGCCTTCGATTCGCCAAACACTTCTACTTGATCTCATATAACTTGCTATGATCTGAGCAAGTCCACGTTGGGTACCATAACGAGGATTACAAATTTCGGTCGCATTAAGGCTCATCCAGTAATAGTCAGGCAATTTAGTAATATTAATATCCACTTTTTTTTGCTTCTTATCCTTGGTAAAGGTTTCAAAGCTAGCATAACCTTTCACAGCACCGGGAAATTTCTCTTTTCTCACAGACTTTTCAAAATCCTTATATTCTATCCCTCTGCCGATTATTGCGTATTCTCGGAATTTAGGGTATTCTTTGCAATAGTCCCATATTTCTTTTAGTTCCAGAATTCGCAAATCGTAGTTTTCAGCCTTATAAAATATATCTTTGTTGACCAGTTCTTCATCGGCCTGATAGGTATTTTTGAAACTTTCAAGATTAGCTTTAGTTATATTCAAGTATGTAATTTTCTTTTTAGATTTAATTTTACGGCCTAGTAACACCGTGGACAGATGTCCTGCTTTAGCAAAAACATTATCAGGTAAATTACAGATAGTTCTTAATTCAAAATTATCTAAAACATATTTTCTCAGGTCGGCGAGGTTTTTTTTATGCAGAAAACCCCGGGGTAAGATAATTCCAAAAACAGAGTTAGGTGGCATATAGGGTAATGTTTTTGCCAGAATCTCTGCCGCTTTGTTGCCAGTTATAATAGTATTGCCATATCTTTGTTTTTTTTTCTTTGGTGAAAAATTTTCAAAGGGTGGATTACAAAATAGGATGGTGGCTTTTTGAGCAGCTTTTTTCAGAATGTTGGCTTCATAAATATCTGAATGCTGAATGTTCCATCCGTTGGGATTTGGAATATCTGCTAAAGTTAGAGCCAATCGAGCAATTTCTTCGGCAAAGTTGTCTTTATCTATCCCAATCAAATGGTCCTTAAGATATTTATGCCTATCTTCTTCTTTGCCATTATAAACAAGAGGAGAGCTTAATAGTTTTGCTCCAGCAGTTAGAAATGGCGCATGCCCGCAGGCTGGTTCAAGAATAATTCTATTTGCCTGTGGGATAGCTTCAATCCAATCAATGAGTTCCCAAACCATATAATTAACAAGCCATGAAGGTGTTGCATGAGTCCCCAAAACCTTTCTAGTGTCTTTGCTTGTGAGGGTATTTTCGTATACATAAGCCAATGACTCGATAGTAAGATGAGAAAAACTTGATACTGGCTCTACGATTTCTTTTGCAACTTTTTCAAAAGCCTTTTTTTGAATGACATTTGTAATATCGAGTGATTTGGATGCATTATAATGTCTTTTGACGCGTTCAACCAAATCATCAATGTTTGAGATTTTTAGATTTTTAAATCGTTCTACCTTTTTATCTGCTAATATCTTGGCTCCAATAAGCCAAAAGGCCGCTTGAAAAAGCCATTTATTAAATGTACTATCTTCTTTAACGTTTGTGCAATTGGTTTTAAGCGATACAATTATTCTCTCGGTAAGCTCTGATAAATACTCCCCTTCTTTCTTCTCTACGATTCCCATTAAACCGCCGATGTCAGCAAATGATAGTTGATACTCTTTCTTTACACGACCGATTGTTTTGGCTTCGTAAATGCTTTGTGGTGAAAAATCCTTTTCGTATTTTTTAAAAAATCCCGTCACATTTCGCGTATCGACTTCTTCGTGAACCACTACATTAGCACCATCATTTTTCCAGAATTGTAAGTTTCTATCATCACAAACTAACAGCACCGGGCATCCAAGCGATTGATATGATGATATCTTTTTCCCATTTAATTTAGTCTTATCAATTGCAGCGATGCATGCAGTGGAAGAATTATAAGTTGGCTGACTGAAGCCGACTATTTCTGCAGTTTTGCTTTCTTTGCCATCGAAATATATATAATCTTCCCTGAGGAGATCGTTTTTATATCCACAGTTTTTAAAGCCAGCAAGTATCTGTTGTTTTAATTGTAACATTTCGAACTTCGGCCTTTTGTAACAGTTTTCGTTAGGAGGGTGATATTCGTATTTATCGGTTAATCGTCCCCATTGTCCTCAAAAACCATTAGCTGTCAAGATTCAGGTTATTTCGACATATTATGCTCGCTCAAGGTGGGCAAAATGCGTTTTTGACTTCGCCGTGGCGAACCCAAAACCCACCAAAGGGGAGTTTTGCGTGTTAAGATAGGTGGAAAAATATGCGACAGCAGGTATCCACTTCGAACAAAACGCGCAGGGGTCTGGGACCCCAAAATGGACTTTTTGAAAAAAATTTTTATTCATTCCAGCATAAAGACTTAGCTCTTTTCGGGCGGCCCGAAAATCCATTTTTTTCGTACAAAACGCGCAAGTTCGTCCAATAGTGGGGGGACTTGTTTTTTTTAACACGGACTAACACAGACGAAAACACGGATAGACACGGGCAAGGGGCAGGAAGCATCGCGGTAGATATTAAGGTCAACTTCAAGATACACGTACCGACGGTTATAGAGCGGCCGATGGTGCAAGTCGCGCTTATGTACCGCAAAATCCGATACGGCTACAAGTTTCGAAGAATTCCGCTGACACAGGGAAAATACGCGATGGTGGACCCGGATGATTACGAGCGGCTCAATAAATATAAATGGCAGGCGAGAAGAAAAGAGAGGTCATTCTACGCGACACGAAGTGGGTGGTGTGAAAGGCGGGGAAAACGAAAGATTATAACGATGCACCGCCAGGTCCTGCCGGTGCCGGAAGGGATGTTCGTTGACCACATCAACCACAACGGCCTGGATAACCGCAAAGCGAACCTTCGTCCTGCCACACAGACGCAAAACACCTATAACCGCCGACGACATAGGAACAAGACATCCAGTAAATATAAGGGGATATACTGGGAGAAACGAAGCAAAAAATGGTTGGTCATAATGCAACATGACTTTAAGAGGATAAAACTGGGCCGTTTCGATGATGAAGAGGAGGCCGCCAGGGCGTACGACTCGGCCGCTCGCATATATCAGTGCGAATACGCGGAACTGAATTTTAAAGAGACACAAGGTTCAAGATGCAAGACCCTGCTTGACGTTTGGCGCCGATTGTGGTATCGAATCAGGCGGAGAAGCTGATGGGCCTGGTTACTATAATAGTCATTGCGTTGGGTCTGGCGATGGACGCGTTCGCGGTCTCCATTGCCAGCGGTGCCGCGTACAAGCAATTGAAGATAAACCATGTTTTTCGAATCGCGCTTTTCTTCGGCGCCTTCCAGGCCTTTATGCCTGTCGTCGGCTGGCTTTGCGGACTTACGGCAAGAGAGGTTCTCGCAAGTTACGACCACTGGATAGCCTTCGGCCTGCTGGCGGGGATTGGCGTGAAAATGATTTACGAATCGTTCAAAATCAAACAGGCCGAGCGGCGCCCGGACCCGATGAATACGCTGATGTTAGTGAGCCTGTCGGTGGCGACGAGTATCGATGCGCTGGCCGTGGGTATAACGCTGTCGTTTCTGAATAATTCGATTGCCACCGCTGCGATAGTCATCGGCGTGGTAACATTCGTACTGTCATACCTGGGAGTTTACATCGGCAAGACGGCCGGTCACATTTTCGAGAATAAAATCGAGGCCCTCGGCGGATTAGTGCTTATCGGCATCGGCGTGAAAATCCTTATCGAGCATCTGGCGTCTGCAGGATAAAAGAAAATCGCTGCGAGGTGTTCTTATCTTTTTTTGTCATACTCCCGAGATGCCGAAGGTATAGTAGAAATAGTAAGTTCGGCCGAGGCGCGGAGCCGAGGTGTTCCAAAAGGCATTTTTATCATTTCCAAGTTGTTCGCCGATTCTTGTAAATTCATTGTACTGATTTAGAATCTCGGCATATATCTCTCGGCCGCCACAGGAAAAGGTAAAACAAGCTGAAAAATGCTACAGAGACCAAAAGTGAGTTGCAGCTTCGCCCCGAGAGGTTTTTTGTAGCCGGCTGCATTTAACTTGTCCCTGTATGTACCTTAGTCAAAGAGTATCGAGTTATACGGCTGATTAATTCGACCCTCTACAAAGTAAATGTCCTACACAACTAATAGACATAATCAAAATTTATCTTTACGTTGATAAGATGATTAGCCAAATCAAATTATATCGCGCCTTGGACAGCAAGCCGGGCAAGTTACTATAGTCGCCTCCAGGGTTCCATCTCTTCTGTGGCGGCTGACGGAGTCGCGGTCGTGATGGGCATATCAATATCAATCTTGTGGGAACTGCGAGCGGCACGGCCAAGGAGCTTGTGGTTAACCTTGAGCGGTCCGGTAGTAAGCTCTGGCACGCTGTAAACCCTGAAGAGTGAATCGTAAAACGCGGGGTCCTTTTGAGGCATTATGAAAGGTTTATATGCCTTACCGTTCCCGTCGACATAACTGAAATAGATTCTGGTAAACAACCCTTCCTGTTTTTTGCTGCTAAAAGCAATCCAACGACTGTTACTCGACCAGCTGTGCCAGGACTCGGAATACTCGCTGTTTATATCGAGCTTTCGGTAATCACTGGTTTCAAGGTCCATCATATAGAGGTCGCTGCTGGGCTGATAGACGGGAAAGCAGCCGTAGTCACACATACAGAAAAGAAGGAACCGTCCATCCGGCGATATACGCGGCAGCATAATGCTTAAGCCGGTCTGGTCGGCCGAGAGAACAGTCTCGACTTCGCCCCAGCGGTCGGTTTGTACGTCATAGCTGATGCGTCTCAAGTCATATTTGACTTTATCGTAGTTCTCGGGCGGTACCTGGTTGCGGTTCTCCCACAGTATCGGTGCACTGCAGAAATATAGGTATTTGCCGTCCGGTGTCCAGGCGGGATACGTCTCCAGCCGGTTTTTATCCGACAACGCGTCGGTCGTTTTGACGGTTTGGCTCTCAACCAGGTAATAAACAATGCCCGAATCAAGGTCAACGACATCATGAATCTCTTCCCTGGAAAGGTGGAAGAACTGTCTAACTTTGTTTACCGAATATGTCGCCAGCCGTCCACTGGGATGCCAGCTCGTGTAGCCGAACTTCGCTCCTATTCTATTCACTTCTCCATTACTAACAAATAACGTTCCATCCCCGTAGTCAACAGTACGGATGCCGATAAGCATATTCTCAGGACTGTTATTCACGAATGTATGACAGTTAACGCAGCCATAGCCATAGATTTTGCTGTCAAGAATAATCGACCTGTCGTGATTCTTGAGATTTTGCTGATACACTCCCATTTCCTTGGGGAAGTAAGACGACGGTGTCATACAGCGAAACGTGATATACTCGTCTATATCTTCTTTTGCGATGGTGTTTGTAATGGCGTTGTATCGACTCCACCGGCCGTCTCTTGCTTTTACATAAATATCAAAAAACAATTCATTGCCCCTGTTCTCGTTCAGTAGCGACCTCCACTTCTTTGCGGGTATTTTGATTTTATTTTTTCTGCCGGAAACACTGATAATTCCACCGGCTGCCGAATGTATTTTGACTAAATACCTGCTGCCCGGCTCGAGGATAAGAAAATTCAGAGGCGCTATGTTGGGAGGGATGACAATGCGGGTATAATCCGGCCTTATTTTGGCCGGCCGGTCAACCAGTGTATAATCTTTGGGCTCTGCGGGTCCTTTTCGCAGCGTAAATCCCAATGCCGCAATCAAAGGAACACCGAGGCAAAAAACTATCAGGCAGAAATGCCGTTTTTTCATTGCATTACTCCTGAAGAGCCAAAGGTAAAGTAGAAAAGGTAAGTCCGGCCGAACCTCGGCGCCAAGGCCCGCCATGCAGCTTTCTTATCGTAGCCGAACTTCTTACCGAGTCTGTTCATTTCAAAGTATTGCCTTTCCGTCTCAGGGTTTATTTTACGGCCGCCCAAATCAACTTTTTTCCGTGTTTGACCCATATAAAGCATAACTGCCTCCTCGTAATGTCGAGGAATGCTTTTGTAGCCGAAATCGTCAAGGCGGGGCAGGTTCTCTACGAATTTATCCAGTTGCCTGGTCAGAAGATAATGGGCCATCAAATATTCGAAAGCCATTTTATTATACCTATTTTTGCGCAGGAGTTCCTCCAGCCAGTGGTCTTCGTTGTAAGCGCTATAGACATAATCTTTGGTTATCATAACCGAACGAAGGTGCCGAATACGCTCATCATGCTCAAGCCCGGGGTCGCTTTCAAGACGCCGAAGGAGCTCTTTCGCTTCCCTGCCATATATCAAATCTTTGCTCAACACCCTCAGGGACACACGGGCTGTTTCGATTTGTCCTTTTACAATGTATAACAGCGCAAATTGTTTAAGAACAAACGGACGCTTGTCGTCCGACCATCCAAGGAATTCGTGAGCAATTTTCTCGGCCACATGGACAAGTCCCAGTTCCATACATATTTCAACCCGTTCCATTAAGACAACATTACCGCCTTTGACCAAACTGAAGACCAGATCCGCTGTACTGTTGTCCTGGTGCCAGGCAAACATCTCATCCCCCAATCGCCCGGTGTGATACAACGCCCGGTTGACCGCGTGACCACAAAATGGAGTATACCTGGGCAGGCTGATAGTTCGAGCCGTCGCCAGCACCTCCGGCCACATCTTCCGGCAGGCAAAGTAACTCACCTGAACCGTTTTCTTCGTTTGTTGGTCGAATGAAAACAGAACACTCGGTACAGCAATGATTACAAGCATCGCTGTTTGTATTCCCCAATTGAGCCTGCCACGGTAGAAGTGGTATGAGGTTTCTTTTACAACCGGAGAATTGTTTCGCGAACGCCGCCTGAGTTGATGTGAAGAAACTCTGGTTTCAGCCAGTCTCCTGCCTGAGTTAACTAATAAAACAATTACAGGCAGAACAACGAATAAAGCACTTTTGAGCGCTCTTGCCCAATTTTCCGTTTCCCTGTTCTGCCTTATCGGATTGAAAGGGCTTGCGTACAGGTACGCTTCGCTTGTATCCAGCTCGAAAACATAGAACCCCAGAAGCCAGCAAACAGCCGCCCCGAGCAAAAGATAAAGCATACCGAAAACCGGTTTGCGTCGGTGAAAAAACTCACACAGCGCAGTTAAAGTCACGAATATCAAAGCCGCACTGCCGGCAATATAATAGACAAAACCGCAGACTATCGGGAATAGAACTGCGCGCGAAGGTCCGAGGCGCAGAGAAGATTTTTCATACAGAACCGAGAAAAAAGCGGCGACCAATACCGCCACCGTGGTATTCAGTGGGTTATCGTACCGGCCGCATATCATCAATGTTAAAAGAGCCGGTATGTAACAAATAATCCGCCAAAGGCTGTCTGTTGAAACAGCTGTAAGCGATACGGTAAGCCGGTAAATCCCCCAGGCAATCAGAGTGATACACAGGGCACCGAGCCAGGGAAAATAGCACAATTGTGTGAGAAATGCGGCCAGATATTGACTCGGTCCACTGGGATAACTGAGGCAATTCTGCAGAAACAGCCGGCCGGTTTCGAAGAACGGGCTCTTTCGGGATATCTCGAAATAATGATAGACAAGCTGAGGCTGAACATACAACCATAGGAAAAGGTAAAACGCGCCGAAAAATACCACGGGAACCACAGGTAAGATGTGACCTCGCCTCAACGGGTCTCTCATTAGAGATTTCATCTCATTTCGCTCTTGTATGTTGTTAGCCATTGTTTTGGATTAATCCGGTTAACGATTTCGGTATCACAAAATGTGGTCTATATAAGGATTAGGTTTATTCAGAGTGTATTATAACATCAATAATAGTTAAAATCAAGCTGTATCACGCATTAGTCGGCGGGCCGTGTAAAACTTAATCTTCTTGCAGGAATATGGAAAGGCACTATAATATTTTAGTTATGGCTTCCAAAGTATATTTTATTAAGGCGGCGGTGAAGGATGGTCCCAAGAGTATTTCAGCCAAGGCCCGCAGGCTGTTCAAGGCCGGCGGTTTTGCAGAGTGCTTCAAAAAGGGAGATTTCACCGCTGTAAAAGTACACGTCGGTGAGGGTCCTAACACTACCTATGTCAAAGCCGAGTATATGAAGGGGCTCGTGGACGAGTTGCTCGGGCTGAAGACCAAACCATTTGCGACTGATACGAGCACGCTGTATACCGGCAGAAGGCACAACGCGATTGAGCACAGTGTTTTGGCCGACGAGCACGGCTTCAACTTCAAGACTATCGGGATTCCGTTTATTGTCTGCGACGGCTTGTTTGGAACTGAGGAGATGCCGGTAAAGATTGACGCCCCTTTAAACGAAGAAGTGCTGATAGCGCGAGATATTTGCAGGTGTCAGTCGATTTTGTCGGTAGCGCATTTTACCGGCCACCTTGCTGTCTGCCCGGCGGCTACAATTAAAACACTTGGAATGGGATGCGCGAGCAGAAAAGGCAAAATGAGACAGCACAGCTCAACGAAACCCACTATAGGTGACGAGTGCACGCTGTGTGGTGAGTGTTACAAACATTGTCCCGTAGAAGCAATAACGCTGGGGGAGATTCAGGCCCATATTGACCGGGATAAATGCATCGGCTGCGCCGAGTGTGTCGCGGTGTGCCGCTTTGGGGCGGTTAAGCACGATTGGGGAGCCGAGCTTGAGCAGCTTCAAAAAAGTGTCGCGGAGCATGCGCTGGGCGTGGTTAAAGGCAAAGAAGACAGAGCCGTATTCTTCAATTATATAATTTCAGTTACCGCGGATTGCGATTGCTTTGACACGATAGATATGCCTAAAATAGTACCTGATATTGGAATAGCAGCCTCAACGAACCCCGTTGCGGTGGATAAGGCGGCGCTTGATTTAGTTGAAAAGGCCGGGGGAAAAAAGTTTGCGAAGCTGGCGGGCAATGATAAACTTGACCCGAGTCCACAGCTTGAGCACGCCGAGCTTATCGGGCTGGGCAGTACTAAATATCAGCTTATCGAAGTAAACTGACCGGATAGCCTTATAGGAGACATTTGTATATGTCACTTGGCCGGATACTCAGGGAAAAGCGTGAGCAGATGAATCTGACGCTTGATGAGGTCAGTCAACGCAGTGGTTTTTCCAAGCCTTATCTATCAACCGTGGAGACCGGCAAGGTGAGGAATCCCCCGTCGGATGAATTACTTAAACAGCTTGAGCGAATTCTTGAGTTTCAACCCGGTACACTTCTGCATATGGCCCATATGGAACGTATGCCCGCCGATATTCGGGAGCAATTTGAATCGTCGGAGGCGGAGAATCAGCGTTTTCGCCGGCTGCTGAAGGACGTTCTTGAAGGCAAAAGCGATTCTACCCGGCTTAATGAGCTGTTGGCAGAGACCGGTCAAGGCAAGGGTACACTCAGCCCCGGCCGATTAGTGCCGGTAATCAACAAGGTTTCAGCCGGCTATCCGACCGATTTTGACGACCTGGATTACCCGGTCGGCGTGGCCGAGGATTATGTGCGTTGTCCGGACCTGCATGACCCCAATGCTTTTGCCGTTCGTGTTGTGGGTGATTCGATGGAGCCGAAGTACCGCGAAGGTGATGTTGTAATATTCTCACCTGCCGCGGAGGTTCGCAACGGCGATGATTGTTTTGTCCGCTTCAAGAGCCCGCACGAGACGACTTTTAAAAGGGCATTTTTTGAAGATGATGACAACGTACGTCTGCAGCCCAGAAATGAAAAATACCCGCCGATGGTTGTCACCGGGGAGCGAATCAACGGTATCTACCGCGCAATTGTAAGATACGAAAGTCTGTAACTTTCCCAGGTCAGCTTGCCTCAGAGAAAAACACATCGCATATTCCGTGGCCATATCGTATTTCAAAAACAATATTCTTGATAGCGTGGGCATAAAAGTGTATAATAAGGATTGCCTTTCTCCGCTTGTGCAGTACTCAAATGAGAAGAAAGCGTATAATTTCCTCAAAACAATTATGTGAAACTTTGCGGCGGAGTTTTCGTGCGCGCAGAGTATGCCGGAAAACACAAATAATTTTCGAAAGGATAGAAAAATGGAAACTACAAAATCGAGGTCACATCGTGGTGAAATGTTAACAGTTTTAGTTCTGGCTATGGGCCTGATTCTCACTTGGCCTGGACTCAGCATGGCGGCGCCGATGGGGACGGCGTTTACCTATCAGGGGCACCTCTACGACGCCAACTATGTAGCCAACGGTCTCTATGACTTTACATTCAAACTTTACGATGCCGAAGTTGCAGGCGGCAAAATAGGAACCGACGTCTACATAGCTGATGTGGATGTAATCGATGCCTATTTTACAGTGGAGCTGGATTTCAACGATGTTGACGCATTTAATGGAGATGCTCGCTGGCTGGAGATTGGTGTTCGGCCGGGTGAGCAGAGCGACCCTTGCGAATATACTGTCCTTAACCCACGTCAGGAAGTAACGCCAACGCCCTACGCCCTTTATGCAAAGACTGCGGGAAGTGGAGGCGTTGATAGCGACTGGGAGGTCTCCGGGAACGATATGTACTCAATCCCCTCCGGCAATGTAGGCATCGGTACAACGAGTCCGGGTAAAAAATTAGATGTGGCTGGGGGGATTAACGCTACCGATTATTACTATCTGAATGACAATGTGCTCGTGTACAATACACCTGGGACCGGTGATTTTTTATACGGCTGGGATGTAGCTGTTCAAAAACATAGTATGGCAACGAATGGTGTAGAACGGCTGGTCATCGATAGTGCAGGCAATGTCGGCATCGGAACAACAACTCCATCGGCTAAACTTGACGTCCTGGGTACTCTGGAAGTCATATCGAGCGACACTTTAAGCGTTAGCGCTTCTAATTCAAATACATCAGGTAATGCTGTTTACGGTCAAGCTACAGGCAGCAGTGGGTGCGGTGTGCAGGGCTGGTCAAATGACACGGGAAATGTAATGAATGTTGGTGGCATGTTTCAGGCAGAGGGCGGAGAAGGTCGGGGCGTTTATGGCGCTGCTAATAATACAGCAGATTCCATCAACTTCGGAGGATACTTCAGGGCATCTGGCGGCCAAGGACGGGGTGTAGCCGGCTCCTGTACAGGCACAAATGGCGTAGGTGTTTATGGCTCTGCTTCAGGAAGCAATGGTATAGGAGTAATCGGGAGTACCAGCGGAGGCACGTCCAGCAAAGGCGTTTACGGCTGGGCTTCGTCTACAACAGGGACTAATATTGGAGTACACGGGAAGACGAGCAGCAATGACGGCTATGCCGGATACTTTGAAGGAGGACGAAACTATTTCCAGGGCAACGTCGGCATCGGTACCGCCGCCGCTGCTGCACCTCTTGAGGTCAACTTTGACAATGATTTTACCACCAAACCCGCCATTGTTATCAACAATAACACCGGAAATCAGGACGTTCTGGAATTCAGGTTTTCCGACGTCCCAAATGCCCGAATCAGAAAGGCAAATGCTGGTGACTTATACATAAACGGCCTGCAGAACAGAATCAATCTTACCACCGGCGGTGACAACCGACTCTCGGTCCATCCGAACGGGAACGTGGGCGTTGGAGTTTTGGACCCGTCAACAAAGCTTGAGGTCGACGGCCAGGTCAAGATTACCGGCGGCTCACCCGGATTGGGCAAGGTGCTGACCTCCGATGACAATGGTTTGGCTTCCTGGGAGACGCCCACCGGTGGCGCCGACAGTGACTGGGCCGTTGTCGGCAGCGATATGTACGGCATCCCCGGCGGCAATGTCGGCATCGGCACCACTATCCCTTCCGCAAAACTCGATGTCCGCGGGACCGTGAATGTGGGCCAGAACAACTCCGGCTATGACGTCAGTTTCTACGGGGCCTATAACGGCGGGCGTCTCTTCTGGAACCAGTCCAAGATGGCACTGCGCGCCGGTATCGAGGCCGACTCAGAGTGGGATGATACTGCCGTCGGCTTCTATTCTCTTGGTGTAGGCTCAAGTGTTGCAGTCAGCGGCAATCGCTCATACGGGCTGGGTGAAGAGATAAATGTCACCGGCCATTACTCGGCCGCTATCGGTTCCGGCCTCGATGTTACCGGTAATTATTCCACTGCGATTGGAAAATACCTCGACTCGGGTCCTGCAGGCTCGGCCTTTGTCATCGGAACCGGCGTCAATAACAGCGTAAGACTCACCAATACTACCGCTAATTCCCTCGCCATAGGCTTCAACAGCTCTATCCCCACCTTTTTTGTCGGGCCAGGCTCAGGCGGCACGACCACCGGTGATGTGGGCATCGGAACCGCCAGCCCCGATGAAAAGCTTACCGTCGCCGGAACCGTCAAGTCCACCACGACGCTGCCCGGCGGCCGGGCCGTCGCCGGTTACGCCGTCGACGCCAACGATGTCACTAACTACGGTGGTTACTTTGAGGCCGCCGGAACTTATGGCCGTGGCGTCTTCGGCAAGGCCACAGGCGAAAACGGCTACGGCGTCTACGGAGAGGCCACAGGTGACGGCGTTAA
The DNA here is from genome assembly GCA_964444665.1 of uncultured Pirellulales bacterium. Taxonomy (GTDB): domain Bacteria; phylum Planctomycetota; class Phycisphaerae; order Sedimentisphaerales; family CAYZTY01; genus CAYZTY01. The sequence continues at coordinate 16,965 of CAYUIE010000018.1, forward strand.
TTACGGCGGCTACTTCAAAACCAACAGCGATACCGGCTACGGAATCTACTGCTTCGCTGACGGAAACGGCACTTCCACCAACTACGGCGGATACTTTCGCGCCGCAGGCCAGTACGGACGAGGCGTTTACAGCGTAACTTCCGGCCAGAATTCCTATGCCTTCTACGGCCGTGCCAACAACAGCGACGACGTCACCAACTACGGCGGATACTTCCGGGCGCTGGGCCGATACGGACACGGCGTCCACGGCGATGCCAGCGGGACCGACGGCATCGGCGTCTACGGAGAGGCCTCCGGCGGCGGCAGGGCAGGCTATTTCAACGGCAGCGTGGAAACCGCCGGCGACCTCCATGTCACCGGCGACATCACCAAAGCCTTCACCACTGGTACCTCCAGCCGGGCTGCTCCTGTTGCCTACGCAACAGTCAACTCCAACGGAACCAAGGCTTCCGGCACTCCCAATGTTACGTCCGCCTGGAACGGCACGAACCAATGGTACGAAATCACCATCACCGGCGAGCCATATTTCTGGAGCTCGTTTACCACCGTAGTCACGGTAAACGGCGGCACACCCTGCATCGCAACCACCGATAGTACCAGCAACAAACTACTTGTCAGACTCTGGAACCTCAGCAGCAACCCAATACAGGCAAACTTCCAGTTTGTCACCTACAGACCGTAGAAGCAGGCGGTAAATGATGCTGAAAAATGCCATAGAAAACGGATTGGGACCATAAATATAAAGAGTCTTTTGAAAGGATGGAAAGATGAAAAAGGGAAGAATATTAACAGTTCTGATTTTGGGCCTGATTATCTGCACTGGGCAGGCAGCATTTGCAGGCTCAATCATCGGCTGGGGTAATAACTACAATGGCCAAATCGACTGCCCCGAAGGAAATGACTACTTTGCCATCGCTGCAGGCAATGGCCACAGTCTGGCGCTTAAGACCGACGGCTCGATTGAGGGCTGGGGCAGAGATGATTACGGTCAGGCCACGCCACCGGCTGGAAATGATTTCGTAGCCATCGCCGGAGGCGGGCGGCACAGTCTCGCTTTAAAGCAAGACGGCTCGATTGTGGGCTGGGGCAGAAATAACGATGGCCAGACTACACCGCCCGCGGGGCATGATTTTGTTGCCGTCGCAGCAGGTGCGTTTCATAGTCTCGCCTTAAAACAGGACGGCTCTATCATCGGCTGGGGCAACAACGACGAAGGCCAAGCAACGCCACCCGCAGGGAACGATTTTGTCGCCATCGCAGCAGGCGCGTTTCATAATCTCGCCTTAAAACAGGACGGCTCTATTGTCGGCTGGGGTAACGACGACGAAGGCCAGGCAACACCACCGGCTGGAAATGACTATACTGTCATTGCCACAGGCGACATACACAGTCTAGCGCTCAAGGCCGACGGCTCGATTGTAGGCTGGGGCAGGGACAATTATGGTCAAGCTACGCCGCCCGCAGGAAACGATTTTGTCGCCATCTCCGGAGGTGCGTTTCATAGTCTTGCCTTAAAACAGGACGGCTCTATTGTTGGCTGGGGTTTTAACGGCGATGGCCAAGCTACGCCGCCGGCAGGAAGCGATTTTGTAGCCGTTGCCGGAGGCGAATCTCACAGCTTGGCCCTTAAGAAATCGCCAATCGGGACGGGATTTACATATCAGGGTCGGCTGATAGACAACAACGATGTAGCCGACGGGTCGTATGACTTTCAGTTTAAGCTTTTCGATGCGGTCTCCGCCGGCAACCAGTTAAGCAACGATGTCAACAAACCTGAGGTTGATGTAATTGATGGTTACTTTACCGTTGAGTTGGATTTCGGAAGTGTGTTCGACGATTATGCCTGCTGGCTGGAAATTAGCGTCCGGCCAGGCGAGGAAAACGACCCTTGTGAATATACTAAACTTGAGCCCCGTCAGCCGGTTACACCGACACCTTATGCCATGTATGCGAAAACAGCGGGCAGTGGGGGCGGTGCTGACTCGGGATGGACTATTTCAGGAAATGATATGTATTCAAATGTATCGGGTAACGTAGGCATCAGAACTACGAATCCTATCTATATACTGGATGCAAACGGGCACATCAATTCGAGCGAAAGCTATAAACTGGATGGTCAAACCATCCTCTCCAATAGCGGAACCGGGAATATCTTCGTGGGCCAATACGCAGGAATAAGTAACACTACGGGTTACTACAATTCGGCAGTGGGTTATGGAGCCCTTAATTTAAACACTACGGGTTTCTACAATTCAGCAATGGGTGTCGGAGCTCTCAACTTAAACACAGGGGGCTATGAAAATTCAGCAATGGGTCATCAGGCCCTTTATGCCAACATCACGGGCAGTAGCAACTCAGCAGGGGGCGCAGGCGTCCTTTACTCCAACACCACGGGCTGCGAAAATTCAGCAATGGGGCACCAGGCCCTTTACACCAACACCACCGGTCACCGAAATTCAGCCATTGGTGCAGGTTCCCTTTACTCCAATACCACAGGCAACAATAATACAGCGATAGGCGTTGCTGCCGGCCGGAATAGCACGGGCAGCGGAAATGTCTTTTTGGGCTACCAGGCCGGCTATAATGAAACCGGCTCAAATAAACTCTACATCGCAAATAACGCAGCCGATGCTAATGTCCTGATTTATGGAGATTTTGCTGGCGGTAATGTTGGAATCGGCACGACGAATCCCGGGGCCGAGCTGGATGTTGATGGCGACTTGAAAGTTACCGGCGCTTACAAGGGCAATATTTCATCTACTTCCGGTAGCGATGGCGCTCCTTTTCCCAGGCCAGCGTACGACAGCGGTTGGACAGCAATTAGTGCAGGATACCTGGTGACATTAGACCACAATATAGGTGGTAATGTAGACAATTATGTGGTTGACATGCAATTTAAATCTGCGAGTTCGGGCATCCATAATATGGGGATTGGCCGATACCATGTGAGCAGCATTGGTAACCGCGGAGCGTTCTGTCAAAATCTCACCACAAGTACGATCGCAGTTTATCGAATGCACGAAGACACCGACGTAGAGTATGTTCGTATTCGAATTTGGGTGTACAACTAAACCATCTTTTCTTTTTAGCGCAAAGGAGTGGTAAAAATGAGACAAAATGATTTCGATAAGAAGATTTTCAGAGACACGTGGAAAGTAGTTATAGTTGTGTGCTTGCTGGTGGCTTCGTCTACGATAAGGCAAAGCAGCGGCGATTACATTATGAAATGGAGTACGATTGACGGTGGCGGCGGGACGAGCAGCGGCGGGCAATACACGGTTATGGGTACAATTGGTCAGCCGGACGCGGCATACTCGGCTGGCGGTGATTATGAGGTGCTTGGCGGATTCTGGCCCGGTGAGCCTTTATGCACGGTTGATTTCCACCTCTTTGCAAGGTTCGCACAATACTGGCTCCAGGCAGGAATTGGCCTGCCCGCCGACCTGTACGAGGATAATTTTATCGACTTGCTTGACTTGGAGCTGTTTGTTTATGAATGGCTTTATTATTGTCCTTACGACTGGCCGTTGAAATAAGGTTCTCAGTCTATTGCTTCGGATGTAGAGAATGTCTTATCGTTCCTATTTAGTAAGTGCGTGAGTGCATCATATCATATTTCAAAAAAATTGTTGACAGACAGTGTATATAAAAAATAGAATTATATTACCTTCCTCTGCTCATTAAGCACTCGAATGAGAAGAATGCATATGATTTTTATCGTAATTATTCGAGATTTTACGGCTTTCTTTCGGTACGCGCAGGAAGCACCGTTATAGACTATTTTTTGAAAGGGAAAAAATGGAAACGAAACAGAGATGGATAGATATTATTGTAGGTACATTGGTGTTGGTGGGATTATTCATATTTCAGCCGCGATTGTCATTGGCGGACTGGCAGAAAATGGACACTGTGCCGGACGTGGACAAATCCGCCCACGACCACGAGGATGAGGATAGTTGCTGGATGGCAAGTGCGGCAAATATGTTGGCCGCTGCAGGCTATGGAGACGGCTCTACGGTTCAGGCTCGGGCAGATGATATTTATAAGGAGATGACGGACCATTGTATATTCCTGTATGGCGTGATAATCGGCGGGTGGACGGATGAGGCCATAGAGTGGTGGTTAGGCTCCAAACATAACACATGTAAGGATACTAATTCGTACACTATTTGTGATTACTGGGGCTGGAAAGAACTAAAGCCATGTGACCCTTATAATCTTCCCACATATATGCACGATGAACTACGGGACTGTACATTCATAGGTCTGAGTATTAGCTGGCCCCGGAAGACGGCAGGCGGCAGCGCTGATGGCGGACATGCCATCACCTGCTGGGGTGACGACAGCGGCGATTATTACGGCGGTACCCAAACAAAGGTTAAGGTTACGGATTCCGACACGGACTGGGACGGAAATATTCAGACATACACCTGGGATAGCTTCAGCAATCCCAATCCCGGCTATTACAATGAGGGAAACGGATGGTATTTCAATTACAGACTTACACCCGGCAACCATGCCTTTGTCAAAGGATTCATTACCCTAAGGTCTGTTGACAATCCCGGCGGACATAAGCTGACTCAGAGGATTACCAGCAGCCGAAAGATTCACCAGTCAGATAATATCAGTGCCGTTTCCCTGCACTATGATATGACTGCAAGCTCTGATATTCGTAGCTGGAGCGGCTCGATAGACTGGGCAACGAACAATACCCCACTCGAGATACCCTTCACGTCCACAAAGATGAGAATCCATTATAACCTCAGTGATAATCCGGTGCCGAAGTGTACATGGGTAACGATTACAAGTAATTTGTGTGTAGATTATGATGAAGTTGGAAACTCTCAGAGTTTTTCTTACAGTAATGTGTACTTTGACTACCCCATCTCGCCCAACGTACCCGAGCCCGGTTATGGCGAGACACTGGAAACACCAAATGCTCCGGACATTAATTCGCCCTATATATGCGGGGGCTATGTTGTTGGCAGCTTTGATTTGTTTAGTGACCCTTGTGGAACGATGCTTGTCAGCCAAAACCGATTCCAGTGTCAATATAGCTATTTCCAGGACCCTGAATCTCACCGTTTCTTGCTGGAGCGGAAGGAAGACCCGAATGGAGTTTGTTTCGCGGGCAATTTTCGTTTCGGCCATACTTACGGGTGCCTGGATTCCAATTCGCTGTGGGAGTTTGAAGAATGGATGACCGAAGATTTGGATATCCGGCCGTTCAATCTCGGTGATTCGGTTGAGATTAACCTTAACTGGGAAGGGCAGCTACCCTATCCGAATCCCGGTGAGTACATTTTCTCTGCGGACCCGAATATTTGCGGTGCTCCGGGCACGGTGTATTTACAACAGGACCTCAATTATGATTGCTATGTGGACTTCCGTGATTTTGCGCTCTTTTCCGAACTCTGGCTGGGATGCACGGACCCAAATAATCCGGCTTGCGATTCCTACTGGGAGCGCTATTGGCTTAACCTGATAGCACACTGGAAGCTGGACGAGGCGGGCAGAACGGCCCTCGACCACTCAGGCTACGGCAACCACGGCATTCTCATCGGTGACCCGTGCTGGACGTCCGGCCGGGTAGGTAAAGCACTTTTCTTCGACGGCGACGGCGATTATGTCCACTGCAGCAATGACCCAATCTTTAATATAACCGACAAGATAACGGTCGCAACGTGGGTGAAAACAAACGATTCCGGCAACGACGAACATAATCCCTATGTGACCAAGGGCGACCATAGTTACGCGATAAAACACCGCTGGGACAATAATATAGAGTTTTTTATCTATGATGCAAACTGGTACGCGGCGGAGTTTCCTGTGGATGGCGCATTTAATGGCCTCTGGCACCATTTGGCGGGAACTTACGATGGAAATGAGGTCAGATTGTATATTGACGGACAGTTAAAAGACACCAATTATCATACGGGTTCTATAAACACGGATACTTCCAATGTTTATATAGGAGGAAATTCTGAGTTTGCAGACCGTTGGTACAACGGTTTGATAGATGATACCCGTATTTATAACCGGGCATTAAGCGCCGATGAAGTGAAGGCCTTGTTTGATAGTTATTAGTCTGCTCGTTTGGCCGTTGAAATAAATATTTAGCTACTACTCAGAACCGGATGCCAAAACGTTCGTATTGAGAGTCTATAGGGATCTCCTCGATTTGGGTCTCTTTGATATAGCCGCTGAAAGTCTGTTTGATATTTTCGAGACAGATTTCTATATTGGCTGGGCTGCCCTGCACAAGCATCTCGACCCTGCAGTCCGGCAGGTTGCGAACGAAACCCGTTAAGCCGAGGTTGTTGGCAATTCGGTGTGCGGTAAACCTGAAACCTACGCCCTGTACCCGCCCTGAGAAGAAAATGTGTTTGGCAATGTCTTGCATATCAGGTATTCCATAGTACCATACCGGATTGAAAAATCTATGCAAAATACAGTTCGGCGGAGTATAATCCTGGGGATTCCCGATTTTAATACATTGTTACTATGGCAAAGAAGACAAAAAAACAGCTTCAAATAGATGAGCAGTTTTACCAGCTCACAACGCTTGTGGCCGGTGATTTTTCGCTCCAGGAGGTGCTGGACAAGCTGGCGCAGGCGGCCGTGAAAATCACGGGTGCCAAGGCCTGTTCAATTCGACTGCTGGACGATGATACGGGGGAGCTGAAGATGCGCAGCACCTTTGGCCTTAGCGAGGAGTATCAGAATAAAGGACAGGTTTCCAAAGATGACACGGTCATTAAAGCGGCCTTTGAAGGCGAGGCCGTGGTGCTGGATGATATGCGCGTTGACGGCAGGGTCAAGTACAGGGAGGCGGCAAAAAAAGAAGGCTTAGTCAGCCAGCTGACAATTGGTTTGTTCTTTAAAGGCCGGTATATCGGTGTTCTGCGGTTGTATCGGCCGAGACTGAAAAGTTTTAATGATGAAGATATTGCCCATGCCCGGGCCGTTGCCTCTCAGTCCGCGGTGGCAATCACCAATGCGAAGCTTTATGCCCAGGCTCTTCAAGGCGCTCGAATGGCCGAGCAGCTCCGGCTTGCGGGCGTGATTCAGCGGCGGATGATTCCTCAGAAACCGCCGCTCATACCCGGCCTGGATATAGCCGCAGTCTACAAGCCCTGTTTTGACGTCGGCGGGGATTTTTACGATTTTTTACCCGTCGGCCAGACAGGTCTCTCGGTTGTTATTGCAGACGTCATCGGCAAAGGAATGCCTGCGGCGATTATGATGAGTATGTTTCGCGGGACTCTTCGCGGATATTCACACGGCGGAGTGAAAAGTCACACGATTCGGGAGCTTATTAACGGCCTGAACGCGGCCGCAATCGAGCAATGCAGCACAGGCGAGTTTATCACGCTATTTTATGCGACAATTGAGCCGGATGATATGAGTGTAACTTATTGTAATTGCGGACATGAGCCGGGCCTGCTGCTGAGGGACGGCAGCGTGACCGAATTAAGAAAAGGCGGATTTGTTCTGGGAATATTACCTGATGCCGAGTATGAAATTGGGACCGCCCAGCTGAAGGATGGTGATTGCCTGTTGTTTTATACCGACGGCCTGATTGACGCTCCAGACTTCAGCGGCCAGCTTTGGAGCGTAGAAAGACTCCTTGAGGTGGCGAAAAAGTTTGTCAAGGGTTCGGCCAGGCAAATGGTAGATGGCATTCTGGGATACCGACGGAGATTCGTTGGCCTGGCGGAAGCGATTGACGATACCAGTATTGTTGTTGTGAAAGTGGATAGAAGAGCACAGCCTAAATTTATGAATGAGGTTAGCGGCTGAATTGGCAGAGTTGATTATTACAATTGACGGACCTGCGGCCAGTGGCAAGAGCACTATTGCCAGGATGTTGGCCGGCAGGATAAGTGCTGCTTTTCTTGACACCGGCGCTATGTATCGTGCCGTTACCCTTGCGGCAATTTGGGCCGGTGCGGATTTGAGCGATAAACGGCAGCTGCTGGGAGTAATGGAGAAGACTGATTTTCGATTTAGGGATGAAAACGGCAGAATGGTGGTACATATTGACGGGCAGGATGTTACCGAACAATTGCGTAAGGGCGAGATTACTGAAAATGCCCGGAACATAGCCTCGGTTACGACAATTCGAGCCAGGCTTGTTGCCCTGCAGAGAGATTTTGCCGCCGACTGTCCCAAAATCGTTACGGAGGGTCGGGACCAGGGAACGGTGGTTTTTCCAAATGCGGACGTGAAGTTTTTCCTGACGGCGGATATTGACGAAAGGGCGCGGAGAAGACAAGCGGAACTCTCGGCAAAGGGCGATAGGGTAAGTATTGACCAGGTGCGCAGCGCAATTAGCCGAAGAGACGAGTCCGACCGAAATAGAGCGGTCGGGCCGCTGAAGCCGTCGGATGATATGATTATTATTGATACGACCAATCTGGCAATAGAGCAGGTGGTCGAAAAATTGCTCCGTCACGTTGAAGAAAAATGCTCAAAGAAAGAATAAAGAATAGCTGGCACGATTTGTGCCGGTGGTTGTGCAAGGTTTTTTGCCGTGTTTTTTTTTCGATGCGGGTCAATGGGCGCCAGAACGTTCCTCTCGAGGGGCCGTTTGTTCTGTTATGTAACCACCAGAGTTATCTTGACCCGGTTTTTTGTGGTATTTCACTGAAACGCCGATTGTATTATTTAGCACGAGATAGTCTGTTTAAGAACCCGATTTTTGGAAGGCTGCTTCTTTCCATCAGAGTGATTCCAATCCGGCGGGGCAGCGCGGATTTGTCGGCCATTAAGAAGGTCATTGAGAAACTAAAGGCCGGCCAGCCCGTCTGTCTTTTCCCGGAAGCAACGCGAACGAGCAATGGTAAAATATCTGCTTTGAAGCCGGGTGTCGGCCTTTTGAGCCGGCGGTCCGAAAGCCCCGTTATTCCCGCGGTGATTGACGGCGCTTTCGAATGCTGGCCCAGGAACAGGAAGTTGTTTTCACCGGGCAAAATAATCATTTGCTTCGGCGGCCTAATACCCCCGCAACAGGTAAAACAATTAGGGGACGAAGGTTTTGCAGCCCTACTTACCGATACTCTCAGGAAGATGCAAAACGAGTGCAGAATAAAACAGGGCAAAGAGCCTTACGATTATACGAGTGATTGAGAAGTTGATTCGTTAATAACTGTTTGTGCTTGAGTGTTTATGAAAGTATTAGTTGCGCAAAAGTGTGGTTTTTGTCAGGGCGTGCGAAACGCCATCAGATTAGCTGAACGGACCCTTGCCGAGAGGAAGGATGTGTATAGCCTTGGTCCCATCATACATAACGAGCAGGTTGTAGAGAAATTGGCGGCAGGCGGGCTCAAAATTATTGAGAATGTTGAGCAGGTACCGTCTGGAATTGTGCTCGTACGCTCACACGGGGCTACGGAGGCGCAGTTGAAAAGAATCAAGCAAAGGGGGCTGGATATTGTTGATGCGACATGTGTTCTGGTAAAGAGATTGCAAAAAATTGCGCGGGAATTGGACAAGCAGGGATACAAGGTCGTGATTATTGGGGACGAGAACCATCCCGAGATCCGGGCGGTTGTGGGTTCTGCGCATGATGTGCTGGTGGTGACGGGTCCGTCCGACTTGCGTAAGTTAACTCAACACAGGAAGTTGGGGGTCGTCTGCCAGACTACGCAAAGTCCGGAGCATTTTGCAAATATCGTTGCGATGATAATCCAGGAGGATTTTGTTGAGTTAAAAATAATAAACACGTTGTGTAAAGAGGCGATAAAAAGACAGAACTCGGCCGTGGAATTGTGCAAGAAAGTTGATATAATGTTCGTCCTTGGCGGTCTGAACAGCGCCAATACACGCAAGCTGGCCGAGTTGTGCAAGAGGCATAATCCCCAAACCCTGCATTTGCAAAACTGGAAGCAGCTTGATACAAAGGTTCTTTCCGGCTCGAATATCGCAGGTGTAACAGCGGGTGCCTCTACACCTGATTGGGTGATTAGCGAGTTTGTGCAAAATCTGGAGGCTTTTGATACCTCTGAATCGAGCAAATCTCAGTGTAATTGACCTGTCTTACCGAGTTCAGCGGGTCTGTGGTTATCCGGGTACCTGAGTAGAGAACCAAATTGGAGAGTCTTTTTTTATATTTGACTTTTGTTGTGAAATATGTATAAATCAAGGTTCTGTATAAATAAAATATGGACGGCCGTTTTGGGGCTGTCAGAAAGGCGAGTGTGCCGAAGCGACTTTAGAGAGAAGAATTAGAGTTAAGTAAGGGGAATTTTCGTTTATGGTAACAAGGAATATTATCAATAAATTGGGTCTGTCGGATGAGAAGATTGACCAGCAGATTAATGAGATGTTTAGTGCTGAAGACGTTGGTTTTCTCGAACAGTCTCTTGAACAAAAGGTTGATTCGCTGGTGCCGGGAAATATCCTGGAAGGCACTATTGTCACACGTCTGGGAGATGATGTAATCGTTGAGGTCGGCCTTAAGAGTGAAGGGATTGTCGATGCCAACGAATTTGACCAGGCCGAAGAGATTGAGCCGGGAAGCCAGATAGACGTCTTCCTCGAAGAAGTCGATTCTGAAGGGGGCGTTATCATTCTCAGCAAGAAAAAGGCGGACCGCATTAAAGGCTGGCAGAGAATTATTGACACCAAGAAAGAAAACGATGTTGTAAGCGGCAGAGTAACGAGGCGAATTAAAGGCGGATTGCTTGTTGACATCGGGGTACCTGTTTTTCTGCCCGCTTCACAGGTGGACATAAGAAAACCGGGGGACATCAGCAGATTCATCGGACAGCAAATTGAATGCAAGATTCTCAAGATTGATACCGAGAACCACAATATCGTAGTATCACGCCGAAAGCTAATCGAAGAAGCCAGACGCAGCAGCAAGGAAAGACTTCTTGAGGAAGTTGAGGCAGGACAGTTACGTAAGGGTATCGTCAAGAATATTGCCGACTTCGGTGTATTTGTCGACCTCGGAGGGCTGGACGGCCTGTTGCATATTTCCGATTTGAGCTGGGGCAGGATTTCGCATCCCTCTGAAGTGGTCCGTATCGACCAGGAAATCGAATGTGTTGTCATCGGCGTTGATAAGGCCAGTGAGAAGGTCTCGCTGGGATTAAAACAAAAGGTACCAAATCCCTGGGAAAGTGTGGAACAGAGGTATCCGGTCGGCAAAAAAGTGAAGGGGAAAGTTGTTAATATTATGAATTATGGTGCCTTTATCCGCCTTGAAGAGGGTGTCGAGGGGCTGCTGCACATAAGCGAAATGAGCTGGACCAAACGAATTGCCCATCCTTCTGATATGTTGAATCTGAATGATGAGATTGAAGTTGTGGTTCTGGATGTTAACAGAGCCAAGCAGGAGATTTCGCTGGGGCTCAAGCAGACCGAGATAAATCCCTGGACAATTGCGTCGCAGAAATATCCTCCCGGCACGGTTGTTACCGTGAAAATCCGGGGCCTGACCAATTTCGGAGCGTTCGCTGAAATTGAGTCGGGCATAGATGGGCTGATACACGTCTCTGACCTGAGCTGGACGAAAAAATACAACCACCCCGGTGAGATTCTAAGAAAGGACCAGGAGTCGAAGTGTATTGTTCTTGACGTCGATGAGAAAAAGCAACGGATTTCGCTTGGTATGAAGCAATTGACAGAAGACCCGTGGATTCGTGCTATTCCTGAGAAATATATACCCGGCCAGATTGTTAAGGGTGTGGTTACAAAGCTCACGAACTTCGGCGTTTTTGTTGAGCTTGAACCTGACCTTGAAGGACTGCTGCACATCTCCGAGCTTGCGGACCACAAGATAGAGAAACCGCAGGAAATAGTCAAACAGAACGAGGAGATAGAAGTTAAAATCCTTCGAGTTGATACGGATGCGAGAAAAATCGGCTTAAGTTTGCGAAGAGTCAAATGGGCGGCGGAGCAGAAAGAGGCGGAAGAAACAACCGAAGAAACAACCAAAGAGACAACCAAAGAAACAGCCAAAGAGACAGCCGAAGAAATAGCCAAAGAGACGGCCGAAGAAATAGCCAAAGAAACGGCCGAAGAGCTTGCAAAGGAAGTACCGTTATCAGTCGACGAGAGCGAAGCTGAAGCCAAAGATGAGTCGAAAATCATTTCCATTGCAGCTTTGGACGAGGAAGACAAAGCCCAGCCTGAAAATAAGGCAGACGCTGAAGCCGAAACCATTACTGATAAACCGGAAGGTGACGAAGCCGGTAAAGAACCCCAAGATAGTCGTTGACCGTTATCATAAATACGCGGCAGCGGTATTGGGCAGGAGGAGTACAGCCGGAATCCCAAATCCTGTAAATTAGACGCTATAGCTGTGATTATAGCTTCAAAATCGTAGTATTTAAATATTTTTAAGAGTCTGGTCGATAATAAATAGGACGTCTCGCAAGTTGGTTTTATAAGGTTGAAAAATGGGAGTTCAGTGAAAACAGTGGGACGGGCCGAAATCGACAAGATAGGAGTCGGATTATAGCTTTTGACGCAAACATAAGAGAGTACCTCAAAGAGATTGATGAATCACCTCTGCTGACGTGGGAAGAAGAGCAGCAGCTTGCCAGGCAGATTATCAATGAAAATGACCCACAGGCAAGAGAACATATGGTCAGAAGTAATCTGCGTCTTGTGGTGAATATTGCAAAAAAGTATGTTGGCAGAGGGCTTAGTCTGGCTGATTTAATTGAGGAGGGGAACCTCGGTCTGCTCAAGGCCGTTGATTGCTTTGACCCGAATCACGGAGTACGTTTCAGCACTTACGCCGCCTGGTGGATAAAGCAGAGTATAAAAAGGGCGCTGCTTACGGGCTCACAGCCTATACATATTCCCACATATATGGTGGAGTTGATTTATCAATGGCGTCATATTTCCAATGAATTAGAAGCAAAATTTGCCAGAACACCGAATCTCCAGGAGATGGCCGATGCGATGCATCTTTCGCTGAGAAAGGCCAAGGCGGTTTGTGAGATTGTGAAAACCGTTACTACAAGATTTCGTGGCAATTCACTCGATGAGGACCGTACCCTGGGCGAGACCATAAGTGATGATAAGGTGACCGGACCCGAACAGGCTATGTTGACCGATGAAGAAGAGGGTCGGGTCCTTGGTTTGCTGAAGGAAATGGATCCTCGCGAGTCAGAGGTTTTAATCCTGCGGTTTGGGCTCGAGGGGCAAGAGCCGCTGACATTGAAGCAGATTGGCGGGAAGCTGGGTCTGACGCGCGAAAGGGTCCGGCAAATCCAGCGCAATGCCCTGACAAAGCTTTACGAACATATGACCGAGGGATAGAAGTTATGGCCGTATCGGGCTCTGCAGACAGGAGCAGGGATGGGTGAGCAGAGTGTTGAACTAAGCAAATTCATCCGGGCTATTCCCGATTGGCCCAAGAAAGGGATTTTATTTCGGGATATTACCCCCTTATTGGCCCAACCGAAGGCCTTCGCCGAATCAATAGATGCCCTGGCCGCACCATTTCAGGAAGCGGGGATCCAGTATGTCGCAGCCGTTGAAGCGAGGGGCTTTATTTTCGGAGCTGCGGTTGCTGAGAGGCTCGGCGCAGGTTTTGTGCCAATCAGGAAAGAGGGTAAACTGCCCTTTCAAACCGCGAGTATCACCTACGATTTGGAATACGGTACCGATACACTGCAGGTTCATACCGACGCGGTGGAAGCAGGAGCGAAGGTCCTGATGGTTGACGATTTATTGGCGACCGGCGGGACTATGGAAGCCGCGGCGAGGCTTATCGAAAAAATAGGGGGCCAGGTCGCGGGAATCGTATTTCTTATCGAGCTTACCGAATTAAATGGCCGGGCAAAGCTACAGCAGTACGCAGTAGAATCTCTTATCTGCTATTAGCCGTCCTGAAATCGGCATATCCTGAAAATGCATACGCATTTCATAATAGCGCAGCCCCTTCCAGCCAATGGTCTGCCAGGATTGCAAAATCCAGCAGGTTTACTATTCCGTCGACATTTGTGTCGGGATTATATCCACTCCTGCTTGCATGACGGGTCTCGCTATAAATGACCATATTACTTCCACTCAGTAGTTAAAAACATTTATGTTGGTACTTGAGTGAATTTGAATTTAGATGGATGACGCGTAAAGTTGACGATGGGGAACGTATTTTGACCGCAATCAAAGACGCAAAAGGCAAACGGCTGATGTACTATAAACCAACGAACAAATAGACAAAAGATGGTATCAATTATAAAAATAGACTTGGGTTTACTAAAAAACGCTCTGATAGAATTTTGATGTGTTTTTTGCTTAAATTTCTTTTCCCAGTTAGAATCAGAGAGCCTAAAGAACGGTTACCCAATAGTCGTCCTAAATCAGAACCATTCATGTTGTTGAATTCTAAAAGAAATCGCAATGTTTTTATTGGATTATTGTCCCATTTTATTTGTTCGTGTTTTTCTTCGTATGCTTCTACTAAAACAGAAAGGCTTTCAACAAAATCTTCTTGGTCTTTAGTTAAATCTGTTCGACCAACAAGCTTATCAAGAATGGAAATGGCTCGGTTGTAATCACCCTCTGTGTGGATTGGTCTTAAAAGAATTCCTAAGTTATTCCATTTTTCAGATATTTCCTTTGTAATCATTAGCCTATCTTTCATAATGGTTATAACGATTTTTTCCACCTATCTTTGCTATAGTCATCATGAGACAACACAAATAATATATACACTATTTGTGTCTTAAAATTTATATCACATATTAACCTTACTCGATTGCCTCCAACATTAAAGATATAAACCAGCCTATTTTTACTTTTATATGAATCTACATTTCCAAACGTTTTTCGGACGTCATTTGGGTTATCCCATTTTGCTTTACTGGTAATCTCATCCCAATATTTTAAAGAAGGCTCGTCCGTCCTACTTTCTTGCCAGAACTCCCTTAACCTGGCCCTTGTAATTATCCTCATGATTACATTATGTAATCATTTTCGGTAAAAGTCAAATAAAAACTTAGAAAATTTTATAAAGTCTTATACAAACATAGTAATGGAGGAATTATTACTATAAATTGCTATATTTTCCTTGTGCGTTAGGCATATACTTCAGATTTTTTAAATTATTACTTGACAATATCAAAATATAGTTTAATATTATTAAGTATAAGTTGAATATTGTTTTTGGGTAGGATTGGCGGATAACCGCTTTAGATGTTTAAGGAGTGGAAATAATGACGCATAAAGAGTTTTCGATAGCACCGGCAACGACTGCCACATATTTAGCCATAGCGGGCATAATTCTTGTGGCTTTAGTGCCGCTGGTTCCTATAGCAATTCATTTTTGTAGAAAACCGGGGCGATCGACAATTCCGATGCTTTTCTTTTTTGTGATTATGACGATAGTTTTAGTTATTTGCGGCTTCTTTAGTTACTTCGGTTATTCCGCCAGATGGGGCAGTTTCGTTGTGGCTGATGAGGGATTGCAAATAAAGGGCTGTCTTTACGGCAGAGATGTACCACGGGATTCTATAAATAAAGAGCGTATAAAAATAGTCAACCTGCTGATTGAACAAAACTACAGTCCTGTAGCGAGAACAAACGGCGTCGGTCTACCGGGTTATTCGGCCGGCTGGTTCAGGCTTATATAATGGTGAAAAGGCATTGCTGTTTGTAACAAACAAAATAAATGTTGTTTACATACCTACAAGCAAAGGCTACAGCGTTTTGTTAAGTCCCTCTGGACCGACAGAGTTTTTAAAAATGACGCAGCAATTGTGGACGAACTAAAAATCGTTATTTACTCCTTAAGGAAGTAAGGAATTATTATATGAGAAAGCTACCGACGATATGTCCGAGCTGTAACAGCCGATTGAAGGTTAAACGGCTATTGTGTGATAATTGCCAAACGGAGCTTGAGGGCATCTACGAGCTGCCTGCGCTTGCGAGCTTATCGGAATCCGACCAGCAATTTGTCCTGCAGTTTGTAAAGGTAAGCGGCTCACTTAAGGAAATGGCGAAACTTATGGGCCTGAGCTATCCGACGGTTCGTAATCGAATCGATGATATAATCAATCGAATGAACGAGCTGGATAAAAATAATAACAATTCGATAAGAAAGGAAGAACAAAATGAATCAGGAAATAGCGGTTGAGAAATACGCGGGTAAATCCCGAATAAGGCAGTGGTTGTTTAATCCATTTCAGTTTATAGCCGGCGGCAAGGCACTATTTCTTGGCGTGGTTGTTTTTCTTGTTATCTCGGTTCTCGGCTCAATCAGCAACACTCATTTCGACGGCGTGCTGGACGTGCATACGGGCCTGGCCGTATCAATGTGGTTTTTCATTGCAGAAGGACTGCTCAATTGGTTATCCCTTGCAGTTGTGTTGACTCTTTTCGGCTTGTTGTTGCGCCGGTTCTCGTTTCGAATAATAGATGTGTTCGGCACACAGGCACTGGCACGCTGGCCGCATATTATAACTGCTCTTGTCGCGCTCGCCCCGGGCTACCAGAGGTATTCCGTGTATATTTCAAATAAGTGCTCTACGAGCTGTCCTCTTGGAGCGTCTTATCAGGCGGATATATTGCCTTTCGCTTTGGTTTTAGTTGTCGTATTGTGCATGACAGTCTGGATGGTGGCGCTGATGTACAAGGCCTATTCTGTTTCCTGCAACCTCAAAGGTCCTAAGGCAATCTTCAGTTTCACTGCCGGCCTGATTATTGCAGAGGTTGTCTCCAAGCTGGGTTTTTTGTGGTTATATAAGACTTACATCAAGCCGGCTTAGTTGGTATTCAAGGCTCCTTACGGTTATTTTTTCCTGGAAGCCTTCAGCCAGTCCTGCAGGTTTTTGGCCAGAATCTCGATATCTCTTTTTGCCATAATATGCGCGATAATTTTCGGCGGCACTTTTAGCTGCTGCATCGCCTTTTTTACCCTTTGCCAGAGTCGTTCTTTTTTTGTCGGGCCCTCTGCGAGATAAAGCTCGGTTAACAACTCCCCCAGCTTCTGCAAAGCGATGCTCTGGATATTATCGTAATATCTGCTGATTACATCCTGCTGATACTTCGAATAGTTTCTCTTTGCCATCCTGAAAGCCTTCAATAAGAGTTTTAATAATTTACGTCAGTGGGCCCGGCAAATCAAGTTTGAGTGCCATCATTCTTATTGTTCAAAATTAAGGATAAAAGGCAAAAATGATTTTGTTGGGGATTTCGCGTTGTTTTTTAACTGGATTTGACGGCTTGAACGGCTATAATCGTTGAAAAATATGTCATTATTGGGTTAATTCATTGAGCTTAGGATTCGAAAGGATGCGTAAAAATAAACCGGGCTGGCCGAACCGACGGCGGGGAAGGCACGGCGAAAATCGGCTTTTGTTTTTAAAAACAATGCTGCTAATTGTCCGGATAGCGGTAATTTTATTCGTGGGCATACCTGACTTGTTTGCTGCTGAAGATAAAAGCACGGCTTTTTTCATTGGGCAGGACCTTTATGCGAAGGCTCCGCAGGAAAAGGTTCGAAAGCCGGGGCTTCTGGAGTTACTTTTCCCACCGAGAAAACCTGTCCCCGAGCCTGCAAAGGTTCCGGAAGAAATAAAACCGGCGTTTCAGTATCCGGTCAATATCGCCGGCGTGGGCGGCAGCAAGCCCAGGATTGAATCGACGAAGCTGCCGGACGCAACGGATGTTGCGACTGTAGTCGGCAGGTTTCATTTATGGCAGAGGCTCGATGAAAGTGGTAATTTACTCGAGCTTCAGGCCGACAGTGCTGTGATATTTTATGTTGCTGAGCAGCTAACTTTAGGAACCGAACAGGCCGGGCGTGAAAGATTGCTTGCCGGCGGAGTTGTAAAGGCGATTTATCTGGCGGGCGATATTGTTATGACCGAGGCCCCAAGAACACTTCGAGCCGAGGAGCTTTATTACGATTTTCAGCGCAGGAAGGCGCTGGTGGTAGATGCTGTGTTGCGTTCATTCGATACTTCCCGCGGCATACCGATATACGTTCGTGCGGCAAGGCTCAGGCAGCTTGCGCAGAACAAGTTTGCCGCCGAGGATGTTACATTCAGCACAAGCGAGTTTTATGCGCCGCAGATTGCGCTTAAGGCCTCGAGTGTGATTATAACGGATACAACCGGCGCCGACGAAAAGGAGCAACAGCTTTCAGACGCCAGTTATGATGCTCAAATATACGATTTCGAATCGAAGCTTGGCGACCTGACATTTTTTTACTGGCCTTATGTGCGAAGCAACCTCGAACGGCCTGATGTGCCGTTGAAAAGTGTCCACACAAGCTACGATAGTACCTGGGGAATGAGCGTTGAGTCGCGATGGTACCTCTCACGCCTTCTGGGACTGCGGGAGCCGGAAGGTGTCGACAGTACGCTTGCTGTTGATTATTTCGGCAAGCGCGGTGCGGGAGCCGGGATTGGGATTGATTACAGTGCCGAGAAATACTTCGGTAACCTCAAGGGTTATGTCATATACGATACAGGCGAGGACGACCTGGGAAGAACGAGCGCGCGGAAGGACCTTGAGCCCCCACGGAAACTTCGCGGCCGCATCAGATTTCAACACAGGCATTTTCTGCCTCACAACTGGCAATTGACTCTTGAGAGCAGTTACATATCCGACAGAAATTTTCTCGAATCGTTTTACAGGGGTGAGTTTAATGTCGGCAAGGAGCAGGAAACAATTGTTCATTTGAAGCGTCTTGAGGACAACTGGGCACTTTCATTACTCGGTAAATGGCGTATCACTAATTTCGTTGACTATCTCGAGGAGTTGCCGAGCGCGGAATATCACCTTACCGGCCAGTCTCTTTTTGATGACAAGTTCACTTTCTATAGTGACAATCAAATTAGTCGCATGCGACAGCGTCTTAGTAGCGATAGCTCGATGACGACACCCCAGGATTTCTTTACCTTTATGACGACGCGAAATGAGCTTGATATGCCTATGAATGTTGGAAATTCGAAGCTCGTGCCTTTCATTGCCGGCACCGTTGCCTATGAAGACCAGCTTGGTTTTCTTAGCGAGCTTGGCGGCGATACGGCCCAGCCGGAGAAAACTGTTTGGATGGGAGAGGCGGGTCTTCGATTTTCAAGTCAGTACTGGAAAGTGTATCCCGATGTCAATTCGCGCCTTTGGGATATAGATGGAATCAGGCACATAATTGAGCCTAAACTCGAAGCGGTGTTTTACTTCGAAAACGACTCAGTTGCCGAGCAGAGGGATACGGTCAGCTTATCGCTCCTGCAGCGCTGGCAGACTAAGCGAGGACCCGAAGGCAGTCAGCGTGTGGTTGATTGGATGCGGCTGAATACGGAGGTTACGTGGGTGAATGATACCGGTGAGGAGACCGCCGGGCCCGACAGATTTATTTGGAATTCACCTTTCATACCGATGTATATCAGGAGAAATTCAGATTTATTCGGCCCAAGACGCAATTATTTTGCGGCAGATTATATGTGGCGGATGAGTGATACAACGGCTGTTCTCGGCGATATAAATTTCGATATGCAGAGCGGCGTCGTGCAGCAGGCCAACGTGGGTTTTGCCCGTTATCGCTGGCCGAATTTGAGCTACTATATCGGCAGCAGGTATTTGAGAAGGGTCGAGGTTTTGGATGAAGAAGGCTCAAACGCCGTTACCTTCGCGGCCGCATATAAACTTGACCCGAGATATACAATTGTCTTTGCGCAGGAATATGATTTTGATTACGGCGTGAACCTTCGCACCGACGTTACCCTTATAAGGCGGTATCACAGAATTTATTGGGGTCTGAGGTTTACTGCCGACGAGTCACTTGACAGGAACGCCATAGTTTTTAGTATATGGCCGGAGGGAGTATCCGAGTTGGCTATCGGCTCACGTAGATTCGTCGGATTGGGAGGAACGGGAAGTTATGATTAAATAGTATAGGCGTTATTTAACTGGTGGTTGTTGTTTTCAGGAAAAAAGTTACTGGTTACAAATTATCTATATTAAGGAGTGTTTTCAATGGCATTGGTTGATACGAAGAAAATGTTTGAGATGGCCCTTAAAAACGGCTATGCGGTTGGTGCGTTTAACGTGAACAATATGGAGATAACCCAGGGTATTGTCGCTGCGGTTGCCGAGGAGAAGGCACCACTTATTCTGCAGATTTCACGAGGTGCCAGGAAGTATGCTAATATGAGTTATCTGCGGGCGATAATCGACGTGGCAGTTGCAGAGAATCCCGATATTCCGGTGGCGATACATCTGGACCACGGCGATACATTTGAGGTATGCAAGCAGTGTGTTGACGAGGGTTTCACGTCCGTGATGATTGATGCCTCGAAGCTTCCGTTCGAAGAGAACATTGCCCTGGCGAAAAAGGTTGTTGATTATGCTCACGAGCGCAACGTGGTTGTCGAGGCGGAACTGGGGCAATTGGGCGGTATAGAAGAAGATGTGGTTGGAGTCTCTACGGATGATATTTCGAAGCACCTTACGGACCCGAACCAGGCCGTTGAATTTGTGGAAAAAACCGGATGTGACTCACTTGCCGTCGCATGCGGGACAAGCCACGGGGCCTATAAATTCAAGGCCGAACCGAAGCTTGCATTTGATGTTATAGAGGAGATCGCCCACAGACTTCCGGGTTTCCCACTGGTTATGCATGGCTCCAGCAGCGTCTTGAAGGAATTCAAGGACTTGATTAACAAATATGGCGGCGATATGCCTGACGCGATGGGTGTGCCGGAAGAGGCAATCAGCAAGGCTGCGAAGATGGCGGTTTGCAAGGTTAATATCGACACGGATTTGCGGATGGCACTGACGGCCAAAATCAGGCAGGTTTTTGCCGAGAAACCCGCCGAGTTCGACCCCCGTAAGTACCTGGGCCCGGGCAGAGAAGCGATTATGCTGATGGTCAAACGCAAGCTTAATGTCCTTGGTTGTGCCGGCAAGGCTGCCGAGTGTTTGTAACGACGGGAGAATGAAGCAAGCCCGGCCTGCTTGGGCTGAAGGCAAATGTTTTTTCCTTCTGTCTTTTTAAGGATATTCTGTGCGAATGGATAAGAGAAAAAGTTTGATTTTTGGGATTTGGCTGTTTGGTCTTTTTCTTATAATCTTCGGCTGTGATGATGTTGGGACCAGGGTCTCGGAGCCTTTAGGTCGCCCATCTGCCGAGGCTGTAACGACGGTGGATAGCTCCATTGGGCAGTCTGTGCCTGTGGAAACACCTGAGCCCTCGGCAGATGAGTCTGTTGTCGAGGAAGGGTTCATTGAACGTCAGCTCAGTGAAAGTGCAGTTGCCAAGTCTGTTTGTTTGGACCTTTTCAAGGGGGATTTTGACTATGCAGACCAAAGGCTTAGGAAGGCCAATCCGACCGAAAGAGGGTGGCTCGACCGCCTTAGCGATATTGTAAGGCGATATCGACTCATTGAAGAACGGCGTCTTATTGCCCGTCAGGGTGCCTACGAAGAGCAGATGGAAAAATTTAATGAGTTTCGTGATGCACCGGAAACAAATGAGGCTAATGATATCACCGCTGCACTTGTGGTTATTGCAAAGGCATCTAAACTTATTCCGCCGGGGGCCGAAGAGCAGTTTTTCAATATGCCGTTTGTAAAAAAGTGTATCGAAGAAGCAATTGAGCGGGCGGATGAATATAAGGCGCAAGGCCAATGGAGCAAGGCATATACGGAGTGTTATTCTCTGCTCAGCCAAATTTTTGAAAAGAACAGTGATTATTCCGACAATGCCGACGAGCTTCTCGAAAGGTTACTTATAAAAACCTCTCTTCAGGATAGTCCCTGTGAGACACGCCGGCAGCGGCATGATAGTATCAGCAGAAGTATGTTTATCCGTACGTTGCGTGTTCTTGATATTTCGTATGTGGCGATGCTGGATTATAGTGCAATGGCCTTAAAAGCGCTGCGTCGGTGCGAGCTGATGGGTGAGCTGTTGTTATTTGACGATACTTTTGTTGAGTCTGATTTAACACAGCCAAACCCGCAGGCTGTTTCAGCCTGGCTGGCGTCGCTTCAGACCATTGCTGACGAGGTTCGGAGCTCTGTATTAGGGATAAGCAAAGATAAGTTCATTAGTATTTTTAATAAGGTTTTGAGCCTTAACACCGTGACAATCGCGTTGCCGGAGGAGGTAATAATTTCTCACTTTACAGATGCTGCTCTCGAGGCTGTGGACCCGCATACTAACCTGATTTGGCCGTATCGGGTCAAGGGTTTCCAGAAGGATATGACGCACGAATTCAGCGGTATCGGCATAGAAATTCGTAAAGAGTCCGGCCAGTTAAAGGCTATAAGTTTGTTGCCTGATACGCCGGCTTATCACTCAGGCCTTGATGCCGGCGATATAATAGAAGAGGTTGATGGGCTTAGCACTGAAAACATGTCGCTTCACTGTGCAGTTCGCAAAATCACCGGCCCGAAGGGGACAACGGTTACACTTACTATAAGACATCCCGGCCAGGAAGAGAATAGTGAGGTGACTATTGTGCGTGATAAAATAATTGTTCCTACGATTCGTGGATGGCAAAGGACTGCGAAGGGACAATGGCGGTACTTTATTGACCGCGAAAGAATGATTGGTTATGTCCGTATTATGAGCTTTGTGGAAAAGACCGCTGACGACCTGGAAGATGTGGTTAAACAGCTTGAGGCGGAAGGTTTAAGGGCGTTGATTCTGGACCTGCGGTTTAATACGGGTGGGCATCTTGCAAGTGCGGTTGATGTAAGTGATAAGTTTCTTGCCGAGGGGATTATAGTCAGCACGCGTCCGCGTTATGGAGTGCCGGTCTGGGAGTCGGCACACAAAAAGAGCACTCATCCGGATTACCCGCTTATTATTCTGATAAATGAGCAGTCGGCCAGCGCATCTGAAATAGTTGCCGGTGCCCTGCAGGACCCCGTGCACAAAAGAGGGGTCCTGGTTGGAACCAGGACTCATGGCAAGGGCAGTGTGCAGACGATAATCGACTATCCCGGGGGCGGTTCGCAATTGAAATATACGACCGCGTATTATCATTTACCCTCCGGTCAGCGAGTGGCAAGTCGCGATGAAGCGAAAAAGAATGAAACGCAAGACTGGGGTATTTCGCCCGATGTGGAAGTTGAGATTAGGACCGACGAGCTGCAAAAGATGTTTGAGGTACAAAGAGATAACGATATATTGGTTAAAGCCGACCATGACAACGAGGCCGCTCCTCTGAGCAAATCTACTATTGAGCAGGTGCTCGAAGCAGACTCACAATTGGCGATTGCGAATTTAATTGCAAGGGCCAAGCTTATTGAATATGAAATTAGCAACGCGACACAGGATACCGACAAAGGACTTTTTACAAATATTTTCAGTAATTGACAAGAGGAGCTGACATTGGCCCCGGAGAAAAGCGGAAGTAACCTGCCTCTTAAGGGATTACAGCTACAGCGATATAACAAGCTGGAGAGTATCAGGAAATTGGGATTTGAGCCCTACGGCGGCAGGTTTGACGAGGCTGAGGCGACCGCAGATATTTGTGCAAAGTTTAACGATACGCTGGATAATCAACGGGCACGCTGTGCCGGCAGAATTGTGCTTCTAAGAGACATCGGTAAACTCATATTTATAACTTTGCGAGATTCGACCGGTACGATTCAGCTGGGTTTAAGCAAAAGCCTTCTTGAGAAGGACTGGCAATTCGTAAAACTTTTGGAACTTGGGGATATAATCGGGGCACAGGGCAAGTTAGGAAAGACTAAAACAGGTGAAATCACCATCTGGACAGAAAGCGTAACGTTACTTGCCAAATCGTTGATGCCTCCGCCGGAAAAATGGCATGGTCTAAGCGATGTAGATTTACGCTATCGGAGGCGTTATGTCGACCTGTGGGTAAATCCCGATGTGATGAAGCTGTTCAAGCAGCGGGTGGCTATCCTTGAGAGTATTCGCGAGTTTCTGACGGCTAAGGGTTTTATGGAAGTTGAAACTCCGATGATGCAGGCGATAGCCGGCGGGGCGGCGGCAAGACCATTTATGACACATCATAACGCGCTCGATATGGATTTATACCTGCGTATTGCGCCGGAGTTATATCTAAAACGGCTGCTTGTCGGTGGGATGGAAAAGGTATTCGAGATAAATCGCAATTTCCGCAACGAAGGTTTAAGCACGAAGCACAATCCTGAATTCACTATGCTCGAGGCATATCAGGCCTATGCCGACTACAACATTATGATGGATTTGACCGAGGAATTAATTTCTGCTCTTGTTGCAAAGTACTGCCGGGCTCAAAGCGTCCAGTTTGGTGATATTAAGGTCAATTACGCCCGGCCCTGGCGACGGACAAGCTTTGCCGAGCTGCTTAAGGAATACAGCGGTTGTGATATAGACGAGATAACTTCTGTTCGCCGTAAGGCCGGAGAAATCGGGCTTGAAGAGGCAAAAATGGACGATCAGGTTGTCATCATTGAGTTGTTTGAAGCCACTGTTGAGCATAATTTAATTGACCCGACCTTCGTGATTGATTACCCGGCCCGGCTTTGCCCGCTGACTAAGCGTAAAAAGGATGAGCCGAAATATGCCGAGCGATTCGAGTTGTACATAGCAAAGATGGAATTGGCCAATGCCTACACCGAGCTAAATGACCCGGAGCTGCAGTACGAGAATTTACTTATTCAGCTTCGCGGCCAAGAAGAGACCGAAGCTGTGATGGACGAGGATTTTATAATGGCGCTTAAATATGGTATGCCGCCGGCCGGCGGTCTCGGCATAGGTATCGACAGGCTGGTTATGGTGCTTACCGGCGCCACGAGTATTCGAGACGTCGTGCTTTTTCCGCTGCTGAGACCGTTTGGGGAATAACCATAAAATATGGCACGAAGGGAAAATTAATGCAGCAGGTAAGCAAATAAAGGTTGCGTTTGATGTTTGTGGTTACGCGACTCGTATCGGTTGCGTCGAACGTAAAACGTTATGGAATACAAGAAACCTATCAGAAGTTTTCATGATTTAAAGGTTTATCAAACTGCTTATCAAGCAATGCTTGACACATTCAAGCATATTTTACCGAGGCTACCATTTGAGGAGAAATACAATTTGGTTGACCAGCTTAGGCGTTCAACCAAAGCCATTCCTCGTTTGATAGCAGAGGGTCACTCCAAAAGGCATCAGAAGAAAGGATTCCAGAAATACTTGGATGACGCAATGACAGAGTCTAATGAAACGATGGTTTCTTTAGCCCAGGCCAAGGATATATATATTCTTCTCTGGTCAATGGCAAAATATGTGAAAGACTAATAGATACATACGACAAGATTAGCAGGCAGTGTTATAATTTGGCAATTTCGTGGGATAAGTTTAGTGAACGCAAATCCAGAACGCAACTGAAAGACGATGAACGAAACGAGTACAGCAAACGCTAAACAAAAATATATAACTTGTTAGCTTTTCGATCTTTATAAATAGAAAAGCGGGTATGGGATGCTGAAAATGTTTTTGTTGCTGCGATATCTTGGCAAAAGAAAGATGGTGTTACTTCCGCTATCGAAGCCCAAGTAAGCAGATTACGAAAAGGACTCTTGATGGAAGATTTTTGGTCGCAAAGTGTAATTCTAATTGTTCTATCGCTGATTTATTCAATTGTTTTAACGTGGTTTATTGGACTACTGCCTGTCATTTTGATAAGATATTTTTTGATTCGGAGACCTCTTTCGAAAACATCGTCTAAGCTTCTTGTTTGTGTTTTTTGGATCGTAAACCTTATTATATTTTTTGCTTTAGGTTCAAAAAGTAGTACACATGCAGCTTTATATATAGTCGGATTAGTCTCATATTTTGTATATCGGACAAACAAAAGTCTTAAAGTGTTATTAAGCGATATTTTTTTTGTTATTTGTTTCTGGAGATCTTTAAATCATTTATCGTTGTTCTTGTGGGTACAGTACCTGCGGAAGAAAAAGATTGTTCTTTTAAGTATTGCCGCCGTTGCTTTGTCCTGCGCTCTTTTAATAGTTGTTTCCAGCCTGTTTAACGGCTTTATCGAAGCCGTTGAAAGAACTTCCGCATTGCTTGATGGCGATATTGTGATATATCCAGGCGAGCTTATTGAAGGCTATGAGTTGCTTTTGGACAGGCTCGAACGACTTCCGGGGGCACAGGCCGCGTCCGCATTTCGATGGGGCAGTGGAGGTCTTTTACATCTGGGCAAAGGTAACGTTCGGCCGGTATTTTATGGAGGCATCGAACCTGTTCGTGGCGCAAAACTTTCGGATTTGACCGGCTCACTACTTAGAGCGAGCGCTTTTAGAAAGGCTCCCAGCTTTGAGGTAACCGGTTATCCAAATGATACTGGTGCGTGGGTGGGGGTCGGTCTTTTAGCTGAGCCGGACGAGCAGACGGACGAATATGATTTCGAAGCTGTTAAGAAAATGATAGGTCAGCCTGTTGTGCTTACCACCGGTAGCTGGACGCTCGAGAACTCTGAGGGATTGCCGGAGGACTTGAATGTGGCCCAGGACCAGGCAACAACGGATTTTAAACGAATTACTACGAGGCTCCGGATTGCTGACATTTTTTTTACGGGCAATTATTGGTATGACCAGCTTTTATATCTGTCGCTTGGAGATATAAGTAAAATTCTACATCCTGAAGAGAGAGTGGTGTTGGTCAATGCGATTGGCCTCAGACTATCACGCTCGGCCGATACGGAGAAAATGATGCGGCAAGTTCAGGTGGTTTGGAGCGATTTTGCCGAAGAGAAGCTCGGCTGGCAGAAGGAAAAAATTAAGCACACAGCTATTTACACTGCCCGCCACAACAGAGAAATGGGGCTGGAAGTTATCCGCAAGCAGATGAGAGTGTTGATGTTAATACTTGGCGTAATATGTTCGGTGGGTGTGCTGCTGGTCTTTTGTATATTCTATATGATTGTTATTACAAAGCAGAAGGATATTGCGATAATAAAAAGCTGCGGCGCAAGTAACGGCTCCGTAGTTTCTATCTTCCTGGGTTTTGGTATCTGTATCGGTATTGTTGGCTCAGCGCTCGGAGCTTTACTGGGATATATTGTTATCACAAATATAAATGTGTTTGAGAACTGGATAAGGATTATTTTCGGCCTTAAGCTTTGGCGAAGCAGCGTTTACATTTTTGATAAGATTCCGGACAAGGTGGATTGGTCCTGGAGTTGCTGGATTATTTTGGCCGCCGTCGCTGCTAGCGCGCTGGGCGCTTTGATACCTTCGATTGTGGCGATGGGAGCAAAGCCGATAGACATTTTGAGATACGAATAAGATGTATAAATTTATTCTGCCGTTTCGATATCTGATAAAAAAACGCATCACTCTGATTGCAGTGCTTGCAGTTGCTTTGTGTGTTTTTGTTGTTATTGTGGTAATGACGGTTTTGTCGGCCCTGACAAGTGATATTAAAAGCAAGTATCATTCTTTCATTGGTGATTGTGTTGTGGGCAGCAAATCTTTGGTAGGCTTTGTTTATTATGAGGAATTCCTGGACCGGCTTAATAACTCTGAGTTTGTTCAGGCAGCCTCGCCGGTCATAAAAAGTCCTGTCCTCGTAAATGTAAAGGCGCATACTGGCCGGGTGTATTCTAACTGGATGGGGCAGCTTATGGGTATTGACCCCGTAAAGCACAGCCGGGTCACCGGCTTCGGACAATGGCTCAAGTATCACGGACAAAATGTCGCGGAGGTTTTTACATCACCTCATAAGCCGAATTTGCCCGGCTGCGTCTCGGTGCACCTGGTTCCCGGCGGGAAGTCCGATGCAGATATTGGTGATACTTTGCCGAAACTAACATTTGATATAACTACTCTGCCGCTGACGGGAAAAGGCGCTTTGGCCAGGGCGGGCGTGGGACTTGTTAACACCCGCAGCTTTTATGTTACTGACACGGCGCCTGTTGGTTTGTGGCGGTTCGACAGGGATATTATCTATGTCTCATTCGAGGAAGCGCAGGCCCTTTGTGGTATGGGTCTCGGCCCGAAGCGCGTAAATGAAATTCGCATAAAATTCAAGCCCGGCGTCGATTCGCAGCTCGGCCGTGACAAAGTCGCCGGATTATGGGATGATTTTATGAAGAAAACCACCGGCCGAGAGCAGAGCGACCTGCTGGCTCAGGTTAGAGTACAAGGCTGGAAGAATTATCAGAGAGATGTCATTTCCGCTTTGGATACCGAAAGGATAATGTTGCTTTTTATTTTTACGCTGATTGGCTTCATAGCGGTTTTTATTGTGTTTGTGGTTGTCTATATGGTTGTCAGTCACAAAAGCAAGGACATCGGCATATTAAAAAGCGTGGGTGTCTCGAGCGGCAATGTAGCGGTGGTATTTCTTGGTTTTGGATTTATAGTGGGCCTCTTCGGCTCAGGAATTGGTGCTCTCGGCGGCTGGCAGTTTCTCGTCCATATAAACAGCATCGAGGCATGGCTTTTTGAGCATTTCAAATTTCGGTTGTGGGACCAGTTAATTTACCCGATAGGGAAAATCCCCAACCAGATAGAGATGAAGCTTTTCAGCGGTATAATAGTCGCAGGCATTGCCGCGTGCTTGATTGGTGCCCTCGTGCCAAGTATTCAGGCGGCAAGACGCAGGCCTATAGAGACTTTACAGGTAAGTCAGTTATAATCGGGCCCGGAAAATGGTAAACAATCAGTCAGTCGGTCAGACCGCTAACGGCGTCATATTGCAGGCCAACAGCTTGTTTAAATCTTACTCCGTTGGGGCAACCCGACTTGAGGTGCTTAAAGGTGTTGATTTTTCCGTCAGAGCCGGTGAGTTTGTGGCGGTTGTCGGGGCCTCGGGAAGTGGAAAGAGTACGCTATTGCACATCCTTGGCGGCCTTGATAAGCCCGATAAAGGCAGGGTCAGTTTCCGGGGAAAGGACCTGGCAAGGTTAAGCAGTCGTGAAGTAAACTATTTTCGCAACAAGACGGTAGGATTTGTTTTTCAGTTCTATCATTTGTTGGACGAATTAAATGTGCTGGAAAACGTCGTTTTGCCGGTAATGGCCGGCCTTAGTGTGTTCGGCTGGCTAAGGTACCGCAGGCAGGCCAAAAAACATGGAAATGAGTTACTGGAATCGCTCGGATTGTCGCAGAGGAGCCGGCACAAGCCATTTCAGCTTTCCGGCGGCGAGCGCCAGCGTGTGGCCATTGCCCGGGCTTTGGTAAATCGGCCGAGCCTGATTTTGGCCGATGAGCCGACAGGAAACCTTGACTCTGTGACAGGAAATGGTATTCTGGATGGGCTTGAGAGACTCAATCGTTCCGGCCAGACTATTGTTATGGTAAGTCACGACCAGCAGGTTGCCAAGCGTGCCAGCCGAATTGTACGGCTCGTTGACGGCAAAGTCGTCTGACCGTTGAGTGTATAATATGTAATTTCGAGAACCCGTTGATACGGAGATTTTTATGGCATTGAAAATATGGCTTAGCGGCAAACTTATAGACGAAGCTGAGGCGAAGATATCTGTCTTTGACCACGGCCTGCTCTATGGTGACGGGGTCTTTGAGGGAATCCGCGTTTACAATCGCAGGATTTTTGAGCTGGATGCTCACATCGAGAGGCTCTATCGGTCCGCAAAGGTGATTCGTCTGGTTATTCAGGTGGACAAAGCTAATCTCGCGAAGGCCACGAAGGAAACCGTCCGCGCCAATGGGATTATTGATGGTTACATTCGTCTCGTTGTTACCCGCGGAATCGGAACACTTGGCCTGAATCCCTTTGAATGTGAGGGAAGCCAGATTTTTATCATTGCAGACAACATTCAGCTTTATCCGGAAGAGCTCTATGAGAAGGGTCTTACCGTAATAAGTGCGACCACCGTGCGCAATCACCCCCTTGCGATTCCTCCGCAGGCAAAGAGTTTGAATTACCTCAATAACATACTCGCCAAAATCGAGGCCCTCGATAACAACGTGCCGGAAGCGATAATGTACAATCATGAAGGCTACGTTGCCGAGGCAACCGGCGACAATGTATTCATTGTCAGGGACGATGTAATTCTTACGCCTCCGGTTGAATCCGGCTCGCTGGAGGGCGTTACTCGCAGCGTGGTCATTAGTTTGGCAAAAAAGGAAAAGTTGCAGGTTGTAGAAAAGGACCTGACGCGATTTGATTTATATGTTTGCGATGAGTTTTTCCTAACCGGTACCGCCGCTGAGGTCATTGGTGTGATTGAGATAGACGGCCGAGTTATTGGGGACGGCAGCCCCGGACCCATTACTAAACTGCTGCGCAAGCGATTCTTCCAGTACGCCCACCGGGCAGGCAAAAAAAGATAATCTTTTCGTTTGCCACCGTCACCCGCGACGGGGGGCATTCTAAAAAATTATCAATAATCATTCATCAATAATCAATTGTTTGTCTGCTGTTTCTATTTTGACGTTTTATTTCCCCTAAACTAACTTGCTGACAAATTTATACGCCTCAGGCGTAAAGTGTTGTATATTGTTGTTATCTTGTTGTGTATTATTATGTTAACTTAAAATGAATAATAAAATACTACCTCTAATTGTGATAACAGCGATTTTAACGGGTTGCTCCCGCTTCGATACCGCCGCGAATAAAAGCAAAGTAAATGCCCGTTTAAAAAATGATACGTTAATCGTATCATTAGCAAATCAATTGCACCTTGCACCTAAAATCCTTTCAGTTACAATATTCAGAAGGAAGAATTAAATCCGACTTGTTAATTAAGGAAAAATGGAAAGGCAAACATTATAAGCCGCAATACTGTAAATTTTGTTGTCGATTTTATTAGTTTTATCGTATTGGTTGCTTTAGCTGTCACGGGTTGGATTATCAGGTTTGTCCTTCCGCCGGGCACAGGTGGCCGCGGCCGGCTTCTGCACGACGGAACAGGAAGGGAACATATTAAGACTCTTTTTTCTATAAGCCGGCATCAATGGGGGGATATTCACTTTTATCTGGCTGTAGCTTTTGTTGCTTTGATGATTGTGCACATCGTTTTACACTGGGCCTGGATAAAAAGCCGGTTTAAATATATGTTTGTTTCTGAAAGGATTGAATCTTGCTAAAGACCGCCTCGTGGAAAAGGAAAAGGCCGGCCCTTTTTAATGGACCGGCCTTTCAATTTTCGCAATGCATCAGTTACCATTCGTAGACGAGACTGACGTAGCTGTATAAGTTGTCGTTAAGAACTGAATCCGCCAGCTTCTCTAAAGCTTGAACAAAACCAATTCCGCCCTGGATACCTAATTTCCCGCAATTCAAGCCTATCGTCTCGGTCAGGTCTGCACCGGCACTAACGCCCCAATCCATATATGCAAATTTCGTCACATCTGAAGTGGCCACTGCGCCGTTTGTCAGGTTCTTAATGTACGAACCGTAGTAACGGTTATCGACGGCGATAGTCAAACTGGGCTTGAGCATTATACCGGAAAGCTCGGGCATATACTCGGCCATGTCTACAGGATGAGAGATACCGAACTGCCACAGTTGTCCTCCATCAGCAAGGTCGTAGTCAATAATCCACTTGATCGTGGGATTTAAAACATTCTCACCCATATCTTTGCCCGTCAGCGCCTCAATAATTGCTCCATCCTTAAAAGCCAGAGATAACGCAATTTCCTGTGTTCGCTCATTACCACCCGTGTAGGTATTTTGATTTTGCCACTTGTAGGTTCGCCACTCGAACTTCATTGTTCCATCGAACTCTTCGAGCAACTGCAACGGCCGCGTCAGGCTTAACGATATGTCGGTTAGTGCTAAATTCGCAGTTGTATTTATGTAGGCAATCATCAACGCGTGTTTTACATTGAGTCCAAGCTCACCTACGTCCTCGTACCCCATCTCTGCAAGGTCCAGATTTAGTCCGTAGGAAAGTTCGTGGTTGCCACGACCAACATTGCCGCCCAGGATATCACTCATATTCAGGCCGCGGAACATATAGTCGGTAATAAATGTATACCCTATTGTTCCTTTGATCGGTGCGGTGAGATCGGAAAAGCAATTCCCTTCCTGTGCTTCCTGTGCCGGCTGTGCCGGGGCATTTGAAATGATTACGATTCCAAGGACTGATGCCAGGATTAATAAATTCCTTGTGTGCTTCATAGTTCTTTCTCCTTAAAAAACTTCAATTTACTCAGACTTTGCGATAAAACCTCACGAGTACAAACACTCTACTCCCTGTGCAACTGGCACACTTTCCTTTTCCGTATATCTTAATAAATGGACTGTGCTTAATCCATGTTATGTAAAAAGTTTATCGGCATTGAGACGCAAATCAATTGAAAAAAGCTTTTTTTTTGAATTTTTACCAATATCCACGGGCCTGCCTGTGGGGGAAGCAAGGCGGATAAATGACGCAAAAATCCTTTTTGTAGTACTATAAATTGCTTTTGTGGGGCTGGCGGTTACGGTTAGTTGGGATTAAATGCCTGATTTGATGGATTCATCCACATTTTTCATTTCTCTTGGATGAACATAGAGTTAGATTATTTGATGTTTTCCGCAATTAGTATGGATTGCGTAATCGGCCCCTTAAAGCGCTGGGCGTGGACATAGACCGATAAAAAGGCCAATAATTGCAATTAATCAGGGCTCCTAATCCATCATTGTTCGGGACCGCTTAACTCCGTTCCTCATCCGCTCTGTAAAATAGTCAATATTTGCTTTGCGTATGTCCAGTAGGGGACGCCTTTACGGCGGAGTCCTTGGGCGCAAAGTCCATGGGAGTGAGCGGAGCCTGCTGTGAGGAAATTCGGCTGAGCTCAGTCGAAGCCCTCGGTCTAACCGTCGAAAGAGTCGAACTGTCGAAGGAATAAATTAGGCAATTATATACTTGACAAACCCAGACCTATGAGGTATAGTTATATTAGAGGTTGAACATTTCAAATAACGAGGAGTATAATTATGCCTATGAAGAAATTTACTGACATTGCCAGATTAGATGCTGACCAAGCCAGAGATTATTTAGAAAGCTTGCGCTGGCCGTTAGGCCCAGCCTGTCCTCATTGTGGCAGTATGGCAGCTTATAAGTTAAATTCCAAAACCAAGTCCAAACGACCTATGAGAAAAGGCGTATATAAGTGTAAAGACTGTCGGAAACAATTTAGCGTAACTGTTGGCACTTTATTTGAGGGTAGCCATATACCTTTGAATAAATGGCTAATGGCCGTGTCTTTTATCTGTTCTTCCAAAAAGGGCATAAGTGCACACCAGTTACATAGAATGCTGGGAGTTACTTATAAATCTGCTTGGTTTATGGCACATAGGATTAGATATGCAATGGCCCGAACTGGACCGCAAAAAAAACTGCAAGGAGTGGTTGAGGTTGACGAAACGTACATCGGCGGCAGGGCCAGAGGCAAGCGTGGACGCGGAGCAAGAAACAAGACTCCGGTTGTCGCCTTAGTGTCTCGTAATGGCGAAGTGAGAAGCAAAACAATAAAAAAGGTAACTGGAAAAAACATCAAAAGTTTTATAGTAAAAAATGTCGATAAAAAAGCTGTATTAATGACAGATGATTTCAAATCCTATAAGCCGATAAGAAAAGATTTTCAGCGTAAGGTCATTAGACACAGCTACGGAGAGTACGTTAGAGGGCAAGTGCATACAAATACCATTGAGGGATATTTTAGCTTATTAAAACGTGGAATAACCGGCGTGTTTCATCACGTTAGCGATAAACACTTACATCGGTATTTACAAGAATTTAATTTTAGATATAATATGAGAAAGCAGAATGACGGGGTGGTAGCCTTTATGTTACTAAATGGAGTTGAGGGTAAAAGGTTGTTATACCGGGACTCATACAAGAAAAGGGCGGTTTAACAATGGCCAAACACAATAATACAATCAAATTTATAATTGGTGGCCCAAGAATTACCGCTGGCAAATTTACTCATAGTGTAAAAACTTTTTTTGATATTATCAACGATGTTGCTGCGGATGTGGCAGGGAAACGAAAGGCTATTGATTGGATAGTTTCAGTAGAAAAAGGTAGTATTGGATTATGCGCCACTGCTGAACCTATTGATATTTCTACAAAAGTGGCTACTGATACTGTGCAAGCAATAGATAGAGGCCTTCAGTCTATTAGCAAAAGGCGTGGGAAAAAGCCTCCACATTTTTCTGATAATACTTTAAAAAAACTATTTACATTAGGGAATATAGTTGGCCTTGGTGAACAAGGAATAGAACACTTGCGCATACAAACCAATGGAAAACCTTATGATATATCTCCATCAAGTGTTGCGTATATAGACGAATTACTTCAAACCCCAACCAGAGCCTACGGAACGATTGATGGCTATTTGTTGGCCTTGGAGCTAAGAGGGCGATTAAACTTTGAGATAGACGAAATGTTAAGCCGTAACAGGATAAAGTGTTTCTTCGGAGACGAAATATACAATGATGTTATTAAGGCACTTAGACAGCGTGTGTCTGCTTATGGCTTAATCAGCTATAAGAAAGGTGGTATCCCAAAAAACATAGAGATTGAAAAAGTTGCCGCTTTTCCTAAAGACGATAAATTGCCCAAGTTTAAGGATATAATAGGTCTGTACTCTTAGTCCAATGGCTAAACAAATAGTATATTGGGATTCTTGCTGCTTTCTCGGCCTTCTTAATAACGAACAAGATAAAGTTAGCTTATGTCAAGGCACAATCAAGAAAGCCGAAGAGGGGGACTTGATTATTGTAACGTCTGCGATGACATTCATTGAAGTAATAAGAATGAAGGGCAAGCCAAAACTGAAAAAGAATGTTGAAACTACAATACAGAAATTCTTTTCCAACTCTTTTATTTATATTCGTAACGTTGATAGAGAAGTTGGAATCAGAGCGAGAAACCTAATGTGGAAACATCAAGCATTGCAACCAAAAGACTCTATACACTTAGCTACAGCACTTTTGCATAATATACCAACCCTACATACATTTGATGACTATTTATTAAACTTGAAAGACAAAGCTATTAAGCAAAAAATAAAAATCTGTAAGCCTGACATAGAATATCAAATGGATTTTGATGACTTAAATGAACAAGGCGAAAAAAAGTAAAAATCAAGACCAGATAAATTCTGATGATGTTCTTAGGGCTATGCTATCCACTCCCCCTCTCAAAAAGAAAAAACCTAAGAGAAAGAAACGAAAAAAAACAAAAAGATGACTAAAAAGGTAATTCTGTAACATCTTCGGGGTCGCAAGTTTTTATTTTTAATCTATTGGCCACTTTCAACATATGACTGTCTGAGGTGAACAAATATACATTGCCGTAATCATAAATTTTCTTAAGCTCCAAACCAGCACTTAAGACCATTACATCCACTGGCCCAATTCGCGGTTTTCTTCTGGAAAGCGATATTTCGTTGTTGCACTCCGGGCATTTGATTGTTTCCTCATCTCGTAATCGAGTAGGCTTGATAGGCATTGATGTTTTCCAAACATCATCTGTTTCTATTATATTTCTGTGCGTGATATTATGAATTACTATTTGATAATTGTTAATATCACTAATGAATAGATTCTTTAGTTCCTCCCAATCCCCTTCTTGAATTTGGCCTTCCAACTGCCACCTCACAAACACGCCTACAACTTCAGGTATGGTGATATTAAGCGCGTGTAATGTACAATCTTTCCTGCGAAAAATGGATTGAACAACGTCCCAACCAGTTTCCCGGCGGTATTTTTTTGCTAATGTAGAGGCATCAAGAATGTTGTGAAATTTCGACATCCTTCCCCGCCCTAAGCTCCCTGAGAGTTTGAAGGACTGATGTCTTCACGTTAGCTGTTATTTTAAACGCTTTTTGGCTTGTTTTATCGGCCTTTATGCCATTTTTTCTGGATTTCCCCTGCTTCCGGCTCATACTTTCCTCCTACGCTTGAGGGGATTATACCAAGATTTTAGATGGAAGTCAAGTTTCATATTGTGTTATTTTCGACCAAAAAATGTGGTCTCATTAGAGGTTTTATTTTGGAAATCCTACCAGTTTGGGTTTGCGAAGTATACAATCCCCATAAATTATATTCGCTTCGCTTGTCTAAATTTCCCCGACATTGATGATATTGAGTACAACCTCCTTTGGCAGCTGCCGCTAATCCGATTTTAGCCAGGCGATTGCATCGTCTTTATCGTAGAAAAGCTCCATTTGCATTGATACGAGGTTTAAGATGTTTTTTAAGAACTTGAATAGATTCTTTTTGGGCGCAGAATAATCTATCAGGATGCCTATTTTGCCTTTAAAATCAGCCTCAATTTCTTTGAGGATACCCGGCACTTCATCGATGTCCAATACAGACATTGAAACATTCACGCCCCGATGGTCGATGATGTACCTGTGTGTGTTATGTTCACGTGCTAACGAGTCCATCCCTAAGCAAATTTGTTTTATTTCCTCTACGTTTGTAATAGGGGTTAATATCTTCACGTACACAATACTATCTTCTTTGAGATAGTCGATAATCCATTCCATACACTTGTTCCCCATATTACCATTCAGTGCTGTAAGGCATCCGCTTGAGGATGACCTCGATACATCTTTTGAGACTTAGCATATCAAGCCGGTAGAAGCAGTTAGTTGAACAGACCGGCACAATCTTACCATATTGTAACGAAAAGGCAAGAAATCTTTTTTCGCCGATTTTCCTGCCTTAATTTCCCTGACAATATCTTTCTCTGTGCTCTCTAAGGCAGATTTAACCAATAACCAGTTACCGATTACCTGATACCCCTAAAGCCTTGCACTCGCCTTTCTATGCGCAATACGCAATACACTATACGATATACAGAATGCGAACGGCGGGCGACGGATTACGCCCCCTGGAACATTACCTTTGCCTCGCCCACTAAATAGAAGCTGCCGGTTATACAGATGAGGTCTTCTCGGCTCACCGCGCTTGCCGCCACTCTCAAGGCCTCTTTTAACGTCATTGCGGACTGGCACATCTTACTGCAAATCTCCGTATACATATCCATCAGGTCGGGCGGATACATTGCCCTGGGCGAATTGCTTCGTGTAAAGATTACCTTATCGGCACCGTATTGTAATTCCTGCATCATCCCCTGGACGTCCTTATCGGCATTGCATCCGAAAACCACTACCATTGAATCGTATGGAACATGCTGGCCGATTGCCTGCATTAGTGCCCGAATACTCGCGGCGTTGTGTGCTGCATCGATTATGATTCTTGGGTCGTCGTGGATAATTTCCATTCGGCCGGGCAGGCTGACCTGGTGAAGTCCGCTGATAGCTTTTTCATTATCGATTTTGTAACCGCTTAGTTTCAGCTTATCGAGCATTGCCAAAGCCAGACCGCAGTTAATAGCCTGGTGTTCGCCGGGGAACGGCACACGCAGGTGTTCGAAACTGCTCGTTGGCGTTGTCACGCAGATTGTGTTATGTGGTCCGTGTTCGCGGGAGAATTCGAACCTATAAGAGAAGTCTATATCTTGACCGGTCACGCTGAGTGGTGCCTTAACGGAGTTTGCCTGTTTTGTCAGGGCCTTCATAGCCGCCGGTTCTTGTTGGACGCTTACCGCCGGGACACCGCGCTTGAGGATTCCCGCTTTCTCCACGGCAATGCTGTCGATAGTACTGCCTAATTGGTCTCGATGGTCTATACTGATATTGGTGATACCTATAACCTTTGGCTTGATGACGTTTGTACTGTCTAATCTCCCGCCGAGGCCGGTCTCGATAATCGCAATATCAACGTTTTTGTCTGCGAAGTGCATGAATGCCAGGGCCGTCATAATTTCGAAAAAAGTGGGCGACTCGCTGTCTTTTGCTATTTTTTCGACCGCGGTATAAACCCGGTTTATCAGCTTCAGCATATCATTTTGGCTGACCATTTGGGAGTTGACGCTGATTCGCTCATGAAGGCTGACGAGGTGTGGCGAGGTATAAAGGCCAACCTTATATCCGTTTGCTTCGAGCATTTTCGCCAGCATTGTGGCCGTCGAGCCTTTACCTTTTGTGCCGGCTATGTGAGCGGTTTCGATTTTCTTGTGCGGTTCGCCGAGAGAGGTCAATAGTTTTCGCATCCTGCTCAAGTTAAAAGTGGTAACGTTATAACGGAGTTTCTTCTGCCTCTCGTAGTCAGTCCTGTCAAACAGGTAATTTATCGCCTGTTTGTAGGTCCTAAATGCCCTTTTAGGCTTAAGCTTGACAACGGAAGAGGAGGAACTTTTTGTCTTTCGACGCTTAGCCGTTTGCTCTGAAATAGTCATAAACGAGTTATTCTAATAGAAATTTTCTTATCAAGTCAATAATAACGACCTGAATATTACGCACAACCGCTATAAATATATTGTACGGTGAATGTAAGCTCCTGTTCTAATAGGGCTTAGAAAACTTTAGTATTATCGGGTTATTTATATAAATCGGACTTTAAAATAAGATATTTTTAAGCTAACTTTAGCTTATCTTATTATTGTTTTGTGATTTTTTAGATTATTTTTGCCCACCTCGGTTTTTTCCGGCCTGGCAGTTATGTTTCCATTGACCATTGGGCGGTAATGGTTAAACTTTTGCCATGCTTGGCAATAGAAAGCTCTAAGAATGGATGCAATTGAGCAAAATTCACCAGGAGTTGAAAAATGGCTCAGGCTAATCAGGGCTGAGCATGTCGGTCCAACCACCTTTTCAAAGCTATTAAGGCACTTTTCCTCTATAGAAGGAGCTCTTGGCGCCTCGGTTTCTCAATTGGCCGGCGTTGAAGGCATCAGCTCAAAGGCAGCCCAGCAAATTGCAAAGACCCGCGATGAGTTTGACACCGCATCTGAGCTGGAGCTTGCCGAGAAACTGGGAGTGTGGATTATCCATTTAGAGGATGAACGGTACCCGCCTGCCCTGAAATCTATCTACGACCCGCCGCCTGTACTTTATATAAAAGGCACGCTTTGTCGCCGAGATAACCTTGCAATCGCTATAGTCGGCTCACGGAGATGCAGCTTTTACGGGCAGGAACAGGCCTCGAGGTTCGCGCATCTTTTAGCGTCCGCGGGATTCACAATAGTATCAGGAATGGCGCGCGGGATAGATTCGGCAGCCCATCAGGGAGCACTGGCTACTGACGGCAGGACGATTGCAGTTCAGGGCTCAGGGCTTGCAAATCCCTATCCGCCTGAAAACAAAAGGCTCTTCGAGCTTATCAGCAATTCCGGGGCGTGCATAAGTGAGCTGCCGCTGCGCTACGAGCCCCTGGCTGAGAATTTCCCGCCGCGTAACCGCATCATAGCAGGGCTATCTTTAGGCGTGATTGTAATCGAGGCGGCTCTGCGCTCGGGCGGGCTAATCACGGCCAGATGCGCACTCGAGAACAGCCGGGAAGTTATGGCTGTGCCGGGTAAGGTTGATTCGCCTGTAAGCAAAGGAGCGCACCGGCTAATAAAAGATGGCGCAAAGCTGGTCGAATCCGTTGAAGATGTCTTAGAAGCGCTCGGATACATCGGCCAAAATCTGCAAGAGCACGTCGCAACTTCCGCACAGGCGGCCGATGAAAAATTGAGCACGCCTTTGTTTGATATGCCTGCGGCAGCGCTAAGCGAAAATGAAAAGAGGATTTACAACTGCCTGGCTAATGAGCCGGCACATATCGAAGAGATTATCGCCCGGACCAGTTTGCCGGCCGGTAATATTAACGCATCATTAGTATCACTTCGCCTCAAAGGGCTTGTTAAACATCTGCCGGGAAGCACATTCTTAAGGAAATAACGTATCTCGTCGCTCGTGACTCGTTACTCGACAGTTGAGTCCCGCGAAGCAAACAGAATAATTAACCGCGGATTGACACGGATTAACGCAGATTAACACTGTTTATTATAGCCACAGAGTCCACCGAGTACCCTTCGGCTGCGCTCAGGGCAGGCTCAGAGATTAGCTTTGGCTAAGGCCCAAAAGGGCCTGTTGCGTTCTGCGCCGTGAAGATTCCTGAAAATATAATTTTCTCCATCTTCCAGGCTCGCCCTCAGTCCCGATGCATCGGGACACATGCCAAAGCATTAATTAACCACGAATACCTAATACCTAAGGCACAGGGGCACAGGTAAACACGGATGAACCCGAAAATTGTAGCCACGGAGG
Organism: uncultured Pirellulales bacterium; assembly: GCA_964444665.1. Classification (GTDB taxonomy): domain Bacteria; phylum Planctomycetota; class Phycisphaerae; order Sedimentisphaerales; family CAYZTY01; genus CAYZTY01. The sequence continues at coordinate 56,955 of CAYUIE010000018.1, forward strand.
ACACCCTTCGACAAGCTCAGGGCAGGCACAGAGAGCGCAGCCCCGAGGTGGAGGGAGGGAGGATTTCACTACCTGCCATTGGCAGGTAGTGCCGGTGTCAGCCGAAAAAATTAGGTGATTTGATATTTAAGATTTGAGAAGCGCTGCCCTTCGATGGTTCGACTGGGCTTCCCTCGACTACGCTCGGAACAGGCACCACAGGCGGACTCAGGACGGTGCCCATAGGGGACGCTAGCGGACTGCCGGAGGCCGCGATGAGGAAACAAAAAGTGGCACGCTGAAAGCGTGCATAAAACAGGAATCCGAACCGCAGGCAGCAAGCGAAATGTGGGATTAATTTTCTTCTTTATTTATGTCCGATTAATCGTCATAATATTTTGCTAAGAATTAATAAATGAAAAGAAAAGATTATCTGCTATTTTATATTTTGGCTAAAAATAAGGAAAAACACAAGAGGGAAAGATGGCAAAGACCTTTAATGAAAAACTGATTAAGATACTTAAAACTGATCCCCGCTTTGTGGATGATGAGGGGGAACTGGTCAAGGCAGCAGTAATCAACCGGGCATGGAAGATTGATCGGAATTTAGTAAAACTGCTGCTTGGGAAGCCGGAGATAAAGAAGAAATTCTTTGATGAAATCGAAAAGCACTGGATTTTTAATATCAATACCTTCATCGAGTACATATCAGACAAAAATTTCCTTGCCAATTCATATACCAGATTTCGCCAAAATATTCGCTTGACGATTGGAGAAAAGACTCTGCAGGAAAGAGGCGAGGTATCTCTTGTCTGGCCTTGCAAAGATTGTGTCCTTGAAGGCGGGCAAACTAAGGAAGATGAAAAACGTAAAGAGATATTTTTCAATGAGATTCTGGCGCAGGATGAAATTAACCGGCTATTCGACCCGAAGGTCTTAACCAACTTCAAGCGATATACCACCGAAGGTGAGAAGAAAGTTACGAACATCAAGCGGGACGAAAAAGGCACAATTAAAGAGAACCTGATTATCAAGGGCAATAATCTGCTGGCATTGCATACACTAAAAAAACAGTTCCGGGGCAAGGTGAAACTTATCTACATCGACCCGCCTTATAATCCAGATAGCAATTCAAATACCTTTTGCTACAACAATACTTTCAACGAGTCAAGCTGGATGACCTTTACAAAAAACAGATTAGAGGTTGCCAAAACTCTTTTAAGGAAAGATGGGGCTTTAATTGTTGCCATTGATGAGAATGAACAGGCTCTTTTGGGAGTTCTGCTTCGAGAATTATTTAATGAATATGAAATTCATTGTATAACCATAGTTCATAATCCAAGAGGCGTTCAGGGGACTAATTTTTCATATACACATGAATACGCATTTTTTGTAATTCCCAAAGGCAAAAAAATTATTGGAAACAGAAAAATTGACAAAAAAAACATTAAATGGAGAAATTTAAGGGATAATGGTGGTGAATCTCTAAGGTCTGATGCCAAAAATTGCTTTTACCCAATAATTATTAGGGATGACAAAATAATCGGTTTTGGCGATGTTTTAGAGGACGGCAAAAATCCGGAAGCACAAACTATTCAAGATGATTTTTTCAAAAAATCAAAAATTTTTCTTGTGTATCCGATTGATAAGAAAGCTACAGAAAGGAAATGGCGATATGCAAGGCAAAGTGTTGAAGACGTCAAGCATCTCTTAAAAGCAAAGAAAACAAAAACTGGCTATGAAATTGAAATAGGTAAAGATTTTGGAACTTATCGTACTGTATGGCAAGACCCACGTTATGACGCAAACGAATATGGAACTAAAATTGTAAGCTCTTTAGTGCCAGAAAACAAATTCGATTTCCCTAAATCGCTTTACAATGTTTACGATTGTCTTTATGCCATTGTTGCGGACGACAAGGATGCCATTGTCCTAGATTTCTTTGCTGGAAGCGGAACAACAGCTCATGCCTTACTTGATTTAAACAAAGAAGATAATGGAAATCGCAGATTTATCCTGTGTGAACAAATGCACTATGTTGAAACAATAACCAAAAAACGGGTCAGAAAAGTTATTGAAAATAATAAACAAAGCGATTTTATCTACTGCGAACTAATGAAATACAACGAAGTGTTTATGGACAAGATTCAGGCGGCAAAGACAACGAAAGATTTGGAGAAGATATGGAAGGATATTGCTAAAAACTCATTTTTGAATTGGTATGTGAATCCTGAAATACCGGAAGAGGCAGTTAAGGACTTTCGAGAAATCGGCAAACAGGAAAATGGACTGAAAAAGCAGAAGAAACTACTGGCAGAGCTGCTCAATAAGAACCAGCTTTATGTCAATCTTTCAGAAATAGATGACAAAGATTTTGGCGTCAGCGAGGAAGACAAAGCACTGAACCAGTCATTTTACGGAGAAGGCGTATAATGGCTGACAAATTCCTGTATGAAACTCTGGATTCCGCTTCTGAACTGGGATTTTTGAAAAAAGAAATCCCTGACTTTCTCAAAGACAATCTCAATCCTCAGTTTGGACTGCGGCCATATCAGGAAGAAGCCTTTGGGCGTTTCTTTCACTGCTTAGATAATGACTATCCTGGTAAAGACTGGCCGCTACATTTTCTGTTCAATATGGCGACCGGAAGCGGCAAAACTCTGATTATGGCGGGATTGATACTTTATCTTTATGAAAAAGGTTATCGCAATTTCCTCTTTTTTGTCAATTCCACTAATATCATCGAAAAGACAAAGGTTAATTTCCTCGAGCCGCGATCGACCAAGTTTCTGTTTAGCGAAAACATCCAATTCGGCGCACGGCGGGTTCAGGTTACTCCGGTTGCCAACTTTGAAGGCGTCAATGACAATGACATCAATATTTGCTTTACCACTATACAAAAACTGCATTCAGACCTTGCTGCAGAAAAGGAAAACGCCATTACTTATGAGGATTTCAAGGATAAGAAAATTGTTCTGCTATCGGACGAGGCCCATCATATTAATGTAAGCACAAAATCAGACAAAGACTTTGAAGAATTAAACTGGGAAGGAACGGTTCAGCGTATTTTCGAGCAAAATGAAGATAATCTACTGTTGGAGTTCACCGCCACGCTGGATTACACCCATAAAAACATTGTTGAAAAGTATCAAAGCAAGGTAATTTACCGTTACGACCTGCGCCAATTTCGCAATGACGGCTATTCCAAGGATGTCTATATTGTTCAGGCTGATTTTGCCGAAGGAGAACGGATAATTCAGGCTCTTATTCTGAGCCAGTATAAATATGAAGTGGCGGCTAAACATAGAATCAACCTCAAGCCGGTTATTTTATTCAAAGCCCAAAGGACGATTGCTCAATCACGAGAGAATAAGACTAATTTTCATACGCTGATAGATAATATTAGAGCATTGGATATTGAACAGATAAGAAAAAAGTCGGATATTGATTTGGTAAACCGTGCTTTCAGGTTCTTCCATGAAAACAATATTACTAACGCTCAATTAGCGGCTCGATTAAAGGTGGAATTCGACCCAAGCCGTTGTATCTCTGTCAATGAGGAGAAGGAAAAAGAAAATCAGCAGATTCTGCTCAATTCACTTGAGGACAGGGATAACGGGATAAGAGCGATTTTTGCGGTCCAGAAATTGAACGAGGGGTGGGATGTACTGAATTTGTTTGATATTGTCCGTTGCTACACAACCCGTGATTCAAAAGCGGGCAAACCCGGAAAAACCACCATTTCGGAAGCGCAGCTTATTGGGCGTGGGGCACGATATTTCCCCTTTGTGGCCGATGGACATAATGACCGGTTCAAACGAAAATATGACAATGACCTTACCAGTGAATTGCGCGTTCTGGAGGAACTGCACTATCACAGTATCAATGATTCTCGCTATATTTCCGAGCTTCGTACAGCCTTGATTGAAGAAGGAATGATGGACGAAAGGGAAATCACCAGAGAATTAAAACTAAAGGATTCCTTCAAGGCAACGGATTTCTATAAACACGGCCTTATTTATCTCAACGAAAAGGCCCCTCATGATTACCAATACATCAAGTCTTTTGCCGATATGGGAGTTGCCCGCCGCAACTATGAGCATACTATAGCCAGTGGTCGGGGCTCATCCGATGCGATACTGGCAAAAAACGGCAAGGTCGGTAAGGTAGCTGAATCCAAGCGAAGGGACGTGAAAGTTAAGGATATCGGAAACCATATCGTATATAACGCTATTGCCAGACAACCATTTTTTACCTTTGAATCCATACATAGATATTTCCCGAATGCTTCATCAATTCGAGAATTTATAGAAGATGACGACTATCTAGGTGGATTGGAGATTACTTTTCAGAGCGATTCATCCGAAGTATCAAATAGAGCAAAAATTGATGCGGTGTTGGGTTTGTTGAATCAGATTGAAAACGAAGTACGTAAAAACATTACCGAATATCGAGGTACAAATATATTTCAACCGGTTGATATTTCCCATATCTTCCACGATAAAGAAATAAAACTTCTGCAAGGCAGTGAAAGAGCTAAGGGTGATGAGCAATTTGTATCCGATAAGGGCTGGTATGTTTTCAATGCAAATTACGGCACCAGCGAGGAAAAAACATTTGTTAGAATGCTCGACCGGCAGATAGAAACATTAAAAAAAAGTTATAATGGGATATATCTTATTCGTAACGAAAGACATTTCAAAATTTATAGCTTTTACAACGGGCAGGCATTTGAGCCTGATTTTGTCCTGTTCCTACGGGAGAAAAATGGCAATATTCTGACCTATCAGATGTTTATTGAGCCGAAAGGGAAATATCTTAAAAAATATGATAAGTGGAAACAGGACTTTCTCAAAGATATAACTGTTAAGTTCAAAGAGAGGATTTTGGAATATAAAACTAAGCGGAAGAAACAAAAATATAGACTTATAGGAGTGCCCTTTTATAATAATGAAGAAGAAAATGAATTTAAGAGAAGTTTATATGAAGCAATAGAATAAGATAGTTAATTTCACTCAACGTTACGGGGAGAAGATAAGGGAGAGGAAGTGGATTTCCGAACCGTAAGCAGCAAATCAATTTACAATTTACTAATTGCCCGCAGGATGTGAGTGAACCACTTCTTTAGCCGGCTTGGCGGTTTTGGGAAGTTCAGTTCTGCGAATTCACCTTGATATTTTCGGGCGGCCTTGTCATAAGCCCTCCCGGCGTCGTCCTCATTATCA
>CAYUIE010000019.1:0-50606 GCA_964444665.1 uncultured Pirellulales bacterium
AACTGTTACCCATGTCCTTAGCATAATCTGTAACCCATCTTACCGGTTTGTACCGGGCTCTGACCCCCAGAACAAGTCTGGGGGCTAAACCGCCAATAGTGAGTGACCAGTAAAAAACTGTCCCCTCACACACCTGAGATTGATCCTTCGACTCACTCGTCCCTACTCGGAACGAGTCCACTCAGGATTTCGCCAATAGTGGAGGTTCGAAAAAAAAGTAGTCCCTCCACTATTGGCTCAACCTGCGCGTTTTGGCGAAAAATCGGGCATTTTTTTGTGGTCTAAAAATGCTAATTGCTTGTTATAGAAGGAGATAATTTTTTTAATTTTTTGCCATATTGACGAAAAACCGCCTGCGCGTTTTGTGTTATGTATCTTTATAAGTCAGAGAATATCTAATTTTCGATTCTTGATTCTAGATACTCGATGCTTGTTAGCCCGCCGATTTATTCGGCTGGTTTCTTTATATTGTAGGGTGGGGATTGCCCCACCATTTTCTTACAATGTCATTGCGAGCGAAGCGCGGCAATCTTCAATCGAAAATCGCCCTCTCCGCTAAACATATTCGAGATACGGGATACAAGATATGGGAATTGCTTGCCTTAGTCGAAAATTGGGAGGATAATTAAAATAGGCAATCTCTAAAATGGTTCTGTAAAAGCAAACTTTTTGAAAGGTGATAAAATGAATTCTTCCAAAATAAACTGGTTGAGAGTAAGCATCAGTTTGTTGCTTGTTGTGCTTCTAATTGCAGCGTATTGGTGGATACAAAGTAAAACTAATTACTTCGCGTCTGGTTGGCCAAACATCGTTTTGGGTGCAATTCTACTTGTTTTGGGCTCATTCGTTTTAGCAAGTTCGGGATGGAGTTTGCTGGGGCCTATTTCAAAAATTGGAAGAAAGGTAACTTGTCTTATTTTCGCAATCGCTATTGCTATCGGTGGAACTCTAACCACAAGAGGATGGAAACAACTTGATAATCATGAGCACAGAAAAGCTTTAATTACCGCAGTTTATCGTGAATGGGAATTGAACACAGCCAATTTAAACGGAATGGATGTTTTTTTGCTAAATGATGAAAAACTTGGTGAACCTCGGTTTTTGCCAAGAATGAGAACATCTGCGATGAGCCTTGCTTACACGTCCAACCTTTTTGACGATAGGGATAAAAAACTACTCGAAGCAATTTTTAATTATGAAAACGGCGCAACGGCCTTTAACACCTATTTGGCATCTATAGATTATAGAACTACTTATAACATCTCAAAAGAACAAAGAGTGAGAAATTTCAATGCGGTGAAAAAGTCAAATATTTTCAAGTCTTTCAGAGGCAAACACGAAAAAATGAAAGAGGTTCTTGAAAAATACGAGTCGAGTATAACAGGTATTGATTGGTCAAAGTGAACAGATGACCGAGGTTTGTGTTAATATTTTAACCACATAAAGAGATTGAGATTATGAATAAAAAACAACCGCCTACTACATCTTTAGTTTGCATTTCAGATAGTTTCTTTTTAGGAGTGAGGATTTGGGGGCAGGCAGCACATCATTTAATAAATAATGATTGGTAATTGGTGAAAAATAATTATTTATGAGATTGCCGCGGCCTAAAGGCCTCGCAATGACAAGATGTATATCCCTGCCACGATTTGTGCTTTTGCTACCAAAGTTCTGCGGCTGCGGGGACGTCGGCCCTCTTATCGAGATGGATTGCATCCGTGGGGCAGAGTGAACGGCAGATTCCGCAGCCATAGCAGCGAGTCTTGTCGATGACGGCCTTTTGGTTCGCAGCACTGTAAGAGATGGCCCCGAACTGGCAGAGCCTCATACATCCTCTGCAGCCGGTGCAGCGGTCCGGATCAACACAGGCAATATACTCGGCCCGGAACATAACGGGTATTTGGTGCGTTACAGTGCACCGCATCGCGAGGCAGTCGGCGCGGTCGCAGTTGCATATGCCGGCAATGAACGGCGTATAAAAGGTCCATACCGTATGGCACAGGCCCTCTTTCTCATGGTCTCTGAAGGCATCAATTGCTTGCTGTTTTGTCAGTTTTTCCAGGGCGAGGTTGTCGGGCCCGCCGAGAAAGCTCTTATCAAGGCCGTTTATGATTTGGCCGAGCTTTCCGCCGTCGGGTGAAAGACTCAGGCCGTAGCAGTAACGCTTTTCTTTTTTAAGTGTGATGTGGCGGCAGAAGCAGGCCACTCGAGTAATGGAGTTTACAAAACCGAAGATTTGCTCGATATCCTCGATGGGTACGACCTGCCCAAAGTGGGTTTTCTTCGACCTTGCGGTAATGAACCGTGCGACGACGGCCCTTACGATGGCAGGTGCCCTGGCAAGCTGGTCTAATCGGCCGATATATTTTTCGATTTCGTCGGATTTTGTGAAGAACTCTTCGATGAATTTACGCCTTCGAATATCACTGAGCAAATCGTCGGAGTAGTTACTTGCCTGCAGGTACCATTTCCTGCCCTCGCCATGTTTCAAGCAGAACTCGCACATTTCATTTCTCTCCGATATATATAAATATCACTGTCACGGCCTATACCATTATTATTCAGATTGGTAGTAGGGCAAGCCCCACCCTACTTTGGTTTGCATTTCAAATGGTCTTTTGTTTCCGAGAAGATTTCCCAGATACCGGATTCCAAGATAGCTCTTCTGGTAGTACTGCGTCGTTGATGGCCGTCATCAATTACTAATATACCGTCATCTTTGGTTATTCTTTTTAGCTCCGCAAGGAACTGCGAGGCGTTTGAAATCATATGAAACATATCAATAGCACTCACAATGTCTGCCGTGTTATCAGGCAGGCCGGTTCTATATCCATCGGTCAATACCGGCACAACATTTCTTAATCCGTATCGTTCAATCTTCTTTTTAACCTCTTCAACGGCCAGCTCGTGGATATCCACGGCATAGACTTTTCCCTGCTCGCCGGCCAGCTTTGCGAATCTTGTCGTGTATCTGCCCGGCCCGCAGCCGTAGTCCACGACTGTCAGGCCCGGCCTAATACCGAACTTCTCTACGCGCTTATCTATGTATGGGTATATGTAATCTATGACGTGAAAAATCAGGTCCATCAACCTGAAGGACCAGTCCGGCATCCTCTCTATTCTTCTCCTGCGTGTTATCTTATCACACTCCTCTTCTTAAAATCCCATTGAATCCGCAAAGATGGTCTGGAAGTTCGGCTCGTGGGCGATTTCGACGTACTCGATTTTGCGGGCAAGGTCCCTCGCAAGGACTCTGTAGTCACTATCCAGGAGAACCATCTCGGCCCCACTGGCGGCGGCATTGCCAACGAAATGGATTCGCTCGAGCGGAATCTGCGGCAAAAGGCCGAGCCGGACCGCACTTTCCGGCCGAATATAGTTGCCGAAGGCCCCTGCAAGGAAAACCTGCTCTATCTGAGATTCGTCAATCCCCATTTTTCTAAGCAGAATAATAATACCGGCCCGAATAGCACCTTTGGCGAGCTGCACTTCGCGTATGTCCCCTTGCGTTAAAATTACGGTCTGCCCCCCATTCTTGCGGTTCCAGGCGAGACAGAAGGCTGGGCCGGTTTTGTCTCTAATCATTCGTGCCAGGATTGCCGGCGGCAGCTTACCTTCGAGGCGGCTGGCCGGGACGAATCGGCCGGTTGCGTCTATAATGCCCAGATTCAGCAGCTCAGCCACCGTGTCAATCAGGCCGCTGCCGCAGATTGTTCGGGCGGGCCCTGCACCGATTACATCCAAATCTATATCATTGCCGTTTACGAAAAGCCGCTGTATCGCCCCATCGACCGCCCTACTGCCCTGCGCTATCCTTGCGCCCTCAAGGGCCGGCCCTGCCGCACAGCTTGTTGCGTAAAGCCGCTTGGCCGTTCCTAAAACAAGCTCGCCGTTAGTGCCGATATCCACTGCCAAGCTTATTTTTTCTGCCGTTGTCATTCCGACCGCCAGCGCCACTGCCGTAGTGTCGGAGCCTACAAAGCCCGAGATGTTCTCAACCGTGTGGACATTGGCGACTGGATTTATAACCAGAGCCATCTCGCCAGCAGGCCGGTCCTGAGCATCAACCGAATAAGCCTTATAAGGCGCCATGCCAAGCTGCTTTATGGGAAATCTTAAAAGTATGTGGTTCATAGTAGTATTAGCGACGACGACGGCTTCGTAAATGTCCTGTGGCTGGATTCCGGCCTCGCTGCAAATCTGGGCGGTTAGTTTGTTTATACAATCTATAATAAGATTATGCAGCTCGGCCAGGTTTTGTTTCGTATTTGCATAAGCTATTCGGCTGACAACGTCGTCACCATGTATGCTTTGAGAATTAAAAGCCGAGGTTGTTGCTTTTTGCTCGCCATTTGTCAAATCGATTAGTTTGTTGACTACTGTTGTTGTTCCTATATCGATTGCCAGGCCGTAAAGTTTTCCGGTAGTATCGCCCTGCTCCAGGGCAATAATGATACATCCATCTGAAGCGTCCTTCCTGCGGTAAACGGCCGTAAGGCCGACCGCTTGCGAAGCAGTACTAAGCTGCTCGAATTGTTTTGCTGCTACCGGAGTTAATTCGCAGTCTTTTGCTGAGGTATTATTATGCAGTGCAGCCTGCAGAGTCTTAACATCTTTCGGAATGTTCTTTATGAATTTTTTGCATACTGCCTGGCGGATTTTTATCTGCCGTCGGGTGCCGTGCTCTAATATTTGCTGTCCGAGGAATCGTGAAGTCTGCGGTATGATAACGACAATATCACTTTCGATTTTGTACTGGCAGGCGAGAACTTTACGCCGGTCCGGCTCAAGCTCGACCGTGCATTTTTTGCAGATGCCACGCCTGCCGCAGACGGTATTAAGAATTATGCCCGCCTGGCCCGCCGCTTCGAGAATTGTGGCACCACCGTGAACGAATACGCGCTTGCCATCGGGTTTGAAGGCTACGCAGCAATGTTTCATTTGTTTAACCGGCAGTTTCTTGGGTTTATGTCTTGTGATGTCGTGCTTTCCAGCGAGCACGTCTTTTTTTACTTCCGACTTTACGCCTTCGTCTCGATTTTGCCATATGAACCTCCAAAAAGGGTCTAAATATTTTCCAAAATGATTTGACCTCTATAAAATATCTGGTAGAATGGGTAAAAGCAAGTATCGTTCTAAATTTTAATTTGGAAATTATGGTGCAATTATGATTCAGTGCAAAGACTGCGAACTGTGCGAAATAGGGCCGGACAACCAACGGACATTTAAGTGCGACCCCTTCGTGAATATCAAGGAGCCGGAATGCATAGCCAAATGGCAGCTCATCAGGCTTGATATGCTTGTTGCCACTTATCAGGGAATGCTCAAGTGGTATGAGAAAATGGCGCCGCTGCAAAGCAAAATCATGAAATATATGAAACACGAGCTTGACGACCTTAACGAGACAGATAAGTGGAAAATCGACGAAGAAGATGAGCAGCTTGACTTTTAGAGGCCGGCCCCAGAGCAAAATGGAGTCAGGAAAGCTTAAGAACAACCGGCATCAAAACGTCTGATATGTGTAGCAAGCAACATTTAGATTTAATTTTTACCTGAATAATTCCTATTTTGACTTAGCCTTTCCGGCGAGAACACAGACGAGCCAAACGATAAACAGCGGAATCAGTATAGGCAGCAAAAAAAGCAGGGCCACTGAAGCAAGCACAAATCCCACTAAAACAAGACTGCCGAGGACTATCAAGCCGACGCCGGCAAAGACAAATGCCAACAGTATCGCAACGCAAAAGAGAATAACGGCCGTAAGTATCGCGCCAAGAATGGAGCCGAGTGGGCCGGTAATAATGTGGCCGTTTATAGTAGTAAGGCTGCTGTACGGACAGACAACCGAGAACCATAAAAGAAACACAACCAGCAGAATAGCCAAAATTAGGGCAATCTTCCTAAGCATTGTCATCCTCTATTCAATTGATCCTGAGCGGAGTTTATACTGAACCAATTCTATCCACTATTCAGTCCTAAATCAACAGAAAAAATATCAAGAGCCAGATGATAGAGAAAATTTAAACTTTTTGACATTAACGGCCGAAAATATGTCTGTATATTTCATAACCTTAATCGCTAAATTAACAAAGGTAAAATGTATGACAATTGAGAAAATCAAGAAAAAAGCGAAAAAACTCGGCTTAAACTGCGGCAAAATGAAAAAGGTAGAGATTATCCACTCTATCCAGAGAGCAGAAGGTAATACGCCCTGCTTCGGAACGTCAAACGGCACGTGCGACCAGGTCAAGTGCTGCTTTATAAAGGACTGCCTTAAAATCAAGGCGTAAATCAGTAGACAGAAGACGAAGGGCTGCAGGCCAAAGGTGTAAGGATAGATACTCTAATCCTGCTGCCTGAATGTGTTTTCTCCACGAAAAAAAACCGTTGTAAGGCACCTTCCATAGTGTGGCTCACCGCACTTATTGGACTTACGGGGGATTCTGAATGCTTGATTCTCGTGAAGCATATCTTGGCCTTTCGATCCTTCGATTTGGTTCGGCATTGCTCACCACAAGTCACTCAAGGCAAGCCTTTCGACTTGGCTATTAGCCCCTTTAAGAATTCGACTGCGCCCACCACAAGCTTGCACAGGATAAATTTTAATTTTCCATATCAGATTTGGAGGGTAAAATATCAAACAGCGTTTATCAGGCAACCCTTACTATGGATGGGATTATCTATTCTAACGATCTGCAGGTGACAAGCTCAGAGCAAACTGTAGGAGTTGTAAAAAGCGAAAAAATAGGATGATGCGACGTGTGCCAAGCATTGAACGGATAAAAGAGAAAGAGATGGTCAGCTAAGGCTTGATTTATACCCTGAGAGCCGGTTGCGTCGCCGTTCCGGCGACGGATAAACAATAAGGAAACTCCTCCCACCACAGGGGTGGGGGCTATATATTATGAAGTGTTAATCGTTAATGATTTATTCTATTACGTGGATATTTTTCTTTTTGGAAATATCCTTAAGGACTTTCGGCCAGACGGTGGCGCTAACCTCGCCGATATGTGCCTTTTTCATTAAAAGCATAAAGGTACGGGATTGGCCGATGCCGCCGCCGATACTAAGCGGTATTTCATCATTCAAAATTGCCTGATGATACGGCAGTTTCAGGAAATCAAGCTGGTTGGAAATTTCCAACTGTTGTTTCAACGTTTCGGCAGTGACGCGGATACCCATTGAGGTTAATTCGTGCCGGCGTTTTGTTACAGGATTCCAGACGAGGATATCGCCGTTAAGGCCGTGGGTATCTTTACCGGTTTCGGATTTAGTGTCGGTCACCCAATCGTCATAGTCGGCGGCACGGAGTTCGTGTGGATAGCCGTCCTTAAGCACCCAGCCGATGCCGATGATGAACATTGCGGGGTGTATCTGAAGCATTTCGGTTTCACGCTGTTTGCGGGGCAGGTCGGGAAAACGCTCGAGTATTTCTTCTGCTTGTATGAAGGTCAGCTCGTCCGGCATATCGGGGTATTTGTCGGTCTTTAACTGGGGAAAGAGCTCCTGTATGTGTAGCTCAGCGCCTTTTAAGACCTTCCATATTTTCTCGACGACCTGTTTTAGAAACTGTAGATTTCGCTGCTCTTTCGTTATTGCCAGCTCCCAGTCCCACTGGTCGACATAAGCGGAGTGGTCGTGGTCGAGGAAGTAGTCTTTTCGCACGGCCCGCATATCGGTGAGCAGGCCCTCGCCGATGTCCATATCGAACTGCTTTAACGCCATTCGCTTCCATTTCGTTGCGGCCTGGACAAGTTGTGACCGTATGGGTTTTTCGAGACCAAGGCCGCAGGGAAACTCGATTGGAGTTCTGGAGCCGTCGCGGTCGAGCAGGTCATTGATGCCGCTTTCTACATCAACAATAAGAGGGACGGTGACGCGAATAAGATTCAGTTCCTTACAGAGGTTCTGCTCAATATAGTCCTTGGCAGCATAAGTGGCAATTTGTGTCTCCTTTGGGTTCAGTAGAGTGTTGTAATTCTGTGGTAGGGTTTTCTCGAGTTCGGCATAGTCCCCGATACCGGGACCGGCCAGGTCTGCTTTTTTGTCCGGCATTGTCTTTTCTCCTGAATAATTCCAGCTAAGGTTGTTTAAAAAAACTCATAAAAACGTACAATTCTGCTTCACTTTCACCGTCAAATTTTATATTAAGCATATAAAAAAGCAAGATAATTTTCGCATTGTGGGTCGCCTATTTACTCATCTGCATAGCAGTTGTTTAAAAATTCAGGATTGTCGATTGAATCGGGGTTGTTTTGCGGTTACAATCCGGTTTCGCTTCAGGTCTTATAAACAAATGGAGAGACTGTAATGAGTGAAAAACTCGATAAACACATCCTTGCAAATGGAATGGTAATCCTTGGAGAGCCAATGGAAGCAGTTCGGTCGGTGGCTTTCGGATTTATGCTGCCGAGCGGAGCAGCAAGGCTGCCGGACGGCTGTGGTGGTGCGGGCAATGTTATAAGTGACTTGATATTTCGGGGAGCAGGCAAGAGAGACAGCAGAGAGCTTATTAATGACCTGGATGGATTGGGATTGCACCGCAGCAGTGGAATTGGTAGCTCACATATGACGATTGGGGCGGCGTTGGAGTCGGAGAATCTGAGGCCGGCTCTGGAACTATATGCGGACATCATACTAAGACCCAAGCTGGACAGTGAGCAATTCAAGCTTTCAAAGGAACTGGCGGTCCAGGCATTGTTGGGGCTGGATGACGACCCACGGGGGAAGGTAGGGCTGAAACTGCGGGAGCAATTTTATCCACAGCCTTGGGGCAGAAGTCCTATGGGAAGTGAGGATGAACTTAGAAAACTAACGGCCGAGAAGGCAGAAGAAATAATCAAACAAAGCCTTGACCCGGGTCAGATGATATTCTCGGTGGCAGGCAAGTACGATTTTGATAAGGTATGCAGTCAGCTTGAGAAGCTGTTTGCAGAAACTCCACAGGATGGATTGCAGGAGGTTACGCCGGGACAGAAAGGCAAAAGGTATGTGCACGAGCAACATGATGGTGCACAGGTGCATATTGGCGTTATGACAGCGACAGTTCCGGTCAGTAACAAAGATTATTATGATGCGCGGGCGGCGGTCTCGGTATTAAGCGGAGGTATGAGCGCTCGGCTGTTTACCGAAGTGCGTGAAAAGCGAGGGCTTTGTTATGCAATCGGAGCTCAATATAACAGCTTGAAAGAGATGGCGGGCATTGTATGTTACGCGGGTACGACGCCGGAGAAGGCACAAGAGACGCTGGATGTAATTCTAAGAGAATTTAATCGATTGGCAGAAGGCGTCAGCGAAGAGGAGATTGAAAGGGCCAGGGTCAAGCTGAAGAGTGCACTTGTTATGGAAAGTGAGTCAAGCAGCAGCCGGGCCGGGGGAATAGCAGGCGATTATTACCTGCTGGGCAGAGTTCGACGCTTGAGTGAAATTAAAGAGAAAATCGAAGAGAGAACCGTGGATTCAGTTCTGAGCTTTTTAAGAAATAACAGGTTCCGAGATTTTACAGTCGTAACAATAGGGCCGATAGACGTTAAGATGAGAGATTAGAGATGGATTTTAAAAAACATACACTGGATAACGGGCTTGCGATTATCGGGGAAGTGAATAAAGAAGCGCAATCTTCAGCGGTTGGTTTTTTCGTAAAGACAGGTTCACGCGATGAGACCCGGGAGATAAACGGCGTATCACACTTTTTGGAACATATGTTATTCAAGGGCACCGAAAGGTTAAGCGCCTTCGCCGTTAACGAGGCATTTGACAGAACGGGCGCTAAATTCAACGCGTTTACTGGTGAAGAGAACACAGTATATTGGGCTGCGGTTTTGCCGGAATATCTAAGTGAAGTCATCAAGCTGTGGACGGAAATGCTGAGGCCGGCGCTTCGAAAGGAAGACTTCGAGATTGAAAAGAACGTTATCAAGGAAGAGATAGCGATGTATCTGGACCTGCCACATTTCGACGTTATGGAAAAGTGCAAGGAGCTGCACTTTCGGGGACATCCATGTGGAATGAGTGTCCTGGGGACTAATGAGAGTATCACAAATCTAACGATTGAGCAGATGCGGGATTATTTCAGCAAACGATATTCACCAAATAATATGGTGCTGGTGTGTGCCGGGAACTTCGAGTGGGAGCAGCTTTGTAGTCTTGGACAAGCAGGATGCAGCCATTGGCAAAGCCGGGAAAACAGTCGAAACATAGAATTCATCAGCGGCAGCAAGGAGAAAAAACGAGAACAAAAGGCTAATCTGACACGAGAGCACATCTGTCTTTTCAGTCCTTCGGTCTCACAACAGGATGAAAGGCTGTTTGGCGCGATGTTACTGGCGGTGATAATTGGAGATGACGTGGGCTCTCGATTTTACTGGGAACTCGTCGATAAAGCCCTGGCAGAGACAGCAACGATGCAGCTTGGAGCGATGGATGGGGTTGGGATTTTTTGCAGCTATATCCGCTGCAGCCCGGAAAACGCCGGGAGGGTCAACGAAGTAATCAGACAAATTCTTGAAGAGATTGCTGTAAATGGAGTAGCCGAAGCAGAGCTGCAAAAGTCAAAAAACAAGGTTCTGAGTTTGCTTACAATAAGAAATGAGCTGCCAATGGGCCGTCTGATTGACCTTGGTAGAAACTGGCTGTATTTGGAAAAATATCGAACCATCGAAGATGACATAGATTCAATTAAAGCAGTTACCCTGAAGGACATCAGGGAGTTAATAAAGGAATTCAAACCCTGGGAATTCACACGGCTTTCAATCGGGCCATCCCAAGGCATTTAATAATAAAGCATCTAAGGATGGATTATTCTTGATTACTCCGGCAATTTAAGGTAAACTGGAGTTGTTCAAGACTATAGATCTTTGTCTTGTCCACAATTGTAAGTCTTGTATAGGCAAGAGGATAAAAAAGCTATAATTTCGAGCCTTTGCATATTTTATGCCCTGTTCGAGCGAACTTAATCGGTACATTTGCTGTATAAATTTATATGGCTAAGAACCGGGTGATAATAGTGTAATTTACACACCGGCAGGCCTGAGGAGGCGACGGGGATGATTCAGAAGGATAGAGCAAAGGGATTTGATATTGACATTATGCAATGCAAGAAGGATATTGAGCTTGCGCGTCAGAGCGAGACTTGGGCGGAAATAAAGACACACAAGGATAAGAAAAAAGAGCAAACCAGCGAATCCCAGGTGTCCTCGGGGGAACAAATTCGCCCATCCGCTGTTGAAAAGCCAACACAATTATTTAACGGACAGAAAAAAACAAATACCGAGATAAACAGCGGCTTTCCAGCACGAGAGCAAACACGTTACGTAACAAAAACTCTGCACATCGACCAAACCAATAGGAATCAAACCAATGCCACACCGACTTCGGAAAGTATATCCGAATCATCGGCAGATATGGTTAAGATTGAAAAGGAGCTGCCGAGTGCAGTTGAGGATTATGGTACGAAATACGAAGAAACTCCAGAAATAAAGCCTGTAACAGCAAAAAAGAAAGCAACTGAAGGCATAAATCCTGCAGGAAAACCGGAAGATGACAGGCCAATTGAGAAACCAGAAAATACTCAGAGCAACGAAGTAGAATTCATCAAACAAGTCAAGTCAATGAAATCCGACAATAACCGAACAAACAGACGGGAAGTGCCGAGATTCGACCTTGCAGAGCAAATTATGGCAGAGCAGCGAAAAAACTCGGCAACCAGACGCAAAGCTCCCGGCAGGAAAAATTCTTCAATAGAAGAGCAACAAGACAGCAACTATAAACCAACATATCAATCAAAGCAGGAGTCTACGTGTGAAGAGGAACAGTTTTTCTCGGCAAAACAGGAAATAATTGCAATAATTGTGAAGCGAGACTTCGAACGACTTTGCAAAAATGGAGATAGCCGGGGAAAATAAAGGTGCAGCAACCAGAAGTTGTAATATGTAGTCAGTCAAACTCGGAGGGGCTCGTCGGAGTAGGTGAGAAGTAAACCCTTAATTCGGGCAGATATATGAGTTCGATTCTGCACATGGCAGGCCGATTGAAAGCAGTGATTCTACGGGATCCTCTGCTTATGACCGGTTTAGGCATAATGGCAACAGCGTTTTTACTGTTGATAATCGGCCTGCTGTGGGTAAAACTTCGATCAAAAAGCGATAAAAAAACAAACTCAAAACAACAAAAAACAGAAGAACCAAAGAAACCAGAGGAAGTAAAGCAGGTCAGAGAAGAAGAGGTTAATAAATATAGACCCATTATAGAAAGCCTTAGGAAAGTAAAGAAGAAATATAAATCTATTTTGTTCGCTGCATGGGACCTCGAATCCCTTCCTGTAACGATTCCGGTAAATGTGGCACTGGAGCTGGCAAAAGACAAAACCCGCTGTCTTCTTATAGACCTTGATATTAAACGTGATGCGATAGCGAGAGTGTTCAATATTGAAGATAAACGAGAGTTAAGAGTAAAAGCTTCACGAACCGAAGTTGAGAACCTTTGGGTCTGGCCCGCTCATAATTTCACGAGACTGAAACAGATGAATCTGAGACTGCTTGTACAAAAGGCACTGGAGAAATTTGACCTTGTGCTTATAAATTCGCCATATCTGGCGAGCAGTCCCGACCGAAATCAAATCCTTTCATCCGCTCAAGCAGCAGTCGTTTTCAGTCTGGACACCTCGAAGGCGACAGAATTAACCAAGCTAATCAAGTCATCACAATGCGCGTTAATCGGCAAAATCCAAACCCCATAGACAAGGGAAACAACCGTCGGCATATAACGATTTACCTTTATCATACCAACCAGCATTTTTCCGCGTAAGTAATCCGACCTTCTGAGTGTAACCTTAGCCGATTTGGTCAGATAAAGTTTGGATGCCTGCGATTAAAAGCACTTTTTGGCTTCAAAATTCCTCATCCGAGCCGCCATAGACGAGACGCATTTGACCGAGGTTTGGAATACAGGCCAGTGAGACAAAACCATACGCCATACGAGAGAACAAGTTCTCACGGCTGCTTTTACGAAGAAATTTTTTCAGGTCGTCCGGCCAGGGCAATCGGAATCCGCTTGGCCAATACACGACGATAGCCTTTCCTACCAAATAGTCCCTCGGCACAATTCCTGGACGATACCGTTTTCCGCCGTTACCCTTTCCAGGAGACCCCCACCATCGGCCATCCGAACTTGCGGGGCTGTTATCTCCCAATACAAAAAATTCATCAATATCAAGCACAAGCGGATTATCCTGCCCGGCACGGCAGGGATGGTCGCGTCGGGATAAAGCCTGCGTGGTATAGTGGATATCACGAAAAATTGCTGAATGGGAAAGTTTGAGTCTACCGGAGCCATAGATAAGTACCGTAGGTTTAGCTTCAGTATCAATTGGTCCTGTATCCCCGGGTCCGCGACCTAAATCACAAGCCAACTTTTCATCCCCACAGGAAAATGTCAACTGATGGTCGAGGTTGGCAAATTTTATCTGCAGCGGCACGTTTGGGAGTGGAGGTTGAATTTTTTTCCGGACCAGCTCAACTGGTTCGGCATCTTCTGTCAGCTTTTCAATAACCATCAGGCCGGCAAAGTCTAACCTCGCACGATAAAGCGTCTTATATTTACTCAAGCCGAGGCCAATATGGCCTTTATTCTCGGAGAAAAAGACAAAAGAGCGAACCATAAGGTCGCTACAATATGGCTGATATTTGAATTCGGTAGAAACGTCATAAGCGTAAGTAGCTCTGAAGTCGTTGCCAATATCTGTATCATAAATCATAATGTGCTTTTCTTCGACGTTGCTTTCAAGCGTGAAAACGGTGGGATTGTCGCGGTCACAGTACCATTCCGAACCTGCTATATTCCTGAAAGGCTGGCGCCACTGGTGCCCGTTAAAAGCGAACTGGTCGGGCTGGACGGGATAATAGTCATTATCATAGACAGGCATCCAGAGCTCCTGCTGAACCTTCGGTGGCTTTCTCGCTATTTTGCCATTAATGTAAATATCGCCGTTAATAATTTCGACTTTTTCACCGGGCTTTGCTATCAGGCGCTTGATGTAATTTATTCTGGGTTCGACGGGATTCTTGAAGACGACCACGTCCCATCGTTTTGGCTCAAAAATTTGATAGATGCATTTCAGGACGAGCACTCTATCGCCGTTTGCAACGGGCATCATACCGGCCGTGGACTGCAAATAGCCACAACTCGGACATCGAGGCGCCGCAGGACGAATAGGAACATCGTAGCCCGGTACGACATCACGGTTTAATCCGTAATGCGGGGTAAGAAAGCCATGGTCATATTCGTAACCGCACTGGCTGCAACGCATTCTGAAATGCGCCCCTTTGAGAGTATCGGCCATACTTCCGGTAGGGATTCGAAACGCCTCCATCACAAAAGCACGAAACATAAATGCGAGGATGAAGGCCGTTGTCAACCATTCAAGAGTAGCAACTATCTCGGTAAGGATGTTTTTGTCCCTGTACCCATTGACTTTTTGTTTGTTAGTATCAGACGACATTTATCAATCAGCTTTCAAAAATTTATCAAATATTACTTGCCAGATAAGTAGTCGTTTATTGCCACAGCAGCCGTTCTGCCTTGTCCCATCGCGAGTATCACAGTTGCGGCACCAAGAACAATATCACCGCCTGCATAGACACCTTCGAGTGAGGTTTTACAATTATCATCGACTATTATATTCCCCCACTTATTAAACTTCAAGCCCGACGTAGTCTGCGAGATGAGGGGATTTGCCGTATTTCCTATAGCTATGATTACAGCATCCACCTCAAGTTGAAATTCCGAGCCGGGCACCGGCACTGGTCTTCTTCTGCCTGAGTCATCAGGTTCGCCAAGTTCGTATTTAAGCAGCTCAAGGGCTTTGACGGAACTATCCCGTTCTGCAAGGATTCTCTTCGGGCTTTGCAGAAGGCGAAATTCAACTCCCTCTTCTTTTGCATGCTCAACTTCTTCAATCCTGGCCGGCATTTCTTTCTCACTCCGGCGGTAGACAAGATAGACCTTTTCCGCACCAAGGCGGACGGCAGTTCTGGCGGCATCCATAGCAACATTGCCGCCACCGGTTACTGCAACTCTTCTCGGCCTTACAATAGGGGTGTCAGCCCCTTTGCCAAAACGGTAGGCGTTCATAAGGTTGGCGCGTGTGAGATATTCATTTGCGCTGAAGACGCCAATAAGGTTTTCGCCCTCAATGCCCATAAATCTCGGCAGTCCCGCACCAACACCGATGAACAACGCATCAAATCCATCGAGCGTCAACAACTGCTCAATGGTTCTGGTTTTGCCGACGAGAAAATTACACATGATTTTGACGCCCATTTCGCCAAGGACGTCAATTTCCTTTTGAACGATAGCTTTTGGCAATCTGAATTCAGGGATACCATAGACCATTACGCCGCCGGGTTTATGAAATGCCTCGAAAACTGTAACATCGTGTCCCATTCTTCGCAGGTCGGTTGCCGTGACGATTCCGCCGGGACCTGAACCGACGACCGCGATTTTTTTTCCGGTCTCAGAGGCGACTTTGGGGATGCTTTGATTGTCCTTGTCGAGATCAGCAACAAATCTTTCCAGTCTGCCGATAGAAACCGCCATATTTACGTCTTTGTATTTTTTCCCGACGGTGCATTTCTGCTGGCATTGTACTTCCTGTGGGCAGACTCGGCCACAAACGGCCGGAAGAAGTGAGTTTTCCTTTATGATACTCAAGGCCTTTTTATAATCGGCCTCGGTAATGGCAGCGACAAAATCGCGTATCCTTATTCTTACTGGACAACCCTCAACGCAGGGCGCGTTCTTACACTGAAGGCAGCGCATTGCCTCCAGTCTGGCCTGGGTTTCAGTATAGCCAAGAGCAACTTCGTTTACGTTTCTCCTTCTTGCAACGGGGTTTTGGGCCGGCATCTGCTGAGGTGGAATTCTGTATCTGTCCGAAGGCTTGATGGTGCCATTACTTTGTTTTTCAAGCAACTGCCGTAAAAGTTCCTGGTCATCACTCACTATTAAAACTCCCGGTGTAGACGGTTATAGTGGGGACTACCATCCAAAACCCTACTTATCCAAGTCAATCTTATACTTTTGCTTTTGATAGTTTTCAAGAGCTTGTTGCTCTTGTGCTTTGTAAGCATCAAGTCTCCTTATCATCAAGTCAAAATTGACCTTATGACCGTCAAATTCAGGACCATCAACGCAAACAAACTTAGTTTGTCCATCAACATCGACCCGGCAGCCACCGCACATACCTGTACCATCGACCATAATAGTATTTAATGATACTACGGTCGGGACTTTATATTGTTTTGTAACTTCGCAGCAGAATTTCATCATCACGGCAGGACCGATAGCTATGGCCAGGTCCGGTTTGTCGTAACGTTGACAGATTTCAGCTAACGGTTCAGTAACAAGGGCCTTTCTGCCATAGGAGCCGTCGTCAGTAGTTATAATCAGCTCATCACTTATCTGCATAAATTCATCTTCAAGAATTAGTAGCTGCTTGTTTCTGGCACCAATTATAGAGATAAGTCTATTTGAGGCCTGCTTCATTGCCCCGGCGATGGGCAACAGGGGCGCATTTCCGATGCCGCCACCGATACAAACAACGGTTCCGAATTTCTGAATGTGAGTCGGTTTTCCCAGAGGGCCGACGATATTCTCAATCGTATCACCAACCTCAAGTTCAGAAAGTTCGGCTGTTGTCTTACCCACGCGCTGCCAGATAAGGCGAATAATTCCATTTTGCGGGTCCACGTCGGCTATAGTCAGGGGAATTCGCTCACTATATTCATTACTGATGCTAATAATTACGAATTGGCCTGGCTTTCGGGCGGCTGCGATTAACGGAGCTTCAACGTAGGCGGAAAAGACCTGCTCGGCAAGCTGCTGCTTTGAAACTATTTTATGCGACAATCCTAACAACCCTTCAAATAATCAAAATGAACATAAACCTGAATTATGTAATAAAAGAATAACTAAGTCAACCGGATAATTACGTCCGGCTGAGGTCATATCAGCTGAGGCAAGCTTAGGAGCAATCTTCAGGTCTATAACAACATATAAGGGCTTGCAATTACAGAGGTTATGGAGAAAGCGAAGGACGGCGTTTTCTTTAAAAATTCTTCTCTGCTGCCGGACTACCGGATTTTTCGAAGCCGGCAAGTTAGGATTTACGAAGAAAGCAATGGGATTGTCGGCCCGGTTAGTAAAAAAAGTATGGGTAAACTGTAAAAAATTTATATAAAAATCCCTTGATGTATAGAAGTCTTTGTTGTATAGTAAGTTGCGTTATTATAAGTGATTACCGAGTCTTCTTTGTTGTAAGCAGAAAGAAACCTTGATGAAGCGCTCATCAGGAAAAAAGCCTTTTTTCTCGACGGCGTATGCCCAAGCCCCCCCCTTCTTTCCGACTGTGATGAGGTAAATAATGGCTACAGTTACCAAGAAAGAACTTATCGACCGAATTGTGGAACTGACCCAGGCAAAAAGAGTTGTAGTAAAGCGTGTTGTTCAGGCATTTCTTGATGAGATAGTAAACGAATTGGGTAAAGGTAATCGTCTTGAGTTTAGAGATTTCGGAGTTTTTGAAACAAGGACTCGAGCAGCAAGAGCCGCCCAAAATCCCAAAACTCTTGAACGTGTTGAGGTGCCTGCCAAGCGAACAGTTAAGTTTAAAATGGGTCGGCTGATGAAGGATACTATGAGCCCGAAAATTCCATCAGCTGAGGTCGAGTAAACTTAGCTATGGAATAAATCGGCAAAGGTAAACTGCCGACCCCTAAGCGGCGGCAGAGGGTTAACCTTTAAGTAAATTAAGTTGTCGATGGTTTTGTTTTTCGAATAATTCGAAGGGGTGAGTATGGCGGACGGAACCGTTAAGTGGTTTGACGAGAAGAAGGGCTATGGGTTTATCTCTCCGCAGGAAGGACCTGATATTTTTGTTCACTACTCAGGTATTCTGGGCAATGGTTTCAGAACATTGACGGAAGGTGATACTGTAGAGTTTAACATTGTCCAGGGAGAAAAGGGACCCAAGGCAGAAAATGTTACTATTAAATCTGCCGCTGCAAGGTAAGGCCTTGCGGAGCTTATTCAGTTATGGGTTTTTCCCAAGAGCTTGCGGAGGATAGTGGATTGGTTTGTCCTGTTCGGACCGGGTGATACGATAAACATGCCAATTATTATGTCCCATAAGTGATTTTGCTTGCAAATTGACCATATTTTTGCTACTTCAGTAGTAAGGCGAATTGGTCGAAAAAATAACGGTGAAATGATGATTTGGCATTACAAAAATGCTAACAACACTAAATAAATCAGCGTTAGATTGTAATGTTTTGGTGCTTAACAAGCACTATATGGCTGTCAGGGTCGTGGGCGCCAAGCGGGCGTTCAGCCTTCTTGTCAAAGGCATTGCGGACGTTGTTTCCTACGACGAGGGTCGATATTCAAACTACGATTTCGATAGCTGGTGCGAAGTAAGCCAGTTCAAGCGGAATTTCGAGCCCGACGGCCACGATTGGGTCTCAACTGTGAATTTTCACATAGCGGTGCCGAGGATTATCCGGCTGGTATTTTACGATAGACTTCCGAGAAAAGCGGTGAAGCTGACACGACGAAACATATACGCTCGCGACCGCAACAGGTGCCAGTATTGCGGTAAAAAGTATCGAACTTCGGAACTATCGCTCGACCACATAGTGCCGCGGAGTATGGGTGGTAAGACAACCTGGGAAAATCTGGTTTGTGCCTGCACAGAATGTAACGTTCAAAAAGGAGGACGTACGCCGCAGGAAGCCCATATGAAACTCATCACGAAACCCACAAGACCCAGGAACAATCCGGTAATTCATGTCCATTTGGGCCAGCAGCGATACAAGAGCTGGAAACAGTTCCTCGACCACGCATACTGGTCGGTGGAGTTGAAGTAGGTACCTTGAGTTTAGTACTGCCTTAATGTAATTCCCTCAAACTCCTCATAAGTAGCCGCAGATTGAAGCTGCTCTATCGTCACCAGTTTTTCGTAATTTACGACTCTGAATCCGCCGATTTCGATTGTCTGTGAGCCGTACCCAAGGAAGAAGATGATACCGGCGGCACCGGAATCGTAATCTGCTCCGACAATGAAAGGAGTCTCAAATTTAGTCCACTCTTCTGTGAGCCTTATTCTTTTTTCCAGGTATCCCGTCCAGGGAGGAACGTTTTTCTGGAACTTAAATGTCAGCTCGGCCGAATTTTGGCCCGGCCCCGTTTGAATAGCACGGGCTGTGAACCTCGCAATCACTACATCACCTTTTGCGACGGGAGTTTCTATATCGGCGGTTACATTTATGTTCCAGGGAAATTCACTCGAGGTTTTTGTTTGCAGGCGCAGCGCCTTTTTGAAATGCTGCCCTTCAACCGGCACAATGGAAACAGCAAGGTTCTCATTCTCGGCAGGAGTAATAAGCTGCGTCAGTTCCTTTGTAAACAGACTCCTTCCGGCCCCATCAAGGGCACTGCGGAAGGCTCTTAAGGAAGGCCTCTCGGCGTTTGTAATCTTCCTTAGCGCATCTTTCCTTTGCTGCTCGGCTATGAGCTCTGAGCCGATTTGAATAATTGCTTTTACGGGAAGATGGTCGGAACCGAGAGTTTCGCCTGCGCTTACAGCGCGACAGGTGAATTTATTTCGGACTGGTGCAAAGGCCACTATATGAACGTCGCCGCCCTGCTTGATCCAGATGTAATCGACATTGTTGTTGGCACCTGTATATTGATTAGCGCGCATAATATTCAGTTCCGAACTGCTCATCGATTCAATATTAAAGTCACCGACGTAAACGTAAGGATGCAGGTTTTCCTTATCAATGATTTTTTGATTGAAAATGAGTTCCTGCTTTCTCATTTCCGGGTCCTTATAATGCAGGTGGGTGTTATAGACGTGCAACCGGGTATCCTCATCGAGCTGAAGCGTGACTCTGATAAGTCCGGCCCCGGGCGTGCCGTCGTGTGAGAAGTCTTTGCCACCAACGATTGGAAACTTCGACAGCAGCGAAAAGCCATGCCATCTGCTCTTCTCCTGTATAAAATAATTCATGCCGAGTCGTTTTGCGAGTTCAGGCACGACGGCCATTTCATCGTGTGCGCCTTCGGGCCCGCCCCAATTATCGTGTTGGGTAACAGTGCTTTCCTGAATAGCGATAACGTCGGCATCAAGTGACTTGAAACCCTTCGTGAAGAACTCGTAATAACCGGGTTTGTTGGGATTTGGATACCATTCTTTGTCGGCAAACTCAGCCCAGCGAGGTTGAACTTTTTGACTTACACCCTGAAAATGCATCATATTATAAGAGACAAGCGATACTTGCCCGGGCCGAGTTGCCAAGCGTATATCCTCCAAATCCTGAGCATCGGCGTCCGGCTGATGAAGGAAGCCGACACCTGTCAATATAAAGTTTCTGTCTTCCCTGGCATCAAAATAATCATTGGCAAACTGGACAGCTATTTTATGTCGGCCGGCCTTAAGCTTCACTGTCCCTGCATTAAAAGTGCCTTCAGAAGTAGAATTAATCTCCACCACTTTTATTGTCACATCGTCTATGGATATCCCGGCATTGGCATAAACACCTTTTGCCGGAAATGAACTGCCTTTTAGAAAAATAGTATAAGCACCGGGGCTGCGGCATTCGAAGTTTGTTTCTGCGATGTCATTATCCCTAAACAGAATCAACTCGGGTCCCTGCCAGGAATCAGATTTATCTCCTACCTTAATCAATTTGAAGGCCGATAAAGGTAACCACTGAATATCGCCTTGCGACAGTTTGAAGGAGGCGCCGAGATTCGATAAAAGGCCCGCTATATATCGGTGTGCCTTTGCGTTATCAACCTTGTCTTTATCCCAGCATACAGTATCTATCACTACTTTACCCGTACCAGCCGGCAGAACAACAAGCGCCGGCGGCAATGTAAGCAACTGAGCTTTTTCAAGGTCTAAAGGCTCTTCGGTTATTAGAATTGCGTCAAGTGAAAGGTCACGTCCCCTACGCCACCAACGTGAACCGGCAAAATATTGCAGATCGAGCTTATGCCATCCGGAGGTTAGTTCCGCAAGAAATGGATAGGGCCGGGTCTTGTCGTGCGTTAAATGGACCTGGCTAACAAACGTATCATCACAACTGACAAAAACCATCGGATTGGCGTTTTCAACGGATTCGACTCCGGCAAGCAATGAAATGGCATAAATGCCGTCTTTACTCACATAAATATTGCCGCTAACACCGCTGAAATTATTTAGCAGCACAAGTTTTCCGGATGAATCCACCGAGGCGGACCGGCCTGTTAATTCAAATGTCTCGGCCTCGATACGCCGGGTCTTTTTGTCGGTAATCTCAGGGAATAGTGCCGTATCAACGACGGTATCTTCCATCCGAAGGCTCCTATGCCATCCTGATACGCGACTGGTAAAGGTTAGGTCTTCCCGTGAAACTCCTGACAATAGCGGGTGTTCACGAAGTCTTATCGAAGCCGAGCCACTCATTGGCTGAATTGTACAATTCTGTGTGTTAAAGATTTCCTTGAATACATTAAACGTATTTGCATCAGGTTTGTGCCAGTAAACAGTCCTTGGTGCAGGATTTTTGAGGTATGATTCGATGACACCTTTTGACTGAATAATACTCTGGTCTGCCCCGTGCAGAACCAAAAGGTTCGCATTTTTCAAGTCGCTGGGCTGGGCTGGACCTTTTAACTCATCAAAAATCAATCCCATTTCAGAAAGCTTGGAGGTAAAAACATCATCCTGTGAAAGAACACAAGTCCTGCCCGGCTCAGCTCGATGAGCTGCGAGATAATCAATGGTATTCTGCAATAATCGTCGAGCGGCTGGCTCCGTATTAAACTTTTCCGCCACCAACGCCTGAATCAGAACAACTGCCCCCCTTCCGACGGGCATCTCAACTATTGGAGCCTGATACAACACCCGCATACCACCAGAGACAGTTACTGCCTTTGCGCAACCTGTATCCAGCCGGACAATTTCACGCCTTGTTACGTAGTGGTCGGGGCCCCAGAATTTCAAATCTTCAGGTTCAAAATCCCTTAGAACAGGATGAGCTTTATTGATGGCAAAGGTCATCGTTGAAGCGTGGTCAACAAGTCGTATACCAAGTCCAAGACCAAAGAGCGATTCCTGTTCAAGAACAATTGCTCGGCCGCCCTTTTTTAGGAATTCAAGCAGTCTTTGTGAGTCAAAATCGCTTTTGCCTATCTGAATTACTCCCTTGGCTGAATCAGTTTTAGATATTGCTTCGGGCCCAATTACCAAAATGTCGGTAGCAGGATTAGCCTTAGCCAGCCGACTAAGAGATTTCAAAGATTTAAAGCCTTTTTGTTTGTGCTTCCATTTCGATTTTGGGTCGTAGAGGACAACACGATTTTTCTTCGGTAACCGAATATCATTGCAAAGCTCTACTTTAAGAGTGCGAGAATCTGCGTGGACTTCCTTGCCATCGGCCAGCAAGACCCATTTAAGGGTATAGTCTCCCGGCTTCTTCGGAAGATTCAGACGTACAGTTACAGGTTTATATTCAGCAGGCTTAAGCTTAAGTTTTTTATGCCCTTTTGCTTTGCCGGGGAGCAGTTTCCATTTAAGCTGAAGCGATTTGGTATTAGGGCTGTCGTTAAAGATATCAAAGGTTTTGTTAATTT
The DNA here is from genome assembly GCA_964444665.1 of uncultured Pirellulales bacterium. GTDB lineage: Bacteria > Planctomycetota > Phycisphaerae > Sedimentisphaerales > CAYZTY01 > CAYZTY01. The sequence goes on from CAYUIE010000019.1 coordinate 22,675, forward strand.
TCCTGCCGACAAAATAGCGAGTGACCTTATCTCCAATAAATGCGGCAACTGGTCTGTAAAAGTCCTTTTGAGCGCGGTACAATTCTGCTCTCTGGGGGTCAATTCCTCCGCCATGAGCAAAAGCCGTCCAGGGACACAGGCCTGATACACCGGCTCGCCGATAAGCTATCGTCTGGTCTATCCAGGAAAGTACCTGGGCCTTAAACCTGAACTTGAACAAGTCGATGTAGGCCTCATCTCCGAAGAAGATGCTGCCCGGTGAATAATCCATTTGCGGAACCCAGAGGTATTCACCTATGTAAAGGGGCTTTTTCCGGTCCCATTTGAATCGGCTTCTTCTCTCACCAAGCATTCCTCCGCCTGCATCGGTTTCGACTGTTTTGCCAAGCCAATCACCGGTATTTGGCCAATCAGCATGGTGCGGCAGCTCGTGAGGATAGTGAAGGCCAATAACATCGGCTGCGCCGTCAGGGTCAAAGCTGCCTTCGTATGTTATGGGGTGATAGGGGTCTAATTGCTTCACAAATCGCCCGATGTCTGCCAGTTTACTTTCTAAATTCGGGTCATATTTCGTGTTATTCATAAACAGGCTTTCGTTCTCGATACTCCACATAATGAGGCTGGCGTTATTTCTATCACGGCGAACAATGCCTTCAAGGTGGTCGCGGTAATTTTGCCAGAACCGCTCATCGGTGTAGGCGTACCTTCCATCCTGGTCGGTATAAAGCGCCCCTTCATCGATAATCATAATTCCGATTTCATCTGCCAGCTCCACCCAGGCCTTTTGCCAGGGCGCGGTATGACAGCGAAAAGCGACGTTATTGCCCTCTTTGATTTTCTCAAGATTGCTGCGGATTACTTCTCGAGTCTGAGGACTCGACGACGGCCAAGTGCTCGTCGCGAGAAGGTGTCTTTTGACGCCGTTCAGATAGAAATCAGGGCCTTCAATCCAGAATTCCTTGAAACCAAATCTTTCTTCAAGAATATCCAATATTAGCCCATCCTTTCTATCTTTGCGCAAAGTAAGACGAAGAATATAAAGATGCGGGTCTTCGGGCGACCAGTGTCTGGCGGAAGGAAACTTGGCGGAGATTTTCCAATTTCCATCTGCCGAGACTTTGGTGGCACGAATTTTAAGAACACTTTTTTTGCCGTCCAGGACTTCACCTTCAACCCAAAGTTTCGGAATAACTTTTGAAATTTTACCATTGACCGCGAGTACCTTCTTTCTTACCGATGGGGTGATGATAATATCATCGATGTAGGTTTTCGGGCGGGCAAACAACCATATATCATCATAGGGGCCGAATATGTCGTGATGGCCGCCATCAAGCGCAAGAACTTTTCCAAAAGTCGAGGTCCGACCTTCAGCTGGAATTTCAAAGCCGGGAACAAATGTTGCTCCTTTGTCCTGGCAGCGAACTTGGAGCTGATATTCACCGGCTTTTGTTATCGCTTGAGTAATCTCGACCTCGGTGGGCGTCCAGCCGTCAAGCCTGTTTCCCATAAGCTGACCATTGACAAAGACGTGCGGTCCATAACGTGCGTGATTGAGCCGGACGAAAATCCTTTGGCCGAGCCAGTTTTCGGGAATCGAAATTTTACGGCTCAGCCACACGAAGCTCGAGCCGCCGCGAGCGTTACCCCTGAAGACCGCAGGCACGTTGGAATCCTCCCAGCCGGTTACCGGCGGGCTTTTGTTGGGGTCTTTTGTTATTACAGACTGCCAGGGCCCGTTTAAAAGTACTTGGTTCCTGAAATCAGCCGCCATAAGTGCCGTCCCCTGCAACACTATAAATACACATAATAAGGAAAACTTTTTCATAATCTAACCTCATAAAAAACCTTTATTGTAGTATGGTTTTGTAAGTGCCGCATTCATAGCAAATCAACCCTTTATAGCGCCGCTGGAAAGTCCGCTGATAAACTCGCGCTGTAGGGAAAAGAAGAGTATTGCGGGTGGAATAATAGCCAGGAGTGTGCCGGCAAGGAACACGCCGTATTTAAAGTCATAAACGCTGACGTATTGACTAAGGATTACTGGGAGTGTAAGCTTGCCCTGTGTGTGGATAAATATCTGCGGACCGAGGAAGTTGTTCCAGGAATAAAGGAAAGTAACAAGGCAAAAAGCACCGCTCATCGGACGTACCAAGGGCATAATCAACCTTAGATAAATCATAAATTCACTACAACCGTCAACGCGTGCCGCTTCAATCAGGTCGTTTGGGATGCCAACCATTGCCTGTCGAAACAGGAACATTCCGAAGACACTGACAGCCCCGGGTACCAAAAGAGCCTTATACGTGTTGACCCATCCGATGCCGACGATTAATTTGTAAACCGGCGCCAGGAAGATAATCGGGGGTATCATCATTGAGCCTAGCATAAAGAACATAACAAACTTCTTTGCCCGGAAATTATACTTGGCCAAAGCATAACCGCCGAGTGAAGAGAAAAACAATTGAATAGTCACTGTGGCGGTGGCCAAAAACAGAGAATTAAAGATATATTGCCAGAAATACACTTTACCCTGAAGCGTTTCTTCACCCGCGAACAGCGTTTTGAAACTCTGCAGGTTAATCGTTTTGGTGGACCATTCGGAAACAGGCGGAAGAAAGGTATACTTCATCAGGACGGTTTGGTCTTTGAAGGCGGAGCAAATCAGCCAGATAAAGGGAGACAGAACCACCCAGCCGACAAGTATCAGCACGACATAGCGCAGATAAATAAGAGCAATTCTCGGCCTTCTCGGCGAGCGCAGGTATAGAATAACAAATATCGCGGCCAGGATGATTAGAAAATAGTGAAGTCTGTTCACTTTATGTTCCCTCCCTCAGCGTGCCGGAGATACGAATTTGGGCGATGCTGATAGTGAAGATAATCAAGGCAAGTATCCAGCCGATAGCTGCGCCTAATCCGAGGTCGCCTGAATTGAAGGCGTTGTTATACAGGTACCCGACGATAGTCATACCGGCATTCGCGGGGCCAAAGCCGCCCTGATTTTGAAGAAGTGCGTAAGGCAACTCAAAGAGTTGATATGAGCCGATGGTACTCATTACTACGACAAAGGTGGCAACCGGCTTGATAGCCGGGACGGTTACATTCCAGAAGACGCGAAATGGGCCGGCCCCATCGATTTTTGCGGCCTCGACGAGACTTTTATCGACGGCCTGCAGACCGGCAAGAAAGTAAATCATATTAAAACCCACGTATATCCACAGCGAAGCCAGAATAATAGCGGGCATAACAAGGTCGGGATTCTGAAGCCATTGGTTTTCAAGTCCCCAATAAAACAGGCTATGGATAAAACGGTTGAAAAGGCCGTAACGCGGGACGAAAAGCACAGTGAAAAGGACGCCGACGAATATCTGGCCGACAAGATTGGGCGAAAAAATGACGAGCCGAAAGAAACCTTTGAGCTTGTCTTTGCCGGCATTCAGCAGAAGTGCCAGACTCAGTGAAAGAGGCAGCTGCAGAAAGATTGAAAAGACGGCATATACCGTGGTGTTTTTCAGAGCGGTGTGAAAATCGGGGTCCGTCAGGACAAATGCGAAATTGCCCAATCCGACAAAAATTTTACTTTTGGGGCCGTTGGTCTGATAGAAGGCCAGAATGATTGCGTTTATGAAAGGATAAATGAAAAAGACGCACACAAGGCAGAAATATGGTGTTAAGAACGTATAGGGCGTGGCTTTCAAACGAAAGCTATACCACTTTCCACGACTAAGCTGCCCAGCGGCTTTCAATTTTCGAGCCTTTCATTAGTCCCGACTTGTCGGGATTCCGGCCCGGGTGCGTCAGGATTTAAGAACTTGTTACGAGCTATTACTCTTCGGACATAATTTGCTGTGCGTTTTACTTCCTTCCTCGCGTATTCCCTAAGGCCCTTATCGCCGTTTTTTCTATAATAGGTAACGCAATTTAAATAGGCCTCTCTAAACTTGCTTGCGGTCACGTTGGTGTAGGCATTTATATATTCAGGAGGCGTCTGCGGCGCAAGTTCGGCATAAATTGTACCGACGGGTTGATTCGAGAAGAACGGATCCGGTGTCTTGAATTCTTCAAGGTCCCAGGCCTCCTTCAAAGGCGGAATAATATTCAACAGTGCAAATCTTTCACCGAGGTCTTCCTTATTAAGATAAAGGAATTTCGCCAGTTCCCAGGCAAGTTCCTGATTTTTACTGGCCTTGGTTATTGTCAGCCCCGTTCCACCCCACGAGCTTGTATGGCAGCCGCCCTTCTCCCATGCGGGCATAGGCATCAGGGCCAGTTTTCCTTTAAGCTGAGGGACATCCATCTCGAAGAATTTTGTCCGCCAGTCGGGAGTGAAATAAAAAAGCACAAGCCCGTCGAGCATTGCCCTGGACAGCGGCTGGCCCCAGCCTGCAGAGAAGGCAATTCGATTTTCGCCATGTAACTGATGCACGTACCAGATGATGATATCGACGGCGAGTTCACTATCCGTCAGCACGTGTCCTTCTTCATCGAAAAGGCCGCTGCCACGCTGCCTGAGCAGGAGTGGCAACATTGTATTTCCATCGCTGTTCAAATCGAGAGCATAGCGGTCGGGGATACCGTCACCATCAAGGTCTTTTGTTATTTTGCGCCCCATCTCAATGAAATCGTCCCAGGTCTCGATTTTACTTACATCGACACCAAGCTCCTCGATTATGTCACGGCGATAGGCCATTGCGATAGGATGCACATCGTGCGGCAGTGCGAAGATGCGGCCTCTCGAAGACCACAGGCTGAAACGCGAGGCGACCATTCTTTCATCGAGCTTCTCGGCCTTGATTCTATCCGTAAGGTCAACAAAACCCACATCCTCAAGAGGGCCTCTAATAAAGGTGCCCAGATTCGGATTCATAATCTCGACGAGGTCGGGGACTTCCGAGCCGGCAAGCAGCGCCGCCTGCAAGCGATTTGTCAGGGCCCTTTCCTGGACAAGCTGGAGCTGGACCCTGACGTTGTGGATTTTCTCAAACTCTGGCACGACTTTCTGGTAGGCGGCATAGTGGTTCTTGGCAAAGGTGACAAGCACCAAATCCGGCCGTTTACTTCCGGCCCCGCTTTGAGTAATCAGCACAACAAGGCCGGCGGTCAGCATAATAAGCAGAATCCAGAACGGCGCCCTGCCATAAGGATATTCCACTGGACTACGCTCCTTATCAGCATTCAGCTAAAGGTAGTACGTAAATTAGAGATAAGATTTTATAACCTTTCGGTCTGAATTGCAAGATATATAATGACAGTCGTTATTCAAAATTCGTGAGGGAATCGGGCGATGCTATAAATAATCTGCAGCGGCAGTTTAACAATCTATAAAAGGTTTTTTATATAGACTCTCTCTTCTTATACACCGCCCCTTTCAAATGTAAAATGCAAATACTCAAACTCACTCCTAAGCACTAAGCAGGTAGCGCATTTTAACAAAGGCCGGGCTGCTTATCAGGGCTGTGAGACATACCACATACCTGTAGCATCCTTCAGAGGCGAGACGCCCTCTTCTTCGATGTATACTTTTTCTTTGGGCAGATACTCCACGTGGCCGTCATAGAAGGCGAAATTTGCTCCCTCATTGTGGCGATATATCACAGGGCCGTAAACATCAGCATTATCTTTATAGTTAGGCTGCCAGGGTGGATGCGCCGGAACTTGGCCGAGTATATCCCAGCCGATTTCGTAATTGGCTCCCTTTTGCCAGGTAGCCCACCAGTCAACGGACTCGGCGAAGTTGATTTTCTCCGCGGCGCGTTTGACGGCGGTGCGCTTATGGCCTATCTGCCAGGTCTCAGTACCGGCATTTTTACAGCATTTAACCGGATCTTTATCCCAGTAACAATTAATCACGTCGGTTGGGTAATACCACTCGGCAACGTTATACGCATAGCTGACCAGGACACTATATTCGCTCCATCTGTCGTATCTTGCAACCTTGTCCTCGGGGCAAAAGTACTCGTCGGGTAGTATCATATTGCTCTTGGAGACCTGTTTATCATCGATGCCCATATACTTTCTAAAATCTTTGTTCGTGAGCCAATTCATTTTTCGCTCATCTTCTTCATCCTTCTTTGGAGCCGGCTTGCGTGAATCTTCCATCATTGGCGGACAGTACCGCTCATCCCAGCTATTGGCATAGATGTCGTTAGCCACTAAAAGCTGTCTTTCATTGTTTGCGCAAACCATTCGGCCGGCCATCTCCTTTGCCTTTCGAAGGCCGGGCGTAAGGATAGCCAGAAGCAACGCAACCAACGATATTACTACCAGCAATTCCATCAACGTAAAACATTTTGTCTTTTCCCTTTTCATAATTTTGCCTTTCTCCTCTTTTTAAAAACCATTCTTTACAAACCCATAAAGTCCATTACGAAGACGGCAATTCCGGCAAAAAATCTTCTGCCAACTGCTGTCAACTTGTGCCTTGGGTACTTGTGCTGCAGGCACAGGATTACCATTGGGTAATCCGAGGACGAGAACCCAATAAGCTGGGCACTCGTAGCGGCTTGCTACTTATGGTTCGAGGAGCCTTTATGAATTGTCAGTGTATAAAGATGTGATGATCTGTAGGTACAGAAATCAGCTATTACTTTACAGAGCTTTACCTCCTTAGAGCAATGGGCCTAAAATAAAACCCTTCAACCTAATCTGTAACAGAGCATTATTTAATTTTTTATAGAGGCCCTTAGGCCCTAACTAAAAACAGACGGCTAATCAGGATACTTAACGTACCACATCTCTGTGGCATCTTCCGCATCAGCGTTCGTGAGATCATCATCTGTATCTATAAATGCCTTTTCCTTGGGCATATAAGCCACGTGGCCGTCATAGAAGGCGAAATTTGCCCCCTCGTTGTGTCGATAAAGCGTCGGGCCGTACATACCGACTGCGGCATAATCATCCCAATTGCCGTGCCCGACTATATCCCAACCTCGTACGTAATTGGCCCCATCCGACCATTTAGCCCACCAATCGCACGCTTCCGCGAAGTTTATTTTCTCCGCGGAGCGCCTGATTTCGGTGCGTTTCCAGCCTATCTGCCAGGTGGGTACTGCCACAGTAGTACAAGCAATAGAACTGTTCCAAAAACAAGGACCGAAATTTAGCGATGCTTCTGCACCTGTGTGTTGGCCGTTCCAGTCGGTTACATTATACCCGTAGCTAACTAAAACATCATAAGTACTATATTTGTCGTATCTTGCAACCTTGTCCTCCGGGCAAAAGTAATCGTCGGATAGTATCATTTCCTTATCTGATGTCTGTTTATCGTCGATGGCCATTAACTCTCGGAAAGTCTTGTTCGTAAGCCAGTTATCAGCTCGCATATCATCTGGTGGTCCCGGTGTTGTTGGATCATCATCCGGCAAGTCTCTATTCTGCATCATTGGCGGGCAATAACACTCATCCCAGGCATTGGCATAAAGGTTGTTGGCTACTAAGAGCTGTTTTTCATTGCTTGCGCAAATCATTCGGCCGGCCATTTCTCTTGCCTTCTGCAGGCTGGGCATAAGCACAGCCAGAAGCAATGCAATCACCGCTATTACTACAAGCAACTCCATCAACGTAAAACCTTTTGTTTTTTTCCAGTCCATGTTTTTGCCTTTCCCCTTTAGATTAAATGTCCATTCGAAACAAACCTTTACATTCCATTACGAAGACAGCAATTGCGAAAAAAACACCCTTAATATCCAATCACTGCCAACCGGATTACGGATATGTAATCCGAAGACGCCGGTCTGCGGTGAAGCAGACCGTCGTCGATCACTAAACACAGGGGTTACCTGCGTTTGCGAATCAGAGCCAAGCCACCAAGGCCTAGTAAAGCGAGCGTTGCCGGCTCGGGAACACCTGTCGTACCATATAGATAGTGTACCCAAATTCTACCAGCACAAAGCGCACCTTCATAAACCGCAAACTCGTCTATGGAACCGAATAACTGGTTGTACTTATACCACTGGTTACCTTCGGCACCAATGGTTATTCGGTCGAAATCGTATCTAAGAGTGTTCGGACTACGAGCATAACCAACATTAACACCATCAATATACAGCCTCTTAAGGGTAGTAGGTGAATTGGTGGTGTCATAAGTGACCACAACATGGTGCCAGTCACCATCATCTGTTGGGCCAGCTATGTAATCAGTCGAGTCACCACCCATCACGCCATACTCGCCATCAGGCGGTATATCAACGTAACTGTTCATCATAACCCCGGGACCACTTTCTACTAGCCAGTCGGCGTTGTGCTGGAACAGTCTTGACCAGGTAGTTATCTCATCTGTCAGGAACCACATCTCATAGGTGACGTCCAGGTATGAATACACCTGGTCGCCGTCCCAAATATCGACGCAGTCACCGTCACCACCAGAAGCGCTAGCCTGTCCCAGATTAGCGGCCTGACCAAGTTGAGGTAGGCCAGGAGTGGGAGTAATACTGTTAGCATTGGTGTAATAATTCCCATCCCTTCCTACGTTTTTAGTGCCGCCAGGGGTGTTAAAAGCAGTCGCGCCATTAAGCATGTTGCTGTCCTCAAATCTCAGATACACAAGCGGGTTGTCCCTCAATACTTGCCCTTGGTAATCTGCTCCGGCCTGGCTTACAAATATCAGGCACAGAACAGCAGTCATGGTGGCCAACAACCCTTTGCAAACTCTCTTCTTCATGACCTCTCCTCCTTACCAATAAAACTAACACTTATTGCACTGATACCCTGACCGTCAAGGCACCCTTGCAATTGTGAAAGAGCAATAACGCTCTCGGACGGCTTTTTTACCCGTCCTTTTTACAGAAACTTTCACCTTCTGTAATGCCTGGTTTGGCAAGGCTCTAAGATGGCAGCCCGGTATTTAGCCGGGCGGCCATCGTTATAAACTTATGAACTTTTCAAGGTTAATCCAGCCAGGGTTTCTCACAACTGTCATCGGTCGGTTCGATGCATCGCCACCAGTCAATACCCAGATCCTTCATATCCTCGAAACCTATTCTGCAGTTACCGCTTTTGTCAGCGGGTTTGTTCCAGCCGTACTTATAAATCTGTGCACAGGTTTCCGGCTTCCAACCTGGTTCGGCCGTTCCTTCCAAGTAGTGGACAAGTATACGCTCCTGCGACAGGATGTGGTCATACAAGGCAAATTCATCAATCGTGCCATGGAAGCAGTTCCACCTGCCACCAGATGTACTACCTTCGGTTCCAATGAGGAACTCACGGTACTCAGGTCCCATTACGGCATTAATACCACAAGGGTCATTGACTTCCTGCGTACGCGTGCCAAGCAGAGCACCATCAATATAAAACTGCATCACAATGCCCGGCAGATTCGGCTCGGTGTCATTGATATCAAAGGTAGCGACCATGTGGTGCCAGTCACCATCAGCAACGCCGGTTGCCTGGCAGGGGTCGGCATTCTGGTCAAAGCCGGGATGATTCGTCCACAGATATGTTTGGCCCCAGGATGCGTCACCTTCCATGCCTGCACCGGTGCCATACGCACTGTACGTACAGTAAGTTCTTACAGAATCCTTGTTGCTATGGGTGCCGCAGTTCTGGTATAGACGGAACCAGTTGAGCTCGCCACCCTCAATCCATCCATCATCCCAGTCCACGCACCTGAACCAAAGCTCGACAGACATATCTGCGGGCGTCAGGGCATAGCCGTGAGAATAGTCTCCGCCGGTGCCATCGTAGTCCGGGCTGAAGATAGCGATCGCCTCATCAGTCTCATCGTGAAGGAAGACTCCCTTGCCGACCTTACCGGGGGCAAAATATGGGTCTGCCCCAACATAGTTGGCCTCCACGGCAAGGCTGCCATAGTTTACGACGTTAACGTCGGAGGCAATCTCCTCCTCAAACCTGAACCATATCAATGGATTATCATTTGGTATTTCATTTTGATAGCCGATTGGCTCGTATACGCTCTCATAGGTTACTACTACCTGGTGCCAGAAACCATCATTGATGTCGGGGGTGGTGGCAAAGAATTCTGTGCTGCCGCCGCCGATAACACCCACCTGCGTGACGCCATTTACATCAGCATCGGTCATTGCACCATAGGCCGTCTCATTCGTCCATTTATCATTATGATGGAACAGTCTCGGATAATCGGTGTCGAGTGCTGTGGACTTAACCCAAACCTCGATGGAGATATCGCTATGCGAAAATGACCCGTCGCCGTCGTAGAGGTCGATGCAACCCCTTAAATTAGCGTCAGGTACGTTGCCGGGGAAGACGGCGCACTTATCGGTGCCGAAAAGACCGACACCCTGTGTGACGGCTTGGCAGTAGGTGCCATACCTGTTTACACTGCATACGTTGGCGTCGGGTACGACAGGTTGGTTAGGGCCACTATTGGCGTCATTTAACCGAAAATAAATCAAAGGACTATCAGAAGCAACCGCAGATGCGTATGCCGCCTCGCTGGTTTTGGCAGCCTGAAAGTGGTCATTCACATCAGTGGCATTTAGAACACCCTCGTAGATAGAAAACTCGTCAAGCTCACCAAGAAGGCAATTGTAATAAGAAATAGGCCCAAACCTGTTTCCTCCGTTAGCAAGGGTTATGCGATCATAGGTGTAGGTAAGCGCCGGTGCAGTGCTGCTGCCCATAAAGGCCCCATCAATGTAGAGCCTCTTTGTGACCGTAAAGGCGGACCAGGCCGGCGCGGCGATAGCCACGCACATAACCGCCACAAAGAAGAGAAATAAACATCTATGTCTGCTTTTCATCATATTTTCTCCTTCCGTATCAATGAATATCTACTTTATAAACGTTTTTAACAGTCAATCACTGCAGGTTAATCCTCCGGTTCCTCTACGATACATGAGGGGTCTTGTGGGTCATTGCAGTTAGCCCAGTCATCAACAATAACCTTCAAGTCTTCCAAATCGACATAACAGTCACGGTTAATGTCACCAGGGATTCCAAGGCCATACTTCAGTACATCTGAGCAGAAGTTCACTACCAAAGTTGACTCGTAGGCAATCTGGAAGCCCAAAATGTTATAGTAAGCCCCATTTTGTCTCAACCTTAACTTATGAAATCCTGTAAGTAACATAATCGTAACATCGTTGGTCCAGTAAAGGGCATTGGCGTCAGTTTCCGCAGTACCCATATCTTCATATTTTTCCTGCTCCAATTCGCCTAACTCTTCGCTTTTGTCAACGTAAACTCCGATATTGGCTGCGCCCCACCAGCAGTTAACGATCGCTCTTACCTTGTAAAAAGCTTTGGTATCTGTAGTAGCAATAAGGTCATATTCCATCCACTCGGCACTGTCGACATAAGACATATAACCGTCGGCAACCCAATCCTGATCGACATACTCAATTAAGGGTTCGCCACTGGTAGCCCACATAGCATCAGGCCCGTCTTTGTCGTATTCGCCTCCGCGCAAGTTCGTTTCGTAATAAGCGTCGTAATCACCGCAAAGCAGATTTGTGCGATTGGAGGTGCCTGTCAATTTAATCACAGCCAAAGGCGTTTCTACCGGCCATTGACCTTTTACTGCTCTGCGTAACGCACCCGGTGATGCTATTGCTACAACGCAGGGGTCGTTCGCAGGAGTAGGTAAATAATAACCAGACATGCGCACTTTTCTTTTTACACTTGCGAGTTGGATACCATCAATCTGGTTGTTATAACCAATGACAAGGCAGTTGGGGTCTGAGAGGTATACATCGTTATCGAGGTACACATCATTCGGCCCGTTGGCATCACGAGTGGCGTTGCCGCCAATCCAAACATCAGTAAACTTTACAAAATTATCTCCTGCGACCCAGTTATTCTCATTATTAACTCCGGTCAGTGTGCTCGGGCCGAATTCAGTTCCTCTACCGTCGCGCATCCAAACTTGCCCACCCGCAGCCGTACCAGCCGCCGTGATATAAACGTCGAAGATACCCCCATAGGCCCAGTTTCCATAGACGTACAACTTGGGGAATAGATTGGGGTCTACGCCTATATAGTCGCTCTTGAAGCCGTCGCCGAGAAGATCACCCATTCCTGCTTCCCCTGACACGTAGCTGTGCGTACAAGGGTCAACGATTTGGACGGCTCTTCCGTAGGTTGCAGTTTTTCCAGGTACACCAATATTGATGCATCTTGGTGAAGACATAATAACACCATCGCCCTGATAGTAACCATCCCACTCATTGAGAACAACAGCCCCGCTGTGGTTGTTGCTAAACGGCCCGTCACTGTTATAGTTGGGGTCAGATGTGCTGCCGTTCAAATCGATATTAACCACATCATAAGCGCTTGCGAGAGCAGTAATGCCAAGGCACAGCGCAATAACAAAAAACAACTTTCCCATGACCACACCTCCTTTCAATTGCGTGATATTATCCATTTTTTCCCGCGTTTCCAATTGATTCATTATCATTATTGCTCCTCCTACAGTTTTAACAACAATCGAATTAGTATAACACACAAAGAAAATTCAGTTTACCAAAGTTTTTCCATATCCTACCACAGCCACAACGCAATTAAATCGTATTCCACTAACTCATCGCCATTCATAATCCTCCAAAAAAGTAAATCTGCAAGACTTCTTCATCTTAAAAAGATATATATATGCTCATGAAGATTGTTATGTTGAGCTATTAACAACCAGCTCCTCCGGCAATTTGACGTGTTTTGGCCTGGTCTCATTACTCTTCATTATTTTGCCAAGAAACATTCCGACGAAAATTCACCGCTTCGGCCGTTTCAAATAAATTATAACTGTAATTTTGACTCAGAAGCCTGCCGGCTGCAGTTTCAAATCCAAAACAAAGTGACACGATTTGTTTCAACCCTACTCCGCCGGTCTTTAGCATATACTTTGACCTTTCTGGTGCGTACAGGCACATCCTCCTATTTTATGGGCCTTATGTACCCATAGAAGCTAATAAGCCTATATTTATCACCACCAGTCTTTCTTCCCTGTTCAACAAAACTAATTATAGCCCTGTGATGAGAGAAGGTCAAGTATTTTTTTCCAAAAGCTGTTTACATATCAAATTTGGGGGCTGTCGCATAAGTGCTTTTATAACAAGTGCTTGCGGTAAATATATGCAAAAAACCGGCAAAATAATTCTCGACAAGGTCGTAATTTTTTATCATATAATCTCATAAAATTAATGTTAGCAGAGTATTTTCCTTAAATGATTAACCCAATATTGCACATATAAAAGCAAATATCTGACTTGGTACAACTTCAGCTTATGCATCCCAGTAATCATCTGTGAACGGTTAGTTTATAATTCAAATCAGGAAGCCGAAGACTGGACACAATATATCAGGATGTACAAAACGTTTGCAATTGACGCAGGTATAATAAGCGACTCGGCCCAAAATCGTACAGCCCGCAGAGAATACGTAAGGTCATTCAATAAATTCAGGACAACGAGGAATTTGCCGGTAATCGTCGGATATTCTCAATGTACACATCCTTTTTATAATCGTACTGGAATACAATATTAGAATGATTAGGGCTACTTGTTGGCCAACCACGATTCCAGTAAATTTACACCGACCGAAACAGAAGACCGGGTCACTTACAATCTGACTTGTCATACCTAATAAAGCAGACTATACTGTCAGAAGATTACAAGCAGCTTTTGGAGTTTCTCTATACCGATTGGCGTCGTATGCACATCAATAGTGAGCTATGGAAAGAGGGAGCCTTATGCGCAAATACTTAGTTGTTTCGATTTTTTTGGCTTGTCTTATCTTGGTTATCGGTGCTGCCCGGGCAGAAAATATCATCACAAATCCGGGTTTTGAAACAGGTGATACAACAGGCTGGACAGATTGGGGGTGCGACCTAAAGGCAACTAAACAGCAGGCATATAAAGGTAACTACAGCGTATTAGTCAACGAAAGAACCCAGCATTGGCAGGGACCTGTTCAGAGTCTTTTAGGAAAAATAAACATCGGCCAAAATTACTTCGTCAGCGCCTGGATTATGCTTAAAGAACAGGAAACCAATGATGTGCATCTTGTAATCGCGCAAAAAGATGATATGGGAACCAGGTATTTTTCTATAGCCACAAAAACCGCACAAAGAGATATGTGGATTTTGCTTGCCGGTGAATTTACGCTAAATGTAACCGGAAAGCTGAATTCGTTGAACCTGTATATTCAAACGCCGGACTCAACGGCAGATTTCTATGTTGATGAGGTTTGTGTCGACAAGGTAGATATTTACAGTAAACCTTTGATATGGACAGCGGCCCCGAGTCTTTTGAGTATTGAAGACCATCTGGAGACGAGTAAAAAAAACCTTATCGTTGAGAGCGACGATTTCAAAATGGTCTTCAGCCTGTTTTATGCCGGCGGACCACACCGGCTTTTCGACAAGTCTTATGATGCCAGTGATAATCTGTTTACCGGCCCCTGGTACTGTCAGGGCAGCGCCTTCGATTACGACGTTTATTTGGGTGACCGCCGGGAGTTCTCCACTACACAGGGGAAGAATGCTTCTGTCGGCCGAGCTTCTCTCGAGATTCTCGAAAAGACCGGCTGTCGTGTACGTATTCGGCAGAAATGCCATCCTCGCCTTAACGCCGGCAGCGGGCCGAAGGGTAACCCTTTTGTTGAACTTGATATGGTTCATTGTACTACCGAGTGGACGATTTATCCGACAGGCAGGATTAATATCAAGTTCTATGCTGCAGCTCCACCCGAGTTTAACGGCATTACTTCCAGCGGGCCGGGCGGTGCAGGTAAGGGAATAACCACCGACGGAACTACAAAGGTCATCGGCACAAACGGGACAAGTTTCCGCGACCCCTGGGTAACAAAGGGCGATACGCTTGAGAGCCCGTCGGGCGGATGGAAACCTATCGAGATTGCCGAGAAGCCCGACGATACGACACTCATTCTTGAAAGTCCGGCACCGGCAGGCAAAAACATTGATTTTATCATTCGCCGGGAGAACATAACAAATGAGACTTTCTCGATTCACAGCGACGGCGATACTGGCCAGCCCCCACTCAAACCACGCTGGGAAGGTGGACGTAACAACGGCCCAATTGAACAGACATATGTTATTGCACACTGGTCCAAGCCTCCGCGAAAGTTTGGTTCTTCGCTGAGCTTTTTCGAGCCTTACAATGCCAAATTTCTCACTATTGACCTTACAACGTGGCGAGATATATCCTTTACACAAATAGGCATACCAGGCAAAAGACCGTTCAAACCCCACCACCGTCATCTTATGGCGCAGCTCGGGACAGAAAATGGTTGGGCCCTTCCGAGAATTAAAAGCATGATGGATGCCACACCTGCCGCACGCGACTACAGAAATCCCTACAGCGAGGCCCGCATCGGCTCGCTGCTTAGTGGCGAGGAATATATCAATGGATATCGCCTTAAGACCGGCGCATATTGCATTAAGGCTGCGAACAATATTGCGGCAATCACCTTTGATTCCGGCAGAGGTGCCGGTTATGCGCTGGCGTATTATATGCCGGTAGTTCTCATAAGCGACTTCGACGTGGACCACGATTATATAAAGGTCGAAATGTCTAACGATAACGGCAAGAGTTTCTCTGTGCTCGATTTGGGACTTTATAACCTGACGTCTCTATCCGACGAAAACGAACTTGGCTTAAATAAGCGACTATTTCAGTACCTCGGAACGATACCAGCCTCGGCGAGAGACAAGTCGGCGTGTATTTTCCGGTTCAGTTCCCTTCTCAATTGTATTGAAGCTGGGCCAGTGGGTCTGTCTCTACTGCCGGATGTCACTCAGAATTGCTATGAGTTTAAGGACCTGAAAGCTCTGACTGAGCACTGGCTGAATGTCGGTTCTCCAGACTAATATGTTTTGGAAGAAGATAAGAGACAAACATCTATGAAAACGGTGAAAATTGGACTTGTTGGAATCGGTAACATCGCACAACTACACCTCAAAAACATCTCCAAAATGAAAAATATTGAAATCACCGCCTTGTGCGACCTTATTGAGGACAGGGCTGAGAAGGCATCGGCCAAATACGGAGGACAGGTATTCACCGATTACAAAAAGCTGCTCAAGGCCAAAGTTTGTAATGCGATACTTATCTGTACGCCACACTATGAGCATACGACAATCGGCATTGACGCGCTCAAGGCCGGCTATCATGTGCTGGTGGAAAAGCCTGTATCGGTGCATAAGGCAGACTGTGAGCGACTGATTGCGGCGCATAAAAATAAAAAGCAGGTCTTCGCCGCCATGTTCAATCAGCGTACGGACCCCCACTACTATAAAGTAAAACAGTTAATGGACGATGGCAAGTTAGGCCCGTTACAGCGCGTCAACTGGATTATCACGGACTGGTTTCGGCCGAACGTTTATTATCGCTCGAGCTCCTGGCGGGCTACATGGGCCGGCGAAGGCGGCGGAGTGCTTTTAAACCAATGCCCTCACCAGCTTGACCTTCTGCAGTGGCTGTGCGGAATGCCGGTAAGGATGCGGGCGTTTTGCGGTATCGGCAAAAGACATAAAATAGAAGCCGAAGACGAGGTAACTGCATACTTTGAATACGCCAATGGTGCAACCGGAGTATTTGTAACTACAACGGGTGAGGCGCCTGGGACAAACCGACTCGAGATATGCGGCGATAAGGGCAAGGTCGTTGTAGAAGAAGGAAAAGTGGTCTTTATCCGCAACCAGATAGCTACTTCCAAATTTAGTAAAACAACTAAAGGCAGCTTCAGCAAGCCGGATGTGCGGTACATTAATATTTCCGCCGGCAACTCCGGCGGGCAGCACGCCGAGATAGTCAAAAATTTTGCAGATACAATACTGCAAGGCCGAAAGTTAATCGCGCCGGCCGAAGAAGGTATCAACTCGGTAGAACTGGCCAATGCAATGCTTTACTCTTCAGTTATGGACAAAACGATAGAGCTGCCGATGGATGGAAAGGCTTTTGAAAGAAAGCTGAAGCAGCTTATAAGAGACTCAAAAAAGAAACGGCACTAAAATTACAAATGCAACAAAGAGGAGCTTATCGATGTACCTTACCGGATTTGCAGATGAAGCGGCCAGTGATATTGACGGCCAGATAAAGGCTACTAAAGAGCTTGGCTGGAAATATATCGAGTCCCGAAGTGTAAACGGGACAAATATACACGACCTGCCTGAGCAGGACTTCGAGAAGGTTGTCAGCGGACTTGAAGATTCAGGAATTATGATTAACTGCTTCGGCTCAGCCATCGCCAACTGGAGTAAACAAATAAACCAGCCCTTTGAATCATCTCTTGAAGAAGCGAAGCGCTCGGTTAAGCGTATGCAAAGGCTCGGAACAAAGTTAATCCGTATTATGAGCTTCGCGGTTTTAGATGGCCGGGAGCCTGAGGACCAGATGGTACAGGAGCGGTTTAAACGTGTAAGAGTTCTTGTTAAGATGTTTAGCGATGAAGGTATGCAGGCGGTGCACGAAAATTGTATGAACTACGGAGGTATGTCCTGGAAACATACGCTTGAGTTGATAGAAAATGTGCCTGGCCTAAAACTGGTTTTTGATACGGGTAATCCTGTCTTCACCGATGACCGCTCAAAGCCGAAACCTTATCCCAAACAATCGGCCTGGGAGTTTTATGAGAATGTAAAAAAGCACATCGCCTATGTACATATAAAGGATGGCAACTGGGACGACAAACAGCAGAAAGCGGTCTTTACATTTCCCGGAGAAGGCCAGGGTGATGTTTACAGAATTGTAAAAGACCTGCTTGCCAACGGCTATGACGGGGGTTTCTCTATCGAGCCTCATTTGGCCAAGGTGTTTCACGATACCTCAGCAGGCAGCGCCGAAGAGACGAAATACTTATCGTACATAGAATATGGACGCCGAATGGAAAAGATAATCGCCCGGGCCAAAGAGGAAATTGCTCAGGGCTTATAGCATTCATATAATATGTCCAGATTGTCATTATTCATTGAGAAGCCAGCAATCGAAACTGAAAAGGAGCAATAACTGTGAAAGACAAAGCAAATGCTATTGTAGCACAATCGGGGGGCCCTACCGCCGTCATCAACTCGAGTGCGTGCGGCGTAATACAAGCCGCCCTTAAATCGGGAAAAATCGGAACGATTTACGGTGCAACTAACGGAATTTTAGGAGTTCTGCACGAGGAGCTTTTCGATATCGGCACCGAGAAACCTGAAACAATCGAGGCGTTAAAACGGACACCTGCAGCGGCGATAGGCTCCTGCCGATACAAACTCAAGTCACTGGAAAAATCAAAGGCCGATTACGAACGCATTCTGGATGTATTCAAGGCACACGATATTCACTACTTTTTCTATATCGGCGGCAACGACTCAATGGATACCGCTGATAAATTAAACAAGCTCGCTGCTGGAACGGGTTACGAATTGGTTTGTATCGGAGTGCCGAAGACGGTTGACAACGACCTTGCCTACACTGACCACTGTCCGGGATACGGCAGCGTGGCAAAATACGTCGCTACCTGCGCAATGGAGGCAGGCAAAGACACCGAAGCATTATACACAACGGACACCTGCACTATACTCGAGGCGATGGGCAGAAACGCAGGCTGGATAGCGGCTGCGACAGGCCTTGCGGCCCGGTGTAGTGAAGACGCGCCGCATCTTATATATCTGCCGGAGATACCATTTACTCTCGAGAAGTTAGTCAGCAATGTTAAAGAGGTTCACAAGCATTTAGGGCGCGTCTTTATTGTTGCAGGTGAAGGGCTTAAAAATAAAGATGGAACCTACATTACCGCCGATACGGGTGCATTCAGCAAGGACAGCTTCGGACACGTTCAGCTTGGCGGCGTGGCGGGGATTCTAAAGACCGTAATCGAAAAAGAAGTGGGCATAAAGGCCCGTTTTAATTTGCTCGGCACGAACCAGCGGAGCGCTATGCACTTTGCCTCGTTAACCGACCTTAACGAGGCATATATGTGTGGTGAAATGGCGGTAAAAAGCGCCTTGGCCGGCGAGAACGGCAAAATGGTGACGCTCGTAAGAGATAAAGGTAAAGAATATCACTGCACAACAGGATTAGCTGAGTTAAGCGACGTGGCCAACGGCGAAAAGAAAGTACCAAGAGAATATATAAATGAGGCAGGCAACGGAATAACCCAGGCAATGCGCGATTACATCAGGCCGTTGGTTAAGGGCGAAGCACCTATAACTATCGGAGACGATGGGTTGCCGGTATTTATGAGATTTGAGCGTAAAGGTGTAGAAAAAAAGCTGTCACAGTATTAACGTAATACCGGCGGCTATTCGTAAGTTGTAAACGGTTTTTAGGAGACAGCAAATGGCGGATTCCGACACGGCAAAGGCTTTGAGAGAATTTAAACCTGAAAAACATTTCTTTGTAGGCGTAGACTCAGACGGCTGCGCTTTTGACACAATGGGAATCAAACAGCGGGAATGCTTTTGTCCGTGGTTGATTGCATATTTCGGCCTGCAGCCGGTAGCACAGGCGGCGCGTGAGTGTAAGGAATTTGCAGACTTATTTTCCAAAACGCGAGGCGGCAACCGGCACAAGACAACCAAGCGTATACTAACCGAATTACTGCCGTCTAATCCAATGAGCAAGGCAAGAAGTTTTAAGGTGCCGCAATTCACACACTACTTTGCCTGGGTCGACGACCCGGCCAGCCTCCTAAGTAATGACGGGCTTAAAAAGGCAATTACCGATGCTGGAAGTGAAGAAGTCAGAGATGAATTGCAGCTTGCACTCGACTGGAGTGAACGAGTTAACTGGTCAATAAAAGAAATTGTCAAAGGCCTGCCGCCGTTTCCCTTTGTGCGGGAAAGCCTGGAAAAGGCCTGCTCGACAGCGGATATTATTGTAGTTTCAGCCACACCTTGCGAGGCCCTTCAGCGCGAATGGGAGGAACACGGTATCGCAACGTTTGCCCGTGTAATAGCCGGGCAGGAAATGGGAACCAAGAAAGAGCATCTTGCCCTTGCAGCGCGCGGCAAATATGAGCCTGAGCACATCCTTATGGTAGGTGACGCTCCCGGCGATATGAAGGCGGCGAAGGCCAACGACGCACTTTTTTATCCGATTAATCCGGGCGATGAAACCCAGTCGTGGAAGAGATTTCACGACGAGGCATTTGATAAATTTATCAACGGCCAATACGCGGGCGAATACGAAGAGATGCTCATTGCCGAGTTTGATAAATACCTGCCGGAAAAACCGCCATGGGAGAGATAAAGGCGACCCAATGCTTATCGAACGTCAAAATATAAATGGCTGTATCGAGATTGAAGAAGCCAGGGAAGCTGTTACCGATTTTTTTTCAAAGAACGATTATGCCGGCAAACGGATTCTTTTGATAATTCCCGACAACACCCGTTCCAGCCCGGTGGGTGAGGTATTCAAAATCATCTACAGCTGTCTCGAAGGTAAGGTTAAATCGCTCGATTGTCTGGTTGCACTCGGTACACATCAGCCGATGAGTGAAGAGCAGATATGCACACGTCTTTGTATAACTTTAAGCGAGCGCAAAACCAAATACGCGTCTATGAAGCTTTTCAATCATGAATGGGACAAGCCGGAGACGTTTAAGTCTATCGGCAGGATATCAGCCGACGAGATTGAAGAACTTAGTGGCGGTCTTTTTCGAGAACAAGTCGAAATAAGATTAAATAAGCTAATCTTCGAATATGACGAGTTTTTCATACTCGGTCCGGTTTTTCCACATGAAGTAGTAGGATTCTCAGGCGGACATAAGTATCTTTTCCCCGGCATTGCAGGCGAAGAAATAATACATTTCTTTCACTGGCTCGGTGCTGTTATTACAAATCCGATTATAGACGGCACAAAGTGGACACCGACTCGCAAAGTCGTTGAAAAGGCGGCATCTTTTGTAAAAATGCCTCGGACGCTGCTGGCCCTTGTTGCCATAGAGAACGAGCTTAAAGGGCTTTTCATCGGCGAGCCATTGCAGGCCTGGGAAAAGGCGGCGGACTTATCATCCAAGTTGCACATCGTTTACACAGACAGAAGCTATGAGACGGTTCTTGGAATCGCGCCGGAAATGTACGAAGATTTGTGGACGGCAGGCAAGGTAATGTACAAACTCGAACCGGTAGTTGCCGACGGCGGGACGCTGATTATATATGCTCCTCATATAGATGAGATTTCTTATACTTACGGCAAAATTCTGGACCGGATTGGTTATCATACACGTGATTATTTTCTGAAACAAATGGACAAGTTCGCGGATATCCCACGAGGTGTCATCGCCCACTCTACACACGTTAAAGGCATCGGCACATACATAGATGAAATCGAGAAGCCGAGGATTAATGTTGTCCTGGCAACCGCAATAGACAAAGACCGCTGCGAAAAAGTCAATCTCGGATATATGAATCCGCATTCTATAAATATCGCAGACTATGAGAACAAGGAGCAGGAAGGCATCCTGGTAGTGCAACACGCCGGCGAAATATTGTATAAATTATCAAGCGGCCATATACCAAAAATACAGGCAGATAAAAACGAATGAGTGAAACTGGAAGGAGTGATTAGAAATGACACAGGCGGATATCGGATTAATCGGGCTGGCGGTAATGGGTGAAAATCTAATTCTTAATATGGAAAGTAAAGGTTTCACCGTTGCCTGTTTCAACCGGACAGTCTCGAAAGTGGACAATTTTATCAACGGCCGGGCCAAGGATAAGAATATCATCGGCTGCAAATCTGTTGGGCAGCTTGTTGACTCGCTTAAAAAGCCGAGAATAATTATGCTGATGGTCAAAGCCGGGACGGCCGTCGATTCCTTTATTGACCAGCTCCTGCCTTATGTCGAGGACGGCGACATAATTATAGACGGTGGTAATTCGCACTTCCCCGATACAATCCGTCGCACAGAGTACGTCGAAAGCAAAGGCAAGCTCTATATCGGCACCGGTGTATCCGGCGGTGAAGAAGGTGCCTTAAGAGGCCCGTCGATTATGCCGGGTGGCTCGCCAGCAGCATGGCCGAGCGTTAAGCCCATATTCCAGAAAATCGCAGCACATACTGACGATGGAGAGCCCTGCTGCGAATGGGTCGGCGAGAACGGCGCAGGACACTTTGTGAAAATGGTGCATAACGGCATCGAATACGGTGATATGCAAATGATTTGCGAGACCTATCATTTAATGAAGCAGGGTCTTGGAATGTCGAACGGCGAAATGCACGATGTTTTTGCCGAATGGAACGAAGGCGAGCTAAACTCTTACCTTATTGAAATCACGCGAGACATCCTGGCCTATAAGGACGAAGAAGGCAACGAGGTAATTGACCTTATTCTTGATACAGCAGGCCAGAAAGGTACCGGCAAATGGACTGCTATCACCGCGCTTGACGCAGGTCAGCCTTTGACACTTATCGGTGAAGCGGTTTTCGCCCGCTGTCTGTCGGCCCTGAAAGATGAACGTCATAAAGCATCAAAGATGTTAAAGGGACCTCGAGCTACGTTCAAAGGTAACAGGGAGAAATTCGTTGGTGATATACGTAAGGCCCTTTATGCCTCGAAAATTATTAGCTACGCCCAGGGCTATCAGCTTATGCGTGCAGCGGCAGCAGAGTATGGCTGGAATCTTAACTACGGCGGTGTCGCACTTATGTGGCGAGGCGGCTGCATCATTCGTTCGCTTTTCCTTGGTAAAATCAAGAAGGCCTTCGAGAAAAATCCAGGTCTCGAAAATCTGCTGCTTGACCCATTCTTCAAACGAGCGGTCAGCAGGAACCAGACCTCGTGGCGGCGGGTTGTCACCACGGCTGCTAAAATCGGTATCCCGATGCCGACAACCAGTTCCGCACTGACCTTTTATGACGGCTATCGTCACGATCGATTACCAGCAAATCTATTGCAGGCCCAGCGGGATTACTTCGGCGCCCATACTTACGAGCGCGTCGATAAACCAAGAGGAGAATTCTTCCATACAAATTGGACGGGTCGAGGAGGGGCTACATCTGCATCAACATACACAGCCTGAGAAATAAGATATTTGTGATACCTAAAGCAGAAAGACACGATATGGACATTGAAACAATTAAGAGTATGGTACAACGGGTGATGAATGAGACGGCTGTAGTGGACGTACATACCCACTTGTATAGTGAGTCTTTTGGGCCACTGCTGCTTTGGGGTATTGATGAGCTATTGACCTATCACTATCTGGTTGCGGAATTTTTCAGATACCGGCCGGATTTTTCTTACGATGCCTTTTGGAATATGTCAAAGGCTCAGCAGGCTGAGGCGGTATGGAATGAGCTTTTCGTAAAAAACAGCCCTATTAGCGAAGCAGCCTGCGGTGTTGTTACGGTTCTAAACAGATTGGGCATCGACATTACTAAAAAGGACCTGAATACGATACGCAAATATTTTGCCGATGTATCAGTCAGCCAATATATTGACAAAGTCTTTGAACTGGCCAATGTTAAAATAGTTGTTATGACAAACGACCCCTTTGACCAAAAAGAGCAGGATGTTTGGAACAAAGGACTCCATAAAGACGAACGTTTTAAGACCTCACTTCGACTGGACGGCCTGCTTAATGATTTCGAAAAGAACATAGCTGCAATAAAAGCACAGGGTTTTAATGCCAGCAAGCAAATTGACAAAAATACAAAAGCCGCCGTTAAAGATTTTCTCAAAACATGGATAGAGAAGATTAAGCCGGTTTATATGGCGGTTTCGCTGCCGCCTGATTTCAGGATGGATGACGACTGCGCGCTCACAAGGTTGATTGCCGATTGTGTTCTGCCGATTGCGCGTGAATATAATCTGCCGTTTGCTATGATGATTGGGGTTAAAAGGTCTATAAATCCCGCTCTAAGCGTTGCGGGGGATGGGGTGGGCAAGGCAGACGTTGATGTTGTGGCCGGGCTGTGCCGAGACTATCCCGAGAACAAGTTTATGGTAACAATGCTCTCGCGCGAAAACCAGCATGAGCTGTGTGTTACAGCCCGCAAATTTAAGAATCTGCAGGTTTTCGGTTGCTGGTGGTTCCTGAACAATCCAAGCATCATCAGGGAAATAACCACAGAAAGAATCGAACTACTCGGGCTGACGATGATACCACAGCACAGTGACGCTCGTGTACTGGACCAACTTATTTATAAATGGTTTCACTCCCGCAGGATTATAGCAGAGCTGCTTACGGAGAAATACTTCGACCTCGTTCAGGCCGGCTGGAGCTTAAATGAGGCCGATGTCCGGCGTGACCTTAATCGTCTTTTTGGTGGTCAAGGAATTGTGTAGAGCATTATTTCATTTCTTATTTATTATTCGTAATTTTCTCGAACACCATAACGGACAAACTCGTCACAGGCAAGTTCCTGCCACCTGGGCTCAAGACCAATAGCTATATTATCAGGATAATACCCGGCTATGAAGCCTCCCCTGCCCTTCCATAGCTTGTCAAGTAATTCACGGGCCTGTGTGCGGATAAGCTCTTCGGATTTTATCTGCAACGTTTTTTGAATATCTATCGGACACCAGAAAGTTATCTTTCCGAGTTTTTGATGAGAAGCAAGCACATCAATCCCATGCAGCTCAGGCTGGTCAAACTGCAGCAAGTCAACACCGGCCTGAATAAGACCTGGTACAATCGCCTCATTATCTCCGCACGAATGCATAAAAACCTTTATGCCGCACTGATGGGCGGTCGAGCAAAGCTTTTCGAATCGCGGCAGAAATTCCTGCCGCCACACTGCGGGATTGATAAGCAGTTGTGTCTGCGTACCCCAGTCTTCCGGGAACATTATGCAGTCCGCCCCTGCCGATGCATAATTTTTAATCATATCTTCAATCAATATGTCAAGCCGGTCGTGCAGGTAATGTATTTTCACCGGTTCAGCAACAAGATCCATAAGGTATTGGTCAAGCTTTCGCAGCTTGCGGGCAATGTTGAAAGCAAAGCCGGGCACACTGCCAATAATCCATTTAT
Organism: uncultured Pirellulales bacterium; assembly: GCA_964444665.1. GTDB lineage: Bacteria > Planctomycetota > Phycisphaerae > Sedimentisphaerales > CAYZTY01 > CAYZTY01. The sequence continues at coordinate 47,570 of CAYUIE010000019.1, forward strand.
CCGGATGCTTTGCCTTTATATTCCGGACGCTTTCATAATCAATAGGTCTCGAAAAATCGGGAAATTCATATTTGTCCAGGTCATTAATGTTGTCAAGCACACCTTTAAGTATCTGACCTTTTGATGTTGCGTCTATCCGGGTCCAGACGTTGCCCCACTCATCGACGCGCTGCCACTTTCGTCCGTCAACTTTCTGCCAGTCGGTCTTGGGTGTCGGGATTGTGTGAGATACCCAGATAAAATCAGACTCCCAAAATGACCGAGCAACTCTACTCGGCCGTTCATAGCAAAGGGTTCTTTGAACAATTTCTCGTGAGTTCATAATAGCGTTATCTTTCCATTAGATATGTCCTGCTTATATTATGACCGATATTATTATACGATAGCGATAATAATTTATCTGTCAACTCACCTCGAAAATGTGAGCATCACTCTCGCTTCTGCCGCCTAAAATCTTCTTGTAAGAGCGTACCAAAGTCATTATCCTGTCTACTCGTTGTGGAAGGATTGTTTCGACGAGGGCAGAGCAAAATGACTATCAAAATTGATAAGCTTTTTGGAATTCAGGGCAAGGTCGTTGTTATAACAGGGGCTGGAGGTGTTATTTACGGAACGATTGCCAGGGCACTGGCTGCCAACAGCGCAAAGTTGGCCCTGCTTGACATACTCGGAGATAAAGTTCAGCAACTCGCTGAAGAAATCAATGCCGAAGGCGGCAAGTCTATAGCTGTTAAATGCGATGTGCTAAATGCAGCAAGCCTTGAGGCGGCGCTTGAGAGCATCCTGAAAGAGTTTGGCAATTGCGATGCACTTATTAATGGGGCTGGTGGTAACCGCAAGGGCGCCACTGTACAACCGGATGGGGACCTGACTGGGCTCTCTTTTGACGAAATGGAGAAGGTATTCGCCCTTAACTATAAGGGGACGGCGCTTCCCAGCCAGATATTCTGTAAGTATTTTGCAAAAATGGGCAAAGGCATCATTATCAACACTTCATCGATGTGCGCAATCACACCCATGACAAATGTGCCGGGCTATTCCAACGCAAAAGCCGCAGTGACTAATTTTACACAGTGGCTCGCCGTTCAGGTCAAAGTCGATTTTCCAAATGCCGATATCCGTGTCAACGAGGTAGTACCTGGTTTTCTCGATACAACACAAAATCACTATCTTCTATATGAATCCAACGATAAGACACTGACCAGACGAGGACGGTCGATTATCAACAACACGCCATTGGGGCGGTTTGGAAATCCACAGGAATTGGTTGGTTCAATCCTGCTGCTGCTTTCAGATGCAGGAAGTTTTCTGCAGGGTGTAAGTCTTTGTGTGGACGGTGGTTTCAGTATTTATTCAGGTGTTGGGCCGCTGGATGAGAAAAAGAAAGAGTAATGAGTGACTCAAACTTAGAAATTCCCAGAGAGTCTACCGGTTTTCGTCCCTCCGCTATTTGTCTTTACGGTAACATTGTTATCCTGATTTTTTTGTCATTTTATTTCTTCATATTACCTTTTTTCATCATGGTATATTATTTGGTAGACCCTAATCTTAAGAGTGACGGGATTCCGAGAATTGCTTTACACTCTCACCGTTCACTTACACCAAAGTATGAAAAGTGGGCCCGAGAGCGAGTCAGATCCGGCCGTGCAAAAGAAATCCGTCTTGATAATATTGACGGAACAGAGTGGCCGTTATTTGGTTCGGTTTTCTATCTGTTGGCAACAGAGTCTCTCCAGGAAGCCTGGGAAAAAAGCAAAGACCAGTCGTCTATTGCCCCGAAAATATATGCAGCCGGAGCTATCGAAGCTGCTGCACAGTTGGTTGCCGATCCTGGTCATGCCAGTTGGGTAAAAATACACTGGGGACAGGACTATCTCCACCGTGAAAATGTTTTCTATCGAATGCTTCTCATCAGTGCTCTGACAAGCTATGAAAAGTTGCTTGGTGGCGGGAAATATATACCGATTCTGCGAGACCAGGTTGAAACCTTATCAAAGGAATTAGACCAGTCGCCGTATGGTTTGCTGGACGATTATCCGGGCCAATGTTATCCAACGGATATAATCGCTGCAATTGCGGCAATAAAACGGGCCGACGAAGTTCTTGGCACAGACCATTCCAGCTTTGTCAGGCGTTCCGTTAGAGCTTTTCAAGGCCAGTTTGTTGATTCAACAGGACTTCCTCCTTACGAAGCGGATTCAGTTAATGGTATTATCGGAAAAGCACGGGGATGCTCAAACCAGTGGATAACAGTCTGGGCACCTGATTTGTGGCCTGAATACTCAAAAAAACTTTACGAAAATTTCGAAAAGCATTTCTGGCAGGAGCGATGGACGGTAGTTGGATTCAGGGAATTTTCAAAAGACCAATCCAACGGCGATTGGTACATTGATGTCGATTCCGGTCCCGTGATAGCCGGCTTTGGGGCAGCTGCGTCGGCTTTCGGCATCGGTGCAGCCCGGGCAAACGGCCGTTTCGACCATGCATATCCATTAACCACCGAGGCAATCGTACTTTGCTGGCCTTTGCCAGACGGCACTTTGGCTTGGCCTCGGTTCCTTTCAAATGGAACCCATGCCTCCTACCTCGGAGAGGCTTCTTTGCTTTTCTCGCTCACTCGTATGCCAAATCAAAACACAAAAATCACAATATGCAATAAATCGCCGTTTTTCGTTCATTTAATCCTTGCCGTTTACCTGGGGATAGGCATTACTATAATGTGGGCTGTTGTTGTCACTGTGAAACGCTGGATAACAAAGACTTCTAAAAAAACCATCCTGCTGGAAAAGACACAATTAGTCATTTGGGTCTTTCTTGTCATAATCAGCGTTACACTTTTAGTAACTCGAAATCTTGCTGCCGGCTTGATTTTGTTGGTATCGGTCCAACTTCTCCCACAAAGCCGACGAACGAACGCAACATACACCGATACCAAACTAAAACCGCCGTCCACAGAAGCAGACGGCGGCATACGTCCCCTTATATATCAAAGTGACTAAAAGCACTTCAAAAGCAAATCGCACAAACTTCCAAACTT
>CAYUIE010000020.1:0-37392 GCA_964444665.1 uncultured Pirellulales bacterium
CATTATTTGCGTCGACCGACACACCTACGATCGGCGTAAGGTCAGATTCCAAAATGTAGCCGGAAATTACCAAGTCGGCGCTTGGCACTTGTATATTAGGTTCCGGCGGGGGTGCCATATCGTCGCCCAGATAAAAACCGGTGTGCGGAGGCTGATTATATGCAACATTCTGCCAGGCAATGCCAAGCCTGTAAACCGGATCGTGCATAAGGGTATAAATACGGGTATTTGTAGATGTTGTAGCCGTATAGATACGTAGGTTTTGGTTATCGGATGTTCTCCATATCACTTCTTCCCGCCAGTCACCAAAAATATCGACCTGCAAACAAGGATTGGATTTTGTTCCATTATTTGAGGCACAACCACTGGCAGAAAGTAATGTACCGCCACCATACTTAGTAATTGACGTATCATCAAGAAGTTCACGAAGCAAATCGCTATCCCACCAGCACACATGATTAGTAGACGAAGGGGTACTACCAGCACTTTGGTTCGTACAGCTACGTAGTCCGCTGGTTCCACCCCAGCACTCCATTCCTTTATAGGTTGCGGTAAGATCGGCCGAAACGCCCCTTCCTATATCCCCGGGCCCTGTCGCCCAAATGGTCTGTCCGGTTTCGGCATCCAGTAGAGCCGAGCCAACCTGGGCGTTTTCATGGATTCCCCACTTTTCCAAACCCGGTCTGTCCGGATCGATGTCGGAGACGTGCATGGCATCACCGTTGACCAGATCCGTTGTCCACAATCCTGTTCCGTCGTCGTCAATCGCACATGCTCCGTAGACAATCTCATCTTTGCCGTCGTTATCGACATCCGCGACGCTGAGGTTATGATTTCCCTTCCCTTTGTAATCAGACCACGGGCCGCCGGAAAAGCCGGTGTCAAATACCCACCGCTGAGTTAGTTGGCCGTCCCGCCAATCCCATGCGGCCAGCACGGTTCGTGTATAATAGCCGCGACACATGACCAGGCTGGGTTCTTCCCCGTCAAGATACGCGATACACGCCAGGAACCGGTCAACTCGGTTGCCATAGGAATCACCCCAGTCAGAAACGTTGCCTCTGGGCGGTATGTAATTCGTCGTGACAAGTTCAGCACCTGTCTGGCCATCAAAGATGGTCAGATATTCCGGCCCAGACAAGATATAGCCGTCCCCATTGCGATAATCCGCACTGGGGTTATCTCCTGGTAAGATGACATCATTACCATCTCCATCAACTGTTCCCGGAGCTGTCTTGCATGCGACCTCAGCCCGGCCGTCACTATCAAGGTCGTAGACCATAAATTGCGTATAATGTGCACCTGCGCGGATGTTTATTCCTAAATCAATCCTCCACATATGGGTGCCATCCATTTCGTAGGCATCAAGAATTGCGTTACCCGTATATCCGGCTTGCGAATTATCCTTGGAATTGGTTGGATCCCATTTCAGTACAATCTCATACTCACCGTCGCCATCGAGGTCGCCGACACTGGCGTCGTTGGCGAGGTATGTGTAGCTGACATCGTCGGGGGTGGTACCACCTGGTGGTACTTGAAGAGGGACGGAAAGATATTGCTGGCTCCAAACTGCTACTGCTTCGGAAGGTTGCTGTTCCTCACCAGCAATAACAGCACGAACGTGGTAGAGGGCACTGGTGCTTCCATTATTATCGACGTAGTTGGTGCTGTCGGTAATAGGTTGGCTGTTAACCTTGGTATCGTCACGGTACAAGTTAAACGCGATGTCGTTCGGGTCCGTTCCCAGCAGACGCCATCCGACGTACACCTCTGAACCACCCAGATTGACCGCAACCATTCCGCGACCCAGATATTCCATATATCGCTGGGCCGATGCGACCGGCACCGCCAGACTACACAAGCATAGCAGACAAACTGCTACTTTTACTTTTGCCGTTGTTAATAACGATTTCATCATTCTTACTCCCTATTAAATTTTGGACAAAGAAAAACTTTTTCCGCCGGTCGCGCCCGATGCGCAAACACAACCCATACATCCCTGCATAGGATACAATAGTTAGGCTGGACTTTGACACAGCTTGTCCAGCTTTTTCGTCCATGAAATGAAAGGCAAGTAACTAACAGCCAATAAGGCTTCAGTTCCAAAATGCTTTATTTAATTTGTCACGAGAGTACAAAATGTAACATCATAGCCATTGATTCAACGATTAAGCCTTTGCCCCCAAAGATGGAATGAGAAAGCTTTAGATTAATTCCCGGAAGCCCACTCACCACCTGTTCCTCCTTCCTATATATACAATATATTAAGAAAAGCATTCTATCGTAATAAATGTTTAAAGTCAAGGAATTTATAAAATGATTCTGTTGTTTGTGTATGTCCAGAGGTTTTTAAAATGGAGCCAATGGGATTCGAACCCACGACCTCTTGCATGCCATGCAAGCGCTCTCCCAGTTGAGCTATGGCCCCAGTCAATAAACGATATTAACAAAATATGCCAACTATGGCAAGGAGTCACTCCTCAAGATTATAATTATGTAAAAAAGTGGTGTTGGCGGCCATTTAACGTTCAATTTGGTTATGCTTTCGCAGCCATTTTCGAATCCATTGCCGTGCCTGCTCAGCAGTTTGAACCTCTTCGGCGAGTTGAACGATGTACAACTCCTGAGCTAACTGGCCCACCTGTGGGCCGGGTACAGCACCAAGCCGAATTAACTCGTGACCATTCAGCAAAGGCTTAGGCCTTAACTCTTTACCCGCAAGGACCCGTGCCCTTCTGCGAGTTTTTAACAGTGGGCCGAGACTTTCCTTATTGGTCTTTTGGATTGCCGCCTGCAGCTCATAAAGGTCCCAGAAATACGGCTCTGCAAGAATCATCTTAAGCTGGGCAAGAGGTATCCCCGAATCGAGTAGTTTGCCCCTGTTGGCCAACAAGAACTTTATATGTCTGCGTCGAGATTTGCTCGGCTTCAGGGCCGCACATTTTTCGGTTGCATAATCCGTGGCACAACCTGCAAACAAGGCTGCAACTGCCAATTCAAAGTCAACTTTTTTCGGTAACCGGGTGAGAACATCAATTCCAAATTTACTCAACTCAGTGGTTAAGTCAGGGAAAATTATCTCGGCCAATCCACAACGGACAAGTTTCCGAGCTCCGTTTTTCCGGTCAGGATTGGTCAGGATTGCTTCCAATTCCATAGCTATGCGTTCGCCGCTTATTCTGGTTATATACTTTGCATTATTACAAATCGCGGACCAGGTATTCGACTCGATATCGAAAGCAAGTTGAGTTGAAAAACGTATCGCCCGCAACATTCTCAAATAATCTTCATTAAACCGTTGACGGGCATCTCCAATCGTACGTATAAGGCCTTTGGCCAAATCTTTTCTTCCATTGACATAATCAATTATCTTCTTATCAATCGGGTCGTAAAACATACCATTGATAGTAAAATCTCGTCTGCTTGCATCCTGCGCGGCAGTCGAGAACTTGACACTGGTCGGGTGCCTTCCGTCATGGTATCCGGTTTCGGTCCGAAAGGTGGCAACCTCGATTTGATGTGCATCAATCAGCACCATTATCACACCGAATTTCGCTCCTAATTTCAAAGTTCGCCGAAACAATCTCACGACATCGGCCGGACAGGCGTTAGTAGCCACGTCGTAATCTTTTGCAGGCCTGCGCAGGAGCATATCACGTACGCAGCCACCAGCCAACAATGCTTCGAAACTGTTGTGGCGTAATTGTCTGATTATCTTTATCGCAGCCTGTTTATTCGTCATCTCCAGGACCTAATATTGTAACAGCCATAGTACCCCATTCTCGCCGGTCGAGTGTTTTCAATCTGCTGTATTGCTCAGCGAGAACGGTTGACCGGCGTGTTCTTATCAGCACAATTCCATCATGCGTTATATACTCAGAAAGCCGTGTGAGTAATTTACCCAACGGCGAGTCCGGTAAAACATCTTCCGTATCTGCGTAAGGTGGGTCAACGAAAATAATATTATATTTACACTTCTTTCCGACCGCAATATCCGAGGCCTTGAATACATCAGCCTTTACTACTTCCGAGCGATGTGCAAATCTTGCTTTCTCTATATTTTTTTGTAGGCATGCAATAACTCCCGGGCTTCTTTCGACAAAAATTACCTGCTCCGCCCCCCTGCTTAGCGCCTCCAGCCCAAGAGAGCCCGCACCACAAAACAGATCGGCAACACATTTTCCCTCCATCGGGCCATATTTCTGCAACACATTAAACAACGATTCCTTTACCCGATCTGTTATTGGCCGAGTTTCGGCGGTCTTCGGACTAAGCAGTTTCATTCCACGCCTTTCGCCGGCTACGATTCTCATCTAACCACCTTCACATCGCAAACCAAGGTCAGCAAGCATTTGAATATCTTCTTCCACAGGTCGTTGCGTGGTCGTCAGGCAATTGCCGCTTAACAGAGAGCTGGCACCGGCATAAAACATCCAGCTTTGCAGGTCTCGAAGATTCAAAGCTCGTCCGCCGGCAATTTTAAGATGCGTTCGCGGCAAAATGAACCGATATATGGCAATTATACTCAAGACCTCTTTCGGCTTCAGAGCTTTTGCGTCGCTCAGAGGTGTGCCGGCTATCGGGTGTAGAAAATTTATCGGCACAGTATCAACACCCAGACCTCGCAGCTCCAGGGCCATATCGATTCTATCCTGATTAGTTTCACCAATCCCAAAGATACCGCCGGCACAAACACCCAGTCCGGCTTCTTTGGCTACTTCGATAGTCCTTAACCTCTCAGCATATTTATGTGTGCTGACTACGCTGGAAAAATACCTTTGCGATGTCTCAAGGTTATGGTTGTATCTGGACACGCCGGCCCCGGTTAAACGCCGGGCCTGGTCAGGATTAATAATACCCAGAGATACACAGATCTGCAGATCGAACCGGCTCTTTATCTTTTTAATCACCCCTTCAAGCCGAGTCAGCTCTTTTTCTGTAATCGCTTTGCCGCTATAAACGATACCGAAATTAGGCACGTCATTTCGGCTTGCCTGTTCGGCCGCCGTCGAAATTTCCTCATCGGTTAATACTCTGGCGCGCCCGACGTGCGTTTTATATCTGGCTGATTGAGCACAAAATTTACAATCCTGGTCACAACCACCCAGCCTGCCCGGAACTATCGAACAAAGCCTTATCCGATTGTCAAAGAATTTTTCCCGTATTCTGTTGGCCCAGTAAAGCAAGTCAAAAAAATCCTTTCTGCCTTCTTCGATTAAAATGTCTATTTGTTCTCGATGGGCCTGCCCGCCGGCCAAAACACCTTCGGCAATGGTTTCAATGGTTTTATTCATAGTAACATTTTATGACAGGAGTTTCTTCAGGTCTACCGCACAATTCCTGAAACTATCAGCAGGCAAAGAGACCGTTTGCCATTTCGGACTTCGCACGGTCATATAAGAGCGATAGTCGTCGAGTTTGACGGAAAGGAACAAATATTTTTGCTGGTTAAAATCATAGACCTCCCTGCCGTCACACTCGACATCAATATTTTCAAAGCGATATGCGAAAATAAAAGCGGCTATATAACCTTTGCCAAAGACCTGTTCCCAGCGAATAAGGCCGCGAACATCATCAATTGTGACCCAGGACTGCAGCCCGGCCAACTTTACCAGAGTGGTTCCGCGAAATTTTCTTCCCTTTACTTCAGCAATTATTACTTCAGAGCGCGCCGTGCCGGGATAAAGCAAAAAATCAAAGCTTTTAATCCTGTTGCGTGCGAAAGCTGCCCGTTTGTGCTGGTCCACCGTGATGTACTGTACACGATTATCAATCAGCCAATTTTCAAACGCTTCTTCATAATGATTAGACGAAAAGCCGTGCATCTCAATTCCGTTTGAGACCCGCGAAGAACTTGTCAACGTCAACTCGCTCCTGCGCGCCCGAGGTCATATCTTTAACGAGAAGCTGCTTATCTCCATATTCATCGCCAATAATTATACACTTTTGAGCGTTTTGTGCTGAGGCCTGTTTAAGCTGACTTCCTAATTTAGCGGCCTTGTAACTAAAATCAGCAGAAAAGTGCTTCAAACGCAACCTCATAGCCAGTTCAACAGCCGCGTCTCTGTAACTCTCATTCACATACGCAATAAAATAATTCAACCCGGCCTTTGGTAACTGTTTTTCAAAAAGGTCTCTTTCTTCAAGCAGGATTTCCAGCACACAATCTCCCATCCCCATACCCGTAGCCGGCATTTTGGGGCCACCGAAATCATGAAGGAGGTTATCAAACCTGCCTCCACCTGCTATAGCACGAAGGCCCTCGGCAACCTCATGGACCTCAAAGACCACCCCTGTATAATATGCCAGACCTCGGACAATGCTTGGATAAAGCTCGCAATACTGTTCAATTCCCATTCTTCTTAGCAGTTCATATAATCCTGCGAGCTCATCCATAGTTTTTTCTATTTCCCGACTTGTACCAACAGCGTCAGGCACTTCATTAATGGCTGTGACACTCATAAATTCCATAATTTTCCCTGCAGTACCTGTATCACCCACCTGTCTGGCAAGCTCTTTCTCAAAGGTATCACGCGGAATCTTGCTGTATTTATCAAGCAATGCATATAAAGAATCTAATTGATTCACAGCAATACCGATATTCACGAGCCCTGCAGCTAACAGTTTTCGGCTTGAGATTTTGACTCGAATATCTTTATGAGTGAGCCCTACTTCGCGTAGATAATCCACCGTTGTGAATATCACTTCAGCATCGGCTAATATATCATCGAGGCCAATTATATCGATATTCCATTGGAAGAATTCTCGCAGCCGACCTCGCTGGGGGCGCTCGGCCCGAAACAATCGAGGCACAGAGAACCATTTTATAGGCTTTGGAAGTGAATTTATTCGCTGATTGACCATTCGCGCCAATGTAGGTGTGATTTCCGGCCTGAGCGCCAAGTCTCTGCCGCCTCTGTCCTTGAATGAGAAAAGCTGCTCGACGATTTCGTCGCCGCTTTTTATTTGAAACATCTTGAGGTATTCGAACATCGGGCCGTCATATTCTTCAAAGCCGTTGCGCAGCGAGGCCTTTCTCCAGCCCTCTATTATCCAGTTTCGCCGGGCCATCTCAGCAGGATAAAAATCCCTCGTTCCCTTCACCGGTTGTATTTTCATTTATTCTCGCTTCGCATCTTAAAGCACATAATCCCGGTTACCAGCCTTCAAGACTACCAAGCTTTTCAACATCCGACCTTTACCTTTGCCTTCCTGCGGTTTTTAAGCTTGGGCTTTTCGGCGTGGTTGTTACCGAATTTTATTTTTATATATTCTTCCATCTGCTTATCATTAGTAAAGTGCAGTTCATAGTCGTATTCACCATCGGTAAAATCACAATCTTTGGTGCTATATGTTCTGCAAAGCCTTGGTCTTTTCTGGTATATTGCGCATTGATTCTTGCCATTTGTGAGGTGCCTACATTTGTTTTTCACGTTTATATACCAGTCGCCCTCTTCGACAAAAACAGAAATATTCTTATGACACAGAAACCATCTTATATCGTCATAGTCCTCCTCTGTCTCGGGTGTTTCTATCGGAAATGCAAAGTATCTACAGCACAAGCCCGGACATTCATCACACAAAGCTTTTTTCGACATTCCTTCTAACTCCTACTTCAAGACTAAAGCAAATTTATCTTTCACCTTCACATAAAAGGCAAGGCGTATTATAGACAATCGCCTATCTATGGTCAAGGAATCTGAAAAGATGAAAAATGACTGCCGGAACAGCCGGTAACAAAATCATTGAATTACTCCGAGCTATATTGTATATTATTCAGGCTAAAGAGCGAGTTAAACAACGAAGATAAATGAATCTTTCACGGTTTTCTATTTTGATTAGAGATTGTGATTATCGTTTGCCGGGACAAGGGGTGTTCGTCCAGCTGAATTTAACAGGTAGCAAGGTGGCAGCTCTCATTCGCGGGATTGTGTTTACTTTTCGTCAAAATGGGTAAAGCAACCGACATTTTTAATATCATAAGGCTAAGGGAAGCTCAAGCCGCTGCAAGTCTGCAGCGGGCACTTATTATCCAACCCGGGGCATTAGGCGATTGTATACTGACTCTGCCGTTAGCTGAGTTTATGAAGACGGCATTACATTTAACCAGAATTGACCTGTTAAGCAACACTGAATACACAGGTATTCTGCCCGGCCGAACTTGTATAGACACCGTTCGTGCGCTCAGCTCGGTCGAACTGCACCGGCTGTTTATGGAAGCTGACGAATTCAAACTTGAAGACCCAGACCCTCTAATAAGAGCTTTTGCAGACTACGAATGGATTATCAGTTTTCTAGGTGAAGCAGACAGTCAATTCGAACGAAACCTGATTTTCACAGCCAATTGCAGTCACGGCGTGGAAGTAATAATCCTGCAGCTCAAGGCACCGGCGGGCTTTACCAGCTACATAAGCAACTTTTATATACAACAACTCCTTGAGCAGATTGTCCTCTTCGAGTCCCAGGAACCACAGAATCGCTCTTCCGACGCACTTCAAACCGTCTGCGACAAGGTCTCAATAAAGGCGAGAAAAACTGATACAAATTATGGGCGAATTCTCCTTAAGGAAATTGGCCTACAAGAACCAGAAAAACTGCTGCTGATTCATCCCGGCAGCGGCAGTCCTGAAAAATGCTGGCATATAGAAAATTTTTGTTCCGTTGCTGAGATGCTGAAATCAAAAGGTTTCGAAGTCCTGTTCGTCTTAGGCCACTGTGAACTGGACAAATTCACCCGAAAAACCATCAATATGCTTAAAGCTATCGGTTTCTGTGTGTCAGGATTATCCCTGTTGGAAGTTTTGGGGCTTATCAGTTGTGCCGACTACTTTCTCGGCAACGATAGCGGCATCACGCATATGGCCGCTTCTATGGGACTCAAGACCGTGTGTATATTTGAGCCGACAGACCCCTGCCTTTACAGGCCAATTGGCCCAAATGTTAATGTCATACAACTTAAGCAGGCGGATTTCAGCCGACCCAGTTCAAGCTCGCAACAACAACTTGTACAGATAATAACGAATATATGACTCAAGGGATTTCGGGATAATTTCGAAGACTTGTAAATATATCTTGAGGGCCGGCTTTGCTATTTGACTAAGGTTATCTACTTGGTATAATGTCTTCTTTAATAAGCTATTAACGGGCTTGCCTATTGGCAAGAAGTGTTAGAAATTCTGTACAAGGACCGTGAAAATGCAATCAAAAACCTTAGGGGAATTAGCCACCTATGTAAACGGAAAAGTTATCGGTGACGCAAATATCATAATCAAATCTGCATCCACACTTGGCCGAGCCGCCGAAGGCGAAATAAGCTTCCTCGCAAATCCAAAATATGCAAAACAATTACATAGCACAAGGGCAAGTGCAGTTATAGTAGGCAACCAGATGGATACTTCAACACCGCTTCTCGTAGTTGAAGACCCCTATTATGCTTTTATGCAAATCCTTGTTCTGCTGCACGGTTACAGAACCCATAAGAAAGTGGGCATTAGTAAGCGATGCTCAATTGCTGATAGTGCGAAAGTCGGTGTCGACTGCCATATCCATGACTATGTAACAATCTCGGACAACGCAAAAATCGGAGACAGGTGCACAATTTACCCCTGCGCATATATCGGGCGTGATACGCAGATTGGCAACAACAGCGTTATCTACCCAAATGTTGTCATCTACGACGGTTGCAAAATAGGAGACCGTGTGATTATTAACGCCAATTCGACAATCGGTGAAGATGGTTTTGGATTTGCCTCACACAACGGCACACATCATAAAATACCGCAGATAGGAATCGTGGTCATTGAAAATGATGTTGAGGTTGGTGCATTGTGCGGCATTGAACGAGGGACTCTCGGAGACACGGTTATCGGCGAAGGTGCTAAGTTGGGTGACTTGGTTACCATTGGACATGGTTCCAAAATCGGTGCACACTGTCTGCTTGTTGCACAAGTTGGCATTGCCGGCTCAACCACGCTTGGACATCATTGTATTCTCGGAGGGCAAGCCGGCATAGTCGGTCATATTAACATTGGAAGTAATGTTACTATCGCCGCACAGGCCGGCGTTATTAACAACATCCCCGATGGCCAGGTAGTTGTTGGCGCACCGGCTATCGAGGCCAGCGTCGGCAGACGTGCCTATAGTATGATACAATACCTGCCCGAGATGCGGCAGGCTATTCGCCAACTTCAAAAAAAATTACAGCAGATTCAACAACCAGAACCCTTATCTCCTGATAAATAGAATAGGCAGGTTCCGGTTCTCAAAAAAGTAAAACAACTGACAACTAACCACCACAGGCTGAATGCTTAGTGTCCGACAAAAAACGAGGTAGTCACTTGGGTAAAGAAAATGTCCTGGGTTTGATTGCAGGAGAGGGGCGACTGCCTTTTCTTGTTTCCGAGGGTGCAAAACGGGCGGGCCTCAAGGTCATTTGCGTTGGGCTGGCAGATATCGCAAACGATTCACTTGCTCAGAGTGTGGACGTTTTTTATAAGGCAGCTCTTGCCCGACCCGGAGGCTGGATACGCAAATTACGGAGACACAATGTAAGACGTGCAATCATGGTCGGTCGCGTCGCAAAGCAGCGAATCTTTACTCCATGGCGAATATTACGTTATATGCCTGACTGGCGAAGTTTGAGGATATGGTACTGGCGACTGCAAGATAAAGACAAGCAAAGCGACACCCTCCTGTGCGCAATCGCTGATGAGCTTGCCAGCGGTGGTATCATCCTGGAGAATTCCATAATGTATTGCAAAGAGCATCTAGCAAGAAAAGGCGTGATGACAAAATGCCATCCGAGTTCCTCAGCAAAGGCCGACATTGAGTTCGGCTGGTCCATCGCAAAAAAGTTGAGTGAACTGGACATAGGCCAGGCCATCGTCGTTAGGGAACGAGAAATTATTGCTGTCGAGGCAATAGAAGGAACGGCGGAAATGATTAAACGTGCCGGGGCTTTGTGCAAAAAAAGCGGCTGGAGTCTATTAAAGGTATCCAAACCAACTCAGGACCTGCGTTTTGACGTGCCATGCGTAGGGCCGGATACAATTAAAAGTTTAGCGGAAAATGGGGGTAAATGTCTGGCCCTCGAGGCAGATAAAGTGATAATAATCGACAGGCCGGAAACGATAGAACTTGCCAATCAACTGTCAATCGCTGTTGTAGGATATTAATTTCTGTGGCAACGCTTTCTTTCAGAAGGTCCCTTAACGATTATGACAAGGTGCGATTAAATGATTGCACAATGTATGTTCACAAAAACTATCGCAACCCGGCCCTTGAGAAGGCACTTGCAGTGGGGGAAAAGGCACTTGCCGAGGAATATCATCTTGACTCGATAAAATCTTCCAAATTTGCCCGTATCTTCAAGTTTGCCGTTGAATTTTCAGAATGCACTCGGAAAGTTTTTTACAAGGAATACCTTTACAGGTCAGTTTGGGACTTCGCTAAGCATATTTTCCGCCCCAGCAGAGCAAATCGCGCCTTTCAGGCCAGCCTGATGCTGCGTGAAAACGGCTTCAATGTACCAGAGATTATAGCCTTTGGAGAAGAAAAAAACCGATTACTCTGCAAAAGAAATTTCCTGTTAACGAGGGAAGTTGAAGGTGCACAACAGCTTCACCTTTGTATCGGCGAGCGTTGTCAGGATTTGACAAAAGAGACTATAAGAGAAAAACGCCGGCTTATAAAAGCTTTTGGGCAAATCATTGGCAAGATGCATGCCGATGGTATATTCCACGGCGACTTGCGTTTGGGCAACATATTGGCAAGGGAAAACAACTCCGGCTGGCAATTCTTTTTCCTCGATAATGAACGAACGCAAAAGTTTTTAAAACTGCCCAGCAACTTAAGGTTAAAAAATATCGTTCAGGTAAATATGTTCAGGGAAAACATAAGCAGCACGGACCGGCTAAGATTTCTCAGGGCTTATTTCGGGGAAAAATCCGTAATAACCACCGAGCGAAAAGGCTGGGCAAACAAAATAACTGTAAAAACAAATAGGCGTCTTATCAGAAGAGACAAATTATGTCCGAGATAAGCCAAGATGGAAATGTCCGGCCGCTATCATCCACCATAACAAAGACTTGATATCTGGACACCGCCTAAAAGATTGAGCAAGTAATTGGGATGCTGTTTCGGTTAATCCTTCCCGCATCGCACACCGACCGGCTCTGTAGCCTTCTTTGCTCAGCCTTTTCATAGCAATCCTTTTTAGAACATGTTCTTTGCCGCCGCCATTATAATAGAAATTTTCAAGGATATTTAATTCTGCCTTGCGATTCGCAAATGAGCGTTCAGATAAATTGCCCGTGTGTCGGCGACGCTTAAATGTCGGCCCTGATAATGCGATGAAACAAAACTTCAGGGATAGTTGCAGCCATAATGCATAATCCGAACAAACAGGCAAAGAAGTGTCAAACCTCCCTGCTTCTTCCAGGATTTTTTTTGGAAATAGCGAACCACAGGAATGGACCAGGATGTTCTCAAATAGAGGTTGTGTAATATTGCCACTATATAATTTTTTGCGTTTTCTTTTACAGACCTTCCCATTCCGGTCAATTGCTATATAAGGTCCATAAACGATGACGTCTTCGTTCTGCACACTCATAGCAGCCATCATTCGCTCGATTGCGTCAGGGACGAGGAGGTCATCGGAGTCCAGAAAAGATATGTATTGGCCTTGGGCTAATTCAACCAACCTATTCCGTGCAGCGGCATCTCCGGCGTTTTCCTGCCAAAAGTATCTAACATTATATCCGGCTTGCTTAATCATTTCGTCAGTGCCGTCCGTGGAGCCATCGTCGACTATTACTACTTCATAGTCCTTATACGTTTGTGCAAATACACTCTCTAAGGTTTCCTTAAGATAATCCTTTCTGTTATAGGTAGGTATGCAGACGCTAACCGTCACGATATTCATATAAAACTTCTTTAATCGGTGTACAGTATTCTACATATAGAATACCACCTTCGCGGTCCCCGGCAACCACTTATCGCATCCCGCCGGTTACCCAGCTAATTTATTCAATTAGTGTCCTTCGCTGTTTGCGTGACAGTGCAGCCACACAATAGTAGTCAAAATATTCTTTCACTTTTTGTCTATCGGCAGCGCCGTTAACACTAATGACGGTTAAAAGTCTATCCAGCCACTTATCAACCATTTCATCTGATATCCAATCCCGGCATGACTTTGCAAAACAGCCGGCCTCAAACATCAGTACCTCAATACTTGGCTTGTCGTAGAACTTGGCGTGATGAAAATCCAGTAGATACAGCTTATGACCTAAATTGTTCCCAGACATAACCACCGCCGAGTGATTAACATCTATGTGATTACAATTTGCTTTATAAAGACTAATAAATAGGGGTACAGTGCTCATAAGTATCTCGGCTCGCTCACTATATGGTCCAATACGCATCAATTCGCCTATCGTGGTAACGTGGCGTAAGATCTCAAAAATAACCACAGAGGCTTTTACAAAACCCAGCTTATTATATATATGGCCGCAGCCATATATCTCAGGAGTACTTATCCCCTTTGTTCTTGCCTGAATCGAATTGGCTGCTTCGTCTAAGCCGTATAAGCGATAGTTAAGCTTGTGTGAGGTATGAACCAGAAAAAAAATCTTTGCAACAAATAAACGCTCAGGATTCTGTGGATGCTGTATACTAAAAACAGTTTTACGCTCGGTATGTTTAAACACACTACGTTTAAGTATTTTAATATTGTCCGGGATAACATTACTTTCAATGTCCCTTACGGCAGCTTCAATCGACTTCGCTACAGGAACAAATGTTTCATCTTTCAGCCACCATCTGACTCTTCGTGAGTCGTTGTATTCGAATTTCAGAATCGTTTTTATTGTCTTCAGTCTGCTCAACACTAATACTCATTTAACAGTGTTATGCTTTTTCTAAAATCACAAAGCATTGCTGCTCGAATAAATTGAGCTTGGGGATACGTTGAACGACTCTAAGCCTAGCCTGCCCTGCCAAGTCAATAATATGGGCAAACGTTACATAATTACCTCTAATCTTCTTGCCAAGTATTTTTCGCAAGTAAAATCTCAGACAGTTCCTGTTGTAAAAAGACAAGGCAACATATTTTTTTGAAATTCGAACCAGTTCCTTCAGAGATTGAAGTCTAACCTGGTCATTTTGCATATGATGAAAAAGCCGCATGCAAAAGCACAGCTCGGCACAACTATCAGACAAGGGCATACTTGAAATGTCGGACCGAATAAACTCAACATTTTCTGGAGTTCCACATTTTTCTTTCGCCGCAGCCAGCATATTTTCCGAATAGTCAACCATCGTGAGCTTTCTTGCTTTAGAGAATACACCAAAAAACCTGCCGTTACCACAGGGTATATCTACTATATGTGAACCGACACCAACCATTTCAAAAACTTCCTTTGCAAAGGCTTTTTCAAGTCGGTCAAGATAACGCATCCTGTATCGACGGGAAAATCTCTTCTTCTCATAATTTACGGCCTCGTCAATTGTGACCTGTTCAGTCGTCACAGTATTATTCAGATGATTTTGAAGCTCTTCGGACACTCGGTTTCAACCTAATAACTAAAGCTTTTATGTCTGCAAGTTCTCTCAAACAACATCCACGTTAGATACAAAATAATAATCGAAGCCTTTAAAAAAAGATACAAAAAAGTGCTTATCATTATTACGTCTCTGCATTTTGTTATTTTTTGATGAAGCTCTTGGGTCTAATGCAGAATGAGTTTTTGGGTCAATCGACTAATTGCACTCTAAAATTATTTATCGATTTGAATACATCGTCTCGTAATATTTTTGGTACTGCCCTGATACCACATTGGTCAACCATTGTTTGTTTTCAATGTACCAGTCTATGGTTTTGTTGATGCCTTCTTCAAAGGTAACAGACGGCCGCCAGTCCAACTTGTTGATTATCTTGCCGGCATCAATCGCATACCGTCTGTCGTGGCCGGGCCGGTCGGTTACGTGTTTGATTAGCGACTCCGGCTTACCAAGACGATTCAGTATATGCTTAATCACCTCAAGATTGGTTTTCTCATTACAGCCCCCGATATTATACACCTCACCGGGAAACGCTTCAGTCAAGATATTCCAGATGGCTTTGCAGTGGTCATATACGTACAGCCAGTCTCGCACATACAGGCCGTCGCCATAAACTGGCAAGTCTTTGTCATTGAGTGCATTATTAATCATTAATGGAATCATTTTCTCAGGGAACTGGTATTCTCCGTAATTATTCGAGCAGCGAGTTATATTACATTTAAGTCCCCAGGTATTCCCGAATGCCCTGACCAGATGGTCGGCGGCTGCTTTACTTGCCGAATACGGAGAATTAGGATTAAGCGGCGTTTCTTCCGTAAACTTCCCCTCCGGCCCGAGTGCCCCATAGACTTCGTCTGTCGAAATCTGAACGAATCTCTCCAATCCTTTGTCTCGGGCGGCTTCCAGAAGAACAAGCGTTCCTGTAACATTAGTCTCGATAAAAGCTTTCGGCGCTAAAATAGAACGGTCGACATGACTTTCCGCAGCGAAGTTAATAATTGAATCTATCTGATAATCGCCCAGGATTTTTTCAACCAAACCACCATCACATATATCGCCTTTGATAAACTTATGATTAGGATGGTTCAAAAAGTCAGCCAGGTTTTCAAGGTTTCCTGCGTAGGTAAGCTTGTCAAGGTTGAAAACCATGCATTCAGCGTGCTCGGTAAGCACCATCCGCACGAAGTTGCTACCTATGAATCCTGCTCCGCCTGTAACAAGTATTCTTCTCATAAGCTCTTTAGGAAACGACTCAAAGGATCCTGCCAATTCTCAATATTTTCGCCCAGCACGGCCTGAATTTTACCACAGTCCAATCGGCTGTTTAGCGGCCTTTGTGCCGGTGTGGGATAATCACTGCTTTTGCAGCTACTCAGGTTAACAGATATTCCAAGTTTTTCAAAGATGAATTTCGCTACCTCAAAACGGCTGACGTAACCAGACGCGGCAAAATGAAATATATTCTGTGGTCTGCCGGGTAACAATTTGCATATCACCTTTGCAACCTCAGTTGTGGCAGTGGGAGCGCCAATCTGGTCATCAACTACTTTCAGCTCTTTTCCCTGCTTTGCCCGTGCAATAAGTTTTGTGATAAAGTTATTCCCGCCTTTGCCGTAAGTCCACTCCGTACGCATTATACAATGTCGGCAGCCGCTCTCGGCCAAAAGCTGCTCCCCTGCCAATTTTGTTCTTCCATAACTATTTATCGGATTGGGCGCATCAGTCTCAACATAAGCTCTTTCCAGCTTCCCATCAAAAACAAAATCGGTACTAATATGCAAAATCCATCGTCCGCGGTCTCTGGCAAGATTGCCCAGCCGCCCTACCGCTTCGGCGTTAACTTCATATGCCAGATTAGCCTCAGTCTGGGCCTTATCTACGTTTGTGTAGGCCGCACAGTTAATAATAATCTCGGCCCGATTAACAATATTTTGAAGATGCTGAGAATTAGTAATATCAAACTCGGGCAGGTCAAAGACTTGGAAATTAAGCCGATTTTCTGTGAAGGCTCGCGCCACATCACTCCCCAGCATTCCTCTGCCGCCAAGGATGGCTATCAACTGCTCAGCCATCTTTCCGAGTCCAGTCATAAGGAATCTGGTTGTCGTGCGGGTCAAGGCGAAATTCATCCGGCTCGGTGTAGTTATAAGGCTCTGAAACCATATTGACGATATAAGCTTCGCTCTGGCTAATGCACATCCAACCGTGCATCACACCCGGCGGTATCCGGAGCAGCGCCGGGCAATGCTCGCCGAGATAGACCTCGTTTACAATGCCATGTGTTGGCGAATCGGGTCGTTCATCATAAAGTGCTACTTTCACTAAACCTTTGATGACATAAAAATGGTCCGTTTGCTTACTGTGGTAGTGCCACGCCTTAACCACTCCGGGATATGTAGTTGTAAAATAGACCTGCCCAAATTTCTCAAACCAGGGATCATCAGCCCGCATTATCTCTCCGAGTCTTCCCCGCTCGTCGGCTAACACCTTTGCCCGACGCACAGCCAGGCCGTCAATAAGAGCGCCTGAGCCTCGCACCATTAAGTCTTCATCTGAAAAAACCTGCTTCAACGGTATCGTTTTTTTGCTCATTCGGGGGGCTCCTTTGCAACCAGTTCATTAACTTTATTAAGCGATTCAAATGTACCGGCATCACTCCACCAACCCTCAAGAATATCAAAGGCCAGTTGGCCTTTTGAAATATAAGTGTTATTTACGTCGCTGATCTCAAGTTCTCCTCGGCCCGAAGGTTTGAGTGCCCTTATAATCTCAAAGACGGAATTATCATAAAAATATATTCCCGTTACTACGTAATCGGTCTTTGGCTTTTTGGGTTTCTCTTCGACACGAATAACCCTGTCATTTTGGATTTCAGCAACTCCAAAACGGTGCGGGTCCGGCACTTGTTTCAAAAGCACCATTGCCCCTTCTTTTTGAGTTTCGAATCTGTCGATGTATACTCTCAGCCCTGCCTGGAAGACATTATCACCCAAAATTACGGCTACACGTTCACCACTGGAAAAATCCTCAGCCAAACCCAGTGCCTCAGCTATCCCACCGGCCTCGTCCTGCACTTTATACGTAAACCGGCAACCAAAACTTTTACCTGAACCAAGCAGGTTCACTACATCTCCCATATGCTCAACACCTGTGACAACGAGTATTTCTTTTACACCTGCTGATATGAGTTTTTCAATCGGGTAATAAATCATAGGCTTTCGGCCGACCGGCAGGAGATGTTTATTGGTCACTTTCGTCAAGGGGTCGAGACGTGAACCCGTCCCACCTGCAAGAACCACCCCTTTTATATTCACGGCTATCCCTTTCTAATTAATCTGCCCAGGACGCACATATTAGCCGTATTCCGCATTATTGTCAACTTATCCGAACGCAATAACCCCCTCTTTTTTACTCTTCAAAACTGGTCGAGGAAACGTAAATCATTCTCGAATAACAGGCGAATATCGCTAATGCCGTACTTCCGCATTGCCAGCCGTTCGATTCCGAATCCAAAAGCCCAGCCGGTGTATTTTTCACTATCTATTCCGACCGCATCAAAAACGTTTGGGTCGACTATTCCGCAGCCGCCCATTTCTATCCAGCTTTCCTTGCCTTGTTTGTCAATCCAGAGCAAATCGACTTCAGCGCTGGGTTCGGTGAATGGGAAAAAGCTTGGTCTGAATCGCCATTTAGTCTCCGCACCGAAGAAAGCATGAATAAACTGGTTGATGGTAGTTTTCATATCAATCATACTAATACCTTCATCAACAACCAGCGCCTCAAGCTGATGAAACATATACATATGTGTCGCATCCACTGTATCAGGCCGATAGACCCGCCCAGGCGCTACAATCCGAATCGGGGGTTTATTTTTTTCCATTACCCGTATCTGTATTGTCGAGGTCTGGCTTCTCAAAAGTGTCTCTTTATCAATGTAGAAATTATCAACCGGGTCCCTGGCAGAATGTTCAGGCGGAATATTAAGTGCGATAAAATTATGCCACTCATCCTCAACCTCGGGCCCATAAGCAATTCCGAAGCCCATCCGCCCGAATATCTCCAACAATTCACTTATGGTCTGTGTGATAATGTGTTGTTTTCCGACCCTTATCGGAATTCCGGGCAATGTAACATCAATCGCAGGCCCTATGGGTTGTTGACGTTGAGATAAACTATCCTTGAGCTCTTCAAAAGCGTCAATGATATGTTTTTTTGTTTTATTTGCTAATTGGCCGGCCTGAGGTCTTAATTCGGGCGGCAATTGCCCTACCTGGCTGAGCATCTGTGTGAGCCGGCCTTTTCGGGAAAGATATTTTATGCGGAACTGCTCAAGTTGCTCCGGGCTCGAGACCCCACTTAATTCTTTAAGAGCATCATCAGTAACTTGTTCAAATGCCTTTAGCATATAACTTTCCCTGTCGATGAACTGCAATCCATTGACTTCACTAAGCAATTGCCGCTCGCGCAGCATCTACGATTGCATCCATACCGGCCGGGTCATCAATTGCAATTTCACTAAGCATTTTGCGATTCAGGCTAATGCCTGCTTTTTTGCAGCCGTTTATAAATTCACTATATCGGATGTTCCTTTGCCGGCAGGCAGCACTTAGACGAATAATCCACAGGCCACGAAAGTCTCTTTTACGTCTTCGCCGGTCAACTCGGGCGTTTACCGCCGCTCTTGTAACGGCCTCTTTGGCCAAGCGGTATTGCCGGCCCGGCGCACCTCGATACCCTTTTACTGCTTTGAGGATTCTTTTACGTGACCGGCGTCTGGCGGAGCCTTTTCTTACACGTGGCATATCAGCTTTCCTTTCAAATTATCGCTTCAATAACTCATTCTTGCTGGCGGCAGCTGACCTGAAGCCGAGAAGCAAGCTATGTGTATTTAATTTGTGTGACTTACCTGCCTAGTTCCTTTCTTATCGTCTTAGCCATGGCACCGTGTATAATCGCACTACCTCTGATTTTTCTTCTGCGTTTTGCGTTCTTACCGCTCATGAGATGACTACCGAACGACCGCCTTCGCTTAATTTTGCCTTTGGCCGTAATCTTAATTCTTTTAGTCATTCCCTTATGCGTTTTCTGCTTAGGCATTCAACAGCCCCTTCCCGTTCAATCTATCTACAATCATCTCAAACAATACAAACCCAATAGTTTATTTATAACTCCATTTCCAGTCAAGAGGGAATTTGCATGTGTAATTCGGTTTTTTAGTAATGCCTAATTTATAACCACAATATGCACCGGCAAGGTGTCAAAAGCTGGGCCTTCCACTATTAATAATCCAGAATACCATAATACAAGTATAACAATTATCTGCCTATTTGCTCTGAGTTTTCACAAATCCGCTTAATAGTGGATAATTCCAGCTCAGCAATATTCGGGATAAAATCAAAGCACGACTCTCATTTCGGTATGAGGATCATTATCATCCGCCTACCCCTGATGATTGCTTCCTTTTCCACCTTTGCTACATCTTGCAGCAACTCGGAAACATCCTCCATCAGGGCATAGCCATGGTCAAGATGCATCATTTCACGTCCTCTGAACAACATTGTAAACTGAACACGATAGCCCTTTTCGAGAAATTTATGCGCGTGATTCACCTTGATAGTCTTGTCATGAGGGTCGATTTTTGGTCGCAACCGGATCTCCTTCAACACCACCGCATGCTGTTTCTTGTGAGCAATGTGCTCTTTTCGCTTTTGTTCATACAACCACTTGCCGTAATCCATCAGCCGGCAAACCGGAGGCTCAGCCGTAGGTGAAACCTCCACTAAGTCCATTCCGATCTCTCGTGCCTTGCTCAACGCTTCGGCCGTATCTACTATCCCTACCTGCGTATTCGTCTCGTCTATTAGCCGAATTCGATTTACCCGAATCCTATCATTTATCCGTAAATTCTGCTTTTTGATTGTATGCCACCTTCCTTTCTCAATAACTCAATAAGTACTCGCTAACCAAACGACTACACCATTAGCTATCTTAAAGCATCAGGTCCATTTCTTTATTGTCAACTTTCCTTTTCGCGGCACCAATAAATTCCTCTATGCTCAGATTTTTTGTCTCCTTGTAACCTCTTATTCTCACGTTAACCGCGTTTGTCTGGGCTTCTTTTGTCCCTACTACAAGCATATAAGGCAGCTTCTCACTGTGAGTCCGGGCTATTTTTGCCCCGATTTTCTCTGATGAGCAATCAATGCCACACCGCAGATTCGCATTTTTAATCTTTGACTGCAAGCCGGTCGCATATTGATTGCTTTTCTCGCTTATTGTCAAAATCCGCACTTGTTCCGGCGAGAGCCATAAAGGGAAAGCGCCGGCATAGTGCTCAATCAGGCCGCCAATGAATCGCTCCATACTGCCAAGCACAGTTCGGTGAATAATTGCCGGCTCATGCAGAGCATTATCCTCGCCGACATAGCGAATGTCAAACCGTCCGGCCGCCTGTAAGTCAACCTGATGAGTGGGCCCCTGCCATTCACGCCCGAGTGAGTCTATCAGTTTAATATCAATCTTGGGGGCATAAAATACGCCACCGCCCTCATCCACCTCATAAGGCAAACCACGCCGTTCAAGAGCCTGCCGCAATTCATAGGTGGCACGTTCCCATTCTTCTATCGTGCCGAGATATTTTTCCGGCCTGGTGGCTAAATAAGCCTTATACGTATATCCGAAGGTTGTCATCATAAAGTGCATCAATTCCAGAATCAAATCAAGCTCCTTGCCTAATTGCTCAGGTGTGCAGAACGTATGGGCGTCATCCTGTGTAAATCCGCGAACTCTCAACATACCGTGCAGAGTACCACTTGGCTCATAGCGATATACCATCCCTAATTCGCAGAATCTCATCGGCAGGTCACGGTAGCTGCGCGGCTTATTGTTGTATATCACATAATGAGCCGGACAGTTCATTGGCTTTAGGTAATAGTTCTGCTTATCAATGGTCATCGGCGAATACATCATATCCGCGTATTTTTCCAGGTGTCCACTTCGCTGATACATTTTCTCAGTAGCAATATGCGGCGAGTAAATAATATCATATCCTCGTTTAAGATGCTCTTCTTTCCAGAAGCCTTCGATTACATGACGGATTAAAGAGCCTTTCGGATGCCACAGAATCAGGCCGGACCCGATATCATCGTGAATGCTGTAAAAATCAAGCTGCTTACCGAGTATTCTATGGTCTCGTTTCTTGGCCTCTTCGAGCCTGTGCAAATAATCATCAAGTTCTTTCTTGTTTCGCCAACTTGTACCGTAAACCCTCTGAAGCATTTTTTGCGTTTGGTCACCGTGCCAGTACGCACCCGCTACCGACATAATTTTGAAGCTGCCTGCCCGCCCTGTGCTTGGAATATGTGGCCCCCTACATAAGTCTTCAAACCCATTATCGCCGTGCGAATAAAAACTGATAATATCACTCGGGGCCCGGTTTATGTTATCGATTTTATACTTATCGCCATTAACTCTGTTAAGGGCCTGTGACCTGCTCATTTCCATCCTAACAAAAGGCTTATCTGCCTTGATTATACGGGCCATTTCTTCTTCGATACGTGCGAAATCCTCCGGGCGTATTGGCTCATCAAGGTCAATATCGTAATAAAATCCGTCCGCGACTGCAGGGCCATAGACCAGTTTCGCATCGGGCCAAATATCGCATATCGCCTCGGCCATTATGTGCGCGCAGCTATGTCGCATAATCTGAAGGCCTTCTTCGTCCTGAGTGGTAACAATCTGAACAGAAGCATCCGCCTTTATTGCCGCGGATAAGTCAACTAAAACCCCATTAACCTTTGCGGCCACCGCAAGATTTGCACGTTGTGGGTCTATCTGTTCGGTCAATTTTTGTACTGTTGTGCCCTGGGCAACCTCCAATGTGCTGCCGTCAGGAAATTGAATTCTCACCATCTATAAATCCAGACAAGTTGTTCTTATCAGCCACATAAATCATATCCGTTTAATCAGAATTGTCAACACACAAGATTTAAAAGTTCCGCCGGCTCATCGATTACCATATCTGCTCCGTGGTCAACGAGTTCTTCACGGCTGCGAAAGCCCCAACTGACTCCTACGGCTCGAATGCCGGCTGCCGCTGCTGTATCCATATCCACGCCACTATCGCCGACGAGGATAACGTCGGTTGGACAGAGCTGCATTAGGCCTATTAACCTACGAACTATCCGGCCATTTGGCTTGACCGGCTGCCCACCGACCGCGCCGATAATGTGCTTAAAGATACCAACCGTAAAAAAATGCCCTAAAATACGTTCTGCCAAGTTTTTATCTTTGTTGGTTAAAACAGCAAGTCCAATCGCCCTTCTATACAGTTCGGTTATGGTTTCATAGATACCTTTATATAATTTGCTATTTACCAGGCAGCCATCCGCATAATGCTGCCTCACCACTGCCATAAGGCTGTCACTTAAATCCTCCTTTTCACTCGGCAAAGCCCTTTTTGCAAAAGTCCTGAATCCGTCGCCTATCATTCGTCTGAATTCCTCGGTCTTATGCGTAGGCTGTCCCAAACTTGCCAAAGCAAAGTTCATCGACTCGCCTAAATCCGCCAGGGTGTCTACTAACGTACCATCCAAATCAAATATGACCGCTTTGTAATACATACATTGCCTAAACCAAACTTATATCGACAAAAAAACGCTTTTTCTACCTTTTTCGGAAACACTAATATCGCGTTCTTCAATTATTTTAACTTATTTTCTTGTCAAATACCAACTCTATTGGTATACTGTTGAACAGAGTGATAATATGTATATTTCTGGATGAAAGGGGTGGGTATGGACGTAAATTTAGTCCTCTTCAAGAGAAACGGCTCTCGAAAAGACTTTCGCCTGCCGAGCAGCGTTACGGTCATAGGCAGGCGTCAGGATTGTGATTTATGCATACCACTTATGGTTGTCTCAAGGAAGCACTGCGAGATAAATAAGACACGGGAGGCGTTAATAGTTCGCGACCTTGGTTCCAGTAACGGCACTTATCTTAATGGAAAACGTATAACTGAGGCCAAGGTCAAACCCGGCGATTACCTGCAAATCGGTCCTTTAGCATTCGGATTACAGATTGACGGCACACCGGAACACATAGCAATCCCTGATGAGATGATACTGCAGCCACCTGAGCCGCTTAGTTCATCGAATAAAGGTCAACCTACTGAAAGTGGCACATTTGCAGACCAGGGACAACTCGACTCTTCTGAAGGGCGAGGTACTACAGAAATATTCGACGGATTAGAAGACGAAATTGAAGACGAGCAACAAGGCTGACATTAGATATTTTATCGGCCTGGTATCATTCCTACCTTGATAAACTCAACATCTTTCCAATATCACCTGTTGATTATAAATATACAACTATTCTAAATTAATCAGGACTCCGATAAGATAATAGGGACAAATCCTGTTCTAAAGCATCACTTGCATAGATTATCTTACTACGGTCTTTTTTTATACTTTGTTTTTTTGTCAACTACAGAGGTATAATCCGTGTCATGTATATTAGATGAAGCAGATTTGTGAATGCAGAGCACAGATAAAAAATTAATTGACGCTCATTGTCAGGGTAGCCCGACAGCATTCGAAGAGCTTGTACGCCGATATGGCGCAAGTGTGCTGGGATACTTGCAGCGAATGTGCGGCAGTCGAGAATTAGCTGAGGATTTTTTTCAGGAAACATTCAAACGCGTGCATGAGAAAGCTTATACATTTCGAGGCGATAGTTTTAAGTCGTGGCTGTTTACAATGGCCACGCGTATTGTTATCAATAGCCAGAGGCAGCGTAAACAGTTAAAATTCATATCATTAAATAAAAAAACCGAATATTCTAATGTGGACTGCGAAAAATTGGAAACGGCTGATATTTCAGATAATTCACATAATTCTTCAGACCGGGTGGCTGTTGAGGAGCAAAAAGAACAGCTGCGAGAGGCCATTGAATCATTGCCTGACAGACAACGGGCAACACTTATTCTGGCGTATTATGAGCAGCTTACTTATCCACAAGTGGCACAGGTTATGGATTGTTCTGTTGGTACGGTGAAAACGCAAATGTACAGGGCACTTAGAACTCTGGCGAAGAAGCTGGGTGAATTTAACAGAGAAGCGAAATGAAACGGCATATCACAGAAAAAGAGCTTATTAAATATCAATTCAAGCTTGTTTCGGACATCCGGGCAGAACAGATATCCGAGCACCTAAAGAGTTGTTCTGATTGCCGCGAACTGGCCAAACAGTTAAAGCAAAAATTTTCCACACTGGACCTGCTTCGTGAAGAGACGATAGTGCCTGATAAGCTGATTAAAGAAACCGTAAAGCAGGCCAAAAAACCTGTACAGCAAAGGTTTATTTCTTTCAGGAAGTCTACCGGGCTCGGCGCAATCGCAGCAGTTTTGCTGTTAGGAATTGCGTTATTGATGTCCAGTTTAGTTGGGGATAAAAAACAAGAACGTGAAATTGCGAAAAACCTGATTGTTTCTGATTCCGAAACGGGGCTTGATGAGGGAACACAAACCACCCGAAATTTGCTATTAGACTCAAGAGAACCTGCCGAAAGGAAAATAGCAGATTCGAGATTAAGGGCAAAACGACCCGCGTCCGAAAGGATTACAAAGGAGGTGATACCGGATAAACCACCCTTTGCTCCGGCCAGTGCAATTGAGCTGGTAACATTACCTCGCCGAGAGAACGTGCAAATTACTATTTATAACTCGGCTGATTTGACTTTGGTCCGGGAGCGTCGGAACTTAACGCTGAAAAAAGGATGGAACTGGCTTCAATTTATGTGGGCCAATACGCTGATTGACCCGACGTCGCTGGTCCTGGAGCCTTTGGAGCAGACTGACAAAATTGATATTCAGCAACTGGTTTTTCCGGCTCGGCTAAAAGAAATCGGCAGATGGCTCATTCGCTCGGAGACAAGCGGCAAAGTACCTTTCGAAATAACATATTTTACGAGCGGGCTTAGCTGGCGGGCATTCTATATGGGCACGCTAACCGAAGACGAGAAGAGAATGTGCCTTGAGGGTTATGTGCGGGTTAGCAACAACAGCGGGGAAGATTATGAAAATGCCCAGACGCGTCTGATAGTGGGCAAGGTCCATATCCTCGACAGAATCGCCGAGCTCGCCCGCCGACAATATCCTTACAACAGGCCGGGATGGTTGTTGTCCGATGAGAGAAGTGAATCTGTTGCCGGAGGAAAGTTCTTAAAAGATAAAGGTCTTGAATTGAATGGAAAACTTTTTGATATGGAACTGGGGATGTTAGAACCCAAGGAAATTAAAAAAGAAGGTTTGAGCGAATATTTTCTTTATACGATTGAAGGCAGAGAAACGATACCTCAGAGCTGGAGCAAGCGGCTGATATCTTTTACCGCGGACGATATCGAGGTCAATAGCCTTTATAAATATGACGAAGAGCGTTGGGGTTCTCAGGCAATAAGATTTATGGCGTTTGCAAACGACAAAAAGCACAATCTCGGCGAAACGCCTATTCCAAATGGAGATGTGAAGATATACGGCCAAACGGGAGAGCAAGGTTACTTGTCATATGTTGGTGGGACGAATGTCAAGTATATACCGGTGGATGAAGAGATTGAGTTAAACCTGGGTGCCGCTCGTGAGGTTATCGTTGAGCCGGTACTAATGAACCTGGAGAAGGAAAATTTCACTTTTGACAGCAATAATAACATTACCGGCTGGGACGAAGTGCGGACCTGGAAAATAGACGTCACCAACACTCGCCAGTTACCTGTGGATATAGAAATTACTCGTGGATTCGAGACTTCTTACTGGACACTCGAGATGAAGGGACAGGACGTTTCTTATGAAAAACACGATGCTACGCATTCTCGGTTTAAGACAAAACTCGGGCCGAGAAGCAAGCGAAGCTTTGAATACACGATAAGGATTTATCATGGAAAACGAGAAGAAACCGGAACAAATATAAAACTACAAAAAAATATATTTAGGGAGATTAAAAATGAGAGGTAAAAAATTAGCTACGATTGTTTTTCTGCTTATCAGCACTTCGATTACGCAGGCGAGAATCAAGCTCGTTGCACTTCCTGAGCGGTCGGCAACAGTGATTAGACTGGACAATCCACAGGCGACACTAATCGAGGAAGAACGCGTGCTTACTCTTCAGAAAGGCCTTAACAAAGTGGATTTTTCCTGGAAAGGAGTAAGCATTGATGCTGACTCGATTCGCTTAAAGGTACTCAACCATCCGGACAATGTAACTCTTCTCAACGTCAGCTATCCACCGGCTGAAGCAGCTTTAGTATGGGAAATCAGCAGCGATAGTGACTATGCCGAGACGGTGCGAATCAGTTATCTGCTTATGAATATCGACAGGCTGATTACTTACAAGGCGATCGCCGACAAGGCCGAAACAGAGGTTGACTTGAAGAGTTACCTGGTACTGCGGAATTTTTCAGGTGAGGATTTCGAGCAGGCAAAAGTGCTGCTGGATTACGGGAAGGCCTTCGAACAGGGTATCGATCACGCTGAGACGAAGCAGATGCTGTTTTTAAAGGCACCTAAGGTTCCAATCACCAAGGTATGGACCTTCGATGCCGAAAAGTTGCCATGGGACCCTGAAAAACTGGAAAACAGAAATGTAGGTATCCCGGTAAGTTACCGAATCAAAAACGAAACCCAGAGCGGATTAGGTAAATTCGCACTATGGGGCGGCAAAGCACGTCTTTTTCAGGATGACGGCCAAAAAAGCACCATCTTTTTAGGTGAAGATGTAACAAAACTTGTGCCTGTAGGCGAGAAAATGGAACTGTATATCGGTGACAGCAGAGACATTGTCGTAACGCAGCGGAAAATGAAAGATACAAGAATAAATGTACGCAGGAACAATAGTGGGCGTGTTATTCTCTACGACACCGATGAAATAATAACCGCAAAGATTAAGAATTTCAAGGATAGTAAGGCAGTGTTGACTATGATTCAGCACATTCCCGGACAGTGGGATATGGAAGAATGCAATATGAAGTTCGAGCGTAAAGATGCACACACTCTTAAGTTCGAGATTAAGCTTGGTGCACACGACAAGAAAGAACTGGAGATGCATTACCATCGGCGAAATATTCGTAACTGAGTGATTAAATATTCCTTAAAAATAAAGGAGCAGCAAAATGAAACGTATATTTGCATTCCTGACAATACTTGTCATAACCAACACCGCACAAGCCAAAATCGATTTGGTTACACTGCCTTCACGGGATACGGTCCAGCTTACCATCTATAACTCAGCGGATATGACGCTGGTGCGTGAAAGCCGGGCACTGACGCTCAAACAGGGCAACAATAAGCTGCAATTTTCATGGGCAAACACGCTTATTGACCCAACAAGCCTGGAGATGCTTCCCAAGGCTGCAGTGGACAAAATTGATATTGCCGAGCTTTCCTACCCTCCGAGAGTAAATAATCTCGGTTTATGGAATATTGAAAGCGGGATAAAAGGCGATGTCCCGGTCGAGATTACTTATCTGACAAGCGGCTTAAGCTGGCGGGCGTTTTATATAGGCACGCTAACAAAAGATGAAAAGACAATGCGGCTTAAGGGCTATGTGCGAGTAAGTAATAACAGCGGCGAAGACTACGAAAACGCACAGACCCGGCTAATCGTCGGCAAAGTGCATATTCTCGACCAAATCGCCGAGCTTGCCCGGCGACAATATCCTTATGGCAGGCCGGGAGTTATAAGGCCACAGGTAAGAGGTTATGACGAGGTTATGAAGGCAGGGGCTATTAAAGCAAAACCTGCTATGGAATTAGCCGCGGATTACTTTAGAGAGACAAAGGAAATAAAAAAAGAAGGGCTGAGTGAGTATTTCCTCTATACTATTGAGGGCACAGAGACAATACCAACCGGCTGGTCGAAACGTCTGATTAGCTTCGATGTTGACAATGTCCCGGTGGTCAACCTTTATAAATACGAAGAAGAAAGGTATGGGAAAAGTGCATTTCGATTCCTTAGCTTCAAAAACGATAAAAAGCACAAGCTGGGTGATACACCTATTCCAGGTGGAATACTAAAAGTTTACAGGAGCACCGACGCACAGAAGCATTTAGGTTACGTGGGACAGTCTGCCTTTAAATATATTCCCGTGGATGAAGATATAGAGCTTAACCTCGGTGGAGTTGCTGATGTTGTCGTTGAGCCGACGCTTATGGATTTCAAAACAAAGAACTACAGGTTTAACAGCAAAGGTAACATTTCCGGCTGGGACGAGGTACGTAAATACAAAATTGAAGTCAGAAATGCTCGTGAGATTCCAATAAAAATTGAGGTCCAGCGTAACTTCAATACCAGGTATTGGGACCTGAAAAAAAGCGGTGATTTTGATAAATACGAAAAGGTGGACCTGGATACTGTTAAATTCAGTTTAACACTTAAACCAAGAACCAAAAAGCAATTTAGCTATACGGTTACCACTTATCACGGCACGAGGGCAGATTAAATATGTAAAAACGGCTTATGGCAATTCCTGCCATTTCTGTTATTAAAAACATTGACATCATTTATATATGGTAGTTATGTTAAATGCACTGAAAGTTTTCCGCGCCCGTAGCTCAATTGGACAGAGTCGCGGACTTCGAATCCGAAGGTTGCAGGTTCGAGTCCTGCCGGGCGCGTTAAGTTTTGCCCTTGATTTTGAGTTAAAATTGCTGTTTTCGTAATGGTATCACAGTTTTTCTCTTTGGTGCTCTGTTCAGTCTGTTTTGCAGATTGATGCAATGAATTGTAATGTTCTGGCATAGCGATGGCGGAGTAAATGGCGGAGTGGTTTTCGGCTATAGCGTTAACAGATTGTCCGTCGGTACCAGTGGCCTGTGTTTCGACTTGGTCTCTCATCGGTATCTCAGGAACATTTTTCGCAGCCTCAATCATCTCGTCAAGAGATACATGCTCATAAGTTTTTTCTGTCATTTCAGCCGTCTTATGACCTAAAATTGCTTGTCGTAGTGGTACAGGTATTCCGGCCTGTCTCATTCGTACGTTCGCTGTTTTACGGAACGCATGAAAGTCTGCATCTTTGTCGTCAATAGTGTATTGCACACCTGCCCTTTTGAGGTCTTCTTTGAGCATGTTGACCAGCTTGTCTGGAATGCCTGGAAATACAATCGCCCTGGGTGTCTTATGTTTTATTTTGGCTTTGATCTTTTCAGCAACCAAATCCGACATTATCGGCACTGTTCGAGCCTGCTTGTTCTTGGCCTTATAGTCTCTGACCATTACAGTATTGTTGAAAATATTCACATCCTGCACCTCAAGCGTCATAATCTCGGTCTTCCTCATCCCTGTTACAAGCGCAAACTCGTAAAGCAAAGCCCGGTCCATCCCGCTTAAGCTTTGATACCTCTCTGCGAGCATCGTACTCTCAAGTAGTTTTGCACATTCGCCATCTGTCAGAACCCGCCGCTTCTTCTTCAAATCCTTTTCAAAAACCTCGATCATCTCAAGACAGTCGAGTGGATCAGAGCCGACTCGTTGTTCTTTCATTAGCCACTTCGTAAACATCTTTGCTGCTCGCAAGTAATGATTTGATGTTGACTTGCTCATCTTGCGAAGCCGCTTAACCGGATTGCCGTCCTTGTCCTTTTGTTTGAGGATTACGACTTCACCCTCATCTCTCATCCTTTTCAGATAGGTTTTGACCTTGTGTGCGTCAATGTCTGCTATCGTCTTAAATCCGCAGCTCTTTATAACCTTCTCGGCCCGATACCGGCTCTGTTTGGCATGCTTGAGTGTCTTTTCGTCGGCTGCGATATTCTCCTGCCAGTCGTTCAGATGGTTGATAAGGAGTCGTGCGCCTGCTTCCCTTTGAACGGTCAATAAATCCCACGAGACAAGACTTCTCCTGATCCGCTCCGGCAACCTGTCTATCCAGTTCTGGGTATCAGCTGCCGGCTCCATACCCGCCGCCCGAAAACTCACCAGATTTGAAAGCGGCGTCATTAACGCTTCGGTTGCCATTTTTTCAGCTCCTTTCCTGACCCAAGAGGGCCGATTATGGAGCCAAAATCGTGATTTTCAAGGTATTTCCTGCATGCAGGAAATACCTTGATGTCTCTCTTAACTCAAAGAGTTTATCTGTGCCACTTATGCTGACGGGAAACATTAAATAGCAAAAGCTGTTTTCTTACACAAGTTTTGAGATAGGATGACTATTTGTGCAATTACTGGCTTTACAATGAAGTAATAAGACCTATTTTATGCCCGCAAAATTCGTTTTTTCTGGCGATTATCCTGAGGGTAAGAAGGATTGTCTCTGTCCAAATTTGCAAAAAATGGCTCTATTATGCAATAATTTTCTTGACATGATTGACAAAGATTCGATATGTTATATAGTGAATCTTTTGGGTTTATCACAAAGTTATTGATTAGTTTAAGTTATAGGAGAAGGTGTGCTGAATTTTTTCGGAGGGCCGTTTCAAATTTTCCCGCGTGTTTGAAGAACAATGAGCTTATCCCTGAACAAGAAGGCAGAATTCTGTATTTTTTCGAATGTCCTTCCTAAATAAAGTAAGCAACCGACAACTACTTCTCCATTTATCGTTTTACATTCATGGATGAAAAGAACTGCCAGGTTGTAATAGGGCAGTCTCTTCGGAATTTCCAATCAGCAAGGATGCAAGGACCTGGTGTGAGCATTGGGTGCTGCTCATAAGAGGATAAAGCCTACTATCCAAAATCTGTCGGAGGCAAAAAGTGAATAATTTTTAGTAAGAAAAGCAAAGGAGGTAAAAAAATGCCCAGATATAAAATAATCTCATTAATGTTACTTATATCGGCTGCGATTCTAACTACTTCGGCATGGGCAGATTGTCCGGAGGGTGATTTGAACAGGGACTGTAAAGTGGACTTCCTTGACCTTGCGGTGTTAGCTGTGAGTTGGCTGGAAGTGGAACCGAACCTGCCGTTAGGCACCGTGATTATCAATGAAGTGATGGCTCATTCGCATGCTGATGCGCCCGACTGGATAGAACTATACAATACTGCCGGTGTGCCGATTGATATTAGCGGCTGGTACCTCAGCGACAGTGATTCCCCTTTGATTAAGTACCCGATTCCCAATGGGACGATAATCGATGCAAAGGGCTATGTAGTGTTTTATGAAAACATTCACTTTGGTGTGTATCATGGTAACAATAC
Organism: uncultured Pirellulales bacterium; assembly: GCA_964444665.1. GTDB lineage: Bacteria > Planctomycetota > Phycisphaerae > Sedimentisphaerales > CAYZTY01 > CAYZTY01. Next base: position 31,743 of record CAYUIE010000020.1, read on the forward strand.
GCCTTTTGCCCTGAGCGAAACGGGCGAATCCGTATATCTGTCCTTTCCTGACGTGACATCAAACCCGAAGCATGTATGTGATGACAGAAAGTTCGGAGCTTCACAAGCCGGCGTTTCATTTGGCCGGTACACGACAAGCTCCGGCGACCTGAAATTTGTGGCGATGGATTCAAATACGCCGGTCCAGGCCAACTCGTATCCGAAGGTTGGACCGATTGTTATTACTGAAATTATGTATGACCCCAATCAAGGCTCGAAAGCCGAGTACATAGAACTGCATAATATTGAAAGCTATTCAGTAAACCTGTATGTATACGACCCTTGCGTACCCGGCGATGTTAACTGGGTATTCACAGAAGGACCGGAATTTGAGTTTCCATATCATACTTCGATACCCGCCAACGGTTATCTAATAGTGACAAGAACGGATGACCCGGTCGAATTTAGAAACTGGTATGTCAGCACACCGTCGGATGTTAATGTTCTCGGCCCGTTTGAAGACGGCACGAAACTGAGCAACGATGGTGAAAATGTGGAGATTTCGATGCCGGGAGATTTAGAGAACCCTAATGACCCGGGTGGACCGCATAGTTATATTCGTATTGACAACGTCAGATATAGTGACGGCAGCCAGCATAAAGATTTTCCGGGTCTGGACCCTTGGCCGAAGGATCCCGACGAAGCTGAAGGTGTGTCCCTGCATAGAATTAATCCGAATCTTTACAGCGATGATGTACTTAATTGGGAAGCTGATGACGCGAGTCCTGGTGAATAGAATTCGGAATAGCTAAAAGTTGAGGATTGTATATATAACGCGAATTTCTCTTTAAAAAGACAGGTAGAACAGCGATGGAAGAATTACTAATGGGGGTAAAGATTAGAGTAATTATTTGTATACTTTGCTTATTTTTCCTCCTAATGCCGTTAGCATCTGCTGTTGCGGACGTAGTCATTACCGAGATTATGTATCATCCCGTCTCGGATATCGATGAGGATGATTTCCTCGAGCTTTATAATAACGGCCCAAACGCGGTTAATCTTGAAAACTGGCAAATCGACGGCATCGATTTTACGTTCGGAAGCGGGGCTTCTATTGGGCTTGATTCATATATAGTCCTCGCTAAAGACGCAAATCAGTTCCAGGCCACATACGGTTTTGCGGCGGATTATGTTTACGCTGGTAATCTCAGAAACTCGGGTGAATCGCTGCAGGTTCTCGATGCTAATGGTGTCGTTGTTGATGAAGTGACCTATAGCGATTTGCCGCCTTGGCCTGTAACACCGGACGGTCTGGGAACCTCGCTTGAACGAATCGGCCCGACTTTAAATGGCGACACGCCGCGAAACTGGCATGCCTCGACCGACGCGTCAGGCCACACCGCTGGTGCTATAAACAGTGTAAATGCTACTGGTTTACCGCCGTGGATTAGCGATGTACAGCATGGTATTGCTCAGCCGGAAACGCCGATTACCATTACCGCTGTGGTTGAAGATGTTAATACAGTCGACCTGACTTATGTCATTGACTTCAACACACCAGTTATTATTCCTATGTTGGATGATGGACTAAACGGTGACGGCGATGCCGGCGACGGCGTTTATGGTGCAATAATTTCGGGTCAGCCACTTAATACACTAATTAGATACCGGATTGATGCTGACGATACAACAGGGTCGATGGGATTCCCGCGCGACGACGACACAGTCAATTACACCGGCACAGTAACTGAAGACGATGAATCAATAATCACGGGTCTGCCAATCTTTCACTGTTTTATAGATCCTGTTGATTACAACGATGCAGTAGCTCACGCTCAGACTAATGAAACCGAACCAGCATTGGTTTATTACAACGGGACACTTTACGACGGAGTGCGGATACGCGCAAGAGGAGGAACCAGCCGCTCTTGGGTCAAGAAGAACTGGAAGTTTTATTTTCCCCAGGGACACGATTTCTATGCACCCGAGCTTCATATTGATGTACCGGTGGACCAGTTCAATATACAGGCTTCTTACGCAGATAAGACTTATATGCGGGAATATTTGTCGTACCATATGTTTGGAGATTTCGGCGGTCCTACCAGCAGAATTTTTCCCGTACGACTATACCAGAATGGGCAGTTCTACGGACTTTATTTGCATTTTGAGCATCCGGACGATGATTATTTTGACCGTAACGGTCTCGATGAAGGGGGTTCAGAGTATGAAGGCATGACTGGAAATCTTTCTGATTGTCGTTATTTCCCGCTTGAAGAACTACCGACCTACTATGAGAAGCACAATCCTAAAGACAATGACTTCAACGACCTTCATGACTTGTTAAACGGAATCAACAACCTTACCGGCCAAGCCCGCAGAGACTTTATTTTTGATAATCTCGACCTTCCACGCATATTAAACTATTGGTCAATAATCGTTGCCATACATGATAACGACCCTATCGCCAAGAACTACTATTTATACCGCGATAATGCAGGTACTCAGCGCTGGTACATATTACCGTGGGATAAAGACCTGACGTGGGGGCGTAACTATCAGGGGACAGTCCTGAACGACGATATATGGGCAGACGTTGACAGCATAATAGGGCGAACGAATGTCTCGCCCAGCCACCCGCTATTCGGGAATCAGGAACACCAGAAATACGATTATCTGTGGAATCGTCTGATAGATGTACTCTTCGATGAATCAGATATCCGCGAGATGTATTTCCGCCGACTGCGTACCGTAATAGATGAAGGCCTCGAGCCCCCCGGAACGCCGTATGAACAGCGTAAAATCGAGAAGGTTGTCGATGAGCTGACAAATTTGCTGGATACAGAAGCGGCAATGGATTTCGCCAAATGGGGGTCATACGGCCAGCGACAGACGATTGAACAGGCGGCACAGATATTAAAGGACGACTATCTGGAGGTACGGCGTACTCACTTATTCGTCACCCACCGCGTTGCCGGAGAAATCCCGGAGGCACAAACTACTCAGCCTGCGATTATTATTAACGAAATTATGTATCACCCCGCGGGTGTTAATGACGATGAATTCATCGAACTTTACAATCCTTCGGCGACCGAGTCTGTAGACATGTCCGGCTGGAACCTCAGCGGAATCGGTCTTTATTTCCCTCCCGGTACGGTTTTGCTGCCTCAGAACTATTTGGTTGTAGTTGAAAATGACGTTCAGTTCCGGACAACGTATGGCAGCGGTATTTTTGTGGCAGCCCAGTACGGCGGCAAACTGGACAATGGCGGAGAAAATCTCGTTCTCAGGGATCGTGACGGTAATGTGATTGATGAAGTTCGCTACTACGATGGACAGCCCTGGTATCCCTCAACGGACGGCAGCGGACCTTCGCTGGAACTTATCGATGTTTCTCAGAATAATAACCATGCTATGAATTGGGCGGCCAGTGCTTCAGCCGGCGGTACACCTGGCGTCTCAAACAGTATGGCAGGGACCACTCCGTTTGTGCCGGACCTTTGGGTTAATGAAGTGTTGCTTTTTAACGGCTCGATTAATACCGACGAGCAGGGCGAATATGACTCGTGGGTCGAAATTTACAACGCTTCTCCTAACTCGATTGACCTTGGGGGGATGTATCTGACCGATAATTATGACAATCCGGCCAAATGGCAGATACCTGCCAGTACGGTACTCAATAGCGGTGAATGGATAATTTTCTGGGCAGATGCCGAGCCTAACGACGGCCCTTTGCACACAAACTTCTCGTTGAATTCTGCAGGTGGTTCTGTAGGTCTCTATACGAGTAGTGGCGATAACATCGATTACTTAAATTATGACCCCATCCCCATGGACGTCTCTTACGGGAGGTATCCAGATGGAACTAAATCACGCCGTGAGTTCACAACGCCAACTCCGGGAGCAGAAAATTACCTCAAGCCGGTCCCTGTCATTCTGAATGAATACAACGCTGTTTCGGGCTCGAAATATCTTAAGGACAGCGGAACGGATACGTTCTGGGGTAGAATTGCAGGTAATGGGGGAGATTGGTTTGAATTAGTAGTGACACAGGACCATCTCGATATGCGCAACTGGAGGCTGAGAATCAGTGATGACACCGGAGGTGCTGGCCAGAGCGTTCAGACGTTGTTCCTGACCGGCGAAGAGATATGGTCAGACCTGCGTTCTGGAACCATTATCACCGTTTCAGAGGGCCTGCCGGATGTTCTGAGTAATTACGACCCGGAAAACGGCAAGTGGTGGATTAATGTCCTGGCCAATGATGATGCAACCGGGATGTATATTACCGCCTCTGATTTTAAAGTTTCAAATGATAATTGGCAATTAACGATTAGAGACAGTAATGGGACTAATGTCTTTGGACCGGCTGGCGAAGGAATCAAGCCGCAATCCGGTATCGGCAGCGACGAGGTTTTTTCTCTGGAAGAGGACCCGAGTACTTTAATTAACGAGCGCTCTAACTACGAGGACAGCACATACAGCACTTTCGGATCGGCAAATGTATACTCTGATGGTGAGGTGGAACAGGACTTCAGCGAGCTGCGATTTATTCCTGACAGTGGTGCACCAACACCTGACCCGCTTGTCTGGAAGATTGAACCGACCGCAACCGAGCCCTCTTCGATTACGATGATAGCTGCAACTGCTTCGGACCCGCTTGGTGTTGAATATTATTTTAATAATATTACCGACCCCAATCATGATAGTGGCTGGCAAAGCTATTCTTACTATAAAGATAAAAACCTTCAGCAAGGCACATTATATACCTATCGTGTAAAGGCACGTGACAAATCATCTAACCAGAATGAAACCGGCTGGTCGAGTGCCGAATCTGCGACCACAGCTTCAGGCCCGCTTACGTGGGACGACTTTGAAAGCGGCGGCAGCACGGGCGGAAACAGCTGGAGTGATAACTGGAGCTTGAGTGGGTATGCGGATGTAACAACCAGCGGTACGGCTTACGAAGGAAGTTACCACTTAAGGTTAAGGAGTAACACCGGAATAGCTACTCGAACATTGGATATGACCGGTGTTACAAATGCATACCTGCAATTCTACTGGAAAGCGGATAGCTTCGAAAGCGGTGAGACTTCTACCATGGAGGTCTACGACGGCTCGTGGCACACCGTGCTGACTGTTAGTGACGGCCAGGATGATAATATTTACCATCCGGAAGATATTGATATATCAAGCTACAATATGATTAGCGGCTTCCAGGTCAGGATTCAGTCAAATTTGAGTTCTACCTATGATTATTTCTATATTGATAATATTGAAATCTTCGGTGGTACCGGACCTCCGCCGCCAGGCCAGGCCACGAATCCGAATCCACCTGATTTGACGACCGGCGTTGATATTAATGCCGACCTTAGCTGGACAGTCGGTACTGGTGCAATCTCGCACGATGTCTATTTCGGAACAACCAGCCCGGGCAACTTCCAGGGCAACCAGACTGAGACGACCTTTGAACCCGGAACAATGGCAAACTATACAACCTACTACTGGCGTATCAATGAAAAGAACACTGGTGGTACAACAACAGGCAACGTATGGAGCTTCACTACTGAGGGCATAGCGCCCATAATTACATCAACTGAGGTGACCACGGCCACGGTCAATCAGTCATATACTTACGATGTTAACGCCACCGGCATACCAGCGCCGACATACT
>CAYUIE010000021.1:0-34149 GCA_964444665.1 uncultured Pirellulales bacterium
TCGTGTAAAATTGAAAAAACTATACCCAGTAATTTAGATGTGACAGACTACTAGTAACATTAAACCTGTTTTACTTAGAGACGCTGCTAATATAGCTGATTGTGAACTTACCAAAGCAAAGACTACAGGCACGTGTCGTGCCCACGGTAATTGTCAGGAAAATTTGGACTCAGATAAATGTAATATATGCTCAAAATACAAAAGTATATTGCGCAAATGTTCGTGCGTGGACTACGATGATCAAATTTTCTTAGCGTGCGAATTACTTCGTGATAGCAACTTGCTAAGTAGCTGGCAAAGTAAAACAAAATATTTGTTAGTTGATGAATACCAAGATATAAATCAAGCTCAGTGTGAACTTATACAGTTGTTAACAAAAGGCCAGACTGAAGGATTATTTGTAGTTGGTGATGACGACCAAAGTATATATTCATTTCGAGGGGGAACGCCGAAGTATATAAGGGATTTCGAAAAATTCTTTGGTACGGAGACGAAGCTAGGTCGACTGTCTAAAAGTTGGCGTTGCCCTGAGCACATCCTTAAAGGTGCTAGGGCTGTGGTTGCACAATTCTATAGCCATAGTATACCCAAACCTGAACCAATTTTTAGTAAAGATATCAAAGCAAATAAGAAAATCTTTTTTTATGACGTTCCGCAACATGAGTATGAAGCGTGGTTGATTGCAAAACTGGCTAAAGAAAGGATCAAAGCCGGTGATGAAGTGATAGTAATTATACCGAATAGCAGATATTTATCCTGCTTAAAACACGCTTTTGTAAAAGCACAGATAGATTATAAGTACAAGGCGAAGATTAATGACAAAGGCTTGGCTCGCTTTACAGCGATAAGTGATTGGATTGAGAATCCAGAGGATAATTTAAATCTTCGCTATCTAATCGACTTGATCATACACAGTGACGACCAATTAACAAGGCAGATGGAAACAAGCGATAACCTTATTACTACGAAAAGAAAGGCTGCTTCAAAATTAATTGCGAGTCTATGGGAAAACGTGGACAAGGAACATTCATTGTTTTCGGTAATGTCAGAAAAGGCTGAGCAGTATGATGGAAATGGATATTTGACTAAACTCCTAGGGCGCCTTGAGGGAATTAAGTTTTTGATGCTCGAAAAGGGAGGGAGTCGATTAGCCATTTCAGATTTCCTCGGAAAAAGTGGTGCCCTTGTTGCACCAGGAGAGAATCCAAACGGACTCATAGCGGAAGTCAGAGAATGGATATATGACTTATTTGGTGGCAGCGAAGCCGGTTCTTATAAACCAGTAAACGTTTATAATAGACCGAGTTCAAAAGGGCTTGAAGGTGATGTTGTGTTCGTGGTAGGTCTTTCTGAACGCCTATTCCCATCATCTGACGTGAATATTGAAGAAGAAAGTCGCTTGCTATTCGTGGCAATGACACGAGCCAAAAAAGAACTGCACTTATTTAGTGCTAGAAAACGGCCAGCAAGTATTACTTTCATAGAGGACTCCTATCAGTTCCGTAGGTCTCGTTTCATAGATGCCATCCCGGATGAACATATCGAGAAAACTTATATGAATCCGAGTAAGCCTACTTGATAGCGCTAGTCTGCAATCATTTTAAGTAAGGAAACCAAAATGAATACAGGAGAAGTGATTTCTGAATTAAAAAAACGCGCAAATTTTTTCGAGGTGTACCATAAGACTAACTTTGAATGTATCCGTACAGACAAGAACGGAAGAACCCAAACAGTCGAAGTATCTATTTTTGATGCTGGTCCAGATGTGAATCCACAACTCCGTTATCACTGTGTAGCAAAGACAGAGGATGGCAAAATGGCTACTGGCAATCCCGAATCATCAATAGATATGTTACTGTTACATGTCCATTGGAATAACCTTGATTAAAATAGCTGCTGCCGGAGGCCGCGATGAGAAAACAAAAAATGGCATGCTGAAAGCGTGCAAAAAATAAATTTTCGAACCGCAGGCAGCAAGTCGATTTATTATTTAATATTTATTATTTACGATTTAATCCGCGCGATAAATTTCGTTGCCGGACCCGTTCGATGGTTCGACATAGCTCACCACAGGCAAGCTCAGGACAGGCCGGTGACGGTTAAACGACCCCCGTCGCGAGCGGCAGAGCTAACCAACACCAAGAAACCCCCTACAGTGCAGGGCAGAAAGCAACCCCCAACGTAAATCCTTCGACCGTGCTCAGGACAGGGTTGGGGGCTAACCATTTTTGAGCGGTACCGCCTGAGGCCGCGATGTTTTCGTATTTCGTCGCTCGTGGTTCGTATCTCGCCAGTTGAGAGGGAGTGAATAGTATTTAGTTGTTAGTATTTAGCACGCCAGATTGCGCTTCCCGCAGGGCATAACAGTCAGATGGCGATAGAAAAATGGATTGCGTGTTCTCTCCACCAACAGGAGAAGAATATTTTGGTAGCATGTACTTCTTAAACCATCGCTCATCCCTCTGCCGAGAGCTATTAAAGCGGATTTCCCTATTAAACTACTGTCGATATAGCCAACCACTTGCCCTGAATCATTTATTCCATTTGCACGACTACCAATAGTACCAAAAGTGTTGAATCCGTTGTCTTCATCCCAAATAAAGGCCCATGTGTAACCACCGCCGGCAAGAGTACCCGCTATTTCGCCGTTGTTGTTTATGCCATTCGCATACCCTGAACTTGTCAGGCTTTCAATACCGTTACCAGCATCCCAACGAAAAAGACTAAGCTGGTTTAGTTTGTATGCCGCTTAATCAGAAAATTGGATTGACGGTACAATTACATAAAAGGTCTCTATTTTGTCGGGTTGACGCCAAAGATTGTTGCCGCTTCGTACCACTCAAGTGAAACGAAGACGCCATCTTTGAAGTTAACCTCACAAATACGGGTGGGTTTTATCCGTCTCCCCGTTTCTGTTCTTCCTGTGAAAGAACCAAAGGGCATAGAGACATTATCGTCTTTAATAACTCTAGCGAACATCTCTTGAAGACCGGGATTAGCCCTAGCGCCCTCCGGCATCGTGGCAAGCGTATATTGCTTAATCCCCATGCTTTCGTCAAAGTCCTTCGCAATCGCACCAATTCTATCGGTGCCCATCCTTTTCAGCCACCCATCATTCAAGAACTCTCGTTCGGTGGTTACACCTGGAGAATACTCCTTCAATCTATCTACTAACCGATGGTTTACTTCAAACAAACTCAGTTCGTTCTGCTTACCGGATAGAGATTCAACTTCTCCGACGCTGTTTTCATGTAACACATCACGACTCTCATTTTGGGAGCATCCTACAAGAACATAAAACAACATCGATACCACAATGACCTTTTTCATAATATTTCCCTTTCCCATATAAATAGGATTTCCCAGATAACCTTGCATATTCCTGCTTAGCTACGCCGCTGAGTCTTATTTTTAATAGAATATCAAACCTGTCTTGAATATTTTTGATAACAAAGCTTAAGATGTCCATATTTACTCCCATAAACCAGATTAACATACTCGGTCAAACCTTCGATTTCACTCAGGACAGGCCTGCTGTTTATTCTTATACCGTATTTGTAACGTCTTTTCCACAAAAACCAGCCCGCTCGGGCCAAAACAAGCCGCCCAACCCTGTATCTCGCATCTCGTACCCTCCTACGGCGGGCAAGCCGCAGGCAGCAAAAGCATCGAGATTAAGAGGAAAATACCATATTTGTTGACGTGGGCGGACGGTTTTGTTAATGTGTGGCGAGGAAAATAAAATGCGATATAGAAGGAGTTGAGGTAAAACGTGGGCACAACCCTGATAATAGTTGAACTCGTAATAATCGGATTCCAGGTATTGGTATGGATTACCTTGCTGCTCTGGCCAGTGCTTAAACCTAACCTTGTCCACCTTAAACACCTGAAGGATTGGGTTCCGGTGGTAGCTCTTTCAGTCCTTGCCATGGCTTATACACTCGGCATTGTTTTCGACAGGAGTTTAGGATGCTTGACTTCTACACTCAAACTCACGTCAAAAGAAACGCAAGAAACGCTTAAAAGGAATCACTACTACATAATGCTGAATAATCCTGAAACCTACAGACAATGGGAGAACGTTGAACGGCGGGTTTACTTACTGCGCGCAACGTTTTTTAACTCTTTTATCATTGCAGGCATAGTCTGGTACAAATACCGGTCACGCTGGAAGATATGGTTGCCACTAGCTATACTCGCTATCGCCTTTATAACTTGGTGCGAAGCCAGGCTTCGCTCCGATGATGCTCTGGTCCAGCTTTACAAGACCGCAAAACTCCAGGAAAAGAAGACAGAGAAATAAGCAGAGAAACATTAAGGTCCAAAAACAGTGTAAGCAGATGCCGCAGGCAGCAAAGCGATTGATTATTTAAGATTTCAGATTTGAAAGAGACCCCCTGCAAGACACCAGACACAAGACCCAAGACGTAAGACAAAGAAAGAAACCCACGGCAATGCCGTGGGCTAACCGCCCCCGTCGCACCCGTTCGACTGCGCTCAGGGCAGGCTGGCGACGGCTAAACAATCCAACCTACCACCAAATCCAATCAAGATTAAGCGCAGGGACAAACGATAAAGAAGTCCGCCGTGCCGGCGGACGCTAAACAAATTGAATTCGTCGCCTCATTCGACAAGTAAACGTCGCCGGGCTGGCGACGGCTAAACGATTTCCAAGAAACCCACCGAGTAAATCGGCGGGCTTAAGGTTATGAAGATTGCCACGTCCGCCTTCGGCGAACTCGCAATGACATGTAGAAATTGATGAATGATTCCTTCGACTACTTCGACAAGCTCAGTACAGGTCCGCTCAGGACAGGTATTGATGAATGATTATTTTAGAACCTTCGCTGCGGTCAGGATGACAAAGTAATCAAATATCGAATCCATCGATTAAACTCAGGACAGGTATCGAACAAGGAATTTTAAATAATAAAGTTAAATTCTTCCGAAAGGACATAATGGTGGGTGGAAAACAGGGATTATCCCTTGCCTTTGGTGAGAATTAAGGATAAAATTTTGCACGTACCTTCCGGAGAAAATAAGATATTTACATCAACAGGAATATGAATGGTAACGTACAAACTCGGTAAACCCGAAGAAGACACCGCTAAAATAATAGGAATAATCTACGTTGTGGTTTTCATTTTAGCTGCTCTGTCGGGTTATTTTTTTTACAAGGCATATGCACATCATCAGACCTTCTCCTATTGTAAAACAACCGAGGCAGAGATAAAAAAATCGACTTTGGAATTTTTCAGGACCCCCCGCCCTCGTCACTCGGCTCGTTCATTCGGTCATGTTCCGGTTATATCTTTTGAGTACACAATAGACGGGAAAACATATATAAGCAATAAACTTACCTGTTCAGGCAAAAAGACCAGCTTTCGACGGCGGTCCGGCGTAGAAGCATTTTTGGAAGATTTTCCTATCGGCAAAAAAGTGACTGCCTACTACCTGCCTGAGAAACCAGCAGAGGCCTTCATTATCAGGAAACTGTATTTTTGGTATATGCGAAAAGCTCTCATAATGTCAATGCTTATCTGCGGGTTAGTAAGTTTATGCTTTGCGCTGCAAAAATCCGTCCTGAAAAGGCACAGATACTATGTTTTGAAGCAGATGGGAATTTGTCTGGCCTGGTTCTTCATCGGTATAATAACCTATGGATACTACTTTTCTTATGCTGAACGCCCCTTTTCGATTGGACTCATCATTAGATGTATTTTCTATTTTCTAACCGGCCTTGCATTTACACTTATTTTCCTGATACCTGTTGTTTTTGGCACCAAGGAGGAAGCGCAGGACCTGCTGTCTGTTTTGAGAAGATAAATCCATTCGATGGTTCGACATAGCTCCCCACAGGCAAACTCAGGGTAAGCATTCCGGCGACGGGGAAACAAAAAAGAGACCCCCTGCGGTGCAGGGGGCTAAACAGCTGCGATGTCGGGTGGAAAACAGGAATTTTTCGGCTTGCGTTTGGTGAGAATTGGGAGGATAATAAATGTGGTTCGTGACTCGGAGTGATATAGTAAAGGTGTGATATCAGGAATCAGAAATGACGAAGAACCCTGGGAAATTGAGTCAGTGGTTTGCCGAACCACGTTTTGGGTATAAGGTCGTGGTGGTTTTTCTCATTGCGGGGATTGTATTTGTGTGGCTTTATTTCAAGTACGGGCCGGTGCGCAGGCTTGAGGCAGAAAACGAGAGTTTGCGCGGAAAGATTGTAGAATTCAGATCAAGCATCGAGAGCTTGCGCGAAAAGATTGCAGCGCTTAGATTAAGTGATGCAGAGCCGTATCAGGAGAACCTTCACTGCGAGGAGTTACTTGATCCTATCCGAAGGAAGGCAGAGCAGTTATACCCTGCGCTTGAGACAGATGCGGCAGTAGCTAAACTTGCTGAAGATATGGAGGCCATTCAAGCGCCTCCACCACGCGATATGTATAAGCCACTTTCTCCGGATGTAAGAGAAAGAACAATTTCGGAGTTGGCAAATATAACCCGAAACTACAGGGCGGCGAGTCCGAGAGTCAAGATTACATTTGATGCAGGTAGCTTGACTCGGTTGAAAGTAGCGGAGAACCTTTATGGTATTTTCAAAGAAGCCGGGTTTTCGTTGGATGGGGAGCTGACAATAGCCCTTAATCAGCACAGTCCAGGTGTCTTGATTTTATTTAATCCGGACGACTCAGAAGTTGCTTATAGAATTGGCACGGGGATTTACGGATTTATCAATAATCAATTTTCTGGTGTCGAGCAAGAGGAACTACCGAGGGCATCATTTGAGATTATCATAGCTGGTGATCCATTGTTTTCGGAGGATGGAACCGTGACGTTTCGGTGAAAGAGAAATTTTGGAGATGGGGGAAAATTGTTGAGATTGCCACGGCCTTTGTCCTCGCAATGACCCGTCTTCGTCCCTATGGGACTACGCCGAGGCAGGCCAGCGACGATTATACAATAAGTGAAAAATTTTCAGAAACAGTATTAGATGCCGAGGTTTGGCAGATTGTTCCCGGCACTTACTTGCTTCAAGAGTTCGAGAAGCTCCGATAAGCTCTGACTTATGAGCTTTGTCTCGCTGCAAACGCTCATAAAATTAGTATCACCCTGCCAGCGTGGAACAACATGGATGTGAAGATGGCCCGGCAGACCCGCCCCGGCACATTGACCGAAATTCATCCCAACGTTAAAGCCCTGCGGCTCAATCGCCAGCCGTAAGGCCTTCTGGCTTTCTATGATGAGCTTGCTTAGTTCCAGAAGCTCCTGCTCACTGGTCTGCTCAAGCTCGGCTATATGCCGTGCCGGCGCTATCAGCAGGTGCCCATTATTATAAGGAAAACGATTCAACATTACGATGCTTTTCTCGGTTCGCCATAGTACCAAATCCTCGGCATCGTCCGTCGGCGTTTCCAATTTCCGGCAGATAAAACAACCCTCATTTCCCCCAAGAGCCCTTATATACGGCATCCGCCAGGGTGCCCATAGATTATCCTGATTCAATGCTCTGCTGTCTCCGTTACTTATTCATTTGCTTTCAGACTCAATCACGGCTGAAGCAAGACCTCTTTATTCAAAAGCTGGGTTATAATCTCCTGCGTGATAGTTATATTGGGCTGAGGTTCCTCATCCTTCGACTGCCCCAGGCCAAACGGTATAACGGCATCAATATCAACCTGATATTTCTGCCTGGCCTGTTCGAGAACACCCGCATCAATATTGAACAGCTCAGTCCCCTCGCCGGACAAACCCAAAATCTTATATCCCCGGAAAAAGCCAAACATACCGCGCATCTGGAACCTTCCTCCATAAGGCATCGGCCAATCACCTTCGACCGAATCAGAGGCCGAGTAACTGCTTTTTATCACCGCCAGACGTCCTGTCTTCGTCCGGCGAACTTCATCGAGGTTGTATATAACCTCCCGTTCGGCGCGCATCGGTATCGGCAGAGGTATCAGCAACCTTGAATTCCAGCTATCACCAACCGCCACTCCCTTCGAGGGGCTCTTTATGCTTGATATTGAATCCCACAAAAACCATTGCGTTGCAATAAAATCGAAAATCATATCCGGGTTTTTAATCCTTCTCTTACCCACGCTGAATGCCTGTTCGCCAAGCTCCAGAATCACCTGCCGAAGCCGTGATTTGTCCGCCAGCAAGCCCGAAGGTGAAACCTGAAGCTTGAAACTTTTGCCTTTCAGGGCCTCGACGGCATCTTTTTGCCGCTTTGCGCGAGACGACGAAGTTCGTTTTACCTCCGCCGATTCACACACGGCCTGTATATTTGCAAGGCCGAGAGAATCCACCTCAAGCGGTGTGTATTCGAATACCAATTGCATCGTCTCACTTATTGTTTGCACGACGTCTTCATTTTTCCCCGGATTCGAACCGAAATTTACGTTTATCTTCCGCTTCGAGACGAACTTGTACCGTAATGTCTTATCCTGCTTGAAATCTACACTCAGCAGCTCTCTGCTGCCCCGGCCCGCCGACGGCCGAATTCTATCCTGCGAACCCTCACAGCCGATGAATAAAAAGAGTAAAAACCAAAGACAAATAAATTCACTCCGTGTTCTCAAAAGTTACTCCTTTAATTTCTTGTGTTTAATAAAAAATTACCCTCATTTATGAGACTCGACAGCCGTTCACAGGTCCCTCGATGAATGCCCCTGCTTGTAACCTGTCCTCCGCGGCATTAGAACCGTTACTGCGGAGGGCTGAAACAAGACAATCTACGGCTTCTTTGCCGTAGATTGCCGCTTCGAGCAAAGCTGAATAATAACGTAAGGCTCCCTGAAGTATAAGCAGCCGAGCGTTAAAATTGCTTAATTAAGCCTTTCAAAACTACGACTTTGAGTAAAGCTCATCAGGAGCACATCCGGCCCCGCTCCACCTTCTTCATCATAATCCGGGTCTGTTGCCATCCAGGAAGCTTCCAGCTTCTCACTGGACTTGTTAACTTTCCCGGTATCAAGGTTGAAAATAAGCTCGCCCTGGCCCGTGTAGTTCTCTGCACCTTTGAATATATCCTTAAAGAAATTCACTGATTTTCCGTCTTTGTCCATCATTTTAACATCATTAGCCTGCATCCGCACCACAGCAATACGCTGGCCCTTTTCTTGCTTGATATCGGCGAACCTGTAAGCTTTGTTATATTCCCTAGCCTGCAGCATGCCCTCAGGACCCTTCTCGATTACACTCCACTGTTGTCCGCTCTTAACAGATGTCTCTGACCTTCCTAAGAGAGCCGGTATTGAATGTCGGGCCTCCACCAATTTCTCGCCGAGGAGACGTTCCGCAATTTTGGCAGCCAAACCTTCCCGTACTACCGTCCGAGCCTTTGCAGCATCGACCAACTTCACCGTCCCATCCGGCAACATTCTTATCGTGTAGTTTTGTCCTATCAATCTCGCCAATGGCTCACTGCCGGAGCCCGTTCTGGAACTGTCGAAATCAAACTTCACTTCCTTCGAAACCATGGAATAATACTTCAGACCTTCAATCTTAATTTCAGCTATTGCACTACCGTCTTCTCCAACATGCTTAATCTGCTGGGTAAAAATAACCTCCGTCTGCACCCCCGAATGTTCATTTTTGCTCTCCTGCTTGGAAGGTTGTTCATAACTATAATCCTTACTCGTTCCGCTCGCTGATTTATACCTGTTTATATCACCTTCCGCAAACTTCAGTGCCAAAACTGCCGGTTCCGCCGATTTCACTGCAGGCTTGAATCGAGGTTTTTCTTCTCCAGCTTTTGGCTCAAAGGCCGGCTTTTCGACCGACGGTTCACAGCCTGCCCCTGAAATTAAAAGAAAAATACCACAAACGGCAATACCTATAAGCATTCTCGCCGACATAACAACCTCCTTTGCTAAAATTTTATCGTGTAAGCTTTACTCACTCGCCAAACGGACATAAGCCACAATGATTATATAGCCTTGCCGGACAAAAACAACCATTTTTCAAACTTCTTTTAACACATCCAAAATCGCAGCTTACCTGCCTTTTCTGTGGCTACAGCCGGACCGGAATGCCGCGCTGTGCAAGGTATTTTTTCATCTCTTCGATACTGTACTTGCCGAAGTGCACAATCGATGCCACCAGCACGGCATCGGCATGTCCCTCGACAATAGCTTCATAAAGGTCCTCCAGGCTGCCTGCACCACCCGAAGCAATTACCGGCAGAGATACGGCATCTGCTATTGCACGTGTCATCGGTATATCATAGCCCTGCTGGACGCCGTCGGTATCCATGCTTGTCGGAAGAATCGCTGCCGCCCCCATCGCTTCTGCCTGCTTGGCCCACTCGACCGCATCAATACCGGTCGGCTTTGTGCCGCCGGCCACCATTACCTCAAAGCCAGAGGGAACCTGCGAGCTTTTGCGTGTATCAATGGCGATAACAATTTTATCGTTTCCGAACTGTTTGGCCGCTTCCTCAACGAGCTCCGGCCTATTGACCGCGGCGGTATTGATGGAAACCTTCGATACGCCGACCTGCAGCATCTTCTCAATATCGTTCGTACTCCTGATGCCTCCGCCGACTGTCAGCG
This sequence comes from uncultured Pirellulales bacterium, assembly GCA_964444665.1. Taxonomy (GTDB): domain Bacteria; phylum Planctomycetota; class Phycisphaerae; order Sedimentisphaerales; family CAYZTY01; genus CAYZTY01. Next base: position 10,551 of record CAYUIE010000021.1, read on the forward strand.
GAATGGTTATGCGCTCCACCGTCCTCTTTACAACATCAATCAGGGTATCTCTGTTTTCCACCGTCGCGGTAATATCCAGGAACACCAATTCGTCCGCCCCTGCTTTACTGTAAACTTCCGCATTTTCCGCTGGGTCGCCGACATCCTTCAGGTTTACGAAGTTAACACCCTTTACCAGCCTGCCATCTTTTGTGTCCAAGCACGGCACAATTCTGCGATAATCCATTTGTCTTGTCTCCTAAAATTCGACAGTAAAAACCTTATAGAAAATTAAACTTGCTCAAAGCAGCCACTGGTCAATTAACTCGTCGCATCGGCCGGGCAGAATACCGGTCGTCCAGGCAAGGTCTATCACAGTAAATCTGGCCCGGATTTCGTGCATATGCAGCACCGCTTGACGTATCCGCTGGCGCGAGAATCCAAGCTCATTGATGGTGCCGGCCGCACCGGCCCTTTTTAGAAGCTGTTTTACCTGGCCGGCGGTTCTTATGCCGGGCCTGACTAATTCCAAAAGCTTTCGCCACCGGCCCTGCTCCGAAAGCCTTTGCCGTATAATATCAAACTTTGCCGTTTTTTTCGAGTATTCCTCCGTCACAGCATCTGCAGTTCGACCCCAGAATTTTTTATCAATCTCTTTAGGCACCGGGACAAAATCAGGCTTTTCAATTTCACTAAGCCTTTCATAAACCGCCGCCGAGAGAATTGTACCTAATCCAACCTGCCTGCCGTGCAGCTCAGTCCCCGACTCATCGAGGTCAAGCCGGGCCATCATATCAAGAGTATGGCTGAGTAGATGTTCCCCTCCGCTTGCCGGCGCGCTCGAGCCGGCGAGTGTCATTGCCACGCCGGAATAGAAAAGTGTTTTGAAAAGTGACGAGATTGCTTTGCTTTCGCGGGCCTTTAGTTTCTCCGGGTGTTCGGTAAAATATTCGTCCGGCCCGGTCATTAACTTGCTGCACAGCGGGCAGAAATATTCATTGAAAATAAAATAATTCATCCGCCAATCCGCTATGCTCTGGGTCTTGGCGATAGCGTCTGCGAAGCCGGCCGTTGTTAATTCGAACGGCGCGTTTTCAATAATGCCCGGCTCGGCTATAACAATTAGCGGCGGTCTTGCCCGAATTAATTTTTTAACGCCATCGATTATCGGCGCGACGTTCGCGGCCGCGTAACCGTTCATCGATGCAGCGGTCGCGACTACTGCGTAGCTTGTTTCTTTTTCAAACGCGGCCCACTTCGTTAAATCATTTATTACGCCGCTGCCTACCGCTAAAAGAAAACGCTTTGGTTCCAGAAAATTTTCAAGCTCTTGCAGTGTTGCACTATCGCAGACAGGCCCTTTGCCTTCGCGGTCGGGCACAATAGCTGTTTTAATATCCCAGCCGTCGTCCTTGAGCGCCTGCTGCGCAGCTTTGCCGGCGACTTCCCAGGTTCTTTCGTCCGCGACTATTTGTATTCGGCGCTCTTTCGAATAATTTTTTAGAATCCGGCCTAACCTGCCGATAGCGTCCTGTTCGTAAACAAACTCGCGCACGCCGGCCTGATGCCGTCTGCCGCACTGGCAATCAAAACTTTTACCAAGTAATTTTTCCAAATCCATACTGCCAAAACCGTTCAAAAACATAAGAGCGTCTGACAAAATGCCTTTGCATTCGAGCGGCTTTTTTTCTGCTCGGCTGCGTTGTCGAGCCAAAATCGTCCTCGAAGTAGCTTTGGCTACACCTGCGGCGATTTTGTCCCTGCCGCCTTGCCGAGGCAAAAAAATGCTCGCTCTCGGTGCGACAATTCATTTTGCCAGAAGCTCTAAGTTTAGCCTTAAATCGGGTTTTGTGCCCGTGAAATTCTTTGGATTTTTTAATTGCTTTTGCATCCTGAAGCCGCGATGAGGCACTTCCAGTATTACGCAGTCCCGATGAATCAGGACGCAGTAAGTAAATTAAATCCGAACTGGAGGATGCAAAGCAAGCAAAAAGACAAATTTGTGTTTTTCAATATCGGGTTTTGTGGGTATAATTGTATAAGCCTGTTTTTATGTGGCGATTGATAGTTTTTATAAAAAAAATATGGAGTAATGAAATTGAATTGGCGTAGTGTTCCCAAATCAAGAAACACTTTTTTCCATTTTTTAGACAGTGACATTTCAAAGTTTGCTTGTGAACATGAGGATGGACTTCCAGATCTTTCTAGCGCCTCAACTCTATTATTAGGTTCAGACTATAGTGGAGAAAAGAATACAAATAAATACTCAGTATATTCATTTCTTGTTACCTCTCTTGATAGTTTGTCTAAATGGGAACCTAAACGATTATCTATTAGGCGGAATTTTTTTTCCGATAAAAGGCGTATGTCTTTCAAGCGACTTGGCGACAATCAAAGGCGTCGTGCGCTTGAACCTTTACTTGAAGCGGCAAATTCAATTAATGGCCTGTCATTCTCGATTGCTATTAATAAAAAATGCAATTCTCTTTTTTCAGATACGGTACCATTAGACTTAAACAATCCCGATTTTTATGCTTATAAGAAATGGAAGACTGATGTATTACGAAAAGCATTCATAATTATCCACTTCTTTGGTTTTCTGTTAGCTGGTTGTGCAAGAGAGGGGCAAAATGTAATTTGGTTTACAGATGAAGATGATATTGCGGCTAACAACGAAAGAATATACGAACTCACCAACTTATTTTCTTGGATTTCTAGCGGATACTTAAGTTTTAATCTGGGACACTGTCGATGTGGTACAAGTCGTTGCGATGATGGCTCAAGACAGATTGAAGATTTTTTGGCAATACCTGATTTAATAGCAGGAGCTTTGGCAGAACAGTTTGACTTAAGAACAGAGAAGGCCTCTAAAGTTTTTTGGATACACAGAGGAGATTTTTCTGATAAAACCAGAAGAATCACTTGGTGGTTCTCCGATACAAAAAATCCTCTGAAGAGATTAGTTTACATTATCGACCCCACAGAAAAAGGTGGCAAATACAAGTACTCCTTTTTTCATTTTCATAACCAAGGAGAATAGTTTAGTAGGATGGCGCGCATTTTATGGACGAAATAAAATTAGATGAAGTAGGTTATTGGTCAGAAGTTAAATTGGACATTATCAAAGAATATTCCCTTGCTTACTCAATAATAATGAACAAGCAATCCTATATTAAGAATTATTACTATATTGACGGATTTGCAGGTGCTGGCTATCATATTTCGAAAGATACAAAAGAATTAATTCCTGGTAGCCCAACAAATGCATTGAATGTAAAACATCCATTTGGTGAGTATCACTTTATAGACCTTGATGGTGACAAAGCAAAATGGCTTAAGGAAACAAGCAAAGATAATCCTAAAGTGCATGTGCATGAAGGGGATTGCAACAAAATATTAATCGAAAAAATATTTCCTCTTGTCAAATATGAAGATTACAATCGAGCACTTTGTGTTCTTGATCCATACGGACTTCATTTAAACTGGGAAGTGATTTATAAAGCTGGAAAGTCTAAAACAATTGATATGTTTCTTAACTTTCCTTTAATGGATATGAATATGAATGTCCTTTGGAATGACCCAAGTAAGGTGGCCCCAAGGCAGAAAGACAGAATGAATGCATTCTGGGGAGATGAAAGCTGGCGTGATGCTGCATATGCAAAGCAACAGGGATTATTTGATACATTTGAAGAAAAAACATCTAATAGAACAATAGCAGAAACTTTTCGTAAAAGATTAAAAACAAAAGCAGGATTTAATTATGTGCCAGAACCCATACCAATGAGAAATACTACAGGGGCAATTGTTTATTATCTTTTTTTTGCTTCACCTAAAGAAACAGGTTATAAAATAGCGAAACAAATTTTTGAAAAATATAAAAACAAAGGAATATAATGGCAAGTAAATCTGCGATAGAATGGACCGAATCGACCTGGAATCCTGTAACCGGGTGTACAAAAATAAGCACAGGGTGCAAGAATTGCTATGCAGAAAGGATGGCAAAAAGATTGCAGGCAATGGGGCAGTTTAATTATCGCAACGGTTTCAAACTAACCTGCCATAATCATGTTCTTGATTTGCCTTTACACTGGAAGAGGCCTCAAATGATATTTGTCAATTCAATGAGTGACCTTTTCCATAAGCAGGTGCCAAAAGTTTTTATTTTGAAAACTTTTGACACAATGAACAAGGCCTCGCAGCATAAGTTTCAAATTTTAACTAAACGGGCTACGCATTTAGAGGACTTATCTTCTTCGTTACCGTGGAGTAATAATATATGGATGGGGGTAACAGTTGAAAATTCGGATTATAAGGAAAGAATTAATTCTTTACGCAGGACCGATGCTTCCATCAAATTCTTATCTCTGGAGCCATTGTTAGATGATGTTGGAGTTTTAAATCTCGAGGGCATTGATTGGGTTATCGTGGGAGGGGAATCGGGACCTAAAGCAAGACCAATAAAAGCAAGCTGGGTGAGGAATGTAAGAAAGCAATGCAAAAAACAAAATGTCTCCTTTTTCTTCAAACAATGGGGTGGGGTGAATAAAAAGAAAAACGGACGAACTCTAGATGGTCGAACATGGGATGAGTTGCCTAAAAATTTTTTTGAAGACCAGTGCGTTTGATATTCCAAACCGCAGGCCCTTCGGCTACTTCGACAAGCTCAGTACACCGATTCTATCGGGGCTCAGGACAGGCAGCAGCATATTTGATGATAGGTAAATTGTAAATTAAAGATCCCTTAGGGATGACAATGTTTTGTTTTGGAGCAGGTAATTATGAATAGCGACGAGGTAAAAAAAGGCTTTCAAAGAGCGCCGCACAGAGGGCTGCTGCGGGCCGTGGGGCTGACCGATGAGGATTTTAAGAAGCCGTTTGTCGGCATTGCCAACAGCTATTGTGATATAGTGCCCGGCCATAAACATCTACACCGAGTGGCTGAGGTCGTTAAGGAGGCCGTGCGCGCGGCCGGCGGTGTGCCGTTCGAATTTAATACAATCGCCGTCTGCGACGGCGTCGCGATGGGACATACCGGGATGAAATACTCGCTGGCCTCACGAGAAATCATCGCCGACTCCGTCGAGACGATGGTTCGAGCCCACTGCCTTGACGGGCTGGTCTGTATCCCGAACTGCGACAAAATAATACCGGGAATGCTGATGGCGGCCGTCAGGCTGGATATCCCGACCATATTCGTTTCGGGCGGGCCGATGAAGGCAGGCAAAACAAAAGACGGCAGAACCGTTGACCTTATCAGTATATTCGAAGGCGTTGCAGCGTTTAATAAGGGCGATATCGACGAGGAGACATTAAAAGAACTGGAGTGTACGGGCTGCCCGACCGTGGGAAGCTGTTCTGGTATGTTTACCGCCAACTCGATGAACTGCCTGTGTGAGGCGATTGGGATGGCACTTCCCGGCAACGGCACAATCGTCGCCGTTGACCCGAAAAGAGACCAGCTTTACAAGACAGCCGGCAGGCAGATTATGCAACTCGTCGAAAAAGATATCAGGCCGAGCCAAATAATCACTGAAAAATCCATAGACAACGCCTTCGTTCTCGATATGGCAATGGGAGGCTCGACCAATACCGTTTTGCACACCCTGGCGGTGGCAAACGAGGCGGGCATAAAATACGAATTGGAACGAATAAACGCAATTAGTGCCAAGTGTCCTAATATCTGTAAGGTCTCGCCATCGAGCAGCTTGCATGTCGAGGACGTCGACGACGCCGGCGGAATAAGCGCCATACTAAAGGAAATGAGTAAAATCCCCGGCCTTGTCAATACCGACTGCCTTACGGTAACCGGCAAAACGATAGGCGAGAATATAGCACAGGCCGAGATTGAAAATCACGACTGCATCCATACTATTGACAATCCTTATTCACAAAAGGGAGGCCTGGCTATTCTGAGGGGTAATTTGGCGCCGAATGGCGCTGTAATCAAGAGCGCCGGCGTGGCTGAATCAATGCTAAAACACAGCGGCCCGGCAATTATCTTCGAGAGCCAGGAAGACTCCTGTGAGGGAATTCTCGCAGGAAAAGTCAAGGCCGGCGACGTGGTTGTTATTCGTAATGAAGGGCCAAAGGGCGGCCCGGGAATGCAGGAGATGCTCGGGCCCACAAGCTACATTATGGGCGCGGGACTCGGCGAATCGGTCGCCCTGATAACCGACGGCAGGTTCTCCGGCGGGACACGCGGCGCCTGCATCGGACACATCAGCCCGGAAGCGGCGGTCGGCGGGCCCATTGGATTACTAAAGGACGGCGACATAATAGAAATCGATATTCCAGGCAGAACTATAAATGCAAAACTAACCGATGATGAATTAGCCGAGCGTAAAAAAGGCTGGCAGGCGCCGGCTCCGCGGATTACAACCGGCTACCTCGCAAAGTACGCCACAATGGCGACAAGCGCCGACACCGGAGCTGTGCTAAAATGGTAGTCGAGAGACTTTATTTACGAATATGAAATAACGGCCCTCTTCAGAAAATCTTACAGGGCGATATAAAATAAATTTGAGGACAGGCTGCAATGTACGAAGATATTCGAATTTTCACGACGCCGATACTGGACGGAATTAAAATCAAACAATACAAGGGCCTTGTCATAGTACGCAACGTTCGGGCCATTAATGTTATTCGCGATATATTTACATCGATACGTGACATATTCGGCGGACGCTCCGCCTCGTACCAGGAAGTTATGAAAGAGATGCAGGACGAGGTAATCTCCGAGGCAAAGGCCGAGGCCGCCAGATTGGGCGGAAACGCCATCGTCGGTTTTTCCATAGATTACGACAACGTCGGTTCCAAGCAAAACTCGCTATTGATGGCTTCCGCCAAAGGGACGGCCGTTGTCATTGAATAGAGAAATTCACGCAAATATCAAACAGTCACTTTAGAAAATTTTTGGAACTCCTGAGGTTACTATTATTAGCCGTCATCTATTTTAATTATTTGACAGCGTCTGGCTTTTTAGTTATAAGAATGGTTTTTAATTATAATAAAATTGACCTGTCCCCTGGAGTTATAATGTCCGTTACGCAGAAAAAGCAGGTTGATTTCGGAAAACGCTCAGGCCTGAAGTGCTTCCCTGTAAGTATGGGCGCGATGCGCCTGCCCGAAGAGCAAGAAGCTATCCCGCTCGTACGTCAGGCCATCGATGCGGGAATGGTCTATATCGATACCAGCCGCGGTTACGGCGACAGTGAGATAAAACTCGCAAAAAGCCTTAAGGACGGTTATCGCCAAAAAGTAATACTGTCCTCGAAGTGGGCTCCGTGGAATTTCAAAGCCCAAGAGAGTGACGACACTTCCGCCGATTGTACGTACCGCCGAATAATTGATTCGATGCAGCGTCTCGAGGTGGAGTATATTGACTTTTATCAAATCTGGGCCATAAGCAAGCCCGAACATTATGCCGAAGTGGTCCGCAAAGGCGGCATGCTCGACGGCATTCGCAGGGCGATGGACGAGGGCCTTGTCGGACACACCGGCTTTACCACTCACGACAAGCCCGAAAACATCAGCAGATATATCGATGAAGCCGACTGGTGCGAAACTATTCTTTTTACTTACAACATAATGAATCAGACTTATAAACAGGTCATTGCAAAAGCTCATAAAAAAGGTATTGCCACCGCCGTTATGAATCCCCTCTCCGGCGGTATGCTCGCGGAAAAGTCACCCGTACTTATTCAAGCGGTTCAGCAATCCACCGGTTGCGGCGACCAGATAGAAACCGCTCATCGATACCTCGCCGCCGATACCAATGTTGATACGATTCTTTGCGGCATAACAAAGCCTGGGGATGTAACTTCCACCATTGCCAACTATCAAAAGCCGCCCCTTTCTGCCGAGCAGATAAACGCCGTTGAGAAGACCTTCAAAAATCTCTCGAAAGAGAATATGGGCTTTTGTACCGACTGCAAATACTGCATGCCCTGTCCTCAGGGAATTAACATCCCTGTGATGATGCACATAGTATATCTTGAAAAATTCCTGCGTGTCCCAAACGCGGCCAAAGAGTGCTATGACTGGATTGTCAATAAGGCCCAGTCTAATCGCTCCACGGCCCCCCACGAGTGTACCGAATGCGGCCAATGCGAAGAAAAATGTACGCAGAAGCTGAATATTATCGAACAAATAAGGTATATCAGCAGGCATTTCGGCCAGAAAGACTGAGGCAACCATCACGCTTTAATCAGCACTTCGATAGAACTATTTCCGATAAAAACAACACTTTTAGGGCTAATAATCGCAATTTCTCTATTTTACCAAGAAAAACAGACCCCAAAAGACTGCTCGCCTGCAAAAAGTCCCTCGACTAAACCATCAAAAATTTTCGTAAATGTCCGATAATTCTCTTGATTGCCGACCAATCGGCTGTATATAATGTATATTGACTGGAGCAGGGTGGAGAAAACTTTTACACTCATTCTGAAGTTTTCCCACAAGAAAGCTCACAATCTGGTACCGCACGAGCGGCTAAACGTGTAATGCAACCAGAATTCATAGAGCTATGGATCGAACTGGTGACGGGCACCAAGCACAACGGATTGTGGGCGGTAATAATAATCTCAGCAGGCAGGTTAACTCCACGGCCGGCCGAGTAGTGGATACTAATGCAGACCTGCCGTTCATCGGAGCCTCCAACGCTTTTAATTCCATACTCGAGACCATCAAGGCCGTTGCCGCCCGCAAGTGTCCTGTGATTATCTCCGGTGAGACCGGCACAGGAAAAGAAATGGTTGCCCTTCGCATTCACGCCTGCAGTGACAGGGCCGGTTGCATCTTCGTACCCGTCGATTGCTCCACACTAACGGGCCAATTGTTTGAAAGCCAGTTATTCGGTCACGTCAAGGGGGCATTTACCGGTGCAATCGATAATACTCTGGGATTTTTCAGAGCCGCGGACGGAGGAACCATCTTCCTCGATGAGATAAGCGAGATACCACTCGAGCTGCAGGCCAAGCTGCTTCGAGTGCTGCAGGAAAACATTGTAACTCCATTAGGCTCGACCAAATCTTTTTCTCTCGACGTCCGCGTGCTGTGTGCGACGAACCGTAACCTTCGCCAGTTGGTGCGTGAGAAAAAGTTTCGTTCCGACCTTTATTACCGACTAAATGTAGTCAATCTCGAGGTGCCCCCTCTGCGAGAGCGTAAAGAAGATATTATCCCGCTTGCTGAGTATTTTCTGGTTCAGCAGTCACAATTTTACAGCGAGCCGGCCAAAACTCTCAGTTCGAGGATTCGAAGTCTGCTTGTTAGTTATTCGTGGCCCGGCAATGTTCGCGAGCTTGCAAATGCTATGGAGCGGGCGTATATCCTTAGCCCGTTCAGGGAGATTCGCACGCTGGCACTGCCGCCGGAAATTATTACAGCCGATACCTATCTCCATCCGAAGGCAAAGCTGCCAACGATTGACGACGCACAGCGCAGGCTGATAAACGAGGCGCTCGAATTTACAGACGGCCGAAAGATGGCTGCCGCCAGAATCCTCGGCATAGAGCGCCGGCGTCTGAACCGTCTAATGAAAAGGCTTAACATCTCACCGGGCGATATCAAGAAAAAGGCAAAGGAGTAAAACATCTGTTTTACCCAGCCCCTTTATTTTTCAAGACTCATTTCAAAGCTTATTGATTATTTTCGAGAACGCCCTTTAACCACAAAGATATATAAAAGCATAAGCGAGCTAAATGGATGTCCTGCAGAGAATGGTACATACGGAAGTTGACATTCTATTTCCAGTATAATAAATTACTCTAAAAGCTGTAAATACTATTACTCTCAGCAAAGCTCAACGAAATAATAGGAATAAATATGTCCGAAAATACCGAAGCCTGTATTGTACGGTGCCCGTCCTGTGGGCAGCGAAATAGAATAAAAAACAAGCCTCGCGGAAGCATAGCAGTCTGTGGAAAATGTGCCACACCACTTGAGGTCACACCAATTAATTCGGGTTCTACTGACAACCGTTCAACTTCGGCCCTACGTGTATTATTAAACACATTATTGATTGCTACACTGGTCATTATTGGTTTTGGAATTGCCGTAACACCCCGGTTTATCAAGAAAGACTTCTCAGAACTTTACTTGGAGGAAACTGATAAAACAGAGGCTATGAAAGTAAAAAAAGAGGAGGCCTTAGAAAAAAGAAAAACCGCTCTTGAAAACGAACTGGCCGCAATTGACGCCGGGGAGTTGCGGCGAAAAGCTGAAGAGTGGTACAGACAAGAGCTTGAAGGTCGCAAATCATATGATAAGCGATTTGCCATCAGCCCGCGCGAGAAAGCACAGCTTCGAATGTTGAATCTCGCAAGTGATTCGACCAAGTCGTTTCACGATGCCATTCGTGCTATCGCACGTGAAGCATCACCTCAAGGTTCTGATATCAGCGTTGGCGAGTCTTCCCAAGGCATCTCCCTCCATATCGACTTTGATATGTCCACCATGACTTCGGGTGAATATGGCACGCAAACCAAGCACCACACAAAGGACTCATTGAGCAAAGAGGTCATTTCACTGATTTCCCGTGTAACAAATGACATTTTTCAGTTTTGCAGAGCGATAGATATTCATTCTATCCATGTTGGCTGTCGTCACCATGTGCAAATCACCTACCCAGATGGAACAACACAAGACGAAAACACAATATTATATAAAATTAGAATACTCAAGGATAGTATACCCGATCTGACGAGCAATCCTTTTTTGGACGTTTATTCAACAACGAAGTATTTTGTAGTTGAAGAGGATAACTTCGCTGGTATAGAAATACACATTACCCGTATATGAGAGTTACAAAAATAATAGGCTTGTTGGTCGTAGCTGGACTTGTGGTGTGGGGCATTGAGATCCTTTACTTGCTGCAGCAAAACGCGAGTAAGCCGGATCGAATCAAGACCGCCGAAGGACGAAAACGGAATCTCTTGACACTTGAGTATAAAAAGAATGAACGCGCCCTTGAGCAGGAGTACGAGCAAAAAAAGTACCTTGCGACGGGCGAGACGGTTTTTGACAGGATTTTCAACACTCAAGGCCAGAGTATAGTCGACTTAATCAATCACATTGCGGGAGAAGCCTTTCCTGATGGTTGGTCATATGATGTAGAGGTTGATGAGTTTACTCATTTTGCCTTGTTTGTATATCTGCCACGCAATTCCCAACTGGTAGCTCCAAACCAAATAGCATCATATCTTCAGCCTATTATTAAGTACTGTTCATGGTGTCTTTCTGACGTTGCAGTATTCGACAGGGCACACAAGAGTTATCTATTTTTCAACAAGACCATTCTTGACGAGATAAAATCAAGTAAGGCTCTCTCTAGGGAAATGTCACTTCGTGCCGAAGACCAAGGCAAATCGTTCACTCGATTTAACTCCATAACTCTTAAGTGCGAGAAGTATGAGTCACATCTTTTTCTACCCATCGAGGTTACCGGATCTCAAGGAATAACAACATGCCTTGCGCTGTTTGACACTGGCGCAACCACAACTATGCTTTCATATAAAATAGTTTCAAAAACAGGATACGATAACCTTCAAAACGCTCCTCGTAAAAGTTTCAACACAGCCAACGGTATGATGTCTTGTCCAATCGTGGTTCGAGAAATAAACATTGCTGGTTTTCGGAAAAGCATAGAGGTAGCCGTCAACCGGCAAGACGAAATCAACCTTCTTGGCATGAACTTTTTCAAGGATATGGATTATATAATAGACTTTCAAAATTCTGCAATCTATGTATGGGAAAAATAACTCGACGGTATATTTTGGCAAATGTATTATATTCAAGTGAAATACAAGAAAGTTGTCCAAAGTTTACAAGGTCACAATCGCCTTATTTGCTGAACAATGTCCATACAAATTTCTACAACCCACATATGGTCTAAGTTATTTGTTCCAATCGTTTGGATTTCTCGACTTATTGCTATCATCATCGTACTATCCTCATTGGAATCTGTTATGCCTGATAATGCCTTAGGAATGGTGGTCTTAATAATAGCTTTTTTTGCAACAATAGTTTTGCATGCTTTAACTTTAGAGCAGTGGTATCACACTATACAGACATATCTTTATGTGATAATAAACCTTGGAACAAACATATCTATGAGTGAAGCTAAACACTTTTTGATGCTATTCGCACCAACAGATGAAGGTGTCTGGTATCCAATGACAGGGATTAAGGATTTGCCTAAAAAGTACCGTAGGCAAGTTTTACTTGATAGCGCAAAAAGGATTTACGCTGAGCGTGGATATCAGTTTGGCATAGACATTGATAATAATAGATATGAAAACGACCAAGATGCTGCAAGCGATGAGTATTGCTCTGGAAGAGATATGCTATATTCATTGTCAGGGTTTTCCGATTTAGTTGCCATGCTTTGCAAGATGGCTAAAGGAGACAGAACAATCACAAAAGATGATATCGAGGTGATTGATAATTTTTTCATCAATATCTTTAATTTAAGCCACGATGAGAGAAAGAAAGCAATTGATATCTTCCGGAATACAAAGGAAACTGATACGCCCTTTGAAGTATATGCGAGAGAATTCCACCGTAAGCACAAAGATAAAAAAGAACTACTCGAAGCTGTTTTGGATCTCTTAATCCGCGTTGCCTTTGCCGATGGAGAGCTAAGTGCCGAAGAAGAAATACTCCTGAACCAAGCCGCTACAATATTCAAAGTTGATTTAACTCAATACCAAGAGTACCAATCAACTTACAATGAAAAGGAAACTACTTCGACAACTGATAGAAAAGAACGTCACTATGCCAAAGTCTTGGGATTACAGGATGACATAACGCCAGATAAGGTCAAATCATCTTACAGGAAACTGGCAGTCCAATATCATCCCGACAAAGTATCACACCTGGGTTCCAAGATTAGAGAAGTAGCAGAGATTGAAATGAAAAAGTTCAATGAAGCATATGAATACTTTCAGAAAAAATATAGACAATGAAGTAACTTAAAAAACGTATAAGAAATGATTTTGGCAAGGCAGGAGTAAAGATGCATAAAAAACGCCTTCTTAGACCTTCCAAGAAGGTGTTTAGTGCCACCGAAACCACAGACCCTCTCTACAGTTAGACCTTTTTCTCCGTCGACTGCTTCTGGGCCTTTTCACGCTGAATAGCTTCGTATATTTCTTTACGGTGAACAGGTATTTGCCGGGGGGCTGTTATCCCCAGCCTAACTTTGTCACCTCGGACGTCGACAATAGTGATTTCAACGTCATCTCCCACCATTATCGATTCATCCTTTTGTCTACTCAATACCAACATTCTCGACTCCTTCCGACGCTAATAACAATGTAGCCGTACTCCCTGGCGTTTTATACGAGGAAATGGACCCGCTTGTTTGCCTATTCAATTATGAATAACTCCCACTCCCCATACACAATTATACCACAAAAGTCATCAAGATGCCGAATCGGCCAGACTATATTTCGGCCATTTAAAGCACCTAAACCAGTACTTTCCTATCACTCTATCAGGCAACGGAGTCATTATGGGACGCCTATTACATAAGTTCTTTAATAAAAACGGCTTAAAAAAGAAAAAAAGACTTGAAAAAAGAATTGTATGTTTTCTATGAAGCCAAATCAGTCACTTACACTCTTGTATTTCTTCCAATAATCATACCTCACTGCCAGCCAGAATCCGACTATTGAGCCAAATGTCCCAAAAGCCACTAACTGCACCGGCAAAACAGCAAAGACAGCCTTTGCGTGAAAGCTTGCCGGCCAGCTCTCAACAAGCCGTTCTACAAGACCTGTTTTCCCCGCTACAGACATCGCAGCAAAGCTAAGCACTGCCGTGCCGGCCGCAGGCCAGAGGTAGCTCGAATTCAGGAACTTTTTCATTACAAAAGCCGCCACCCCAAATGAGACAAGAACAGCAAAACAAATCTGACTTACTGCCGGCTGACCCAGGACCCGCCCCAATCTTGCGTCAGGCATCGAAACGTCCCTCGCCAACAGATTAATACAAAACTGCGCTATCAGTATCGAGCCAAAAACTGAAATGGCTGCATTAAGATATTTGTTTGACGCGAACCAGCCGGCTGCCTGTTTAGAAATCTCTACTGGTTTAACCGAGACCATTGCTCGAGCCAAAAGGACACCGGCGAAGCCGACTGCGATGATTCCCAGCCAAAAAAAGCCTTCCCATCTGAGAGTACTATAGACAATCAGGCGCTGCTTTGCTAAAGGATTCATTCGAAGAAGACCGGCCATATCACCACTTCGGACCGCCCATGTGCACAGCCCCGCAGGCACCGCCAAAATACCTATCTCCCAGCCATACGGCCACGATAGAAAATAGGCCGCAAAGCCTACCACTAATGCCAGAATCATTAAAATCAGCGCCTCCCCAAAACTGATGCCTCCTCCAAATATCGTTACAGCCCTAAAGACATCACCCGGCCAAACCATCGGCCAGGCCAAAATACCTATCACAACCACCCCAAGTGCAATAACCGCCGTGATTCTCAGCTTTGTCAGGACTGATAGCTCCATATACGTTACTTTCAGCAGTAAGGAAGGCAGAGTACGACTGCCTGCACAGGAATTAAGAATAATGACTTAAGGCGGGATAAAATTCAAGAACAAATTCGAGAAACCTAAAACCAGCGGGTGTTTTTCAGGCCTTAGCCTGAGGCCTTTTTTGCGATGAGCGCATTTAGTCGTCTGGCCAATTGTGATTTCTTGCGGGCCGCGGTGTTCTTATGCATTGTGCTCTTTGAAGCGGTTTTATCCAGTCTTTTGACGGCAAGCCTGAAGCGCTGCTGTGCCGTTTCGACATTGCCGTCTTTCAGTGCCTTTTCGAAATGCCTGATTTCGGTTTTGACTGCGCTTTTACGTGCTCTGTTAGTCACTCTTTTTTTGGCATTTTGCCTTATTCTTTTCTTAGATGATAACGAATGCGCCACTTTTACCTCCTGATACTACTTTTAGCTTTATTACTTTAATCTTTCTAATTTCGGTAGAATTACTCTTTGCTTGTTTTTCTCAGCCGGTTTACCCGTTCCCGGACGTCCTTATAGCCGTAATCAACCTGGGCCAGTTTGCGATACAATTCCAGCGCCTCGGCCGTCCGGCCTTGCTGCTCATACGCCCGAGCCAGATTATATCTCAAATCCTTGCCGACGTCATCATCTTTTATTTCGTACGAATCGATTGCCTGTTTATAAACGTCGATGGCATCGGCGAACCATTCCTTCATATAAAAACATACGCCCATATTATTCATTGCCGCGACCTTGGTATGCGGGTCTTTGCGTGCCTCCTGAAACATAGGTATCGCCTCGTCATATTGATTGTTTTTCATAAGACACAACCCGAGCTGGTATTTCATTCGCATGTCGGTCGGGTAGTTTTCGACGCAAAGCCGGTAATGTTCAAGCTCTACGGTATTAAACTGTGACTCAGCGGCCGCCAGTTCGCTGCGGGCCTGTTCGCTGTTGGGCTCGGCCCGAAGGTGGCCCTTTGCCAGCCGAATCCCGCGTCTCAGTTGTCGCAGTCGTATCTTGCCTAAATGTTGCTTGAAGCTGAAATCCTTTTGCTCGGTATACGTCTTTTCCAAAAGCTCTATGGCCTCGTTCTCGTACTGGTCTTCGGCCATATCCGCCAGCGTGTCGGCCAGCCTGAATACATTTACAGCAACGTCCGGTTTTTCCTCCAATGCCTTCCTGGCGTCCTGCACTGCGCTAATGCGGTAATCCAGGCTTTTGATTATCCTCTCCTGGTCATGCAGCTTTTCCTGTCCTTCACGGTCCTTGATTGATTTTCTGAAGTCGCCTTCCTCGCCGTATTTCCCTTTCTGTACGGTCAGTTGCGCATAAAGGTCCCTTAGCTCAGTCTGCAGCATAGCGTCGTTCGGTTTGAGCTTTATCGCATACTGACAGGCCTTAATAGCCTTTTCAAACTGTCCCAATTTATTGTAGCTATCCTTCAGCAGCAGGTATGTTTCCGGTGCCGATTTATTCGATACGTCCTGGGCCTGGAAAAGCAGGTCTGCAATCCACCCGGCCACTTTCTGGTAGCCGCCTTCTATAGCTGCTTTTAAAGTCATCGCGGCGTACGGCAGGTGGTCGGGGTCCTTTGCCATTAAATACTCGGCGTTTAGCATTCTCTCAAGGGGGTCCTTGGCCCGGCTGTGTTTGAGTTTTTCGACCATAGAAGGCTTTTTGCCACGTCGGCTTTGGCGTATCAAAGCCATCTGGCGTAAGGGCTTGTGCCCCTCTTCGACGGCCTCGGGTGCGCGTCTTAGACCTTCGAAGTACATATCGATGGCATAATCGAAATTATTTGTTACAGCAACCTCTTCGGCGCGCTCGAAGAACGCCTTTGCCTCTCGTAATGCCGCATCCGTGTCCTGATTTTGTCCAGAGGTAGTCAAAAAAGCTGGCTCCTTATTTTCCGCCCTTCCCGGAACGAATATCCTAATCGAAGGGTCTATATTGTCAACAAATAAATGTATTACTTTGGGATGGCCGCAAGACACCGCATATACCTGAAAATAAGATGTATGACCGAAAGATGCTATAAACAGCTAAAGAGGAAATGTCAAGGCCTGGGGGCAAATCTCCTGCCTTGAAGGTCCTATAAGAAAAATTAGCTTGAAAAAATCGGCTCTTACTAACGAAAAAACCAGCAATTTTCATCTTCTGAGTTAAACTGCCCTGCCAGTCGGCCGATTAGAATAGTGTTTGTAGTAGTTATGGTATTTAAAGCATGGCGAAACGTAAAGATATTCTGACCACCGGCCAGGTGGCACAAATATGCAAAGTAGCGCCCAGAACCGTTACGAAATGGTTTGATAGCGGCCAGCTTAAAGGCTATCGCATACCCGGCTCAAGAGACAGGCGTATCCCGGCCTCCGAACTGCTTCGGTTTATGAAGGCCAACAATATACCAACCGATATGCTCGATGTAGGCAAACTGCGGGTAATGATTATTGATTCCGATTGGGAAATTTCCTCCGGCCTTGCACAAGCTTTGAAGAGCCGGGGTAACTATGAAACCCAAACCGCACAAAGCAGTTTCGATGCCGGCGTAGTCGCTCAAAAATTCATTCCACACGTAGTATTGATTGATCTGTTGGCAAGAGATATCGACGCCGGTGCCATCTGCAAACATATACGCTCAAACGAGGACCTGCAGGCTGTCAAAGTTATTGTTCTTGCCGACCATCTGAGCCAGTCTGAAACCATTGCACTGATGAAGAAAGGCTTCGATGCAGTCTTGCCCAAAGATGCCGACATCACAGAAACCATAAAGAAAATCGAAGAAGTTACCGCCATCATTTACTAACCCAAAACAAACAGCTGCTAATACTCATTCTCGTTTCTCTTGCCAATGGTCTTTGTAATTGCGTTGTTTACGAAATGTGGCACCTGTCTGAAATTCGGCATACCTCATTTTAGGCAGTAGTATAGATAAGCCAAATTCCTCCCAGAAGGACCAGTACACCGCAGATTCTCTTCAGGATAACCGCGCCTTTGGACCGCTGGTTCCAGTTCATATATCGCTGCACGAGTTGGGTAAAGGTTCCGGCAAAAACTATTACAGAGCAATGGCCGGTTCCATAGACCAGCAATAGCAGGATTCCATAAAGCAGGTTCGTTGAAGCCAGCTTGAATGTTACGCCGAGTATCGGGGCCATATATGCAAACGTGCAGGGGCCGAGAGCAATTCCGAATACAAGACCAAGGATAAAAGCGGCCGGCATTCCCTTGAGTTTCATTCCGACCTGCCCGGGGCCGGAAAAGGGCATAGGTATGACGTCCAGCAAATGAAGCCCGACAAGAAAGAATATCAATGCGACAAGATAATTGCCGTACCTGCCCACGTCTCCCATCATTCTTCCTGCCGCGGCGGTAATAGCTCCTATCAAACCGATTGTAATCAAAATGCCCACCGCAAAAAGTGTCGAAATCCAGAACGCTCTTTTAGTTGGTCCCGATAAATCGGGACTGCCTTGCCCATTAATGTATCCGACAATCAGCGGGATACTGGCCAGGTGACAGGGGCTTAACAAAATGCTAAGTATTCCCCAGAGAAAGGCCGCGCTTATTGCTATCAATGGCGCATCCTGGACGGCATTTGTTAAACTTGAAAGGAATTGCTGCACCGGCCTTTACTCCTGTCTTTTATCCATATTCACGCCGAGGTGCTCCCATGTTGCCAAAATACTTTTTTTGGAAAAGAATCCTTCGTGGCGATACAATTCTTTGCCGGATGCATCTACGAATATTTGTGTGGGAATTACCCTGGCACCCAACTTTCTCCCGATATCCGGGTTCTTCCAGACGTCAACGGAGGCTACGTTGAACACTCCGGCATATTCTTTCTTCAACTCTACAAGAATAGGAGCCATCATCTTGCAGGGGACGCATTTATCCGCGCCAAGTTCTATCAGCCAAGGCAAACTATTAGGCTTTTCAACTTTGCCGGTATCAATTGCCGGGCCTTCATTAAAGGTAATATTTCCTATGGCGTCGATGGGAAACTCGGATTCTGAATCAGCCTTGATATTTTCCCTGATAGCAATGGTAGTTGCCACGGCGAGGATTAACACAACGACTACAGTGATTTTCGCAGTCTTATCCATAATTCGGTTTCCTTTATATGAGTAGAGCTTAATCGAACATTTTTTCGATATCTTCGCTCGATGGTATTTTGCCCGCTACTTTAACCTGGCCATCAATGACCAATGCCGGTGTCATCATCACGCCGAATTTCATAATCTCATTGATATTTGTTACTTTTTCGATAGTGTATTTGATGCCCAGTTTTTTAACCGCTGCTTCGGCGTTTTCCGCCAGCTTCCTGCACTTCGGACAGCCGGTTCCAAGTATTTGAATCTTTTTCATTTCTAAATTTCCTTTTTGTCCTTACTATTGAAAAATCTGTCATCCGCTTTTCGATGTTTTTCATCCCGGTGTTCCAGCCAGCCGTATCTCTGGACGGCAAAACTGTCGAATTTTGGAACATACGGTTTGATGTCAAGCAGCGGCGTTCCATCGAGGATATCCAGCCCTTCGATAAACAACGTGCAGTCTTCGATATTTATTAGTTTAACGCAGGATAGTCCAATTAGATTCGGCCTGGCAGGAGCCCGGGTGGCAAAAAGGCCGCGTTCGACTTTATCCATATAGGGTATTACTTTCAGTTTAGGAGTAGAGGACCTGTCGAACCAGTAAATAAGCCAGATGCGTTCGAAACCTTCGAGGTCTTTCAAAGCCTCTTTGTACTCGGGAAATACTTCAACAGTACCTTTTGCGCCTTTCGCAAAGGCCGGCTGTATGGGTGTGCCCGGGGCCTCCTTGAAGGCCGAATTAATAATTCCTATCGGTTTGACATTCATCTTTATTACCTCAATCAAAAAAACATGCCGAATATAATCCCGGAAATTGTTGCCATTACAATCACGAGTAAAACAAAAACGATTGTCTTACTTGTACCCATTACGGAACGTATGACCAGCATATTGGGTAGAGACAGTGCAGGCCCGGCCAATAATAGCGCCAGGGCAGGTCCTTTACCCATACCCGAGCCGATTAAACCCTGCAAAATAGGTACTTCCGTAAGAGTTGCGAAATACATAAAGGCCCCGGCAACAGATGCGAATAGGTTCGCACGTATTGAATTGCCGCCCACGGCTTTTATCACCCAGGCCGATGGAATAATACCCTCATTCTCTGGCCGGCCAAGTAAAAAACCAGCGATTACCACACCCATAAGTAAAAGAGGAAGAATTTGTTTCGCAAAATCCCAACTCGCCTCGACCCACTGACCAAGCTCGTTTTTCCTGAACCATAAGACAAGCATAAGAGCCAAAGCTATTGCGAAAAATCCTGTGATAATCCATTTAGCCGAATATATCTGAAACCATAAGCCGCTGCCCACGTCAGGCCTGGCCCAGTTGGCAAAAATCAGAATACCGACCATACTTGCGAAATAGACTGCGTTCTGCGCGAGTGTTCTTTGCGCTCCAGACTCCGGCCCGCTTCGACGCGAGGCGAGCATGGCTATCTGGCCGTTGGCTTTTTTAACTTCCTCTTTACGGTAGATAAAGTGCATAATAAGCCCGATTACTATACTGAAGCCGATTGCGCCGACTGCGCGTGCTATTCCTAACTCAAGGCCGAGCACGCGGGCAGTCAGTATTATAGCCAGAACGTTAATAGCGGGCCCTGAATATAAAAACGCTATCGCAGGTCCAAGTCCCGCCCCCATTTTATATATGCCCGCAAAGAGGGGCAAAACCGTACAGGAACAGACCGCTAAAATCGTTCCGGACACAGATGCTACACCGTAAGCGAGGACCTTATTCGCTCCTGCGCCGAGATATTTCATCACCGAGGCCCGGCTGACAAAAACGGAAATCGCACCGGCAATAAAAAAAGCTGGCACCAGGCACAACAAGACATGCTCTCTGGCATACCACCTGACCAGATGAAGAGATTCTGAAACTGCGTTGTCAAAGCGCGTAATGCCGACCGGCAGGTAAAAACAGCCGAGAAATACGGCGATAATAACAGCCAGCTTTTTCCATTCGGTTTTCCAGGCCATCTAAATCTCCCGAGGTTATAAGGCCTTTAGCAGCTTCTCATTTTCTTTGGCTTGTTGTTTTAAACAGGCGGAAATACACGAAAAGAAATCGAGAATGCAGGGCGTTTTTAATTTGTAGATGACTTTTAGGCCTTCTTTGCGGCACTCCAGCACGCCGGCATTGACCATTACGGAAAGATGCCGCGAAACGTTCGACCTCTCGGAGCCGATGTGCTCGGCAATATCACATACGCACTGCTCGCCGTCTTTGAGAAAATCCACTACTGCAATCCTTAATGGATGCGCTATCGCCTTTGCAATTTCTGCCTGCTTTTCAAATAACAGTTGTTTTTTCCTGCTTAGCATTTCTACCTCCAAACTAAATGACTATATGATTATATACTCACATAGTATGTTCCCGTTCAGCTTAAGTCAAATTTTTTCTTATGGTATTTTTTACGGTTTCCATTTCTCAGCCTTTATCGTCTTTGAGTCCGATTTCACAAAGATTCGATGAAGAGCCGGCCTATTCGCGGGAAAACTATGTGTCTCAAAGGCTTTGAGTTTTTATAGATATATTTCCTTGACATTTCATTACCCGGATTGTAAACTGATATATGACATTTCCGAGGTTAATTATGGGGGACGGAGGGCAGATTTATGAAGGAGTCAATTTATAAGAGTACAGTTATTTTAATAGTTATATTTTGCGCCGGGGCGGCAGTGCCCTGCGCTGGAGATATCATATATGTTGATGCTGATTCGCCCGGCGCCGGAGACGGGACAAACTGGACGAATGCGTACAATTACCTGCGTGATGCATTAATAGCAGCAGTTCCGGGCGATACGATAAGGGTAGCAAAGGGGATTTACAAACCCGACGCTGACAACGCTAATCCAGGTGGCTCGGGTAATAGGGAGTCAGCGTTTAATCTTAAAAATGAAGTAACGATTCTTGGAGGTTATCCGGGATACGGAGAGCCCGACCCAAATGCGCGAAACCATATGATGTACGAAAGCGTTCTCAGCGGTGATTTGAATGGTGATGACGGGGCGGACTTTATCAACTACGAGGAGAACAGCTATCAAGTCGTCAGAGCCAACGACACGAACTCTACCGCGATTCTTGACGGATTCACAATAACCGGCGGTAATGCCAATGGCTCCTCGAATTACTATTATAATGGTGGTGGATTATTTTCCTTCTATGGTTCAGCAACCGTGGTTAACTGTAACTTCTGCGAAAATAAAGCCGACTATGAGGGCGGGGGAATTTGGATGTACAAATCATCACCGAGTTTCATTAACTGCAGATTCATTGGTAATAAATGCCCGGGTGACGAAGGAGGAGCCTTAGTTACCCGGCTCAGCGACCCAAATATAATTAACTGTCTTTTCATCGGAAATCATGCAAACCGGGGCGGCGTACTCTATAATGTGCAATCGAGTCCAACGTTTACTAATTGTACCTTTTTCAGCAACACGGCATATATCTGCGGAGGCCTGGACAGTTTCAGCCATACAATGACAAATTGCATCTTATGGGGCAATAGTGACACACACGGCGGAACGAGCACTGAACAGGAGCAGATAAGAGGCGGGAGCGCATCGGGAATAAACTACTGTTGCATACAGGGCTGGACGGGCAGCTTCGGTGGAACAGGAAATATCGGTGATGACCCACTGTTTTTCGATGCTCCCGGAATGGATGGCATACCGGGAACAGAGGATGACGACCTTCATTTGCTGTTTGATTCTCCCTGTATAAATGAGGGAGATAACTCAGCAGTCCCGCCATCAATCGTTACGGACCTGGATGGAGGCCCGCGCATCGTGAATGGTACGGTAGATATGGGGGTGTATGAGGTTAACGGCACAGGGCCGGTTATCAGAATCTCGCCCAAGACGTTCGAATTTTTTACGTACGAAACTGCAGAAAAACCGCCCGACCAAATGCTTGCCATCTGGAATCGCGGTGTAGGCACGCTTGACTGGCAAATTACCTATGACTGTAACTGGCTGGCGGTGGAGCCAAACAGCGGCAGCTCAACAGGCGAGGTGAACGAAGTAACACTCAGTGTGGACAAAATCGGCCTTGAGCCCGGCATATACGACTGTAATCTGTTAATTTCAGACCCGTGTGCCGTAAACAGTCCAAAGATAATTGCGGTTGTCTTCCACATTGCGAGAACAATAACGGTCGATGATGACGGGCCGGCGGATTTCAATAATATTCAGGCTGCGATAAACTACGCCGTCAACAGGGACGAGGTCGTCGTTAACACAGGCAGATATACCGGCCCAGGCAATCGTGACATCAGCTTCCTTGGCAAGGCCGTCAACCTGCACAGCACCAACCCCGACGACCCCTGCATTGTCGCCGCAACGATAATAGACTGCAACGCAAGAAGAACTGACCAGCATCGAGCATTTTATCTCCAAAACGACGAGGGGCCGGATACTGTCATAAACGGATTTACCATCACAAAGGGCTTCTCACCCTATGATGTCTGGTACGAATATGATTGGGTCCCGGTTGGCGGCGGAATCTGCTGCTATTTTACAAGTCCCACTATCAAGAACTGCCGTATAATCGATAATAGAGCCGTATGGCACGGCAGCGGCATCTTCGGTGTGAATTGTAATTCCTCGATTATTGGCTGTACGATAGCCGATAACTACTCGGAGCGTGGACATGGAGGCGGGATTTACATAGACAATGGAGACCCAGTCATTAACGGATGCATCGTCTATGGAAATGACTTTTACGGCTGGGGTTCGATATATTTCGAATCTACCTGTGACCCGCAAATCACAAACTGTATTATCAGAAACAACATCTCATACCAAAATAAGGCAGGGATATATGGTACCGGTAATTGTCATTTAAAGGTTAGCAATTGTACTATTGTCGATAACGACCGCGCTGTCTGGGGGGGTGCGGTAGATTGCGCCAATTCCTCCTCGGCTAACGTAACGAATTGTATATGCCGGGGTAACCACCATGTGTCAACCGGTACATAGGTAACAATTTATGCCGACTACATGGGTAACACTTT
>CAYUIE010000022.1:0-7558 GCA_964444665.1 uncultured Pirellulales bacterium
AAAGTGTTACCCATGTAGTCGGCATAAATTGTTACCTATGTACCGGTTGACACAGCCCTAAGCGTAAGCATCGGGTAGTATCGAAAATTCAGAATCCAGAATCGAGGAGCAGGCATCAAGGTTGTTTTGGACATACCCGTTTTTATCATACGGCCGGTTGTGTTTTTCATCCTGCTTTATCGCCGAATCCGCTTCGGCTATGCGTTCCGCAAGATACCTCTAACCAGGGGCAAATACGCGATAGTTGACCAGGATGACTACGAGCGCTTGAACAAATACAAATGGCACGCATCGGCATATAATAACACTTGTTATGCAGTTCGGCACAAATATTACAAAGGTGTTCATAAATATGTACGTATGCATCGCGAAATAATAAAAGCCCCTGATACCTTTTTGGTTGACCACATCAATCTAAACGGCCTTGACAATAGAAAGGCCAATTTACGGCTCGCAACAAAAGTCCAGAATGCTCAAAACATGTCAAAAACAAAAAGAAAAACCTCGTCAAAATACAAAGGCGTCAGTTACATCAAGCGAGACAGAATATGGCAGGCTAAAATTGTATTCGATGGTCGATGCAAAAATCTCGGCTCATTTAAAAATGAGATTGACGCGGCAAGGGCGTATGACAGGGCGGCTCGTAAGTATTTCGGCGAATATGCACGCCCGAATTTTAAGTAACTTTACCGTTGTAGATCAAAAGGTACAAAATGTACGCCACGTACCCAAGCAGAAGAATCGCTCCGTTTTTTCTGCTGAGGCGTTTGCCAATAGTGGCCATAATGATAAATACTGCGGTGACGGTGAGCATAACCCAGTAATCAAGGCCGGCTAATCGGCCCGACAGCGCAAACGGCCGAACCGTGCCTGCCGTCCCGACAACCAGCAGTGTATTGAAAATGTTGGAGCCGACCAGATTGCCGATGGAAATATCGTGATGGCCCTTAATGGAGGCCGCCAGGGAGGTTGCCAGCTCCGGAAGTGATGTGCCGATTGAGATAATTGTAAGGCCGATTACCGCCTGGCTAAGGCCCATCTTCTCGCCCACGAACACCGCTCCGCGAACGGTCATCTCGGCCCCGAGCGCCAGGCCGGCAAGCCCAAGGATTGTAAACAACACGCTCTTTTTCGTATCTCGTATCTCGTATCTTGTATCTTGCTTTTCGAGGGCCGCATAACGCTTTACTTCTGCGGCTTCTTGTCGTGCCAGTCGAGCCGTCATAAATATTATTATCGTGAAGATTACCAGCAGGCCGGCCCCTTCAAGTCGGGATAGATAAAGATTAAAAAGCACCGGCAGCAGTAGTAATGCGGACAGGAACATCAAGGGTATTTCACGTTGAAGGATGCGTTTGCCGAGGTCGATTGGCCGAAACAGTGCGCACAGGCCGCCGATAAGCGCCAGATTGGCGATGTTTGAGCCATAAACATTCCCGATGGCAATATCGCCTGCTCCGCGGGCCGCTGCCGCGATACTGGCTGCAACCTCTGGCGATGATGTGCCCATCGCCAATACTGTAAGGCCGATGACAAGCGGGCTGATACCGAGCCTCCTTGCCAGTCCTACCGCACCGGCCACCAGCAGCTCAGCACATTTCCAGAGTATCACCAGCCCGACAACCAGAAATAGAATCGCCCAGATTATGTTCATCCTCAGAATTGTAACCGGAGCCTGTACTATTTCAATGCAATTTCATTTAGCGGCAGGAATCTGGCAGAGTTTACTGCAGTTCGGTTAAGTAAAACTACTTATGGCATAATGAACTCGGAATTGGAAATGGCGGATGTGATTAGACCTTGCCGACAGCAAGGCAGCAGTTGTGGCCCCCGAAGCCGAGTGAGTTGCTGATTGCGATATCAACATTGGCTTGCCTGGCCTTGTTCGGCACAAAATCTATTTTAAGGTCACATTGCTCATCTTGATTCTCGAGGTTAACAGTGGGTGGGATGACCGAGTTTTCAATTGTTTTTACTGTTGCAATAAGCTCGATCGCTCCGCTGGCTCCTAACAGATGTCCAAGGCAGCTCTTTACCGAGCTCACAGCCAGCTTGTATGCATGTGGGCCGAAGACGGTTCTTATCGCCGCACTTTCGGCAATATCGTTGAGCACCGTACTTGTGCCGTGTGCATTAATATAATCGACTTTCTCAGCTTCGATTCCGGCATCTGCCAGGGCTAATCTCATCGCCTCAGCCGCCCCCTGGCCATCTGACCACGGCGCAGTCAAATGGTAACCATCGCCGGTGGCGCCGTAGCCGAGAAGTTCGGCGTATATCTTTGCACCCCTCCTTTTTGCATGCTCATACTCTTCGAGAATGACGATTCCTGCCCCTTCGGAGAGGACAAAGCCATCGCGGTCCTTATCGAAAGGCCTGGAAGCGGCCTGCGGGGCGTCATTTCGCGTGCTGAGGGATTTGAGTGAGCAGAAAGAAGCCAGTCCTATCGGTGTCAAGGCTGCTTCTGAACCGCCGGTTACGACGGCATCGCATCGGCCCGAGACAATCGAACAAAAGGCCTCACCGATAGCATGACTGCCCGAGGCGCAAGCGCTTACTATGCAGATGTTTATTCCCTTCAGTCCATAAAGGATGGAGATATTCGCACTGGCGGCATTGCCCATAAGTTTTGGGACACAGAAGGCTGATACTTTTGAGGGGCCTCTCTTTAGGAGTCTCATATGCTGGTCTTCGATTTCCTTGAGACCACCTATGCCTGTTCCGACGATGACGCCGATGCGATTCGCATCTTCGTTTGCGAAGTTGATTTTGCTGTCGGTGACAGCCTGAATTGCCGAAGCTATCGCTAATTGCGCAAATCGGTCCATTCTCTTTGCGTCACGATGCTCGAGGTATTTTGTTATTTTGAAAGTCTTTATCTCGCCGCCGAATCTTACGGGATAATTGGAGACATCGAAGGCTTCGATGCCTGAAATGCCGCTTTTGCCTTCACAGAGCGCAGTGAAAAGCACATCGGCGGATTCGGCCAACGCTGTGACGCAGCCCAGGCCTGTAATAACAACTCGCCGTCTATTCATAATACTTATTAATTCTTCTCTTCCTGGGCTTTTGTTTTTACGAGGTTGACGATGTAATCGATTGCGGCACCGACGGTTTGAATCTTCTCAGCCTCTTCATCGGGTATACTCATATCAAACTCATCTTCAAACTCCATAACGAGTTCAACAGTATCCAACGAATCGGCATTCAGGTCATTTATAAAAGAGGTTTCGCGAGTGATTTCTGCTTTATCAACACCCATTTGCTCGCTAACTATTTCAATTACCTTTTGCTCGATTACCTGAACATCAATATCTGCAGCCACTTGTTTTTCTCCTTGTGAAAGCAAAACTTTTTTCTCAGCCCGCGGATATCCTTAAAACCGGCCGGACAGTAATATACCAGAAAAGTTAAAAGGCAGGAAATAAAATGTCAACTAAAAATTAAAAACTTATGGGGCTTTTAAGTGGTGAACTGTCAGGCATAAGCATAATATCAGCAAGTACTTTTTTTCTCTTAGAATGATATCTTTGAGGGGCATAATATGCAATTTTCCAGGGACGTAATTTTGTAAGTCTTTTTATTACAGGAGCTTAGAAAAATTTACGGCTCTTTTTCCGATAGATTCCGGGCTTAGTACAGACGGGTTTTCTGGAAATCGACAAAGCTCAAACAAAGCTCAGGGGCAGGTAGAAGACGGAAAACGAAGGATTAAAAAAGGAAAGTGATGAGATAACAATATCTTACATAGCCATTCCACCGTCAATACAAAGTACCTGGCCTGTAATATACCCGGCCTGGTCACTTGCCAGAAAGGCAATAGCTTTTGCCACGTCCTCAACAGTGCCGAATCGGCGCATTGGGATGATTTGCTTTGCTCCTTCTTTGACCGGCTCGGGTAAAACTTCCGTCATTTCCGTAATAATAAAGCCCGGCGCGACGCAGTTTGCCGTGACATTTTTCCTTGCCAGCTCGCGTGCGACGGACTTTGTCATACCGATAAGTCCGGCCTTACTGGCGGCATAGTTACTCTGGCCGGCATTGCCGATG
The DNA here is from genome assembly GCA_964444665.1 of uncultured Pirellulales bacterium. Lineage (GTDB taxonomy): Bacteria > Planctomycetota > Phycisphaerae > Sedimentisphaerales > CAYZTY01 > CAYZTY01. Next base: position 4,051 of record CAYUIE010000022.1, read on the forward strand.
ACGCCGGAGACCGAGCTAAGGCTTATTATCCGGCCCCATTTGTTTCTAACCATCGACCTGGCGGCGAAACGGGTGGCAACAAAGGCCGCCCGAAGGTTAACCGTCAGGACCTTATCGAAATCCTCGTCGCTTAACTGCAAAATCAGTCCGTCTCTTGTGATGCCGGCGTTATTGACGAGAATCCCGATACCTTTGTGCTCATCGGCCAGCTCTTTGAGCGTTTCGGTAAGCTTGGCCGTATCGGTAATATCAAGGCACTTTGTAATGACGCTAAAGCCGGCTTTTTCGACCGCGGCTTCAAGCTCAGATAACTGCTCGCTGTTTATATCGAGGCCGGCCACAATACGTCCCTGCTTAAGCAATTCCAAAACAACCGCTCGCCCGATTCCTCTTGCCGCACCTGTTACAACCGCCAGTCTTTTCTCAGACATTTTCTTTATCTCCCTTTAGAATACACTGATTTATGCTGGCGATATTAAACCATAAAAACATAAAGATGCAAAGAAAACCTGGAGAAATAGGGGTGCATGTTATGATAGTATGTAGATTTTCAGATTCTCAGTGGCACGGCCATCTTGGCCGTGTTTTCACGGGCTGGAAGCCCGTGCCACAAAATGACAATTGGTCTTACCTACAAACTCGATATGCACCCGAGAAATATCGACTTGCTGGTAAAAGGATGCCCGTGGTACATTGCGGAAGGTAATGCCGTGATAACAAAAGAGGAAACGACTTGTATTGGTAATGGGAACTCTGGAGAAAATCCGAAGCGAAAACGCTACTGCTTAACGTAAGCTTACAATGGCACGACATATCCCTGCAACAGCTCAATTTAAACTTACTTCACCTGCCATATATTACACTTCATCCGCCTCAGGTAACGCCTGCTTTGTCACATATCACGCTTGGTATTCGTAATATCATGCTTACTTTGCCACCGATTTTTACTGACTCCTTTAATTACCTGATGGACAGCGCCATTATTGATCACGTTTCCGAATGGGAAGCTCACAGGAGTGACCATCAATTATCTCAGCAGGAAGACTATCGCCCAAATGGGAGGTGCGCCGGACATGGTATCCAAAGAACTCTCTCCGACCAGGATCTTTTGTATATTCAAAGCCACAATCCGGCTCCAATATGACCGTCAGTTTATAGGAAACAACCGGTATTAAACTCCGCAATTCTGCTCTATGACCATCCACAACCTGCTTAAGTGTCCTCAAAGGGAAAGTCCAGATAAATTCAATATTTGTTTGCCCATCAACGATTTGTTTCAAAGCAAGTTCTATTTCATACTGTCCTTTAGTAACCTGACGATATGGAAGCTCCGTCCCACCGAGTGTCACTGATTCCAAAATTCCATTGGAATAGGGTAAATTTACAGACATAGTGTTGGTATCCTGCGGGCCTCTTCTAAGGTCGATATAAGAATGAGCGATAATGTCACCAGATGCTGTAATGTGCCATCGGTCCTCCTGACTTCCTCCGGCAAACTCAGTATTCGGCAACTGACGATATCTTATATCGGTCAAACGTTTTTCGGCGGCTTCGCGTACTGTTTTCATCACATCCTCCCTGCCAATCTTTTCCAGAACAGAAAGATCCGTGAGTTTCTCAACTGCTGCAATACGAACACATGATTCCTTATCCTCCATGGCAAACTTAGCAAGCACAAGCTGATCATTAAGTCTCCAAACAGCGGCTTCGCGTAATTCCAAAAGATCCGCTGAAGTAGACAACTCCAGAATATCCGCATCACTGAATTGGTAGTGAATGAGAATATGACCTATCACCTTACTAATATCAATTTCTGCCTCGATAAACTTGGTTCCAGCAGGAACTCCACTCGGAAAAGAGGTTGAAAAAGATTCAAAGGCCTGAACTATTCCATCTTCTCGGGTGATACGGAATTGAATAGTTTCACCCTCAATTCTACGAGTGTGAGGCCTTTTTCCTTCTAGTAATCTAATCGAAGCCATAGGGTCACTCGAATAAGATTGCGACTCCCACAGTTTCTTTATTTCAAGAAACAGATTCCCCAACCTTCGGAGGACTATAGGATTTTGAAGGGCAAGTTTCAGTCTGGCGATCTTAACATTATTGTCAATGGGCAACTTGGATGCGGCTCGATACAAACGGTCGTGTCTGTTAGCCTCATTGCGAGCTATCTCGAGCAATATAACTTCGTTATTAATCTTTTCTGCGGCAATTCGGCGAACACTGGGGCTACTATCATCAAAGGCCACTCTGACCAGTAATTGTTGATCGGCAAGCTTTCTTACAGCAGCAGCGCGAACACTGGGGCTACTATCACCCAAGGCCACTTTGACCAGTAATTGTTGATCGGTAAGCTTTTTTACAGCTTCAATGCGGGCACTGCGATGAGTACCTTCGGATGCAACTTTGACCAACAAATCATGATCAGTCAATTTTGAGGCTGCGGTTTTTGCGACTCCTGGCCAACGAGCCTTCAACGCAACATTAATCAACAAATCCTGATCGGTCAATTTTGAGACTGCAGTTTTTGCGACTGTTGGCCGACGATCCTTCATAGCCAACTGGGCAAGAATGTGCTGATTGCCGGTCCGCTCAATGGCACGAAGACGAACCCGAAAATCATTACTATAAAGGTCAAGACTGTGACATCCACAGAGATTAATAAATAAGTTAAATAACAGAAACCAGCATACACATTTTTTGGTTAAAAATTGGTTTTTATCACTCATAACCTAACTCCTCAATGTCGAACTTTAACTGTGCCCGAGACGTTCCCATATTAAACGCTTAGCTATGCAACCAAGTCTTCCGATTCAACAATACCAAAATATTCTTTCTGCCCCAATGCCAGCCGTCAACCTTGTAGATCATTGACTACAGAGCGTTACTCTTTAGCGCCATATTCTTCTAGGAGCTTGATTATCTGCGTATGGGCCATCTGTTTAGCGATGCTCAAGGATGTATGACCGTCATTTGCTTTGGCATTAACATCGGCCTTGGCCTCAAGCAGCAGTTTAACGATTTCGATATGGCCTTTGTATGATGCTATGAACAGAGCAGTTACGCCATTTGTTTTACGTTGTACGTTCACATCAGCCTTGCCTTCCAGCAGTGCCTTGACAATCTCTGTATGACCCTTATAAGCCGCAACCCACAAAGCCGTCACGCCAACGGTGTCTTTGGCGTTCACAACAGCGCCCTTGTCCAGCAGTGCCTTGACAATATCCATATGACCATTCTGAGACGCCATATACAAGGCCATCATGCCGTCGGTTTTACGTTTTATATTCACATCGGCTTTGCTTTCCAGCAGTGCCTTGACAATATTTATATGACCTTCCTGAGCCGCCATCCACAATGCCGTTCGGCCATCCGTATGCTTGGCGTTTACCTCGGCCCTTTTTTCAAGAAGCATCCGGACAATCCCCAAATGACCATTCTGTGCCGCCATAAACAAAGCCGTCACACCGTTGGTGTGTTCAGCGTTCACATCGGCGCCCCTTTCCAA
>CAYUIE010000022.1:7658-29157 GCA_964444665.1 uncultured Pirellulales bacterium
TTGATAATCTCAGTATGACCATTCTGTGTCGCTATCCACAAAGCCGTCACACCGTTGGTGTGTTCAGCGTTCACATCGGCGCCCCTTTCCAACAGGGCCTTGATAATCTCAGTATGACCATTCTGTGTCGCTATCCACAAAGCCGTCACACCGTCGGTTTTACGTTGCATATTCACATCTGCTTTGCTTTTGAGCAGTGCCTTGACAATCTCCGTATTCCCCTCCTGTGCCGCCATAAACAAAGCCGTCACGCCGTCGGCGTCTTTGGCGTTCACATCGGCCTTGCTTTCCAGCAGCAGCTTGACAATATCCGTATGACCCTGCATTGCCGCTACACACAAAGGAGTTGCACCGTCGGTGTCTTTGGCGTTCACATCGGCCTTGCTTTCCAGCAGCAGCTTGACAATATCCGTATGAACCTGCATTGCCGCTACCCACAAAGGAGTTGCACTGCCTATGCCTTTGGTTTCTACATCAGCGTCATTTACCAGCAGTATCTTGACAACCTCCGTATGTCCCTTCGCAGCCGCCATCCACAAAGCCGTCAATCCGTCGGTGTCTTTTGCGTTCACATCGGCACCGCTGGCAAGAAGAGACCGGACGCGGTTTATATCTCCGTCCAAGGCGGCGTCGATGAGATCATCAGCGGCAAAGACTGGGGACACTATGGCAAGAATAAGAAATAGAATGCAAAACGATGCTTTTTTCATGTTCGGATTTAATTTGTGATAGCTAAAGCCGGCTTTTTTTACCACGCCTTCAAGCTCGCTTAACTGTTCGCCGTTTATATCGAGGGCGGACAAACACTGATTTATACTGTTGATATTAACTATAAAGACATAAAGATGCAAAGAAAACCTGGAGAAATAGGTGTGCATGTTATGATAGTATGTAGATTTTCAGATTCTCAGTGGCACGGCCATCTTGGCCGTGTTTTCACGGGCTGGAAGCCCGTGCCACAAAATGACAATTGGTCTTACCTACAAACTCGATATGCACCCGAGAAATATCGACTTGCTGGTAAAAGGATGCCCGTGGTACATTGCGGAAGGTAATGCCGTGATAACAAAAGAGGAAACAACTTGTATCGGTAATGCCGTTGTGGGGCATCCCGTGGATGGAAATTCCGGAGAGAGTCCGAACCAATTCAACGTGGAAAGAGGCTTGAAATAATGATTTAAAAGTAAAACGTCCCTTTCTCATTTTACTTCTCCAAACAAAAAGCTTTAAATGTAGGCCGTTTTTTCTACGGTACACAATTAGAATCGTAGGGATTGCCACATTGTAGCCACTTGGAAGCTAAAAGGGCAAAATCAGAAAAATCTACGAAACAGTCATGGTTCAGGTCATAGGCCAGCGTGCATTCGTATATCGTAAACACGTCATCACTTGTATCATAAACAGACGGGTAGGTGGAATCACTGATGCGTACCAGGCACTCATTATAGTCGCAGAACTTATGAAATGCGGTACTACGATAGATTAAACTTCATATATGGCATATCACACTTACTTTGTGATAGCTAAAGCCGGCTTTTTCGACTACACCTTCAAGCTCAGTTAACTGTTCACCGTTTATATCGAGGGCGGCGACAACACGTCCCTGTTTAAGGAGTTCCAGAACAACTGCCCGCCCGATACCCCTTGCTGCACCAGTTACAACCGCGAGTCTTTTCTCAGACATTGTGAGTTCTCCATCATTATCATTGATAATGCCGCTCTCTTACGGTCGCGGTTCTGTTTTCGCGTTTAACCGCTCGCTTACGGTCGCGTCTCCTTTATTGCGTTTACTGCAACGTATTTATTGCCTCGGCGGTGCTTATATTCGTAACCTTTATTTTTCGGTTGATTCTCTTCATAAGACCGGTGAGTACTCTGCCGGGGCCGATTTCATAAAATTTCTCAATGCCATCGCTGATGAGTCTTTCCATACATTTTTGCCAGAGTATCGGCTGTATAAGCTGTTGTGTAAGCCCGTCTCTAATCTGCCCGGCGTTTGAATAATACTCGGCGTTAATATTGGCGATTATTTTAACGTCAGAGGAGTCTCGTATACTGGTTTTTTCGAGGGTTATTTTTAGTTTTTCGGCAGCAGGAGCCATCATTTCGGTGTGAAAAGCGCCTGCCACGCTGAGCGGGACAGCTTTTATTGCACCATATTTATCCGCCAGCTTCTCGGCACGTTTACAGGCGGCCTTAGTGCCGCTGATAACGATTTGGCCCGGGCAGTTGAAATTTACGGGCAGGAGCACTTCATCCCGGGCGGCTTCGGCACAAAGATGTGTTAGTTTTTGCTCATCAAGACCGATTATGCTGACCATAGCTCCATCAGAGCTATCGGCGGCTGCCTGCATTGCCTTGCCACGTTCCTGGACAAGTAAAAGTGCCTTCTCAAAGGTCATAAGACCGGCAGCATACAGGGCCGTGTATTCTCCCAGGCTTAGTCCTGCGGTAACTGAGGGAGTTATCCGGCTTCCTGATGGGTCGGCCCTGAACAACTCGAGGAGCGCAATGGAAGTTACGAAAATGGCAGGTTGTGAGACATCGGTTCTATCAAGCTGCTCGGCAGGGCCTTCAAAACAAATATCAGCTAAATCATAGCCGAGAATCTCATTTGCTTTCCTGAAAAGGTTTGCGGCGGCCGGGTAAGAGGCTGCAAGATCCTTTCCCATACCGACTGTTTGTACACCCTGTCCCGGAAAAAGGAACGCAGTTTTCACTATTTATACTTCCGAAAAAGAGACAATCCCCCTGGGTAATTTATCAAAACCGGATTATATTTGCTCCCCAGGTCAGGCCGGCGCCAAATGCGACAAGAACGACCATATCTCCAGGTTTAATCCTGCCTTCTCTGACGCATTCATCGAGTGCGATGGGAATCGAGGCGGCGGAGGTATTGCCGTACTTGTCGATGTTTATGAAGGCCTTTTCCGGGGGCAGGTTAAGCCGTTTAGCGGCGGACTCGATGATTCGGGCATTCATTTGGTGCGAGATAACCATACTGATGTCGTCAACGGTAAGATTGCAGTGCTCCATGCAATCGGAAACCATCTCTACAATACGCCGGACGGCCTGTTGATAAACCTCTCTTCCGTGGATTTCCATATAAATTTTGTTAGGGTCGTCGAGCTGTTTGTCTGGGGGGTATTTTGAGCCGTAAGCCTGACAGTTCAAGGCTTTCCAGATTCTGCCGTCCGAAGCCATCCTGCTATAAATTATGCCAGATGAGTCTTGCTTACTGAGTTGGACGACGATTGCACCGGCACCATCTCCGAAGAGAATGCAGCTCGTCCGGTCCGCATAGTTGGTGATTTTGGTGAGTGTCTCGGCCCCTATGATGAGCGCGTTTTTGAGCCGTCCGCTTTCGATAAACTGCTGGGCGATGGCGAGGGAGTAAACAACGCCGCTACAGGCGGCGCCCAAATCGAAGGCGAAGGCCTTCACTGAGCCGAGTGCCTGCTGGACAAAACAGGCTGTCGATGGGAAAACCATCTCAGGGGTGATTGTGGCTACGATAATAACCTCAAGGTCACGTGGGTTGAGTTTTGCCTGTTCGAGGGCTCTTTTGGCGGCTTCAATGGCCAGCATCGCAGTTGTCTCGTTATCCGATGAAATGTGTCGTACTTTTATTCCTGTTCTTGTTGTAATCCATTCATCGGAAGTGTTTACCATTTTTGCTAAATCATTGTTGGAGAGTAGTTTTTCGGGAACAAATGAGCCTGTACCGGTTATGGTGGCGCGATATTTAGCCCCGCCGGCAATTGAATCATTCATCGCAGCTCCTAACAGAAGTCTTTTCAAGATGGTCGATCATTTGCTGGTTGATTTTCCTGGTATATAACTTTTTTGCGATCAGGATGGCGTTTTTAATAGTGTTGCTCTTGCTCGAGCCGTGACATACGATAGCAGTGCCGTTTACACCGAGCAGCAGGGCACCTCCGTATTCATTGTAATCGTATTTTTTGTAAATGTTGCTGATAATTGGATTAAAGTTGGAGGCAAGCTCTGGGTCTTTTTGGGACAACTCGTGCTTTATCGCCTTGAAGAGCCCGTCTACAAGACCTTCAGTGAGCTTCAGGACGACATTACCGACAAAACCCTCGCAGATGGCGACATCGCAGACGCCTTTAAAAATATCCCTTCCTTCTATGTTTCCGACAAAATTGAGGTTAGGGTCGGATTTTATAAACTCTCGTGCCTTTTTGACGACTTCGTTGCCCTTTGCGTCTTCTTCTCCGATACTCATTAAACCGACTCTGGGATTTTGAATGTTATGCAGCTGCTTTGAGTAGATTGCGGCCATTACGGCATACTGGTAGAGATTTATCGGTTTGCAGGCGATATTTGCACCGACATCGCACATTGTGACGGGACCTTCAAAGGTTGGAAAGACCACGGCGATACCGGGCCGATTAACGCCAGTCAGATTTCTCATTCTCATCTGTAAAGCCGCAACGCACGCACCCGTGTTTCCCGCAGAAATGACGGCGTGGGCCTCACCCTGTGAAGCCATCTTTGCCATAATGGCGATTGAACTCTTACGTTTTCTACGCAGTGCCTCAATAGGCGGCTCGTCCATATCTATGACTTCGGAGGCGTCAACGATTTGAACGGCGGATTGGTTATGCCCTGCGGCCTTCAACTGTCCGTTTAGCAGCGCCTTCGGGCCAACGAGTATCAGTTGGTCATCGGTACCGACGAGCTGCTGAGCCTGTATAACACCTGCGACAATATCGTCTGGTGCGTTATCACCACCCATTGCATCTATGGCAATACGCATTATTAATCGGCTTCCTTTTCCGCAAGTTTCAATGTAATTTTTGGGTTGACATAACCGCAGTTTTCACAGGCGGCATGCGGCAGCTTTGCATTATCACAGCGCTTGCAAATCGTATAATGTACCGGACGAAGTTGATGATGGCTCCTGCGGCTGCGCGTCCGGCTCCTGCTTGTTTTCTTTTTCGGAAGCATATATTTCCTTGATTACACTATTTGTTTCATTTACCTTGTATGAATATACCAGCCTTCGTTGAAATATCAAACTTGCGATTTATCTAAAGCTAAACTGTTTAATAAGAAACATTTGGAATTTTGAAAATACCTTAAATAGTAGAGTTTAGTAACTTTGTCAAGTGAAAATTGACAATAGAAGAATTTGGTTTTTATTACCTAAATGTGTGTTGAAAGCCCGGACGAAATGTAGTATTGTAGGAACCGAACGGCGAGTTAGGGGACATTAGTAGGGAATTTAACCGAATATTTGTAATACATAAAGAAAGAGGAGCAGGTGGTCTATTTTAGGGATTCAGCCGATGGCACGAAAATACAAGCCAGTTTCCCTATACGAGGTTATAAAGAGTTCTCGTCCTAACGACGGTGCTAACAAGGGCTTACGCAGATTACATCTATTCAGACGTCCTGAGAAAAGGTTTAAAAGCCCGGTTAAGACGGAAGAGGAGCCACTTGAGTGGCCAAGAAAACCCAAAATTTTGCAGTTTAATGCCAAGCGGGTGGAAATTTCACTACCTTATGAGTTTGCAATTGCTGTTTTGCTGGGTGTTGTGCTGATTGCTATGCTGGCATTTCGGGTCGGCCAGTGGCAGGGTCAGGACCAGCAGAGAGGTGAAAAAGAGGTAATCGGCATAAAAAAAACAAAAAGCGGGTCTTTGCCGCTGGTTGACACTGCCGGAATAACTCAGTATTCAAATAGCAAACTGCAAAAGGAGTCCGGTCTTATCGAAAAAGTAAAAATGGTCGAGCTGGTTGCAGACCATCGAATTGTTGTACAACAGTGTCAGGTATACGCTGATTTGGTGCCGGTTCAGAAGCATTTTGCAACTTACGGCATCAGGACGGAGATTGAAAAACGTGGAGACTGGTACTTTTTAGTAACAGTCGATAGGTTTGGGAATCCTGAAAAACAGGGAACCACAGGCTATGAAATGAAGCAAAAAATTATTGAAGCAGGCGCCAAATACAAGGCTCCAAGAGGATACGCAACGTTTGCGCTAAGCTTGTTCAGTGATGCCTATGGCGAAAAAATACAGTGATTTTGGAGGTAGTTTGAATGTCTATTGACCGCTCCTTAAAAACAAAGGGGGCATTATCGAGGCACCGAAATGTGTTAACACGGGCGGAACGAGTCCGGCAGCTTAAAGACGAGGAGCGTTTCTCAGAGGAAGATTCGTTGTTTGGACTTCCAAAAGTTGCCCATCGTAAGAGCCATGCCGGTAAAAAGAAAGCTGACCTTGAGTCGAAAGAGGTTAGCGGAGAGGCTGCTGCAAGTGATGCAGAAAAAAGTGAGAGTCAAAATCAATAAACCTTTTGTATACTGTACAGTGAGCTATGATGTTGGGGCCGGATTGCGAATTGTTCGCCAAGGTATGACAAGCAGTGGATAAGTATCTTGCGCAGAGAACAAAAGTTGTTGACGCCAGCGGGATACGGAAGATTTGGTCGCTGGCAGCATCTCTTACTGACCCAATCGATTTTTCGATAGGGCAACCCGATTTTGATGTTCCTGATGACTTGAAAGCAGTTGTGCAAAAGGCAATTGCTGACGGGCAAAACAAGTACACCTTGACGGCGGGTGACCCACTGCTGCGAAGCCGAATTGCCCAGCATTTACAAACTGAGTTTGGCTGGGCCCAGCCGGGTGTGCTGGTGACCAGTGGCGTAAGTGGGGGGTTGCTGTTGGCGTTTATGGCCCTCGTGAATCCGGGCGATGAGGTAATTATACCCGACCCCTATTTCGTTATTTATAAACATATAATCGCTATGCTCGGGGGCAAAAGCATATTTGTAGACAGCTATCCTGATTTCGAGCTTCCAATACATCGTATTGCCGAGGCCATCGGGCCGAAAACGAAAATGATTATAGTTAATTCGCCTTGTAATCCTACGGGTCGCGTATACCCGCCGGAGCAGCTGCAGGCCCTTACCAATGTAGCGGCTGAGCACCAGATACTTATTTTGAGTGATGAGATATACGAGAAGTTCTGCTATGACAGACCTTACAGCAGTATTGGCAGCTTTTATGACAGGACGATTTTGCTCAGGGGCTTTAGCAAAAGCTACGGTATGCCGGGCTGGCGATTAGGGTATGCAGCAGCACAGGAGCCTCTTAAAGGCATTATCGAGGAAATGACCAAGATACAGCAATACACGTTCGTCTGCGCGCCAAGTCCCTTTCAAAAGGCCGCAATCGAGGCCTTGGATTACAATATAAGCGGCCTGATAAATTCCTACAAAAGAAAGCGTGATATGATTTATGCCGGCCTGAAGGACAAGTTCGAGTTAGTCAGGCCGGGAGGCGCATTTTATGCCTTTGTCCGGGCGCCGGGCAGCTCGGCAAGCCAATTCGTCGAAAAAGCGATAAGTAATAATGTGCTTATTATTCCCGGAAGTGTGTTCAGTGAAAGGGATACACACTTCAGAATAAGCTATGCGACGAGTGATGAAAAGATAGAGCAGGGGGTCGATATTTTACGTAAGCTTGCTTAATACCGGATATTTGATTAAATCAGCGTTTTGTAAAGGTTGCTTGACCTGCCGTGTGAAAAAGTATAAAGTTTCCGCACGGCATGAGTTTATGTTTTCATCTGGCCCATTAAGGAACCACGATGGTTAAAGATATGATTTTCGGCGTAGTGGGTGGGCTTGGTCTGTTCCTGTTTGGAATGGGAATCCTGTCGGAGGGACTAAAGAAAGTTGCAGGTAAAAGACTCCGCAAGTTCCTTGCGGCCCTGACAAAACACAGGGTCATTGCAGTGCTTGTAGGTGCGGCTACGACATGCCTTATCCAGTCAAGCTCTGCAACGACCGTTATGACAATTGGTCTTGTAAATGCGGGCTTGCTGACGCTTAAACAGGCCCTTAGTGTTGTGCTTGGTGCAAATATCGGAACGACCTTTACCGCCTGGCTTGTTTCAGGACTGGCTGTCTTCAAGATTACCACCTACGCTCTTCCGGCAATTGGTGTGGGCTTTTTGCTAAACATTCTCGGCAAAACCCAAAAAACACGGAATATAGGTCAGGTGCTGCTTGGCTTCGGGATACTCTTCATTGGTATCAATTTTTTGAAGGAAGCATTTGGTCCCTTAGAGCAAAGCGCCAATGTGCGCAGCGCTTTGATATGGGTGGGTCGCAGGCCGCTACTGGCGATTCTGGCGGGAACGCTGATTACAATGCTGCTGCAAAGCAGCTCCGCCTCGATTGCGATGGTGCAGCTGCTTGCGTTCGGCGGCGCATTCGGCGCAGAATGGCACGACGCGTTGCGTGTTGCGATACCATTCATATTGGGTGACAATATCGGCACAACAATCACCGCTCAAATTGCGGCACTGCGAACTTCGGTTAATTCACGCCGGGCGGCAATGGGACATACTCTGTTCAATGTGATAGGTGTGGCATATATGTTCCCACTGGTTTCGACGGGATGGTTCGCGAATTTTGTCGAATTTATTACTCCGATGCAACTGTCGCAAAGCACGATTATGGTACATATCGCGGTGGCACACAGCAGCTTCAACATCGTGAATACCGTGATTTTTCTTCCTATCATTACATGGCTCGAGTTTCTGGTGAAAAAGCTTGTCCCGGCAAAAGACGAGATGCTTGCGGGCAGGGCCGTTGTTCTCGAAGAACACCTGCTTAAAACACCAGTCATCGCAATGGACCAGGCAAGGCGTGAAATTGTGCGTATGGCACAAACGGCCGGCGTGGCGGTAAATCAGGCCATTGAAGGATTAATGAAGAACGACCGCAAAGAACTTGACGCAGCCAGACAAACAGAAGACATAGTTGATAATTTTCAGTACGAGATTACATCTTATCTCGCAGCACTTTCGGGAAGAGAGCTTCCCGAAAAATTGACTATTGCTCTGCCGGTCCTTTTGCATACTGTCAACGACCTCGAACGCGTCTCGGACCACGCTGTGAATATCGTGGAGATAGCCGAGCGTAAAGTGGACCAGAAATTGTCGTTCAGTGAAGAGGCTGAGGGCGAGATTGACCAGTTAAAGAGCGAGGCCAACCAGATGCTCGGGCGAATTATTGTGGCACTTGAGAACGATGACGCCAAGGCGGCAACGTCGGCACTCGATAATGAAAATGCGCTTAATCGGATGCAAATAGAGTTTCGGCGAAGCCATGTACAGCGAATGACCGACGGGGTCTGCTCGACAGAGGCAGGACTGATATTTATCGACCTGGTCGATAACGTAGAGAAAATCGGCGACCACCTGACCAATATTGCGCAGTCGGTGATAGGGGGCCTTCAGTGGGATGGGGTGGAGATATAAAGGCCGTAAGTTAGTGAATTGGTGATTGGGTAAATAGTCAAATGGTTAAATGAGTTTTTGACCGCTTCCTAACTGTCCATTCTCCGCAGTGTTGCTCCGAAGGATGAATCGCGGCTCTGAGATAATACCGTTTCCTGCGCAGCATCCCTTACGGGATTACGGTTCGTTCTGCGAAGGATTAACCGCGGCTTGGTAAACCCGCGTTATAAATTACGAAACGAAAAAGAAAACCCTGCAATAAATCCTTCGATAGACTCAGGACAGGTTGCTGGCTAAGTATTTTTCCTAAAATATAATTACGGAAAAAATGTGGAATATTTGGGCTTGTCAATCAGATATAACAGAGCTACAATTTGCATATGAAAATGACTTTCTATATAGCTGTCGTTTTGTGGACGGCTTCGCTTCTTGCCAAGCCGCTGGTTCTGTTGGATGATCCGATCAGTATATTAGAGCCGAACCAGCCGGTGCGGGAAGTTACGGCGGCGGTCATACCGTGCCAGGGGATGATAGATAACGGCCTTTATGAATCAATCCGGCGGCGAACCGACATCGCGCTCGAAGAGGGGGCGGATTACCTTATCTACGAGATAGGTACGTACGGCGGACTTCTCGAATCGGCGGATAAGATCTCGAAGTATTTTATACTCGACATCGGCAAGAAGGCACACACCGTTGCATACGTAACAACCGAGGCGATATCGGCAGGGGCGCTGGTCAGTGTTTCATGCAAAGATATCATAATGGTTGAAAACACCACAATTGGTGATTGCGCACCTATTGCAATAGGAACAAAGCTCGAGGGCGTCGAACGGGAAAAGGCGGAAAGTTTCATCCGTGCGGCCTTTATGCGGGCTGCAGAGGCGAATAATTATCCCGAGGCACTGCTGAAGGCAATGGTGAGCCTTCGCTTAGAGGTCTGGCGGGTAAAGAATCTTGAAAGCGATGAATACGAATTTTTCGAGGTCGACAAACTTCCAAAAGACCCTAATGCGTACGACTTTGAGAATAAGCAACTGATTGATAAAGACGATGAGCTTTTAACGCTGACGGCATCGCAGGCGCTCGAATACGGCATAGCCAGGGCGAAGGTGGCGGACAGGCAGGGCGTTTTTGATTTTCTGGCCGAGCGCGACGGAGTTAGCTTCACAGGGCTGCCGAGTGTGCATGAGACAAACTGGTCGGAAGAAATGGTGCGCTGGTTAAATTCGCCGGCCCTGATAAGCATACTTTTTATGGTGGCGCTACTGGGTGTGTATATTGAGCTTAATACGCCGGGGGTCGGCCTGCCGGGCCTTGTGGCCGTGATATGTTTCACGGTTATTTTCGGCAGCAAATACCTCGTCGGAATGGCAAACTGGGTGGAGATTGCAATATTTGCAATTGGCGTAATTTTACTGTTTATTGAAATTTTCATTATTCCAGGATTTGGCCTTGCAGGAACTGCAGGGATAATATGCATACTGGTAGGGCTTTTCGGCATATTGATTGGCAATCGGCCGGATGAAATACCCTGGCCGAAGACGGATTTTGACTGGGAGCTGTTTACAAACGGGGCGCTGGCACTTGTACTCGGTTTCACGGGATTTGTGTTTGTAGCGTGGTTGTTAGCTAAATATCTGCCTAAAATGCAGTTATTCGGGGGGTTGTTGCTTGCTCCGGCAATGGCAAAGCAGGGCGACGAGATGGAAATAAGTATGACCGCACCGCCGGGAATTGAAGAATTGTCGATTAAGGTCGGAGACGTCGGCGTTGTGCTTTCGGCGCTGCGGCCGTCCGGTACGGCCCGCTTCGGAGTTGCCGTTGTTGATGTTGTGGCCAGAGGCGAGTTCCTCGAGAGAGGTAACAAGGTTGAGATAGTTGAGATTCAGGGCAACAGGGTCATAGTCAAAGTGGTCGAGGATTGAAAGAAATTATAAAAATCTGAAAGCAGAAGAATATGGGCTGGTGGCTTGCTTTTGCGATTTTTCTTTATCTTATGTGTGCGACGCTGCTGATTGCGGAAGTATTTGTGCCGAGTGGTGGCCTCATTTCCGTCTTTGCAGTAGTGTGCTTGATCACCGGTCTGGTAATCTTTTTTAAGCACAGCGTGGTTACCGGGTGGATTGGGGTGTTTATTGCGATTGTGATGATACCGGCAGTACTGATAATCGCCTACAAACTTTTCCCAAAGACTAAATTCGGCAAAGGGATTATGCTGAGTCCCTCTGAACGACAGGTCGGTGATGCGATACCTGATACCGACCAGTTAAGGAACCTGCTGGGCAAAGAAGGGCAGGTGTTGACGGCTCTAAGGCCGGTCGGAATGTGCTATTTTTCAGGACTAAGGGTTGAATGTGTATCGGAAAGCGGATATGTTAATAAAGGCAAAACAGTCAAAGTTATAGATGTTAAAGGCACGCAGTTGACGGTTCGCGTGGTGGACGAAAGTTAAAAAATCGCTTAGATAAAAGCGTAGTTAAATGAAAGGATATAATAATGAACTTTGCAACGTCCCAAATCATCGGCACAACGGCGCTCAGGGCCTTTTTACTTGCAGCAATAGTTATTGTTTCTCTGTTAACCATCATTGTATTTTTCCTCATTGTAAAATTCTTTAAGCTGTGGCTTCAGGCGAAGCTCTCGCGTGCCGACGTGAAATTCCGCGAGCTTATCGGGATGTGGCTTCGCCGGGTTGATATAAGAACAATTGTGCTGAGTAAGATAACCGCGGTCCAGGCGGGCCTGTCGCTGACGACTCGTGACCTTGAGAGTCACTATCTGGCAGGGGGGCGTGTGCCGAACGTGGTCCGAGCGTTGATTGCGGCTAACCGGGCTAATATTCCACTAACGCTGAAAACGGCCACCGCGATTGACCTGGCAGGCCGGGATATTCTCGAAGCGGTTCAGACAAGCGTAAACCCAAAGGTTATTGACTGTCCCGACCCAACGAAAGGACGAAACACGATTGACGCGGTCGCGCAGGACGGCATTCAATTAAAAGCCAAGGCGCGGGTAACCGTGCGGGCGAATATCGAAAGACTCATCGGAGGTGCCACGCAGGAGACGATTATCGCCCGAGTCGGCGAGGGCATCGTTACAACAATCGGCAGCTCAATTACATACAAAGGCGTGCTTGAAAATCCGGACAATATCTCAAAATCGGTTCTTGCCAAAGGTCTCGATGCGGGGACTGCGTATGAGATTCTCTCAATAGATATTGCGGATGTCGACGTGGGTGATAACGTTGGTGCTCAGCTTCAGGCTGCCCAGGCAGAGGCTGATATGCGGCGTGCGAAGGCGGAGGCCGAGAAACGTCGGGCTATGGCCGTTGCCCGCGAACAGGAAATGCGAGCCCTCGTCCAGGAAAATCAGGCGAAAGTTGTGCTGGCGGAGGCTGAGGTGCCGTTGGCAATGGCAGAGTCGTTCCGAAAGGGTAATCTCGGCATTATGGACTACTACCGGATGAAGAATATTATGGCGGATACAGATATGCGGGATTCCATTGCCAAGCCGAGAAAGAAGGAAGAATAGGCAATGATGGGAATTTTGGCGACAATTCTGCTCGCCCGTAATGACGATACGGAGAATGGCGGTTGGATACGACTTTTGGTATTAGTCGTACTGGGCCTTATGTATGTTTTTGGCGGGCTTGCCAAGATGAAGGCGAATAAGTCTTCAGAAAAAGAGAAGGAAGGGTCCAAAGGAATGCCTAAACGTCAACCGAGATATAAGCCGCTCGAACCCGCTGTCCAGCCGCGACATGCAAAGCCTAAACGTAGTCCGGCACCCAGGCCGGGTGTTTCTCAAATTACGCCGAGGCCGGCACGACAGATTCGCAAGCCATCCGAAGCACCAATGCACCGGCAGCGCAGACATATAGCTGTCAGAGCCCCGGAGGTTCAAAAAGAGCCGACTAAACGAGCAGTTAAACCCACATCGGCCGAGGTAGAAAGAGCCATTCCGAGTTCTGTAGCGCCTTCCGAACTCGGCGAGATAGAAAGTTTGGAAATTGACGTTCTACATAAACAAAAAGAAGAGGAGCTGATATCTAAAAGCAAGCCTGTTCTTGACTATGGCAACCTTGATGCCTTGCGTGAGGCAATTATTCATTATGAGATTTTAGGCAAGCCCTTGTCTTTGCGGGAACCAAAGCAGCACATCTGGGAGGTGTAAAATAATCTTTTCACTTAATTGCTGTGCCGTATTGGTTTAGGTGGCTTATTGAGGCTAATGTCCTTTTCGGCACGTGAAGTGTGTCGTTTTCATCTATGTAATACTTTAAGTCTTCGTCATTCTCGTTTTTAGCGTCCTCCATTGTCGGCTGCTCATCCGGGTAGCCTAACGCTATAACTGAGTCAATTTTTAAGTTTTCAGGCACACCAAGTAAATCTCTTATAATTTCACGCTTAATCGAGCCAATCCAGCAGGAGCCGATGCCTTTGCTCCAGGCGCTTAATAAAATGTTTTCAATGGCTGCTGCCGCATCTACATTACCATATTCGCCGAGTGCTCTTTGCGAATCGATAAGAACAACTATATAAGCAACAGGGCGGCAGCCGGTGGCCGGGTCACGTCTCGGCCTGACATATCCCGCCCAGGACAATTGTTCGAAAAACTTCTCTGCTATCTGTAATTCGTCAATTATTACATATTCGATTGGCTGTTTATTTGCAGCGGAAGGTGCGCATCTTGCTGCCTCAAGTAATTCCAAAAGAATTTGTCTTTCTATGGTCTTATTTTTGAACCGTCTGATACTGCGCCTTGTTTTCACAATTTCCATAAATTCCATTTATAATTTCCCCTAAAACAGGAGTTATTTGCCTTATATGCATTTGAAACAGTTTATCCTGATTTATTAAGTTACCATTTATTTGGTTAGAATTCCATAAAAATGGCTCTTATATAGTTTGCCACGGCGGGATATAACGTCCCATAATATATGTTATGTTACATTGAGCATTAAAAGCCGTTAGGGATTTAAATTAGTTATGTTTATTATTAGCCGGTTATCAGGCTTTATGACCTAAAATCAGGAATAATTGACTATGGTGAGATTGAAAATACCTGGTTGGCGATATCTGTAAGATATTGGACAGTTGCAAGTGAACGGTCCATAAGACCAAGATTTTGAAGAACAGATGCGATATTTCTATATGCATCATAATCAGTAAAATTAAGGTCAAAAGAACGCTGGAGATTTTGAAGAGCACGTGTAAATTTTGTTTTGTCAGAGTAAAGAATCGCGGTTTTATAATGAAGCTGAAGAATATTTTTTGGAGGTAAATGATTCTCTTCGGAAAAAACACTAAATGCCGAACAAGGACCTTCAGTCTCACAAATGCACAAAGAGAGCATATATCTGGCACGATGATATGTAGGATTAATTTCAAGGACCTTCTTAAAAGCTGATTCAGCTTGTAATAAGTCTCCAGTACCCATTAATAGAAGGCCGTATCGATAATTAATATCAGCGTTATAAGGATGATGAGAGATTTGAATAGCGTGTGCCTTGATAACAGTCTCGATTCCATAAAAGGCATTTGTGTTTTCATTATGGCACAGATTTTCAAAAACGGCCTTAAACTGGATTGTTGCGGCCTGACCAAATAAAAGTGTGCTGTTTTGCTGAATAGTCGAAGCAAGTGACAACGTTCCATAAGAATCGTCGATTTTACCGGCCAAATTTTGAGCAATAGCAAGGCCGATATATGCTTCGACAATTTGGTCGTTTATTTCGTTTGCTTTGGTGAAATACTCCGCTGCGTCGGCAAATTGACCGAGTCTTAAATGATGTATACCAAGCTTTATAGCGGCCTCAAGGCACTGTGGCTGGGCCTCAAACGCCCTTTCGTAGTGTGAAATGGCCTGGTAATCCTCACCGAGCATACTGAGTATATCAGCCAGTTTGACATTTAAATTGCTGTTATCGCCCTGCTGCTCTAATCGCCATTGTATTTCATCAGCAGCCTCGAGCAGATTTCCGCTACGGACAAGCATAATAATTTTGGCGTCCTCAGGTTCCGGCAGAAAGTTGTCCGGATGGATGAGAATGGCATTATTGAAGGTCTCTATTGCAAGATTGTACTTCAGATTAGCCATATACAGGTGTCCAAGTATGACAAGGGAAGAAATATCATCAGGATACTCCCGGATAAGGGATTCGTATTCGTGGACGGTCTTATCGAGCTGGTTTCTTGAGAAATAGATTGCCGCGACCCGAAGTCTTGGCAGTTGTAAGTAGTACTTAAATTTCAGGCAGTCCTGATAGAACGCCACAGCCTCATCCAACCTGCCGAGCCGTTCATTACAATACCCAAGCGCATAAAGGGCGGTCGTATTACTCGGCTCTCGCAAGTATACCGATTGCAGAGATTCCATGGCTTGTGATATGTTATTATTGCGCAGGCAGATGGCTGCTGCGGCCATCCGCCCTTTAACGCAGGACTGATTGTCGAAAAGGTGGAATTTTAGTTTTTCCTCGGCGAGGACTAAATTTCCATCTTCAATATGTTTCACAATTTCGTTCAGTTGCAACGTCTGAACGTCATTAGTAGTCTTTAATGTGTTGCCTTTAAGCCAATCACATATCAAATCAGCTGTGTCAACGACAATTGCCCTGCCGAATATTTCTAACAACTTACTCATACCTTTTGTCTCATGAACAGAATGGTATGCGGCTTCACAACGCATATCGACACGGCCGGGCAAGTGGTTAAGGCCAAGGTAAGCTAATATGAGTACTGAGCGCCTTTATAGTGAGCAGATTTTTCAAATGTGATGGGTGTAGGGGTTGTTATGATTTTAAACCCAAAAGCCTCGTTTTATCGTGTTTGTTATAGGGTTTTCAAACAGTATGATTATCGTCTGAAAGGCATTGAATAGCGAAAAAGGAAAGACCGTCCAATTATAGGACAGGATAAAGGTCAGTTATATGTCGGTTTGGCGAGACCGCCGGTTTACCCCTTTACCAACAGCAGCACAATTTTCATTGACCTGCCGGGTTTGTTTTCTGGGCCTCTCCCTCTACCTCGGTCAGGTAGGCCAGCGTACGTTCAAGCTTGTCCGTAAGATGCCTTAACTTCAGCATAGTTTTCACACGCGTCATCAGCTCCCATTTGTTTACGGGTTTGCTGAGGAAATCATCGGCCCCGCAGTCAATCGACCTTTCTATATCGCCAGGCTCGTTCAGGGCGGTCACCATTATTACCGGTATATCAGTGGTTTTGGGGTCCTTTTTTAACCTTCTGCAGACCTCGAAACCGCTCATTTGAGGCATCATTATGTCGAGGATGACTAAATCAGGGGGTTTTTTCTTCAGTATTTCGAGCGCCTCAGGACCGTCATAAGCGGTCAAAGTTCGACAATGAAATTCTTCCAGATAGGCCTGCAGTAGCTCCAGGTTTTGGTGGTTGTCGTCAACGATAAGCACTGTAGGTAGATCAGTCTGCTTTTTACGATTACTCATTTACGGTGTAACTCCTTTTGCTATTGAATAGTTTATATAAGGATATTCAAACTAAAGTTTACATCAGCAAATTATCGGTGTCCAGCGGCATTTAGAGTTTTATGTGACCTGTGGTGCTTTTGTTGGGGGCTGAGAGCCCTGCCGTTTATAAAGATATCGGCACATTTACCCGCCGAGTGCCTTGAGAACAGCCCGGCAGAAGGCGGGCAAATCATCTGGTTTGCGGGAGGTTATTAGATTGCCATCCACAACGCATTCGGCATCGATATACTCGGCGCCGGCATTTTTTATATCATCTTTGATAGCCATAAAGCAGGTTGCTTTCCTTCCTTTAAAAACATCGGTACTGCATAAAAGCCAGCCGCCATGACAGATTGAGGCTATTATTTTATCCGCCTTAACCATTTCTTTGGCAAATTGTATAACATTGTTATTTCTTCTCATAAAATCAGGTGCGAAACCTCCGGGCACAATCATACAATCATAATCTTCAGAGGTTGCCTGTCCGGCCGCGACCGTAGATATGCAAGGATAACCTTCTTTTGAGGGATACTCTTTATTTACTTCGGCCGCCACGAAATCGACGTCGAAGCCGGCCTCTTTGAGACGATAGTACGGGAACCAGACTTCGAGCACCTGATACATCCGGTCAACCATAATCGCCACTTTTTTTATCGCCATTTATTTGCTCCTCTCCCGGTCTGTGTGTTTTTCGATAAATTCCCGCACCTCCGGCTTAATGTAGACAGCGTCAATATCTACTATTTTCACCACTGCCTGTGCCGAGGTTACGGCGGAATCTGTTGTGGTGGCATCAGAATCAACAAAGAAAGTATATTTGCCTTTTATCTTGCAAAGGCCACCTCCTCCACCTCCGATAGACTCGGTGCGTACCTCAACATTGTTACTTTCAAGTAATGCCAGCAATTGTTCCAGGAGTTCTTGCGTGTTCATTTTTCGGTGAAAATATGCAAAAAAATTTTGCTTATCTTGCCTATTCTCGCTGGTTTACAGGTTAATTCCAGTTGCTCAAGAAAAAGTCGCTTACAAGTCGATATAAAGGATATTCATCGGATTTAGTTAATCATCCGGTCGGCACAAGGTAACTGGATTACTTAACAATTATGCCGTTAAATATACTGCCGGGTTGGCAGAATAAAAAGTGTTATTTCAAAAGCAGCATCAGGTGAGCTTGTAGAGGTTTGTAATTTGCAAAGTCTTGTTCAAAAACGGGTTTCCCTGCACAGGAACCTCGCTAAGGAAAAAGAGCAGAATAATCAATTACGGCGGCAACTTAGCCAGGTGCAGTCGCTGGCAAATATTGGTATAATCTCGTGTATGATTGCGCACGAGATCAATAATCTGCTCACACCAATCGGCAATTATGCCCGCCTGGCGTTGAGCGACATCTCCGACGAAGAACTTATTATGAAAACACTTCAAAAGACCGTCAGAAACTGTGAACAAGCATCAAAGATACAGGATAGTATGTTAGCTATGACAAACGGCCAGAGCCAGGAGAAGCAGAGATGCAACCTGAGGTCTCTTGTTGATGATGTTTTCTGTTTTATGTTCCGGGACTTTCGCAAGGACAGGATAAGAGTTGACGTGAATGTTCCGGAAAGACTTGAGATTTGGGCAGTTCCAATTCAGATTCAGCATGTGCTGATGAACTTGATATTGAACGGTCGTGAGGCAATGCTGCCAAAAGGAGGGCTACTTACGATAAAAGGATGGCAGGAGGAAGATAAGAGTTTTGTGGAGGTCGCGGATACCGGTAAGGGTATCAGCCCCGATGAGCAGAGTAATGTTTTTAAGCCTTTCTTCACTACGAAGAAAAAAAATAAAGGCAGTGCACGAGGCACCGGTGGGCTTGGCCTTACGTTTTGTAAAGAGATAGTAGAAGCTCACGGCGGCTCAATCAGTGCTGACTCGCATCCCGGCAAAGGAGCGAAGTTTACGATAATTCTGCCCAGGAGTGATGAAGATTAAATCAGCAGGCTCGATTGCTGAGCGTTTCGTAAAAGAGCAAGCTTATCTATCAGTTATTAACGGTTAGCGGAAAACGGTGATACTTACAGTTATTTTTCAGAACATTTGGCACATTGTGCTGATGGTTTTTCTCTTGGCGGCCTCCGCGTTTTTTTCGGGCAGCGAGACGGCATTTTTCAATCTCTCACGCAGACAAATAAGCATTCTTCACAAATCCAGGCATCGTCTGCATCGACTTGCAGCGAGCATCATTAATAAGCCCAGAGAGCTGTTGGGTAGCCTGGTGCTGGGCAACATAGCAGTTAACATCTGTTTCTATTCACTCACGGCTATGCTGACGATTCAGATTGGCAGGCAATTCGGAGCACCTGCAGCAGGTGTTACCGCTGCGACGGGTCTGGGCATACTGGTTCTGTGTGGTGAGTTGCTGCCTAAATCGGTAGCTTATCTGAATTCGGAACGTCTGGCGGTTGCCGGTGCCCTGCCCTGCTATATTTGTACGAAAATCCTGGGGCCCGTACAGTCGGTTTTTAACTTCCTGCTTGTCGAGCCGGCAATCCGTTTACTACTGGGGGCACCTAAAAAACCCAGCCCAATCACCATCGCCGAGCTGAAACTCCTTTTGGATTTGACTCGTCAGGCCCAGTTGATAAGCGCTGAGGAAAACCAGTTGTTAAGTGAGGTTGTGGAATTCGGCCTGCTCAAAGTTCGCCAGGTTATGAGGCCGCGGGTTGATATGGCAAGCTGCAGTGTAGAAGCGGGAGCAGAAAAAGCGAAAAAGCTGATGATTGAGAAGGGCCTGACCAAGCTGCCGGTCTTTGAAGGAGCGATAGATAACGTATTAGGCATGGTACACATAAGGCAGATATTGCTTCATCCAGACGCCAGGCTGCGAAAACTCATCCAGAAGGTTCCTCTTGTTCCTGAACAAAAAACGGTCGAGTCACTGTTAGAGTTTTTCCGGCAAAGCGGTACGGAAACCGCGATAGTCGTGGACGAATACGGCGGGATTGCAGGTATGGTCTCGTTGGAGGATATTGTTGAAGAATTACTCAGTCCTCTTGAGGTACAAAGCGACGTTGAACTGGTCGAGCAGATTGGGCCGATGCAGTACCGCCTGGCGGGCAATCTGGCAATTCACGACTGGATTGATGCATTCGGCATCAGCGTCTCACAAACACGCCTGTCGACGATAGGCGGATTAGTTACAGCACTTCTGGGCAAAATACCACAAGCCGGCGATGTTGCATATTTACAAAACCTGAAGTTTACTGTTGAGCGTGTAGCGAGGCACCGGATAGGGACGGTAATACTGTCCTTTCAACCGGACAGTGAATCTCACCGGGAAGACGTCATGGAGAGAAAATGATGGTTGCGTGCGGGTTATTGGCGGTTGGTATTTCTATTTTGCTCAGCGGTTTTTTTTCCGGGAGCGAAACCGGTACCTACCGGCTGAGCCGATTTCGCCTTCGGATTGGCAAGCAACAAAAAAGGCGATTCTTCGCGATGCTGAGCAGTTTGATGAGCAGCGGGCATTCACTGCTCTTTACCACACTTGTTGGGACAAATATTTCGAATTACATTGTCACGAGTGTTGCAACGTATATGTTTCTGGGACTAACGGCGAGCGAACGACAGGCCGAGTTCTATGCAACCCTTGTAATGACGCCGATACTGTTTGTATTTGCCGAACTTATTCCTAAAAACCTCTACTTCTATCGCGCCGATTCCCTTATGCCTCGACTGGCTCCGGTTCTCTGGGTATCCCATAAGCTTTTCACGTACTGCGGGATAGTCCCGGCGCTGGAGGTGATCTCGAAGGGTTTTGCAAGACTGCTCGGCCTGCCGACAACGAGTCAGTATGCGATGAGAGACCCGCACCATTTCAGACAGATTATTAAGGAGAGCCGGGAAGAAGGTCATATAAGCTCGGTTCAAAGCGAAATTATGAACCGGCTTGTCCATATACCACTTATGCGAATAGGCTCTGTAATGGTACCAATCAGCAAGGTCGGAATACTGGATGTTAACACAAATCGTAAGCAAGTGCTCGAAGAGCTGGCTAAGGTTTCCTTTACGCGGCTGCTGGTTTTCGATGGTAGTCGTGAGAATATTATTGGCTTCATAGACGTTTACGAATCTCTGGCGACCGAAAAGGACTTTGCGGATTTACGCGGTTTCGTTAAGCCGATTCCCACTTTTCCTGCCGACGGCCGGGTAATCGATGCGTTGAATCGTATGCGTAAAGAGCATCACAAAATCGTTTTGATTTTACGGGCCCACCACGGCCGAGAAAGGCCGGTCGGGATTGTAACTATGAAAGACCTGGTCGAAGAGCTTACCGGCGAGCTGGCCGAGTGGTAATTCACAGGGGAAATATTCAGCCGCCGCCGTCGATGTAACCGATTAGTTATGGGTAGGTTAGTTCTCAGTCGCTGCTCAAACCTTAATGAACTGCAAAATCCTATACTATATCTACTATATCCCATAATGCCAAATCGCACATTCTTAGGCCAATTCGGGATCCAGATTTTGAAAAAAGTCATCCGTGATATATTTCTGGATTTAACACTCAAGCTTATTAGGAGGCTGGAGGGAAATTCCTGTATAGTGCAGCATCTTTTAATCCCCAATCTTATATTTCTGTTCCTCTAGCCATTCCTTTAAAGGGTTAGGTAACAAATTTATTTCTTTAGGTCCCGCTTCTAGTAGTCTGTCACATCTAAATTACTGGGTATAGTTTTTTCAATTTTACACG
>CAYUIE010000023.1:0-20693 GCA_964444665.1 uncultured Pirellulales bacterium
CAACGTCACAAACTATGGGGATATCCTTAACGCTTGGATAACAGGTTAAACCTTCTACTTCTTTGAGGCGTAGGTTGACTGGATAAACCTCATATCCGCTATTCTTCAAACTTTTTAAAATCTGGTAGGCGTACTTTTGCTTATGCCTGAATGAACCTACTACGGCAAAACGCTTTTGTTTTAAAAAATCTTTGACTAAGTTCTGCATTTCTACTTCACCAAAAAGTAACTTGTTTCTCCTGTCTTTGCTACTTTGCTTAAGCCAATACAAGAGGCCAGCCCTGCTTTTTGATCGCTTAATTCCTTTACTAACAGAACTGCTTCACCCAATTACGTTTCTTTCCCATAGTAAGGAGCCTCAATTGATTCCGCTATATGTTTTCATTAAAGTGTTTTCGAATATAGCGACTATAGATAGCTCCCGCCGGATTGTGAGCCAATACCCTGTCCTTGGCGATAAGTGTTGTTACAGGAGCGTCTGAGACCTTAGTAAAAATAGCATCATGGCCAACACAAAGCCCACATATAATATTGAGTTGCGTCTCTGCTTCATTTAGCATTTGGGCCTGTCCAGCTGGATTACACATAACTTCTTGGCGTTCTGTTAAAATCTGCGGCAAATCAAAATCCTTTTTGTCAATTCCACATACCTTGCAGCACACAGACACTACCTTGAAATGCTTTGAAAGAATCTCAGCGATAATATTTGCTTCTTCGCTCAAACCGATACAAAATGCCAAACCAATTCTTTGATATCCCAACTGCTTAGCTAACAAAATTACTTCGCCCAATCGCGTTTCTTTCCCGTAGTGACGTGCCTCAACCGTCGAAGCGGCCTTGTGCATTTCTGCTATATCGCTATCTTGATATAATTGTTTATGATTACTATCCTGTGAAAAACAATCCTTGCCATCACGGCATTCTTTACCCTCACATTGCGCACATTGTGGGGATATACTTTTTTCCACTTACCTACTCCTTTGGTTTGTTTTCATCATCAACGAATACTACTTTTGCCTTCAAATCTTTTACTTTCTCATCAGGTACCTGGCAATAGGATATAATTATGACTTTGTCGCCGGCTGTTCCTAATCTTGCTGCCGGGCCATTTAATAAGATGGTGCCGGAACCTCGCGGAGCTACAATAACATAGGTTATAAAACGCTGGCCATTATTTATATTCAGTACGTGAACCTGCTCACCCGGCAATATATCCGCCTTTTCAAGAAGGTCCTCGTCAATGGTGATACTCCCTTGATAGTCCAGCTCTGTCCCCGTCAACGTTGCCCGATGAATCTTTGATTTGAGCATAAATCGTTCCATATGCTCAACTTCCCTATCAATGCCATCTCTTTTTGGTGCTGAATGCACGGTTATTGAGATTCCTCTTCTTCATTACCCATTGACTCTTTTCCATAAATCTTCAGCACAACTCACCCACACATTGGCTCTGGGTTGGGGGGAAAGTTCAGGATGGGTACTATAATGAAAACTTAGTATATCATACAAGGTAAATTTCTTAAGTATAGCTTGGGCTATTTCATCCACATGACCAGCCAGATTAATATCTCCTACCGCCTGAGCACCGAGAAGCGTTAGGTCATCTTCTTTGAAAATCAACTTTGATTTTACTGGTTTTGATCCGGGTATCATGGAGTATATACTTGTTGTCTCACCATTACCAACCAAATACCTTATCCCTCTACCCTTAAGATACCTCTCGGTGAGCCCGACTGTACCAAAAGATAGTTCAAACACCTTGGTCGCCGAAGGATTTACTACGCCAGGATAAATTCTGTTTCCACCTGAAGCATTTATCGCAGCCACTTTTGCCTCTACAACTGCATTGCCGCCTAATCTGCCGGGAAAATAATCTTCGGTTATTGCAGAAACTGCATTTATCACATCACCTGCAGCGTAGACGTCTTCCTCAGAGGTTTTCATGTATTTATCAACTTCAATCCCCCCTTTATCAGCTTTAATGCCGGCTTCCAATGCTATATCAATCGCCGGCTTTACCCCTATGGCTAAAATCACCGCATCGGCGGGAACCTCTTTACCACTATCCAGAATGACTGCCTCAACTGCATCTTTTCCCGTAAACCCGGTTATTTTGCTTTTTGTATAGCAATTGATGTCATTTCTTTTCAGTTCCTTTTCGGCAAGGATACAGAACTCATCGTCCAAAGAAGCTTCCAGAATTTGATCCAAAAGCTCGATTACTGTTACGTTCAAGCCTCCTCTTTTTTTGATTAGATAGCCAAACTCCACGCCAATATATCCACCTCCTGCAATGACTACGTTCTTTGTCCGAGAGGAATCCAACGCCTTCTCTAATTCCGCTATATTTTCTGGTTTTCTTAAGGTAAAGACATTTTTAAGCTCTACTCCAGGAATTGGAGGTTTAACTGGATCGCCTCCGGTGAGTAAGAATAGCTTTTTATATTTGAAACTGTTGTTGAGACAAGTAACGGCCTTATCTTTAGGATTAACATGTTTGACTTTGTCAATAAACAGCTCAGAGTCAAACTGGGTGAGAAACTTGTCCGGAATGATAACTTTTTCCAACGTCGTGCTTCTGTCTAAAACATATGGCATAGCACAGTGATTTATCATCGATTTATCTTCTCTTATCAATCCGATGCTTGCATCCGGGTTCATAATCCGGCACATCTTATTGCAAGTTCTCATTGCCGGATCGCCTCCGATTATGAGTACGTCAAACTCTTTTGTTCCCATATCTATTCTCTCTTGGCTTTGACTAGACAGAATTTCGCATTTTATACATGAGGTTGCTCTTGGGAACTCATATATGAAACAGTTATTTCGGTTTAAACCATGCTGATTGAATACCAAAGCCAATAAGCTCACACCTTTTCTCTTGAAAAGTTGCTGTGCAAAAAGCAAGGGCTAATGTAATTTATTTACCAGCTTTTTGTTGCGTAAGTATAATGGCACTATTAGGACATTCGCCAACACACAGCCCGCAGCCGGTGCAAAGCTCAGGCTGTACGAGAGCTTGCCCATTTACCTTGATAGCATTTACCGGGCAGACGTCTTCGCAGATACCGCAGCCCGTACACTTGCCTGGGTCAACTACCGCAATAGCTTTTCGGCCGCTTTCAAGCTGAGCTATTCTGTTGTTTAGCTGGCGTTTTTGCTGTTCGAGCAGTTCTGCCTGCTGCTTTAGAGCAGCTAATTCCTGCTCCTGGGGTTCGGTGCCTGGTGGGAAACCTGCTGATGGGCTGGTTGAAGGCATACCCATCGGGCCTGGCATGCCCATACCGCGACCCATTCCGCCACCTCCGCCCATACCTTTACCCACACCACGTCCCATTCCACCGCCGCGACCCATACCTCTGCCGCCGCCCATACCCCGACCCATGCCACGTCCGCCACCCATGCCCAAGCCCATTCCGCCAGCTTGACCGAGTGGGCCGGTCATCGGCTGTCCAGTCACCGTCGGGCCTGCCGGTGCTGCATTTATACCGAAGTGACTGGCCACATTTGCTTCCGAAGCAGAGGAGAAAGTACCTGCTTTGAATTGTTCTACAGCATTACGTACAAGTCCGCTAACGCCAACAATAACCTGTATCCCCGCCTGGCCAAATACGGCAAATGCGTTAGGGCCACAGTTGCCGGTGAGTACAGTTGTCACTCCTTTTTCCGACATTAACTGGGCGGACTGAATACCTGCGCCACCGCCGAGCGCAATATTGGGATTTTCAATCGCCTCTAACTGCATTGTGTTAGTATCAATGGTAAGAAAATAGGGGCACCGACCAAAGCGAGCCTCCACATTGTCATCAAGCGTAGGCCCTGTTGACGTAACTGCAATTTTCATAAACAATCCTTTCTCTCAGAGTCCACACGTTCCAGTTGGACATGTTCCAGTTGAGCATGAATCGCTCCCCTGGTTGCTTTGCCCAACTGAAAAACCTGAAAATAGTTTCTGCATATCCGAACTTCCACATTTTTCGCAGAGGTGCTTTTTCTTACCACCGCTTTTTTCCAGAAATTCGGTCTTATGCCCGCACTTTTCACACTTGTATTCAAATATTGGCATTGCTATACCTCCTTTACAATATAGGAGCTAACGCTCTGTAGACAAACATTACCCCTTCGGAAGTTTTAAAGCCGTAAAAACGCTGGTCTTTAGCTGAGCGATTCTTACCCTTTGTCGCTTTTCTGGCTTTCGAGTTCTTCTATGCGTTTCTTAACGCCGTCAAGAGCATCTTCGAGATATTCTGTCTGACCTTTCAATCCGTCGAGTTCCTGCTCGGCTGTCATTGCTGGAGCAAGTGGTGCACCGCCATAAGCGTATGGGTTCACGGCACCGCCATAAGCGTATGGGTTCACGGCACCACCATAAGCATAAGGGCTCGCGCCGCCGCCATAAGCATATGGATTCACAGCACTACCATAAGCAGGCAAGCCATATCCGGCTCTGCCCCAACCAAAACCTCGACCTCGACCAAAACCGCCGCCTCGGAAACCTCGGCCCCAGCCCATACCCATACCACGTCCGCCAACAGGATTGGCATAACCCGGTATTGGGAAGCCTGCACAAAAACCAGCAGCTCTACCTGTCATTGGTCCCATACCTCCAGGACCTGTTCCATCGCCACCTGGCATAATAATTCTCCTTTCGAAAAAAATGTTAATTTCTTGTACTACTCTGCAAAGTACTCGCTACGTAGCACGAGTCATTTTTGTTCCACAATTTGGACAGCTTATCGCATTACAAGGCTGTCCGACAACATGCCCAGCCGTTGCTCCGCATTTTGGACAGACGCAATTTCCGCCCGGTCCTGCTGCAAACGGGCCGCCCATTCTGCCTCTACCCTGGCCTTTGCCTTGTCCCATGCCCCGGCCTGTGCCGGGCCCCTGGCCTGTAGGCCCTGTACCATCACCTTTTGGCATAATATCCATCCTTTCTGCAATTACTTGCTAATTAGATTCTACCACCAATAACCAAACCTGCCTCTGCCGCGACCACGGCCCCAGCCTCTACCTCTACCGAAACCTCGGCCAAAGCCAAAGCCTCTGCGAAGCCAAGGATTGACCTGGCCGCCATAAGGCATACCATAACCTGCACCATATGGTCCAACTACCGGTGCACCGACACCATAGAAGCCGGCTCTACCGGCAATAGGATTCATATAGCCCGGTACCGGATAGCCTGCACAGAAGCCGGCGACTCTTCCAGTCATCGGACCCATACCGGCTGGGCCTGTTCCATCTCCAAATGGCATATCAATCACCTCCTTTCCAGCAAACTCGAACCCTTCATTCATTTTTCCGATAGGCCTGCTATCTACTCCCGCAAAACCTTGTATCTCGTTTGGATTTTCTTTGGAAGCTGTCAAAATGCAAAAACCATGCCCTCTGCCTGTCATTGGCCCTTGACCTAATGGTCCTGTACCATCAAAACCTGGCATTTATTCTGCCTCCTTAACCAAATCAACAATATCATTAATTGATTTGCTCTTTCTCAAAATCATCCGGCCAACTTCACAGCCCAGGTCCCTGGCAATAACAGGGCATTTGGCCTTTAAGATAAAGAAAATGTTTTTGTCAAACTCACTGAGGGTTTCATAATTTCCCTGTCCTTTAGCTATAATCAAATCAGCATCTTCGAAACGCTCCCTGAAAGCTTGAGAACAGGTTTTCAGAATTGTTCCCGGCCCATCTGAGCCGTTATCAATGACTTCTAAAATTCGAGGTAAGCCAGCAGCCACGGCATCTTCCATTGTCGCGTCATTTATGACAGGTTTGCCCTTGACGACCACGGTAACTTTTTCATAAGGTAACTGCTCAATCAACAAACGGTCGAAAATAATCTCACCGGCGTTATCGGCCAAGTAAAGAATTTCCTCTGCTTGTTCTATAGCATCCTGGAATGATTGTAGCTGTCCGGTGTCAAGGTCTGCTGTCAGGGACTCACTTATAGCTTTGTTAAGGTCTGATTCATTTACTGAACCATTGACACCAAAATCAATAATATTGCCGGCTATGGCTAAGCGGATAGCTGTTTCAAGCCGATGGTCTGAACACAAAATTTGCTTTCGCAGCTCAGGATATAATTTCAAAGCCAAATTGTTGAACCATCTCTTAATCCCGTGATACGGGTCATTTTGGCCCACCAAGTTTCGGATCAATCGGTGTATCTGCTGGCCGATTGCCGGTGGGCTCTCGCTCATATCCAAATCAACCGCTAAACGAAGGACTTCTCGCACGACCTTTTCATGGATTTGCTCATCGTCTGTGGCTAATCTTGATGCATCAAGTGCCTGCCGAACAAAACAAGGGATACAATCTAAAAAAATTCGCATAAATCTACTTACCTAACTGAAAACTAAAATTCTAAATCCAATGTCCTTCAACATTGGCTTGGTCTACCTCCTTTAGTCTGCCCACCTTGAATGAATCTATCGCATCCTGAACGGTTTGCTTCTCAGCGAGAAATATTTTTACATTGGCTGTATTGAGCGTTTTGAAAGCGTTTGGCCCTACGTTGCCGGTTATAAGTGCCTCAACTCCGAGGATTGCTACATTATGCCCTGTTTGAATACCAGCTCCCTGAACGGCATTCAAATTCACAATGTTGTCGTGAGTTTCGTAATCACCCGTTTTGGTATCAACAACAATAAGCCATTCGGCCCGCCCGAATCTTAGGTCAATTTCACTTGATAATTCATTTCCTTGTGCTGTTACGGCAACTTTCACCTTCTACCTTTCCTTTCTCTTCTCAGACTCCGTCCCTGCCGGCTGCGCAATATTCCTACAGACTACCTTCGTCCGCCTCGCCATCGACAACCTCGCCGCCAACCTCTAAAGCCTTTTCGTGCACCAGGCCAGAAACCAGGCATCGCAAACTGTGGTTGCACCAATTGGCCTGTTATATATGCCTGCAATACCTCAGAAACGCGACCGGTTACAAATGGCAGTACCTGAATCCCGGATGCCGCAATCATATCCGCTAATGCTCGTGAAACCGCTCCGCATATTAACACATCAACTCCGAGGTTTTTCAGACTGCCTGCTCGCTGCGGCAGCGATTCGGCTTTCAAGTCAACTTCAGACCGGTTAACCTCTTTGCCATTTTCGATATCCACCAGTAAAAGCCTGTGGGCAAAGTCGAACGCGCTCGAAACAAAATCATTCCATACTGGTATCGCTATCTTCATTGCACTAATCCTCAAAAACAACTTGGAGCAAGCGATGTGCCAGAAAATTTGTGACGCGACGCTAAATAAGCGCAAGACTCTATTTGACAAAGGTATACTAAAAATAGCGTGGTTTAACTATAGTGAGGGAATGCTCAAACATGGTTGCATTTCGCAATCATTCACCTAAACAATAGTTGCAATATGCAACTTTTGTTTTATTGAACTGTTACTTGTAATATGGCACAATTGCTACTTGCCCGGCATAATTCCTATGGTTTTATATCGAATGCTTTCATCTTGCGAAAAAGCGTGCTTTTGTCGATGCCCAGTTCCTTAGCCGCTGCTGTTTTGTTACCATTATTTCGGTGTAGAGCCTGGGTTATCAAAATAATCTCCATTTGCTTAATAGTCGCAGGCTCACCAACCTTTGTTTTGTCCTGTTTGGAGCTTGGGCGAATTGACGCAGGCAGGTGTTTGGCTTCTATTATCTCGCCCTCACATAAAACAAAGCAGTGTTCAATAATATTCTCAAGCTCGCGCACATTTCCCGGGTAATCATAGGGTAAAAGGGCCGCTGTTACTTCATTTGTAACGCAGCAAATATTTTTATTATGCAGATGGTTAAATCGACTGATAAAGTGATTTACTAATAGCGGAATATCTTCTTTTTTGTTTCTTAGGGGAGGTAATTCTAATCTCATTACGTTTACTCTGTAATATAAATCTTCTCTGAATTTGTTCTCCTTTACCAATTTGTCAAGCTTTTTGTTCGTTGCTGTTATGATACGTACGTCGGCCTTGGCCGAAGAAACACCACCTACAGGCTCATATGTTTTGTCCTGTAAGACGCGCAGCAGCTTGACCTGGACAGCAGAAGAGATATCGCCAATTTCATCTAAAAAGATAGTGCCGCCCTCGGCTAAAGCAAATCGACCAGCCTTATCCTTTTTGGCATCTGTAAAGGCACCGGCTTTGTAGCCGAATAATTCGGATTCCAGAAGAGTGTCGGGCAAGGCGCCGCAATTTACTGCAATAAAGGGTTTATCCTTGCGGAAACTTAGATTGTGAATAGCTCTTGCGAAAAGCTCCTTGCCCGTGCCACTTTCACCTTCGATTAAAACTGTGGTATTACTTTCAGCAATATTTGGTAGAATGGCAAAGAGATTTTGCATTTTATGGCTTTGGCTGATTATATCCTCATATGAGTAACGGCGCTGGATTTCCTTACGAAGCTGCTCGATTGTGCTCATATCACGAAACATTTCAACTCCGCCAATAACCTCGCCCTTGGAATCTTTCAACAAAGCTGTCGATATGGTTATTGCTTTTTTCTTGCCGTGGGCATCGATAATGTGTACGGCTTTATTCATTATGGGTTTGCCGGTTTGCATTGTTTGTCGGAGTGTACAGTCAGTTTCACAAACATCTGCCCGTAAAACGTCTTTGCAGTGTTGGCCAATAGCTTTTTCTCGCTGGATTCCGGTAATTTCCACTGCCGCCCGATTAAAAGAAGTGATTCGCCAATCCGAATCGACTGTAAAAACACCTTCACTTATCGAGTCCAGAATAACATTTTGTTCTTTAGATTGCATTCTACTTGCCTCAAGTTATTTGTATCACAGAAAAACAGCTTTTGCAACCATTGTAGTAAATTGGTCTGAGCAATAAATCCTGACAGAAGGGATTTGCATCATCGAGCCAATTCAGGTATTCTGGCATCAAATAAGTTTAGTAGCGCAATTGGGCAGAGATTATCCAGTAGGCCCTTGTAGAAGCTATAAGGAGAGAATTAAGTTATGATTACCAGGATTTTATTTGGTATTGTGATTGGTGGACTAATTGGTACTGGTTTGGGGTATTTTGGCAAGTGTTCTTCCGGAACCTGCCCGCTGACGGCAAATCCGTACCGCGGTGCCTTATACGGCGCGGTGATGGGTGCTTTATTGGTGTCGGTGTTTTCACGAATACCAAAAGAAGTGGAGGAGAGTTCCAATATTGTGCACGTCAATAGCGAGTATGATTTCAAAGCCCGGGTGGTTGATGCAAATGAGATTTGCCTCGTGGATCTGTTTTCTGACCGGTGTCCTCCCTGCAGGATTCTGGCTCCAACTATATCGTCACTTGCAGATAAGTATGTTGGTGAAGTTATCGTGTGTAAGGTAAATGTTGACCGAGTCACCGTCATAGCAGAACGATATAATGTTAATGCAATCCCAACAGTACTTTTCATCAAGAACGGCAAAGAATTAAGACGTTTGGTGGGTCTGCAATCTGAAACCAAGTATGTCGCACTTCTGGACAAGTTGGTCGGCAAGGACAAAAATTGATACCGAGAAAATTTGCTTGTTTTCTTATTTAGTATCGTATAAATTCCATTGACAAAATGAGAAGGGTATGGGAAATTTACAGACATTTATGAGAACAAGTTTGTTCGTATTGTAAGATAAGGAATTATAAGTGCCACAATCAACAACTTCAGCAGGAGAAAAGGTAAAAGCATTTGTTTGGCTTTTACTGGTCACCTTCGTTTTGTGGTTGGCTTTGAGTTCAAAATTAAACCTGCCGGAGCTCATTTGCGGAGGTGTGGTTTGCCTGATTATTTCGTTTTTCGCAACTCACATGTATTCCAAATTGGGTTTCCCGTCGTTAAGTATAAAAATGGTTTTATTTTTCCTGGCATATATAATTGTGCTTTTCTGGGAGGTAATAAAGGCAAATTTTGACGTTGCCTATCGGGTTATCCACCCTAAAATGCCTATAAAACCGGGAATTGTTGTCATAAAGACTTCCCTTAAATCCGACATTGCGAAGATGATTTTAGCCAATTCCATTACCTTAACTCCCGGCACATTTACATTGGATGTTATCGGTGATGAGCTCCTTATTCACTGGATAAATGTGAAGACCGAAGATGTTGATGAGGCAACAAAGATGATTGGGAAGAGATTCGAAAAGTACTTGGAAGTGATATTCGCACAAGAAAAGTGGGAAGATGGGTCTTACTATGGGAAACACAGACATACTGATCATAGGCGGAAGCGCAGCGGGCATCACAGTAGGGATTAGTGCAAGGAGATACTATCCGGACGCTAAGATTCTTTTGATTCGTAAAGAGAAAGAGGTGCTAATTCCTTGTGGCATTCCTTACATCTTTGGTACGGTGGGATCACCGGATAGAAATCTTATCCCGGATAGTGTTCTTGGAAAAAATAATGTGGAGTTGATTATAGATGAAGTGGTCTCCATAAATAAGGACCGCAGAACAGTGGAAACTTCCAGCGGCAGGCTTTTTGGGTATGAAAAAATGGTTCTGGCGACAGGCTCACTACCGCGGGTACCTCCGATCCCAGGTGTTGAAATGGGTAATGTTTTTGCGGTATGGAAGGATGTGGAGTATCTTCAACGGCTTCTGAAGGCTTTAGACGAGGCTAAAGACCTGGTTATCATTGGTGGTGGTTTCATCGGATTGGAATTTGCTGATGAGTGCAAGAAGCGAGGAGTTCCGAATGTGACTGTTATCGAGCTCTTGCCCCATTGTTTATTTTTGGCCTGTGACGAGGAGATATGCGTGCGAGTAGAAAAGAAGCTATCGGAAAGAGACATTGAGGTCCTGGCCAACAAAAAGGCCAAAGCTATCTTGGGGGATAAAGAAGTAAAATATGTTGAATTAGAAGATGGTCAGAAGATCCGGGCGGATGTGGTTATTTTAGGGATAGGAGTAATTCCGAATATCCGGCTTGCCCTGAATAGCGGCCTGGAAGTCGATGAGAAAGAGGGTATATATGTTGACGAATTTATGAGGACCAGCGACGAAAATATTTTTGCGGCGGGCGATTGTACTCGAAAAAGGTGTTTTTTCACTGGGAGGCCTACAGTTCTGCGGCTTGCCTCCATCGGAACCATGGAGGCGCGGGTCGCTGGTGCAAATCTGTTTAGACTGCGTCACCGTAGCGAATGCCCGATCGGTGTATTCGGTACTGTGATAGCCGACCTCGCGATCGGGTCAGCCGGTATGACTGAAAGAGGGGCAAAGGAAGCAGGATTTGACGTCGTCACTGGAGAAGCTGAGGCGCCGGACAAACACCCAGCATCGATGCCGGGTACGAGCAACTTAGCAGTAAAGCTGGTTTTTGAAAAGGATACTCGTATACTTCTGGGCGGTCAGGTCTATGGCAGTATGACAGCTGGTAAGGTAGCGAATTTCATTGGAGCTCTTATACAGAAAAGGATGAGAGCAGACGAGATAGTCACATTTCAGGTGGGCACGCATCCCATACTTACCGCCTCGCCCATATCTCACCAGGTCGAGAACGCCGCCGAGATTGCTCTAACAAAGCTGTAAAAGGAATTTAGAGTGGCATTAAGCTACGAGCAAACTAGTGAGATGTTAAAGGCACTGGCTCATCCAGCAAGGTTAAAGATCGTGGTTGGTCTTCTTAAAGACGAATGTAATGTTGCCCAGATCCAGAAGGTATTGGGACTGCCTCAATCTACCATTTCCCAGCATCTTAGGATATTGAAAAATGCAGGTATTATTAAGGGCAGAAGAGAAGGAACGAAGATTTGCTACAGGGTGATTGATGTGCGAGTAAGAAAAATTGTGGAGATAATAAAAAGGAAATAATTTTTTTCGGTTTTTCTATCGTCTTATTTGTATATACAAATAAGTCAATATATAAGTCAATATAATACGGCGTTCAATATGAGCAACATTGTTTTTCTAACAATCATTGTAACCGGCGTTGTCCTGTGTATTTTACGTATGCTCAAAGGTCCAACCGCTCCGGACCGGGCAGTAGCAGTGGATACCATAGCAACGATTACTACTGCTTTACTTGTTCTTTTAGGTTCTGTTTTTGAAAGACATGTTTATTTGGATGTCGCTTTGGTTTACGCGGTTCTAACTTTCATCGGTTCAGTGGCTATTGCAAGGTTTTTGGAAAAGGGAATTTAAGTGCACCTGGCAGGAACTATTATCACAGCAATTGGAATAATGTTTCTCTTCCTCGGAAGTCTGGGCATATTCAGATTGCCCGATGTTTACAACCGTCTCCAGGCAGGAACAAAATGTACAACCCTGGGTGCTTTTTTGACCATCATCGGCGTTGGGATAACCCAGCCTGGCTGGTTGCCGAAGACATTAGTTATTGCCTTGTTTATCCTTATCACCAATCCTATCTCTAACCATGCTTTAGGGAGAGCCTCTCGCAAGAGCGGCGTCGCTCTGTGTGATAGAAGCGTTGTCGATAAGGCCAATGAGTTTGAAGAATATGAGGAAAAGCAATGACCATTGTTGTTTCATCTTTAGTAGTTTTAATGCTTGTTGGAGCCATCGCAGCCTCTGTTTTCAGAGACTTAATTAGCGCGGTAATTGCCGCAGCATTGGTAAGTTTGATTGCTTCGATACTTTTCTACTTTCTTCAGGCTCCGGATGTGGCAATGGCTGAGGCTGCAATTGGCGCAGCACTAACTGCAGCCATCTTTATTATCGCCATCAGAAGGACAAAAAGGTACGAGGAATGAGAAAGATAGCCACCATCCTTTTATTAATAATAGTGGCCTTGGGAATTAGCCAATCGCTGGTAAAGATTCCTTTCGGTGCGCCTAAGACAAAGGTAGGCAGGTATTATATCGAGGAAGGTGTAGAAGAAACCGGGGCCGCCAATATAGTCACATCAGTTGTGGTAGGTTATCGTGGTTTTGATACCTTAGGCGAGGTTACTATTTTATTCATCGCCGCAATCGGCCTGGGAGCGGTCTTAACGGCCGGTGTAAGAGGAGAAACAAGAAAAACACAGCCGGCCAGTCTGGTGCTTTACACCGGATGCAGGCTTTTGTTCCCTCTCATCCTCGTTTTCGGCACCTATATCTTTATCCACGGACATCTCACACCCGGAGGAGGCTTTCAGGGAGGAGCAATCATTGCCTCCGGCTTTCTTTTAATTTATCTGGGCTGCCGGGAAAGAAGAATAAGCCGGGTCGCATCTAACCTTGCAGAGTCTTTAGGAGGTCTGACCTTTGTTGTAATAGGCCTGCTTGGTTTGGTTTTTGGCAGTTATTTCCTTTTAAACTTTTTGCCTAAGGGAACGGCGAATGCACTCTTTAGTGCCGGCGTCATCCCAATTATTTATATTGCCATAGGATTTAAGGTCGGTTCAGAATTAGCCAGTATTATTGACAACCTGATTGAGGAAAGTTAATGAGGCGATGAGTTTTTTGAATAGTTACATTTATTATATAGGAGCCTTTGGACTTATACTGGTCGGGCTTTACATCATTCTGACTAAACATAACCTTATTAAAGTCATCATTGGTCTTGGCATTATGGATACAGGCGTAAACTTATTTCTAATTTCCATAGGTTACATCACCAGAGGAACTGCACCTATTTTTTCGAGCCCCGAGATAGATTCCGAACGAATGGTTGACCCTGTACCGCAAGCATTGGTTCTGACGGCTATCGTAATTGGCGTAGCAATTTTAGCATTGGCCCTTTCACTGGCTATTAGATTATATCAGCATTATGAGACGCTTAATCTTCGCAAAATAAAGGAGCAAAAATGGTAAACCCGGTACTTCTTATTGCAGTACCTTTGGGTTTGGCGTTTGCCATTCCTTTATTTAATCTTTTTTGGAAAGCCACAGCTAAATACTTTCCGCCGGTAGCGCTTGGGTTTAACCTTGTTGTTTCCTTATTGCTTCTTCCCAAAGTTTTGGAAAATCCTGTAATTGTCTCCATCGGCGGCTGGCAACCGCCTTTCTGTATTAATCTTGTAGCCGGGCCGGTGGGTGTTCTGTTATCCTCTATTATTGCTTTAATAGGTCTTTTGGTTTCTGTCTATGCACTGGATTACATCAAAGAAGGTCCTACTGAAAAATACCATATGCTTTATCTGCTGCTACTTACCGGTGCCACTGGTGTAGTCCTCACCGGTGATATATTTAACCTTTTCGTCTTTTTTGAAATCCTCTGCATTTCATCTTACGCCCTCGTAGCTTACTTAAGAGATAAAGCCGGAATTGAGTCAGCGGTGAAGTACCTGATTCAAGGTTCCGTTGGTTCAAGCCTTCTGCTCATAGGTATAGGCTTGCTTTATGGCCTCTTCGGGACGCTTAATATGGCTGATATAGCCCAAAATATAAAATCAGTCAGTCCCATATCAGTCTTTGTACCTATGGTACTGATTATTACCGGCTTGGGTGTAGAAGCAGCTATATTTCCACTGAATGCCTGGCTGCCTGATGCTCATTCATCGGCACCGTCATCTATAAGCGCGGTTCTATCCGGCATAGCCATTGAAGTAGGCCTTTATGCCGTAGTCAGGGTAACATTCACAATATTCGGGGCCTCAAGTATTTTTCTGTTCCTGGCACTTTTGGGAATTTTGACTCTTTTAGTAGGTGAGATGTGCGCTTTTAGCCAGAATAATATCAAAAGGATGCTGGCCTATTCCAGCATAGGCCAAATAGGCTTAATCCTGTTTGCCTTGGCCTTAGCTACTTCCTACGGAGTAACTGGCGGTCTATTCCAGCTGGTAAGTCACACTCTGAGTAAAGCCCTGCTGTTTTTGGCAGCAGGGTATATGATTTATCGAGCTGGCTCGATGGAAATTTCGGCCTTGGAAGGAATGGGTAAGAAGATGCCACTTACCTGCTTAGCCTTTACCATCGGTGCATTTTCACTTGTAGGACTGCCGCCCTTTATAGGTTTTCCCAGCAAATTTTTAGTTGTTCGAGCTGCCTTGGCTACTAAAGAGACGTACTTCTGCGTACTGATTGGCCTTGCCCTGTTAGGTACGGTAATTGAAGGGGCGTATTTCTTCCGCGTTGTCCAGGTTTTATATTTTAAGGGAGAAAAACCTAATCCGAGAAGAAAAGAAGCTCCTCTCGTTGCCTTGGTCCCTATGTTTATTTTCGTGGTATTGATCGTGATTGTCGGGGTATATCCAAAACTGGTAACCGATGTTTTAAACTCGGCTTCTTCAGAGCTTTTGAGTAGAACTGAATATATTAAGGCTGTACTGGGCAGCATTTTGTAGAAACGATGGAAAAGTGAAAGAAAAGAGGTGTAACAAATGCTTCAAACTAATTTAGAGCATATCGAAAGTGAAGAGCAACTTAAAGAGTTAATTGAGAACAACGAAAAAGTCGCAGTCTGTTGTGGAAGAATGGGACCTATGTGTATCCCGGTATATGACATATTTGAGGTCTTGCAGGAAAAATACTCTGATATTCAATTTCAGGATATGGATTTTGATATTCCTGATGCTGCAATCATTAAAGGTTTACCAGAATGCCGAAAATTTTGGGGGTTGCCGTATACCATTTATTACCGTAACGGCAAGGTAGTGAAAGCCACTTCCAGCATTCAATCGGCAAAAGAAGTAAAGAGCATCATCGATGACGTTTTCGCGTAATTTTCATTTCATTTAAGATGGTGATTGCAATGAGCAAAAATATGCAAAAATTTGATGTGATTATCATCGGAGCCGGGCCTGCAGGATTGGCAGCAGCTATCTATACGGCGCGAGCAGCTCTCTCGACTTTAGTGATAGATGAGTCGTCTGCTGGCGGTCAAGTGAAGACCACTGGCCAGGTAGCCAATTATCCCGGCTTCGTCGAGCCCATTGTTGGGCACGAGTTGGCAGGTAACATGCGAAAACAAGCGGAAAAGTATAACACCAACTTCAAGCTGGCAGCAGATATCACTGCCCTTTACCTTAGCGACCAAGAAAAATGGGTAGAGATAGACGATGAAGACAAGTACACTACGGAATTTGTAATAATTGCTACCGGTTCATCTCCCCGACTGCTGAACATTCCAGGTGAAAAAGATTATAAGGGCAGTGGCGTATCTTATTGTGCCACTTGTGACGCCGAATTCTATAAAGACAAGGATATCTTCGTGATAGGAGGCGGTAACAGCGCCATGGAAGAATCCTTGCTGCTCTTACAGTTTGTAAAATCTATCACAGTCATTCATCAATTTGATAAGTTACAGGCTGAAAAAATCACGGCAGATAAAGTTACTGCAAATCCGAAGGTCAATATTCTGTGGTCTCATGAGCCCCGCGCCTTCTACAAAGAAGAAAACAAGATGGTCGTAGAAGCAGAAAATCTCAAAACAAACAAACGTGTTAGATTAGAGCGTGATGGTATCTTTATATTCGTTGGGCTTGTCCCTAATAGTACTTTCTTAAAAAATGTGCCAATACAATTGACGGAATATGGTTATATTATTACGGGCCCACAAATGGAAACTAATATAAGAGGTGTATATGCAACCGGAGATATTCGAGATAAAAGACACAAACAGATTACTATAGCTGTTGGCGACGGAACCATAGCCGCGTTAGAAGTCATAAAACATAAGTTAAATGAGTTAAGCTGAACGTTTTAGGATGAGTTTGGAACTGCTACTTATAATTGCTTTTGGTGGAGCGCTGCTCACTTATATTTTAGGCAAGCTCTCTCCCCACATTAGGGACTCCTTTGCCGTTATCATTTCTTTAGTCTTAGTAGTTATAATTGCCTGTCTTTACAGCAGATCTGTGGAAAAGACTTTTTATTTCGGATTTTTCGGTCTCGGCCTTTCCTTAAGATTGAATATGCTTTCCTGGTTCTTCGCTATTGCCATATCGAGTTTAGGCGCACTTTGCATTATCTTCTCTTTAAGCTATATGAAAGGCAGAGAAAGAACTAACTTTTATTATTTGATGATGCTCCTTGTCAATGCAGCAATGCTCGGGATTGTATTGGCAGGCGATTTGGTTAGCTTCTATATCTTCTGGGAGATTATGTCCTGGGGGACCTTTTTGCTTATAAGCTACAACCGCGGAGCTGCCTTAGCTGCCGGGATGAAATATATAATTATGTCAATTATTGGCTCTATAGCCATGCTTATCGGGATATTATCCTTCTATACAAGGTATGAGACTTTAAATATCTCAGAGATTTCTACTCTTATAGCTTCTGCTCCTTCTGGATATATCTTATTTATCTTAATTGTTTTCGGTATCGCCTTCGGGATTAAAAATGCTGTTATGCCTCTGCATACCTGGCTACCTGATTCCTATGCTGAGGCCCCATCGCCTTTTACCGCTGTACTTTCCGGAATGCTGACGCGAATGGGGGTATATGGTTTTCTTCTTCTTATGTATGTTATCGTCGGCCTGCATAATGTGATTACACCGCGACTGCTGAGTTATCATTACATTCTTGCCTGGTTAGGGTCTATTACCATTGTTATACCTACCTTTATAGCAATGCTGCAAAATGATGCTAAAAAACTTCTGGCCTGGCACGGGATTGGCCAAGGTGGATATATGATTTTAGGAATTGGCTTCGGCACCAGCTTGGGTGTAGCCGGAGGTATATTCCATACACTTAATCACGCTATATATATATCGCTTCTGTTTATGAGCGTTGGCGCAGTTCAATATAGAACTGGTGGGGAAAGGGATTTAAATTCCTTGGGTGGATTAATCAAAAAAATGCCCATAGCTTTCATTGGCGGCTTCTTGGGGATTGCCGGACTGATGGGTGTACCTTTAACCAACGGATTTGTTTCCAAATGGCTAATTTATAAAACATTAATTCTCCAGCGTTCGCCTTTTTTAGCTTTTGCTGCATTGATAGGAACATGGGGTACCATCCTCTCGGTTTATAAATTTCTTCATAATATGTTCTTGGGTCAGCTTCCTGAAAAATATGAGGATGTAAAACCAGTGCCGTTTAGTATGCAGCTTCCTATAATTATTCTTTCAGCCACTATACTCCTGTTTGGTATACTGCCTGGTATCCCCCTTAAGGTTATCAACGCAATTGGCACTTCTTTTGGCTTTGAGCCCTTAAATGTAACTATCTGGGGAATCGCCTCGGAGAGCGGGACGTTGAATACGATAAATATTTTTTCTGCCTTGTTAGTGGCTGTAATTTTCGTCTGGATGGTATTTCGGCTTGGCGCAAAATCAGTACCGGTCTCTCAGGAAGATAGTTACGCCGCGGGAGCACATACGCCAGTGGATAAATATCATTATACTGCTGAATTCTATAATCCGTTGTATAGAATGATAAAGCCTTTTTTGAGGGACTTGATAGATGAATTTTATTATTGGATTGCCTCTTCGGTGCGAAGTTTTGCTGGTGGTGTAAGGCACATATATAGCGGAGATATAGGCTATTATGTAACTTATATTATTTTATTTTTGGCATTTTTAATCTTTGTTCAGCTCAAATGGAAACCATGGTAATAAAAGTAATGCAGATAATTCTGTCTCCGATTTTGGCACTGGTAGTAGGGGTATTCTTTTTAGGTTTAGCCAGAAAGATTATGGCCAGAATCCACTGGCGTTATGGCCCTCCTCTCGTTCAGCCGGTTATTGATATAATCAGATTGTTCTATCAAAAAAGCGTATCACACGGCCGTATGTTTGACTTAGGGATAATCCTTTCTTTAGCTGGCTCTATTGTAGTAGTCTTATTTCTACCTTTTGGGAAAATATGTCCTTTAAGTAGCTCAGGTGGATTACTGGTAATTCTTTATATTATGCTGCTTGCCCCTTTAGGCATTGCCTTATCAGGAGGACAAGGAGCTAATCCCAATATTAGTATTGGAATCTCTCGCAAACTGATTCTGAGTTTGGGATACGAGGTGCCTTTGCTTCTTGTACTGCTGACGATAATGACACGTTATAAAACAATTTCTATAGTGCAAGTGGTAAACATCCAGCAGAGTACAGGTTGGTCTCTTTTTTCTTTACCTTTATTTTTGTCGGGCCTTTCTTATTTTCTTATCTTGCCTGCGATACTTGGAATCAGGCCCTTCGATATAGCCTCAGCGCCACAGGAGATTTCTTCCGGCCCGATGGCCGAATATGGCGGCAAATACCTGGCTTTGGCTACTATTGAACATGCTTTTATTCTGTTTATTAGTATCGCTCTTTTCGTAAATTTATTTATGGGAGGAGCAGCTAATATAGTTGTGTTCTTTGTGAAGATGCTGGTGGTATTTGTGCTTGGTCTATGTATAAATGCTGTCTTCCCAAGATTTAAAATCGAACAGGCAATTAAGTACTTATGGAAGTGGCCTACACTCCTGGCTTTTGTAGGTTTGATTATAACTCTGATGATAAAATGACCAAAAGGAGGATGAGATTGTGTCTGATGAACGCGTTCCCGCAGATTACACAGAGATGGACCTTTTGGAGGCCCAACATTTTGACAAAAAGGTTAGAGAGAACTTCATGCCAGCAATTGTCTCTACTGCCAAACAAATAATTGAGGATTATGGTATTTTGGACGGTATATGTGTGGACATTGGCTGTGGCACGGCTGTTTTTGCAATTGAGTTATACAAACATTCCAACTTAAGGATATATGCACTGGAAAAGGAGAAGGCCATATACGAAGTGGCGCGCATGAACATTGAAAAAGAACGATTGACAGATAAGATAAACCCAGTTCTGGGCGATGCCCATGATCTGCCTTTTGACAACGATTTCGCCAATTTCATAATCAGCAGAGGTTCATATCATTGTTGGGAAGATAAGGTACAAGTATTTAAAGAAATTTATAGAGTGTTGAAGAAGGAAGGCATTGGCTTTGTTGGTGGTGGATTTGGACGATATGTCACCGAGGAAGAATCAAATAGGATGAAATCTCTAAGAGATTGTTCTCTCGGAGAGGATGCCAAGATTTATAGTTCACCTGATAAATTAAAGCGAGTTATAGATGAAGCTGGTATATCAAAATTCCATATAATATTTGATAAATCAGGTCTTTGGGCAG
The DNA here is from genome assembly GCA_964444665.1 of uncultured Pirellulales bacterium. Taxonomy (GTDB): domain Bacteria; phylum Planctomycetota; class Phycisphaerae; order Sedimentisphaerales; family CAYZTY01; genus CAYZTY01. Next base: position 19,962 of record CAYUIE010000023.1, read on the forward strand.
AACTACAAAAATAACTATTCAAATTATGCAGCCGAATAACGAATACCATTGTTCTTACCGGGAGTGAAGCATGGATAGAAACCAGATTACGAAATGGCTCAAGGCCCCTGCCAAGATGGCAAATAAATATTCGCTACACGTAATATATTTTTGTACCGGCTGTGGAATTATTGAAGTTCCTCCGGTTATAACCTCGCGCTGGGATGCGGAGCGATTCGGTATAATCCCTGTCGCTACGCCAAGGCAGGCAAATCTGTTTCTAATTACAGGGTATGTCTCAGTAAAAACATTAAGGGCAATTATAAGGACTTACGAACAGATGTATGAACCAAAATACACAATAGGTTTTGGGTCTTGTCCTATCAACGGCGGAATGTACTGGGATTCTTATAACACGATAAAGCATTTAGATAAGTATATACCTGTCGATGGTTGGATAGCCGGGTGCATGCCCAGGCCGGAGGCGATTTTTATTGCCGTAACCCACCTTTGGACACTGATTGACAAGGATATGGCAACCGGATACCTAAAATACCGGGAGAATTATAGATACTACCGAGAGAACCAGGAAAAGGCATTGGGTGAACTTGATTGGCCGCCGTTATACCCAACAGAATAACAACAGTGAGAAGAAGACAAAATGTCATCTAAAAGATCAAAAGTAGAAGTTAGACCAAAAGAAGCTATGTATTATGATTTAATGATAAGCTTAATTTTTTTAGGCAGTTATCC
>CAYUIE010000024.1:0-20692 GCA_964444665.1 uncultured Pirellulales bacterium
CAGCAATTAACGGCCAGGAGCCGAACGATACTCAGAGCTTCGATATAGACGTGGCAGGCGTAGCGCCGAGTATTACATCTACCGCGGTAACCACGGCCACCGTCAATCAGGCATATACTTACGATGTGGATGCTGCGGGCATTCCTGCGCCGACGTATTCACTAAGTATTGCGCCAAGCGGCATGACGATAAATGCTGTTAGCGGCGTAATAGACTGGACGCCGGACGAGACACAATTAGGGCTAAATGCCGTTACAGTAACAGCAGCTAACGGCCAGGAGCCAAACGACACGCAGAGCTTCGATATAGACGTGGCCGGCGTAGCGCCAACTATTACATCTGCCGCGGTAACCACGGCCACCGTCAATCAGGCATATACTTACGATGTGGATGCTGCGGGCATTCCTGCACCGACATACTCACTAAGCGCCTCGCCAAGCGGCATGACCATCAACGCTGTTAGCGGCGTGATAGACTGGACGCCGGACGAAGGCCAGCTCGGTCTGAATGCCGTTACAGTAACAGCAATTAACGGCCAGGAGCCGAACGATACTCAGAGCTTCGATATAGACGTGGCCGGCGTGGCGCCGAGTATTACATCTGCCGAGATAACTACGGCCATTGTCAATCAGGCATATACTTACGATGTGGATGCTGCGGGCATTCCTGCACCGACATACTCACTTACTACCTCGCCAAGTGGCATGACCATCAACGCTGTTAGCGGCGTGATAGACTGGACGCCTAACGAGACTCAGCTTGGCCTAAATGCCGTTACAGTAACAGCAATTAACGGCCAGGAGCCGAACGATACTCAGAGCTTCGATATAAATGTAGAAATAATTCTCAGTGATGATTTCAATGATAACAGGCGAGGTTCAATGTGGCGGCTGGTAGGTGATTGGTCCGAGAATCTGTATATGGTGGAACAAGAGGAACAACTGCAGGTATTGGCTGATGGACAAGGTGGTGACTTAGCGGTTTGGTACTCAGCAAATGGCTGGATATTGGACCCAAATCAGGATTTCGCATGTCAGGTCGATTTCCACTATAGCGAACTGGCAGACCAAAATGGCTGGATAGGAATCAACGTCGAAAGCGAGGGTATGTATGTTACAATTGCCGCTGGTTCTGACAGTAATGGACTGTACTTCTACTACGAAGCGGAAGTCGACAGCAACATAGTGGTCGAACAGGAGATCAGAGACTTTAATGATGGGACGCTTTACATCACCTACGACGCAGATACAAATAGTATTTATTTGAGTCATGAGGGATCTGACTCCGAAGACGCCTACGTTTGGAAAAGCATACCGAATCCACTAACTTTTGAATGGGATTCTGATGTTGTTGTTAGTATAGGTTGCGGCGGGGACAATTTTGCTACGGCAGATGGACGAGTCTATCTGGATAACTTTGAGGTTATGACGGCGGTGCTTTTTGGCTGGCCACCGGCAACCGACCTCGATGGGAATGGCTATATTGAGTTGTACGACCTTGAGATAATGTGTGGGAACTGGCTTGGCACCGGTGCAGGTGATATAGATAACAGTGGGAATGTAGATTTTCTTGATTTCGCCGAGTTTGGCTTGGCCTGGTAGGGTCACTTCGGCCATTATTTAAATAGAAATCTTAAATTCCTGATTGCTCTGCAAAAAAGAAGCCCGCCCCGGAAGGGGACAGGCTTCTTTGAAAGACTAATAATTGTCCGTTCTTTTTATATACGCCTTTTAACCTCCGAAAGTTTCCATAGTTACTAAACGCGACGCAATGAAGTTTGCGATATTGGCGTTGTCGTCTGTTGTTATATCTGAACCATATCTGCCCATCACGAATGCTGCCGAGTTATCTACCGGTGAACCCAATTCAGTCTCCAGAACACTAACATACAGGACGAAAGCATCGATGTATTCAGCTACTGAAGCATATAGCGAGTCTTCGGCGGCCGTCTCAAAGGCATTTGCAATCATAGCTGCCGTTTCAGGATTGAAGGGGACGTCGGCCGGTGCCAGCGTGTTGAACGCCTGGACCATAGCGGCCATTCGTGAACCGTCCTCGTCCTTTAAGATGCTGGAGGCGTCCAATAGTGTCGCACATGCCTGACAGGGTTGTAGGCTCGGATTAAGGGCAAGAGCGTTTCCTATGGCAACCTGAATAGTTTCAATAGGAATCCCGAGTTCTGCCGATGCCGCCAGGATTAGGGCGGGACAGCCCTCTATTCTCGGAATTGCCAACAAAGGCAGTGGTGCAACAGGAGCAAACAGCTCGCTCTCTTCTTCCTCGCATGGGCAATCGGGACATTCCGCACAGTCTTGACGGTCCGCGTAATCTCCATTTATCACTTCACCGTTATCATATCCTGCACCTATGTAAGCACCATCGCCTTCTAAAGTAACCTCACCGGCATAGACCTGGGTAGTAGAAGCTCCTTCGTTGTCAGGATACCCAGCCAGTGCCTCTATCCTCGCTGATGCCAAGCCTGCACCTTCAATATCTGCAACATAAACTTCACCGGGCGTACAGACTACGGTATCAGAGGTGTTAATATTACCGTTCCTGGTTTGAGACGTTATTTGAGCTGTGCTGAAATTGCCAACACTTTGAATAGTAACACCTATTCCCTCAGAAAGCTCGTATATCGGGTCCCCTTCACTGAAGAGGTCGCCGTAAGCTGCAACACCAACACTTGCAGTGTTCTCAAAGGTGCCGGCAGCCTCGGCTTTTATTTCGGCTGTAAGGCCACGAGCTTGTCCTGAAGAGTCTATTACCGCAACACCGCCCTCGTGGGATACAACTACAACCTCTGCATCAGCGGTTGTGGATTCAGGCGGCGGGGCTTTAGTAACAATATCATATAAAGAGTTAGTACCTCCGTATCCCGCGGTTGCTTTAATCATAGCATGCCCGCCCATACCTTGATTTTCGTTGCCCTGTGCCAGGTCGTCAACAGTAAGACCGGCAAGGACAAAAATATCATCGACTGCACAAATCCCGACATAGGCATCATTAATTTGACCGTCCAGGGCCTGAGCAGTGATTCCGGCAGTATCATACCCGGCCACATCCACTACCTGAATGCCGCCCTGGGTGCATACGATGGTTTCGGCGATGTTTGTAAAGGCAAGCTGGGCTTTAGCATCTATCAAAGCGCTGCTGCCATCTATCGCAAGTACCTTAACACCTTCTTCACCTCTTGCGCCAATCCCGACGGTTGCGGTATTTGTTAAATTGGCATTTATAGCTTCTGCTGCAACTTTAGCGTTGCCGCCCCAAAAGCCTTCTACCTTGACATCGCCGTCGGTGCAAAGTAGAACATTAGAGGTGTTGTTATAGGCATTCGTTGACCTGGCACGTATCGAAGCTTCGCCACCTGAATAATACGCTGTGACTAAAACATCACCGTGAGTGTCTACAGAATTATTAATGGCAAGTGTTTCAAAAGGCCTCTCTATAGGCTCTTCTACGGCCACGGCATGAGTATAAATCTCAACATTAGCACTGTTTTCAGAGTCATCTGTGATAGCGTTGTCAGCCTCTGCTGATATTGTTGATTCGCCGGCCATGGCTGTTACACTAACATTTTCGGCGTTAATCACAACATCAGCGGTGTTGCTATTGGTTGCGAGTGTAGCTTTAGCCCCAATCACAGCATCGCATTCGCCCTCACCTTTTGCCGTTACTATGACGGCTCCATCGGCGCTAATGTCTACAGCGGCGGTATTATCACTCGCAAACTTAGCCTCGGCACCGATAAGTGCTTCACCGAAGTATCCTGTCACTTCAACATCATCAGCTGCATTAATCAAGATATTTGAGTTGTTCGAAACCGAGTCTGTCAATGTAAATTTCACAGGGGTTTTGCTGTTAATTTTATTCGAGGCTTCAGCATTTATACCGGCTTTTCCGTTGTTGGTAATGACTAAAACATCGCCGTTATCGGCAAATTGTGGTAAGTCAGAATCATCATCGACGGTTGTTGTAATCACAATATCGGCGTTGTTAGTGATATCTTCCAGAGTTAGCGTGCCCTCAAAACCCCCAAGCTCGATTATATTTTTTGCAGAGGCACGAATGAAGGCCCCTTCTTCTTCGCTAGATCCTTGATTTTCAGACCTTACTTCAACACTTTTAGCTTCAATATTAACCAAAGCGGTATTCACAACGTTCTGTATTGTACCTTCCAATACCTCAGCTTCTATTCCGGCAAAGCTTTCTACATTGTATGCTTCTACCTTAACGTCTCCTTGGGCAGTGACATTAACAGTAGAGTTATTAGTTGTGATGTTTTCAGGATCCATAGTTGTGCTGTATTCGGCTTTTGCATATATTTGAGCTGCATGGGCATTTTCGGCTTTGACATTTACATCGCCGCCTGCGGTAACCGTAATATCAGCGTTGTTTGTAGAACCAAACTTAGCCAGAGCAAATAAACCGGCATCTTTTTGATAATAATCGCTGATTTCAACGTCGCCGCCGGCATCAACAGTAATAGTAGCAGTGGCATTATATGGACTGCCAGCTATGGCTGTTGCCTCTATTTTGTCTCTAACAATAACATTGCCTTCGGCGTCAATATCTACTGAGGCAACGGCATCTGAACTGCCATCAGAGGAGGCGCTTATATATGCAGACGACCAGATATCGCCGGCAGCAAGAATTACATGCTGGGCGTCGATGCTGCCACCAGTATCATGATTAACTAAGTAATTGCTAATGTCTTGTTCCGGCATAAAAACTTCAACAGCGATGTTGCTGCCGCTCTCGCTGATAAGCACGTTTTCTCCGGCAGCCATTACGGCATAGCCGTCTTGTGCCAGCAAAGTGCCTTTATTAGTGACAATTTTCCCGATGAGAGCTATGCGCTGGGCTGTGATCGAACCTTCGTTGGTTATGTTTCCTGCCTCCGCACCCCCAAAAAATGGAAAGACACCGCTTTCAAGACCACTGATAAAGTCTGCATCCAACATATCCAGACTCGAGGCAACCAAACTGGTCACATTGATCGCGCCTTTATCGCCGACCATGATACCGGCGGGGTCAATTAACCAAATACCTCCATTTGCATTGAAGGTGCCCAGGATCTCTGTTCCATTGCCGGATACCCGAAACAGAGCCTGTGAAGTGGCATCAGGCTGAACACAGGTTACAACATGATTCTTAGCGATATCGAAATCGCTAAAGTTGCCGATAGACCCGTGAGAAGCTGTCATGTCCTGTGTAGTTCCACTCCCACGTGGGGTAACCGTGATTAACCCCTCCGGGTTTGATGTCATGACAACATCAGCTATTGCAATTCTCGCCGGCAGGATGAACATCATACAGAAGACCAACCAGCAGGCTACCACTTGCCTTAAATAAAACTCCTTCGACATTTTTCTCAGCTTTTTCATTTTTTTTCCTCTTATATAATTAATTGCCAAATAGTTTTTAGCTCCGTCTACACGCTATATATCCTCACTCCTGTCCGACTACGTCGTCGGATAGAAAATTCGTTTTACCATCTCATCATTAAGCTGACGTGCAAACGGCCGTCACCTCTGTCTGTGGTATCTGTTGCCTTAAGTGGGTAGCCGTAATACAGGGCTCCACTGAAATTGTCACCAATCTCAGCAAGCGTACCGATTCCTATTGAATATAAATGTTGCGATGAATCCTCGCCAACGACGGCGTCCTTCATCTTTGCCAGGCCACAATCAAAAAAGGCCAGTGGAGCCAGTTTTCTAATACTTGTCTCCTCTTCCTCTTCTAAGCCGGCAGTGGCTTGGGATTTCTCCTTGGCCTTGTCATATTTTACTAAATCATACTCGTATTGAACCGATGCAAGTATGCCGCCATCTGCAACGATTTTACTTTCTTTATAGCCTCTGACGGAGTACATTCCTCCAAATGCGGTCATTTTTGCAGGAACTAACCTTTCATTGGGTATTATCCAGCGAAATGAGCCGCTGAGTCTCTGAATTTTGTCGGTGTCCAGATATCGGCTGTGATTGGCGGAAGTAGTGTATATGGAAAAATCACGGTCTGCTTCTGTTCGTGCGCCTGTCAACGTAGATGTGTCCCAAAACTTTCGCTGTTTGGAGCCGCCCACACTCTGAACACGGTCAAATCCAATAGATGTGTTGGTCATATCGTCCCTGCGATGAATGTCAAGACCTACTCCCCACAGGTCCATATGAACCTTAGAGCCCAGTATAGCGCTGAATATAGAAGAAGAAACCTTACTCTTTTCGTGAGATAGCGAAGTAGTAAAGTCAAAAAACCAGCCGTTTGTCTGGAAGAAGTTATAACGTAGTTGTCCACCGTACATTGCACCGTTACCCAGGAAATCGATGCCCCCGCCACCCGCGACATCAAACTCGCTGTAGCTGGCGTAAAGGTTGAGGCGCAATTCAGGTCCTGTCAGCGGGAAATCGTAACTGCCGTAAATAGAATAATTTTCGTCGAAATCAGAATCCCAGGAAGCCTGATGAAACACGGTAAGCGTGTCATCTCTGGCTGTAAGGTTGGTGTTGATAAGACCGACCCGAGGGGCCCATTGTCTGTCTTTTGTGCCGGAGTTGTCTATCTGGAAGAACCAGTGCCATGGATTGGCTTCGTAAATATTGTAACTCAGTGCCAGAGTGTCCGGCTCAGCACCTTTTGAGACGGTTGCCGAGATGTATCGGTCCGGATTAAGGTTGAGCAGGTTAACAAAATTACTCAGTTCTTTTTCGTTTCCAACCTCGCCGGGTTGTACGGGTGACCACTCCAGCACAGAAGAGCTACTAAGATAGCCTTTCTCGACCTGCATATTTTCAGGATTGTAAAAACTCGTTGTGATTTGGGTAACGGGTGCTTCAATCACTTTCACAGGTAATATATCATCTTCTAATCTTTTACCCTCTTGAAGCGCTTCTGACGGAACATATACATATATACCGGAATATCCTTTGTTTCGGTACATTGAGAGAATACATTGGGTCAGTCCCCGAATAGTTCTGGTAGAGATTTGTTGAGGCTGGCCGGGCATTTCGATGACATCGCGCAGCTTTCTGAAGTCATAAAGATAAGAGCTTTCAGCCTCTTTTAGCGGCGCATCGGACGCGTTATACACCAAAGGAATGTTTTGAAATAACTCTTCCGTTGTTATCAGGATATTACCGCTGATATGCAGTTCCCTGATGGTCACAAGCGGGGAGGTATCTTCCGGAAAAGTCAGTTGTGCAATTTCCTCGGGAGTGATTTGCCTAATCTTTTTCTTCACTTTAATCTTTTCCTGCTCTTTCACCTTTTCCTCAAGCTTCAATTCATCTTCAACCGTAGTAGGTTCTACACCCGTCTCAGCTCTTGTTCTTCCTGCTGCGAAACCAAGCGCAATACATAAAACAAAACAACATATTACCCATCTCAACTTTGTCGCTTTACCCATAATTTGGTCTCCTTAGATAACCTTTGGTTAAGTGTAAATCTGACTTAACTTACCTCTTCCTGTCTTCTACAATTAAATTGCATTGAAGGAAAAGCATTATATAAGGTTATCATAGTTTGCGACAAACATTTATTATTAAAAATTGGCATTCTAAATTTACATTATGGCCCCAACATACTTAGACGGCCTTACTAATTCCTCCAGAACTTTAGGAAAACGTGAATTAGAAATTTAGCCATATTTTAGCAGATATTTGCGGTAAATGTCAAGGAAATTGCCCCATGTTGCCCAAGTTGCCTATGTCGTCTACTGACAAGACCTGCCTTTTTTTTAACTGCCGATAAAAACGAAGTTCTGTTGACGTAAAAATACACCAAGGAAAGATCAGCAATATAAGTAGTGTTAATTGTTGTTACAAGGATGCGCCTCGAGTGGCAAAATCAAGGAATAGCGAATATTGTTTAAACCCGCAGGTTTGGATTCTTAACATCCATTTAATCCGGTCCTGGAAAAATTTTGTGGTAGAGCTGGTAAATAAATTAATTTTAATTAAGCTCAACCACGCTGGTCAGGTGGCATCTTATTTTTTCCCTACTAAAGCTTATTGGGGCTTTGATAAAGTAGCAACTTGAATATAGTGATGATGGATTAAGCAAACTATCTATATTACATACCTCATTGTCATTATCTTTGGCCTATCAAGGCACGAAATGCCCAAATGGTTCTAAGACCGGCCCCGCTAAAAGGTCGGCAAGAAGTCCTTGCAAATTTGTTCGTTTTGCTGTTAGATATAAAACACTTGGCTGTAGTGTAATGACCCCACAAGTAGATGATAGAATTATATTGTTAATCTGTTTCGTTTACAAATCCAGGACTAATCACAGTTTGTTTGGAGAGGAGTATAATGGGAATCAGATATTCACCCGACCCGGTTCGCTTTTGTAGAATGACAACACAGGAAATTCGTAGCATTTTTTTAATTGAGTCGTTATTTCAACCTGATTCAGTTGAGATGGTCTACTTTGATGTAGACCGTGCAATTGTGGCCTCTGTGGTTCCTGCCGGCCAGGCATTGAAGTTAGCATCTGCAGATGAGCTGCGAGCAGATTATTTTTGCCAGCGTCGTGAACTCGGAGTTTTGAACATCGGCCGGTCCGGGACAATCAACGTGGATGGTCAAAAATATAAAATGGCTAACCTGGATTGCCTGTATATAGGTCTCGGCTCGAAGGAAATTTTATTTTCAAGTGATGATTCAGCCAATCCTGCTCGGTTCTATTTACTCAGCTATCCTGCTCACAAGGAATATCCGACGTCTCATATTCAGCTCAATCAAGCCAGTCCCATACATCTTGGCTCGATGGAAGAGTCCAACAAGCGGACGATTTATAAATGCATTCACTCCGAAGGCGTCAAAAGTTGTCAGTTAGTAATGGGTTTTACCGTTCTTGAAGCCGGCTGCGTCTGGAATACTATGCCGGCTCATACTCACCAGCGTCGGACGGAGGTTTATATGTATTTTAATATGAGTGAAAAGGCCCGGGTGTTCCATTTTATGGGAAAACCAAGGGAGACCCGCCATATTGCCGTCGCCGAGGGGCAGGCCGTTATCTCACCCAGTTGGTCAATTCACTCCGGCGTGGGAACCTCAGCCTATACCTTCTGCTGGGCTATGGGCGGCGAAAACCAGAAATTTGACGATATGGACCATTTAGTTGTTGAAGATATTCAGTAACGGAAAGGCGCTATATGATTTTAGACCGGTTTAAATTAGATGGTAAGGTTGCCATTGTTACAGGCGCATCTCGCGGCCTGGGGCAGGGTATGGCCGTCGGTCTTGCGGAAGCCGGAGCAGACCTTGCACTGGTGGATATACTGGATATGTCTGACTCCAAAAAGCAGATTGAAAGCCTGGGACGAAAGTGCATTACGATTTCCGCGGACTTGAGTAAGAGTGACTGCGTTGATGAAATCGTGAGTACAACTGTTAAGCAGCTTGGCGGAATTGATATTTTGTTTAACAATGCCGGGATTATACGACGGGCCGAGTTCACGGAATTTAGCGAGAAAGACTGGGACGATGTGATGAATGTCAATATTAGAACCGTGTTTTTCCTCAGTCAGGCCGTCGCCAAGGTGATGATTGAGCAGGACCGCGGTGGAAAGATTATCAACACCGCATCCCTGCTCAGCTTTCAGGGTGGTATCCTTGTACCTTCATACGCCGCATCTAAAAGTGCTGTTATGGGCCTGACTCGTTTAATGGCCTGTGAGTTGGCCAAATACAAAATCAACGTTAATGCCATCGCTCCGGGATATATGGCGACTGAAAACACCAGACCGTTGCGTGAAAATCCGCAGCGCAGTAAGGCGATTCTCGAACGCATTCCAGCGGGTCGTTGGGGAGTACCTGAAGACCTCAAAGGGGTTGCGGTTTTTCTGGCTTCTGCCGCATCAGATTATATGAACGGCTACACGGTTGCTGTTGATGGTGGCTGGCTGGCCAGGTGATTTCTATGTGAGTCGGGAGAGAACGTGGACATCAAGCGTACAATAGAAAGACTTCTTCGTGACGGCTTTATTCTTGTTTTCAACCAGGACAAGCTTGACGGTGTAAAGACAGCACAGGCACTGACCGAAGCAGGTATCTATAATATGGAGATTACCTGCAGAATTAAGAAGCCCTTGGAAAAAATCAGCAGGATTAAAAAGGAATTTCCTCAATTTTGCGTTGGCGCCGCGAGCTTAATCGATTTTGCTCCGATGTTGCGTATCTATAACCAGCAACACCCCGATGACCCGCTGCCGACACTGGAAGAAGCTGCCAAGGCCGGGGCGGACTATCTTGTCTCCGCGATTAACTTCAGTGATGAGGCTTACGAGAAGTACGCGGGCAGGGTCGTGATGATTCCGGGCTGCGGAACTGTTACCGAAATAGTGGGGCAGTATTCGAAAGGCGCTAATTTTTGTAAGCTCTTCCCGGCAAAGCAGCTTGGCGGGCCGGCTTATATCAAGGCGCTCGACCCGGCAATTCATAAACTCATCAGCATTGTCCCGACCGGCGGCACTACGATGGAAAATATTCCGGATTATATAGCAGCCGGTGTTCTGGTATTGGGTGGTTCTTTCAGTATTATTGATAGTGAAACATTTAAGAAAATCGTTGATGAGCAGGACTATGAGCTGCTTTCAGGCCGGATAAAGATAGTTAAAGACCTGATTGATGAATGCAGAGCAAAGAAATATCCCGGCCTGGACTTCAGTTCTGCTTCTCTGGACGAGATTTGCTGCGCTACCGGAAGAAATTTTAACATTCAAGGATAACTAAAAATATTATGAATATTGTTAAGCAAGATTATGAAAAAGGGGATTTTAGGCTTGTTGATAATAAAATTCCTGCCGGAATTTTATATGATAAAGACGATTATAAACTTGTTGAGATAGCAGCGAATAATCTTCAGCAGGATATTGAAAAAGTTACAGGCGCTGCTCCTGCAATAATCACTGATTTAAAAGATATAAATAATAATACTGTAGTTATCGGCACAATAGGACAAAGCAAATACATAGACCGGCTTATCAAAGAAGGCAAAATCGATTCTTCGGATATTTCAGGTAAATGGGAAAAGTGTGCACTGCAGGTCATAGACAAGCCTTTTGAAAATATTCCCTCGGCGCTTGTTATTTTCGGTAGCGACAGAAGGGCGGCTGCTTACGGCGTTTTTGAATTATCGAAGCAAATCGGTGTTTCACCCTGGTATTGGTGGGCTGATGTGCCGGTTAACAAAAAAGAGAATATCTATATATCGGCAGGGCGGCATACCTTAGGTGAGCCGGCGGTTAAGTACAGAGGCTTTTTTATTAATGACGAAGCGCCGGCGATAACCAACTGGGCATACGAAAAATTCGGCGGATTCAATCACGAGTTTTATGAGAAAGTTTTTGAACTCATTTTACGGCTGAAGGGCAACTACCTCTGGACGGCGATGTGGAACAACGGCTTCTTCGACGACGACCCGGTCAATGCCCGGACAGCCGATGAATACGGCATAGTAATCGGCACCTCACATCATGAACCTATGATGCGTGCTTATATAGAGTGGCAGCGATACGGCTGCGGCCCGTGGAACTACGAAAAAAATGAAAAGGTATTAAAAGACTTCTGGACACAGGGCATTAAGAGGAGAGGTTCTCTCGAAAGCATTGTTACGGTTGGAATGCGAGGCGACGGCGATGAGCCTATGAGTGAAGAATCCAATATCTCGCTTCTTCAGAAAATTATACAGGACCAGCGTCAAATCATCGGCGAGGTAACCGGCAAAGAAGTTTCAAGTATCCCTCAAAGCTGGGCGCTCTACAAGGAAGTGCAGGAATACTACGACAAAGGAATGCGTGTACCTGATGATATAACTTTGTTCTTGTGCGATGATAACTGGGGTAATATCCGCAAGCTCCCGAAATTGACTGACAAGCCGCGTACCGGCGGATACGGAATGTATTATCACTATGATTATGTGGGAGGACCAAGAAATTACAAGTGGCTAAACACAAGCCCGATTTCCAGGACTTGGGAACAGATGCATCTGGCTTATAAATATGGAGTTGACCGAATCTGGATTGTAAACGTGGGCGATATTAAGCCGATAGAGTTTCCAATAGAGTTCTTCCTTGATTATGCATGGAATCCTGAAGAATGGCCGGCCGAGCGTTTGCCAGAATATACCCTGCTTTGGGCCCAGAAGCAATTCGGGAAGGAGCATGCCGAAGAGATAGCGGACATTTTAACGAAATACACGAAATATAATTCACGGCGCAAACCAGAGTTATTAGCACCGGACACTTATAGCTTAATTAATTACCGAGAAGCTGAGAGAGTTGTAAACGAGTATAACGAGCTGGCTATGAAGGCTAAAAATATTTATGACACTCTTCACGATGAATACAAAGATGCTTTTTACCAGCTTGTTTTACATCCTGTAGAAGCATGCTCGAATCTGAATGAGCTTTATGTAAATGTAGGCAGAAACAGGCTTTACGCAGGGCAAGGGCGGGCTTCAACCAACAGTCTTGCTGAAAAAGCCAGGCAATTATTTAACAAAGATGCTGAAATTACGCGCTACTATAATGAAATAATGGCCGGCGGCAAATGGAACCACTTTATGGACCAAGTCCACATCGGCTACACGTATTGGCAGCAGCCGGACGAGAATGCAATGCCCGAGGTTAATGAGATTGAGTTGCCCGCTGCCGCTCAGATGGGCGTTGCCGTTGAAGGCTCGGATAAATGGTGGCCGGAAGAGAAGGGTGAGGTTCAGCTGTTTGAGTTCGATTCATATAACCGGCAGTCATATTATATTGAAGTATTTAACCGCGGTCGAAGTCCATTTGAATATTTAGCGGAAGCAGGGCAGGATTGGATTGCAATTGAACCTCAAAAAGGAAAAGTGGAATCGCAGCAGCGCTTGTGGGTGAGTATTAATTGGGATAAGGCGCCGACGGGAAAGCACCGTGTTCCAATTACAATAACCGGGCCGAATGAAACTCAGATTATAGTTCAGGCGGTAATCAATAATCATTCATCTTCTCTTGATAAAGTGAATGGTTTTGTTGAAAGCAACGGGTATGTTTCGATTGAGGCTGAGCATTATACAAACGTGGTGGAAGTCGCTCCTGTTATCTGGCAGAAGGTCCCGAATTTAGGGCGCACGCTTTCTGCGATGATTGCTTTACCAGTAACAGCACCACCTCAATTGCCCGGAGGAAACAGTCCGCGACTGGAATATATGGTGCATCTTTTCAATAAAGGAGAGGTGAAGGTTAAGGCTTATCTATCGCCGACTCTGAATTTTCACAATAACCAGGGACTGCGTTACGCAATTTCATTTGATGATGAATCGCCAAAGATTATCAATATGCATGCAAATAAAACATTTCAGGATTGGGAGGAGTCTGTAAGAAGTAATATTACAGTTGAGGTTTCCAGTCATACAATCAGTGAAGCGGGCGAACATATTTTAAAATTCTGGATGGTTGATCCCGGCATAGTATTGCAAAAACTGGTCATAGAAACCAGTGAAGTCAAACCGAGTTACTTAGGACCACCGGAGAGTTTCAGTGGCACAGGCAAAACTTCCTGAAATCAGGATTTGTTCCTGTTTTGGCCCTCAGAGTAACGGCGAATTTGTGGGCCGGATGCCGGAAAAGGTTGTCAGGAACGGGGACTTTGATTGTATTATGGACAATTATTGTACATATATTTAGAGTAAAAAAATTGATTAAAATTGGTGGAAATTTCAGGTCAGCTTCTTATAATAATCGAAATTTCGATACCGTTGATTGAGCTTGAAGAAATTTGGTAAATTAAGGGTGACATTGAAGCAACAAGTCAGTGGCTTATTGCTGAGTACTTGGGGGAGAACGAAGATAAGCGATTGCGTCACTAAGCTTGGAATTGCACTTTATCGTACGGTATGAAGGTCGTCAAAATTGAATCATACCGGCAAATCTGCAATGTTATCCACCTTTTTTGAGTTTGACCTTGACATTGGGATATTGTAAGTTATTATCCCGCAAAATTGTTTCATAAGGAGTTTAAAAGTGGAGAACAAAAGAGACCTTGAAATCGTGGCGGCAGGTCATACATGCCTGGATTTAATACCTGCTTTTACAATTGAAGGAACAGTTGACAAAATGACTGATGTCCTCGTGCCCGGCAAGATGATTAATATGGGCGAGTGTGTTGTCGTAGGGGGAGGCCCCGTTACGAACGCCGGCGTGTCTATACGAAGGCTCGGCGTAAAAACTGAACTAATCGGCAAGATTGGCAATGATGATTTTGGCAAAGAGATTCTTAACTGGTATGAGGGACACGAAGGCCACTTTAAAGGTATCCATATGGTCGACGGTGAATCAACATCGTATACCATTGCCGTTTGCATACCCGGCATAGACCGTTTCTATCTGCATCATTGCGGTGCGAATGATACTTTCGGCTATGATGATATGGATTTCAGTCTGGTGGAACGTGCGAAGCTGATGCTTTTCGGTTATCCGCCATGGATGCACAAGATTTATACGAACACAGGCGCAGAGTTGACAAAAATCCTGAAAAAGACGAAAGAATTAGGGACCACAACCGCGCTGGACCTTTCACTTCCTGATGTAAATAGTCCCGCGGGCCAGGTCAACTGGATGGCAATTCTTAATGACTGGGTGCCGCTCTCGGATATTATGGTGCCGAGCGCCGAAGAAATCTTTTATTTTCTTTATAAAGATAAATTTCTTGAAAAGAAGGCAAATCTCGGCGCCAAGGAAAGCGTGCTCGACCATATGACCGTGAAAGAGATTTCCACACTCGGAAGTGATTTGCTGCAAATGGGTACGGCAATAGCTATGGTTAAATGCGGCCACAGAGGATTGTATGTCCGAACCGCCGGCCAGGACAGACTTAAGAAATTAGGAGCGGCAGGATGCTCGGACTTTGAAAACTGGGCTAATCGCGAACTATGGTTCCCCGTTTATCAGGAAGAAAAATTTGTGGGAGCACTCGGTTCCGGCGACTCGGCAATCGCAGGATTCCTTTCCGCGTTCGTCTGGGGTCATACTATTGAGTCCTGTTTAAGGTATGCCAACGCCGCCGGAAGTATGAACGTTACCGTTCCTGATGGACTGACGTGGAACAAAGGATTCGATGATTTAACAAAACGCATTAAAGCAGGATGGAAAACAAAAGAACTGAAAATTGATGAAGACGGCTGGAAATATGAACGTGGATTCTGGGTGGGGCCCAGTAATCAGGGCAAGTGGGAATCATAAAGACAAAAATAATCGAGGAGATGAAAATGTCGAAAGAAAGAGACGCATTTGTTAGTAAAAAATTAGACGGTATGACTTTAGCGGAAAAGGTCGGCCAGATATTAACAGTTACCTGGCGCGGCAGCGTAATAACACCAAGCGGAATTGAGCAGGTTACGAAAATACACTGTGGCGGCCTGTGTCTGGAGCCGTACGGTCTCGAGACCTGTAAAAATCTTTATTGGGGTAATACACAGTTAGACCCGAATTTTGAAAAGCCGGCTGATTATTTTACTATAGCAAGTACTTATTTTAGCAGTTACAACCACGGTGTCAGCGTAACACCGGAAGAACTGACTGAAGCCCTGAATAAAATGCAGAAAATCGCAATGGACAGGCCGTCCGGCATACCGCTGCATATGACCATCGATTTCGAAGGTGATTTTAAGAACGATTATACCGCCGGCGGCATAAGGCAATTTCCTTCTCAGATGGGTATGGCCGCGATTGGTGATGCTGATTTGACCTATAAGATAGGCCTGACTATTGGGAAGCAATTGGCTGCTATAGGCGTTACGCAGATGTATTCGCCGGTCTGCGATGTAAATACAAATCCAAAGAACCCTGAAATCGGAGTCAGGTCTTTCAGTGATGACCCTGAGACTTGCGCGAAACATGCTGTTGCTCTGCTTAAAGGCTTCCAGGATGGAGGTCTGGTAGCAAGTGTAAAGCATTTCCCCGGAAGAGGCGATTCCGCAACAGATGCTCATGATACAATGGATGTAGTCCATGCAGATAAGCAGAGGATGAAAGAGGTTGAATTATATCCCTTCAAAGCAGCGATAGATGCGGGAGTAAAAGCACTTATGACGGCCCATACCATTTACCCTGCTTATGATGACCAGTTTCCTTCAACTTTATCCAAAAAAATCCTCACCGACCTCTTAAGAAATGAGTTAGGCTTCGACGGCGTTATTGTCTCTGATGCCATTGGTATGGCTGCTATTCTTAAAAAGTGGCCGCTTCCGCAGGCCTGTGTAATATCATTAAACGCCGGCGTAGATACAATCCTGCTTAAGGCCGATGATGAATCCAGGACCCAGTGTTTTTTTGGAATTAAACGTGCCGTCGAGAATGGCGAGCTGCCCGAAGAAAGGCTCAACGATGCCGTCAGGCGCCTTTTGAATATGAAGTATGACCAGGGCCTGTTCGAAAAGGCCGGGAAAATGGACCCGGAAAAGACCCGCGACATTGTCAGAAGTAAAAAAATAATAGACTTTTCCTGGGACGTTGCTGAAAAGGCCCTGATGATTTTACGCGACGACAAAAAGCTGCTGCCGTTGAATAAAGATAAGAGAATGCTGGTCATTGAGCAGTTAATTCCCTATGAGTTTCTCGGGAAGGATTCTTACAGCCATCCGCATATGTTCTGTGAGGCAATGACAAGTTATACTCCGAATCTCATCGTGGATGATACGGGTTTTCATGCTACCGATGAAGATGTTGCCGAGGCCCTCGAGCTTGCCAAGCAGGCCGACCTTGTTGTTATGACCAACTATTACGCGAGAATCGAGAAGCAAGGCAATAACCAGGGACTGGTAAAGAAGCTGAAAGATGCCGGGCATACGGTTGTTGTTATGACCAACAATCCTTATATAGAGGGCGTAACAAAAGAGGCCGATGCCGTGGTTTGCAATTTCAGCGGCTCACCCGATTCAATAAGGGCCTCAGTTGACCTGCTGTTCGGAAAAATTAGGCCTTCGAGCAAAACCAAGTTGCCTATAAGCAACGCATAAAAATTCAGGTTTTTAAAATTGCGTAAAGTGAGTGCCCCCGCTGCTGCCGGTAGCGGGGGCACTTTTCATAATAATCGTGCTTGTTTACTTATGGAGTAGCGGGGGAAAAAAACGCTTGAAAAGCCGGTTTTTATACTGTATTAATCAAAGTTTTGTAAAAGATACAAATGAAGGATGGGCGACGAAAAGTAAACCACAAACGACAAAAGAAAGACATAAACCAAAACAGAGGAGATGTTAAATGCCTAAAGCCGGGACCCTGCCGAGGGGCAGTTTGAAAATAAGCGATGTTTTTACAATTAAAGGAGCGCAAATATCAGAGATTTACGTCGATAATAAAATGACAGTCCATTTTCAGGGAATTTCAAAAACCCTTTTGTTCCCTCACACCATTGCCCTTCAGGGCGCTCCTACCTGTTCGATAGGCATATCTCCCGACGGCTTATACAACCGGCTAAATAATGCCGGCAGATTGATCCTGTTGAATCAAAACGCAATTCAATTCGCCTCCGCGCCGTTTATACGCGTCGATAACAGGACTACTATGCTGACCCAAAAAGACCCCGAGATAGTAGAGGGGCCTTATGATGTACCTGCCTTGAAAAATTACTATCATCTTCCCCTGGCCCAAAAGAACATCTTGATTTCTATCGCTACGCCTTCGCTGGAAATTGCATATAAACTTAGTGGGGTCAGTGTTACAAGGAGATTAATATCTCCTTTCTTGTCCGGAAATGACCAGGCCCTGATGCCTGTTGGTGTTGAGGAGTATGAGGTAACCAATTCGAGTAACAAGGCGAGGAAAATTACACTTGTCATCCCCCGGCCGTCGCTTGTCAATCTTCAGGAAAAGGAATTAAAGCCGACGGACCAGGATACTGTTTATACCTGCGCAACACCGATAAAAGGTCATGTGCATAAAGACTTCAACTCTGCGAGTATCAGGGGGGTGGTAATGGGAAGCAGACAAAGTAAGGACAGGATGGTAATCGCTGTACCGAAAACCAAGGGTATAAAGATAGATACAAATCCTTATTTTTGCCTGAATTTCCTCAAACAGGATTTATTGCTGAACGAAGATGGCAGTTTTTATATGAAGAGAGACCCTCTACTCAATCAGGATTATGGAGCAGCCATCGGGATTTCCTTTACGTTAAGGCCGAAAGCAACAAAGAAGATACCTTATGCAATTGTTCTGGACTTTCCAAAACAGCGGTTTATCGACGGCAAAGAATTTGACCGTAAATACCTCAGGAATTTTAAGAATAAAAAAAGCAGGGCCGTGGATATGGCAAAGTTTGCCCTGAACAATTATCAAAAGTGGCTCAAGCGCACGACAACCATACAGAGCAGGATATTTAACCTGATATATCGAAGCCCGTCTTATAAGAATGATAAGGCCGGAGCCTTGAGACTGACCAGGCTGATTCTTAACGAATTTAGTTTCCCATTATCGAATGCCGCGGTCTGGGTCGAAGACAAAAAAGGCAATGAAAAGGCGAGATTCCTCGAATGTTTTGATTACGCCTATATTGACCCCTCGGACGTGGATTGGTATTCAATGGTGCTGCTTATACTTTTCCCTGATATTGAAAAAGAGCTCTGCCAGAGTTTTATTAACTCTATTAAAGCGGAAAATTCCAAAGATCGTTTCTATCACTTGCACGCGTGCTTTGTTGATTACAGAAAGCATTTCGAGGAACATCCGGAAGAATATAAAGGCAGGTCCCTGACCCAGATAAGGGATACTGTTAAGATTAAAGGTGCTGTGTCGCATGATGTTGGCGCTTTGCCGAAAGGCCATGCACTGCGTAATGTCAGCGATTATACCTGGTACAACGATAACTATTGGGTTGACCTTTTCCCCAAGCTGGCGACAAGAGTGCTGCGTAATGTAAAGTACACGGGTGATACGGAATTTTTAAAGAAGAATTGGAAGACTCTCAAATATGGATTTGACTATTTAAAAGAGCTTGATCACGACGGAGACGGCATACCCGAGGGCAATCCTGGTGAAGTCAAAAATACTTTTGATAACTTGCCTCTTTTTGGTGTGGATGCCTATGATGCGACTATTTTTATGGCTGGGTGTAAAGCTATGTCCATAATGGCTGATATGATGAAAGATACCTCTGCTAAGAAAGAATATGAAGAAAGTTTTGAAAAAGCCTCCGCGCAGTTCGAGAAATTATGGAGAGTTAAGAAAAACAGAAAAGGCAGGAGACTGCAGTATTATGTAACCTGCTGTGATTCAAAAACGGGAAAAACAAATACAGATGTCTGGCTCAATCAATTAGATGCTTTATGGGCTATGATAGCAATGGGAGAGGAACCTTTCATTCCTGAGGACAGGGCCAAAAAAATCCTAAAGACAATTTATGAT
This sequence comes from uncultured Pirellulales bacterium, assembly GCA_964444665.1. Lineage (GTDB taxonomy): Bacteria > Planctomycetota > Phycisphaerae > Sedimentisphaerales > CAYZTY01 > CAYZTY01. The sequence goes on from CAYUIE010000024.1 coordinate 19,382, forward strand.
AATAACCGTACTCTCATGGGCTGGGCAATGTGCCGAACGGAGAATGGAGGCCAGGTAGAATCGGAACAGGGGCAGGACGTCTATACGACTTCCAATTATGTTTTCGCCCAGCTTCTTGATTATTACGGCCTGGTTAAGGAGAGTAAAGAAGTATATAAGGCAATGGATAAGGTTATCTTCCAGTATGGAAATTCATTAATATCTCCGGATAACCTTCGAGCTGAATTGGAACAGGAGGCGGGTGAATCGCAGCCGGGGCCCCATTATATCGTGGCTGCTTATCCCCGTCCCGGCGCGGTATTAACCCAGTTAGTGATACAATTTATTAAGCAGCAGCAAAAGAAAAAGAAGACTGCAAAAATAGAATCTAAGACATTGAATTCCTTTGTAACTGATTTATTGGCATAGTAGGTTAAGTTACACTCCGAAAATTCGGCCCCATTCGCCAAAGGCGAATCGGGGAGACAGGATTTGAACCTGCGACCTCTGCGTCCCGAACGCAGCGCTCTAGCCAAGCTGAGCGTAGTTCAATGTTTTGTTTAAGTTAATCTCGATAAATTTACACTCAGGTTCTGATTCCCCATCGTCGTTAAAGAATTTACATTCTCCTTCACACGGCTCCCCAAGTTTGATAGCAACAATGCGAAACTCACAATCGGGCCAAAACCTTTCCGGTTTCTGCTTATAGGAAAAATCTAATCTTTCATTTTTTCCAAGTTCTCTGTCGAATTCTTGCCCCTTGTTATAGACAACATTACAACCAATAACGAGAAAATTCTGCTTGTTATTAACAAAGTAGTTATTAATATCCTCTGCTAATTTTTTGGGATCTTTGATTGTAACGATATATTTACCAAATTTTGACATATGCGTACGGTCTACCTCTGGCAGACATGTGCAAAAGCAATATATTTTGTTGCCATATTCGGAGTGATGCTCTTGAACTCCCATTTCTCTCGTCCAGATAGTTTTCTCTGCAGGATTTGGAGAAACCCAACCTACGGTTACAATGCCTGGTTCTTTTGTATGTCCAAAGCCCTCAGTCAAATCACGACGAGATTCGTCTTCCATATTTCGATAGTAACCAAGGCAGTTCAAGCGGAAAGTGTCACTGTCTAAGAATTGTTTCACGTGTTTTTCGCATTTAAATACTCTGTAGCAAGAATTAGGAAACTCGCCACATACTTTCTTTTCCATATCTTGTCTCATTTACTGCACTTATGTTCGAAAATAAATATCTCACCTTCCATTTAATAAAAATCGGGGAGACAGGATTTGAACCTGCGACCTCTGCGTCCCGAACGCAGCGCT
>CAYUIE010000025.1:0-19439 GCA_964444665.1 uncultured Pirellulales bacterium
TTCATTTGTGGCCTCCTTACCAAATATATCGTTTTTGGATATATCGGCAAAAAGAAGAAAATCATTTTTTGTAAACTGCCTGGAATTCCAGGCAAGCATGAAAATGCCACAAGCCACAACAATACTGAATATTTCGGCAATGCCGTGAAATAGGAGGTAGTTGTAAAGGCTGGTTACCCATAATCCAACCAAAAGCAGCGAACCAAGCAAAAACGGCCAGTAACATTTCTTCTTTGGGATCATTTTTTACTTTTGACTTGCCTATATAGAAGCATCTTAAATTTTTTAACGTAACAGTGCCTAAGCGGTATTTCTAATAGCCATAAGCATACTGAAACCACTCAAAAGGATAATCGCATTTACCGGTAAATGCAAGAGTTATGGGTTGTTAAGTAATTTAAGTTACCGACTAATAATATATCTTAAATTTCGCCTGAAAAATCATGTTTATGAGTTTTTTTTGGGGGAGTATTATATGTCATGAGATACTCTGCGTGTCTTAGTCCATCGGATTGATCGTCCAAAGAGCATTAAGGGATAAACGTGTTTTTCTGCGGGACCTTCCGGACAAAATCCTAAAGGTCTCTCTCGTGAATAACAAATCGTCGTTCTTAGCCGAATAATAAAGATAAGATTACAGAAATGATGCCTTATTCATGCAAACTTGAAAAAGCGACTGACGCAAAAGTGACACACTTGGTACTTTTCGGGGGAGGTTGATTCCAAAACGATTGACATTATGTGCATCAAGTGGTTATATTACAGCAACTTAGAAATTCAAGCGCCCGTAGCTCAGCCGGACAGAGCAACGGATTTCTAATCCGAAATCACCTCTGTAAGTGTTTCCCCGACAGTAGCTTATAGTCCTTTTTTTACGTCAAAATGAGGTTTTCAAGTGGTTAACAAGTAAGTAACAAGTACATTTTAGAATAACTTACCACTGGCGACTGACGCATTTTTGACGCAGTGTTTAAGCTTACCCATATATGCAAGAATCATTTATTCCGAAATAAAGGGGCAAGATTCCCACTTGTCAATCCTTTCGTTTTGATTCCTAATTTGCCTTTCTATACTAGCTGCCCTTATGTAATCTATGGAGTATCATTCTCCACTAAAGACAGGCTGTTTACATATTCTGCAATCTAAATATTGGTCTTTGTAAAAAATCTTAGTCTCTGGTTTTTGGAGATAATCGCCGGCCGTTGTGGATCATGAGCTGGTCTGTGTTGATAGATTCTGCATCAAATGTAATTTCTTCATCCAAGGTAAAGTCATTTCTGTCAATCCTACGCACGGTCGTCTTCCCAGTGGAGGTGTTAGTAATAGCTATATAAGCTTCTCCACGAAAACCAATACCCGATAATGAAGATTGACAGTGGCTATCTACAAACCGTGTTCTTGCTCCAAGTAGAAAAACCATGCAAAAACCAAGCAGAAAACAAATAACATAATTTTTAATATTTTCATTTTTCATCTCAACTACCCTCCTAAAAAAAATGTCAACTCGGATTTTTCATATAACATTGTATCTCTTTGCTGAGCCGGACCACGCCACCGGCATAATAGCTTATTTTGAAGGTGTCCAGATCCACTCTCGACTTTTTCTGGTAATAGGTATTTCCTTTTGCCAGGGATTGTCAGAGGTAGCTATGCTGTAGCCCAAATCATATAATCTCTTCATTTCTTCCGGGTCAAACATTTCATCTCCTTGGGGTTCATAATTGTTCGGGATGCTGATATAACTGAAATCTACATTGTCTTCTTTGGCAAGTTCGTAGAGTCTAATCATATCTCCCCATGATTGAGCTTTCATCAGAGTGGAAAATGAGCGTCCCGCGATGGAAAAGAAGTGACGTTTAATCTGTTTTGATTCGACATCAAGCTTGCCGTTTTTTATGATATAAAAACTACACAGGCCTTTCGGTTGAGGTTCGGAAAATAACATAAAACCATAACCGAATACTCCGGTGATTGTGCCTCCGTCCACGTGCATCTCATCGTATTTCTTACCGTCAATTTCAACATCGAAATAAACCGGTGGAAACGCTCCGGGAATAGACGCCGATGCCAGCATTACTTTCTTAAATAATTTCAAAGCGTCCGGATGACCGCTGCTCGCGATTGCCCCCATATCCCATGCAACGACACGCTGAGCATCCAGATTGGTCGTGCCTATATAAAGTCTTCTGCCTTTTGCGTATTCACGGGCGACTGCTTCCAGCATATCCTCGTTCATCAAATCTGCTATCATATGTTGCAGTGGTTTGGTGCTGGCGTACGATTCACCGAAAAGGACAGGCAAAACACCGAAGCCAAGGAGACCCTGAACGTTTAAGATGTCTTTGGTTTTGATTGTTGTATAACTTTCCTTTATTTCATCGTCGTATTCCGGGCCGAGGAAAGCCATAGGTGCGATTAGCGCCCCTGTGCTGATACCCGTTACTATTTTGAAATTCGGCCTTGTCCCTGAGTCGGTCCAGCCGTTCAGGAAACCCGCTCCGAATGCCCCTTTAGCACCGCCGCCGGATAATGCCAAAAAGCTGCAATCTGCAGGGTCGCTTGAATCTATCTCAACATCCGGGTTGTACTGGACATCCCAGTAACGTATCTTTGAAAGGCCTGCCAGGCGTCCATCAGATATCCTGGCTAACGGTACGGGATTACGCTGAAGCCCACAACCGGCGAGTCCCTGCAAAACTATGATGAAAATCACATTCCTAACAGGCTTAACTATTCTTATAGTTTTCACTTTTCTTCTCCTGATATTTTGCTGGCTATTTTGTTAAAATCTTTACATTCCAAAATCTCTTTAAAGCTAAATAAAATATCAAATCTTTTGGTTATACTCTCATTAAATATGAACCAAATTTGGGGGAGCATTCCATGGTAAATTAATCACGTGTTTTTTCTGGATTTAGGTAACTGTCCAGCAAGAAGATTTCCAATAGGCTTAAGAATATCAAATTGCATGAGAATAATCCGAATAACAGCGGTCATCGGAACTGCGAGGAACATGCCGGGTATCCCCCACAGCAAACCCCAAAAAGATAAAGCCAGCAGGATGGTTATTGGATGCAAATGTAAACCTTTGCCCATCAACCTCGGTTCAATTCCATTTCCAATTACCATTTGAATCGCTCCGGGTATACCCACTACAAGGATAATCAACAAGGGATTTTGAAACTGGGCTACTGCTATAGGAATCGGCAGCAAAGTGGCAATGATTGAGCCGACCGATGGAATAAAATTCAAAAGAAAAGCGAGTATCCCGAATACATTCGCTAATTCGAGATTGAATAACGCCAAAACAGCCCAAACTATAAGCCCCGTCACTGTAGATACTATTGCTTTGATTGTGATATAACGGCGTATCTGCTGGTCGATATCAGAGTAAATCCCCTTGTGGATTATGTGTGAATTTCTACCTATCAGTAAAAAAATGACGAAAATTGTAACCAGAACAATGCTGGAAATAAATCCAAAGGCAGTTCCGAAAGCATTTGTTATAAAGCCGGGAATTCGTTTTTGCAGTGTTCCTACGATTTCATCCTGATTGGGACTGATACCCCAGGCTTTAATCCTTTGAAGTACAATCTCAATGAGCTCTACGAAACTATCACTATAATGACCGGCGGTAGATACGATAGACTGAATCGCCTGGCTTACGGCCAGGAATAGAACTGCCAGAATAGTCAGAACGATAATTAGAGTAATTGTAATCGCAAATGCCCGCGGGATTTTTAGTTGAAGCACCTGGAAATCGAGGATAGGTGAAATAAGCAATGAGATGAAAACAGCCAGCACGAACGGTATCAGCACGGAGCGGGCATAAAGCAGGACAATACCAATGGCAACAATGGCAATAACAACAAGCGAAGCGACAATCAGCCCATTCTGTTCTTTTTGTAAATCAGACATATTTCCCAGTCACATACAAAATGTGCTATTATTGTTTTAAATTGGTGTCCTTTTGAATAATATCCAAAAGGGGCTTAGCCGCTTCTTCACCCTTTAAGGCCTTCACGACCTCATACTCGCGAATGGCCGCATCTTTGTCATCGAGTAATACGTGAGCTAAAGCAAGGCCATAGTGAGCTCCCGCATAGCTGCCGTCGATGTCAATCGCGTTTTGGAAAGCGAGAGAGGCTTCGAAATACTGGTCTATTTTCAGGTGACATACTCCAATGATATGGTAGATATTTGCCATATCAGGTTTTATTCCAATTGAATTAATACGGGTTTTAGACTGTTTTTCAGCGTACCATGTAATTGCCTCTTTAAATGATTCTATTGCTTTTTTGCACTGGCCGATTTCATCGTACGAAACTCCTCGTAAGAAGTATGGCTCGGGGTAGTATTTATCTAAAAGGAGTGCCTGGCTGTAAGAATCTATGGCCTCTTTGTGATTGCCAAGTTCAGCATAGGTTAATCCTAAAAACAGGTTGGCTTCTGCAAAATCAGATTGAAGCTGGACAGCCTGCTTGAAAGATTCAACCGCTTTTTCAGGATTATCGAGAACCAGGTATATCCGTCCGAGTCCATAATGGGATTGTGCAGAGTGAGGGTCAATTTCAAGAGCCCTATTACAGGCGTCCATTGCCTTATCATTCTGGCCCTGCTTGGCATAAATCCATCCTAAAACATGCCATATGTTTGAATACCGTGGGTGGAGTTTTATAGCTTCCTTGGAAACCACAATCGCTTCTTCGTATCGGCCTATTTTGGCGTAAATCCATGCCAGGGTATAAAAGTGAGTTGGCCATTGAGAAGATTCCTGTATTTCTTTTTCACAGGTTTCTATCGCTTTTTCGTAAGAACCTTCAACAGCATAGTAGTAAGCCGAGGTAGTCGAATCCGCTGTGTAAGTCGGTTCCTGCCGTATTGCTTGTCTGTATGCCTTCATGCTTTCTCGATAACGACCACTTTTAATTACATCATACTGAGTTAGGATAGAATCTATTTTGTTTTTAGCAGTTTGTTTCGGTTCTTCAGTGACTTCCGGCACATCTATCGGTTTTTTGTCTGCTGTGGGATGAACCGTGCTTGTTTCTTTTTGGGGCCGACGAAGACTTAGAAATAGTAATACCAAACCAACAGAGATAACATTTGTAATTACTAATAAAATTATAAATTGCTTTTTACTCACGATTGTTAATTCTATTCTCTTTTAAGTGCCGCTTTTTAATATTTTTCCATTCCGATATTAGGCTTCATGACGGTATCGAATGTTTGAGAATCATTGGCCCATTTACGAGCTTCTTTCAAATCTACTTGTCCACTCTTGATTAATCCGGTTATGTGATTTTCCAATGTAATAATTTTCTCATCAGGCTGATTTTTAGTCTTCATCTGGAGAATAGTATAAAGTTGTACCAGCTTGCCGGTGCGAATCAGATTTCCCACAGCATGGTTACAATTTAGAATCTCCATGGCTACTACTCTGCCTTTGCCGTCCTTCCGAGGTATGAGCTTTTGATTTATAACATAAGCAAGCCCAAGAGAAAGTTGGTTTTGAACTTCCAGGTGCTGCTGGGAAGGGAAGAAATCTAGTATACGAGTAATAGTTCCTGTAACATCTCGAGTGTGCAGTGTTGAAAAGACCAGATGCCCGGTCTCGGCAGCCGAAAGCGTCATCGAGACTGTTTCAACATCCCTCATTTCACCGATGAATATTATATCAGGGTCTTCCCTCATCATAGACCTAACCCCATCTGAGAACGACCTTACTTCTCTTCCAATCTCTCTTTGGGATATCATAGAAGTTCCATGATTCAATAGATATTCTATCGGATCCTCAAGGGTAACAATACGACATTGCCGGGTCGATGCTATTCTCTCAATAAGGGAAGCCAGGGTAGTGCTTTTTCCGGAACCTGTAATTCCTGAAACTATTACGAGACCCTGTTTGAGCTCGATAATATCTTTCCATACATCATTGGGGAAACCAATTTTTTCAGGCGGAAGCACCTCTTTGCTAAGCATCCTGATTGCCGCAGAGACTCCATCATTATCCATAAATGCATTTACGCGATACTGTGTCCTGCCGTGACTATATGAAGCATCGTAGCTGAAGTCTCGTTCCAGCATCTTGACTCCGCTTTCTCCTATCATAGGATATATTAAAGCTTTTGCTACATCCTGTGTGACCGCTTGGCCTTTTAATTTCACAAGTTTACCATCTATCCGATATGCAGGCTGCAGGCCGACTTTTATATGCAGGTCGGAGACTTTCATAGCTCCCTGCTTATCAAAGTAACCGAGTATATCCGCCATGCTCCATCTTACATCATCCTTTCCGGGAAAAATTTTGGACTCTATTGAATAGTCTAATGACATAATCCCTCCTATAACAAGGCTATCTCAATGTTAGATATCCAAGTCTCCGTCTGTAATTCTGCGTTGAATCTTCTCAAGATACTCATCCAACTCCTCAATGCTTTCAAAAACATTTAAGGTAGGCCGCAAATGGATGATTTCAAAAACCTTTTTGACTTGAGGCTGAAGATGAACCATCGCTAATTCTGCATTATTTCGGGCCGCAGTAACCTTGGCCTTGGTTATAATACCGATTCCTACACTGCTTATAAAACTTACACCTTCCATATCAAGGACAAGAGTCTTGATCGGCTCTTTTAAGGCCTTTTTTATCTCCTTATCCAAAATTTCATAAGTCTCTGTGTTAATAACTCCTACGGGCGACAAGGTTATAATTCCTGGCTTTGTTTGTTTCAGGTTTACTGTGAGATTCATAAAATAATCCTTTGATAGTCAAGACTGAGCATTTGTTACTTTATCATGTTTACTAAAGAATCAAGGATCAAATGGACCACAGGATAAAGATTGGGGGAAATACAAGGCGGCACCAGTGGTCGATTTTAAGGGCGATTTTTTGCCTTTCCTTCAGTGTCAGGTTTATTGTTACAATTACTTCCGCAAGCGTTAAAAACACCAGAACTGTGCTACACCTCCCAGTAACGGACTTTTGAAAGACCCGCCAAGCACCCATCCGATATCCCGGCTAATGACACAGGATTGCGCTGAAGCGCACAGCCGGCAACTCCCTGCAAAACTATGATGAAAACCACATTCCTAACAGGCTTCACTATTCGTATAGTTTTCATTTTTCATCTCCTGTTTCTTCATAATGCTGAATGCTACGAGGCGAGCTACAAATGTGGCCAGATATATTTGCCCAAGGAATGTTTCAAGAACTGCCAAGAACTTTGCCCAGGTGCTAATGGGAGTAACATCTCCCGGCCCTAGGGTTGTTATCGTGGCAAAACTGTAATAAATGCAGTCAGTGGATTTACTCTCAACATTAGCAAAGGCATTAGGACTGACAGTAAGAAGTAACTGATAAATAAGCGCCCATAGTACTGCCATAAGAAAATAAGCACTTATGCCACCCTTAACAATATCATGTGTAATGGTTTGACGTAATGACATGCTCCTTATTAAACAGACTATTATAACTGAACAAAAGGTTATGTTGAGAATAAGTCTTAATACTTCAAAGTGTTTTTCAATTGGTCCGTAGAAAAATCCCAGGGATGATAAGATGTGAAATCCGAAAGAAATCATCGCCAACGATGTTACATATAGGAATGCTCTGAAAGGAATCACGACAAATAAACCAGGTATAACCACTCCTAAAAATATAAGGTGCATTAACGGAAACTTAGTATCAATAGCTTCAACCAGGGGGTATAAAGCTATGAGTGCAACTTCGCCTGTCAGAAGAAAATTATATTTATCACTCATATATTCCTTAAAAAAGGCGTGTTTTATTTTTCTTCTTTCGTTCAATTTATTATCCTGCGGGAATTGTGACTAACGGTGCCTGGGATGGACCTCCGGTTTCAGCTAAGCTAAAGAGTATCATAATAAAGGTAAGCATACCTTTTGATCTTGGTTCTTTGTCATCGATGTAAAACCAATAATCTCTATATCGAACGGAAATGTATGCATCGGATGGTTCATTGGTACTGCTATGTATATGAATCAGAGGTGGCATACCAGTGCTTTCTTCGACAGATCGGTGGAGTGTTGGCAGGATTCGGCCTTCATCCAGATCCTTTTGGGGAACATCTATATATGTGGACAACTCAAGCATGATTTCCATAAGCGACCTGCTTAGGATTGCCAATTCTGTTTGCGATTTAGGCACACGGCCATAAACGAGCGTATATTCATTTACATCCGGACTAAGATTCAGCAGTTTTTTTATTCCTGATAGCCGCTGCTTTATTTCCTCATCATCACTAGACTCAAAAAATATTATTGATTTTAAATTTCCCTCTTTTTGCTCTATGCGAACACCAACTCCACCTTCCTGCTGGATAGCTCTTAGCTCGGAAATAAGTTGGTAGAATTTGGGATTAGCTCCTCGCAAAAAGGCAGGACTGCCAGCGCGATTGTCAATTCTATTGATGGACTTAACACAAACCGCCAACACGCGATCAACCGGCCAGCCTCCCTGGACAAGATTTAGAATTGCGGCAGGTGGAATAGGAGTCAGCACGTTTCGTGTAAACTTTTCGCCCGTCAGAGGATTGTAGGTGATGGTTGGACGATCAGTATATTTGCTGCGGCCTCCGAATGTCTGATTGTTTCTCGCATCCAACTTAGTACTGGCTTGAAGTTCTGTTTCCAGAGCATATTGACTGATAATTGAGGAGACATCCAGGAAGACTGGAGCATCTGCATATCGGACCTTTACTATGTTAAGCAGCATTTGCTTTTTCCACGATTCGGAAATCGCGTCCGTATATTCAAAACGATCCCTCGGGACAGTATTTGGGCCAATTGGTGAACAAGCTGGCAAAAAAACGACAGGTAACATTAAAAAAAGAAATCGCAACATCCGGACACGCCACCCCCGTCTCAATAATTTATATATTCGAATTTTCATACCTAAGAGTCTTTCTTAATGATATAAGCTGACTGATACTTTATTCAGGTTCTATATCAGTATTAAATTGGCACTTCTTACTTGAGAATCAAGGACCAAATGGACCACAGGATAAAGGCTGCGGGAAATACAAAGCGGCACCAGCGGTCGATTTTAAGGGCGATTTTGTGCCTCTCCTTTAGTACCAGGTTTATTGTTATAATTACCTCAGTCAGCGTTAAAAAGACAAGGATGGTGCTGCCCAGTGTGAAGTAGTCCAGCCGAGTCATCTAAGGCAGGCGTGGAATCAGATTGCCGAGCATGAATCGATAAGCAATCAGGGTCAGCATGGAGCTTGTGGCTACTCCTATCTGGGAACCGGCATTGGCTGGGTCAATATAGAAAACTCCCCAGGACATCATGACAATCAAAACCAGCGGCACGATTACCTGCCAGATGTAATAGACTGCGTAACGTTTGGCAGCAAATTCGAAAACAAACCCTGCCACTTCGATATTTCCGGCAGGTTTGTAAGGACGGGTCTCAGCCACATATTCGATTACTTTCCAGTCCGGCAGCGAAAGCTCATGGTAGATAGCTCCGCCAATGACATTGGGGTCGTAGCTTGCAGGTTGCGGTATAAACTGCACTTCTTCAGGAGTATGGCCAGGAGCTACGAATTGAATAGTAAAGCGATGCTGGTCAAATGGAAATTCCGACAATTTCAGCGGTTGAGACAACGGCCCAGTATATCGCTGACTATATGTGACGGAGCCATCACGAGCAATCTTGACTACTTCAGGCATCGACGTCTGCATGAGGCCTCCCTTATTGGCAATTATCACACCCGGATTCCATGTTTCCTCGAGCGGTACAGTACGAATGCGGCCCTGATGTGCGAGACGTTCATCTCTCCAACGAAGAGTTACAAAAACGTTTGCCATAAAACTCTGGGCAGCATCATCTATTTTGTCAATGTCTATTACGAACACCATGAAGTAAACCTTTGTCGGTTCCCACCATTCCTCGGGACGCTTGGTTGTAAGCTCAGCCTTTTCTGCGGCTTTTTCCACGGCCTCTTCAGTAACCTTTTCTACGACTTTTTCTACGGCTTTTTCTGCGGCTTTCTCGGCAGCTTTTTCCGCGATCTCTTCCTCTTTAATAGCTCCGAAGGCCGCAAAGGCTAAACAAAACACCAGAAAAATGGTTAGTTTTAAATTACCTTTATCTATCCTGAAGTACATGCCTTCCTCCGTACGTCTACAACTGGTCCTGTAAATCCTGCTCAAAATCTGATAATATTTTTGTCAGACAATCATCAAATGATTTAACCAGTGATTCTGCTGTCCTTTCACCGGACCTTGAGGTTGCTTCGTAAGTCTTCGAAAAAACAACAGTTTTATCTGATAGTTGTATTAAGAAAAAGCAAATCTTCATCGTTGCCTTGGGCGAGTTTTTATCCCTGAAATCGCTGTATAGTGCGATTATATTCCCTTCCAGCAGGTGGGTCGCATCGGCAAAACTACCCTGTTTTAATACTAATTTGAACAGCCCCGATTCTGAGAGCCAGCTGCGGGTCTTGTCCGTAATCATATCATCCGGCATAATTAAAAACTGGTTATAAAAGTCAGTCTCGTATTCTGATTGTCCCTTTCTGTATACAAGGCTTTTTGTGCTAAAGACCCTGTCAATGCTGAAACTCTGGACATCAAGAATTACATCTGTGCCTGCCTGTAGTTGCGGACTGCTTCGAGAGGTTTCGAGGATAAAATTCCTTTGATTGTAAGCTGTTCTGCCTCCACATCCAGACAACATAATTGATAAAATCATTAGGTTACATAGTGTCATTACTTTTCTATTCATTTTATCATCTCCGATTTTGCTGGTGGTTGGCTGAATATTATTTCCGAAGGATGTTTTTTGAGATTTTCCGTTAATTCTTTTATATCATCTGAAATAGCTCTTAGATTATGTAATAATTTTTCGACCTCAGGACTTTGAGACCTGACTTCCCTGTTTATAACCTCCAAAGTACTATTCAGACTGGTCAATACCTGTGCAAGATTAGAGGTTTCAGTATTCGGGTCCGGATTTGTCAGCAGTGTCTGTATATGCTTATTAGTCTGGCGAATGTCGGCAAAGAACCCTTTTACTTCTTCGGTCATACCTACGAAGTCAACTTCTTCCAGCTTTGTAAGAATTTTATCCACCGAATCCAACAAAGTGGAAATCTCTCCCGGTGCTGATGGAACGTACACATGTATAGGTTTCCACACAATTTCCATAATGGGGAAACGTTTCGAATCCAGGAATGTCCCTTCCAAATAAGACTGGCCGGTTAGTATATTCGAGGCGAGCCTGAGTCTCAGACCCTGTTCTATCAAGTGTTTTGTGCGAGCTTCTCTTTGCTCATCTGTAATAATACCTGCTCGTTCATCGGCCCCTTTTCTGTCTATAGAACACACAACCCTTACATAACGCTCATATTTTGATACTTTTGTCGGGTCAGTCGATATATCATAAATAGCCGAAACAAAATCTATGTTTTCAACTTGTCCTATCTTAACTCCACTTAATTCAACCGACGCACCCGGGCTTAATCCGCTAACAGCCGTATCAAAATATGTCTCAAAATAAACCTTTTCTTGTTTAAAAAGCCCTGCGCCCCATATAACAACGGCGATTACTATTAAGGTTACAGATATAATAATAAACAAGCCTATTTTGAAATAATTCGGTTTCTCACTCATTTCTCTCTCCCGTGTATAAAAGTATCCGGTTTTCTATACTGTTAGGTAAAAAAATCAAAATTGCATTTATGATTCCCTGTTAAAAAACTGCCTTACCCAGGCGTTATCACTATTCTCACGCAGATAATCAGGCTTGCCCGTAGCAATTATGGATTTAGTGATTTTATCAAGCATTATTACCCTGTCCGCCACCTTGTATATACTCGGCAGCTCATGCGTCACTATAACAAACGTAATGCCAAGGCTTCTCGATAGCTCTATGATTAAATCATCAAGCTGTGATGAGGTGATAGGGTCAAGTCCCGCCGAGGGCTCATCAAGAAATAGTATCTTCGGGTCAAGAGCCATAGCACGAGCTATGGCCGCTCTTTTTCTCATGCCACCGCTGAGCTCCGAAGGCATTTTATGTGAATTACCCTCCAGGCCGACCACCTTAAGCCTCATTTCTGCTATAAGCTCCATAGCATCACTCGGTAAGTCCGTAAATTCTTCAAGGACTAAACATATATTCTCCATCAAATCCATTGAGCCAAAAAGGGCTCCGTTCTGATACATAACGCCTATTCTTCGCAGAATATTAATCCTCTCCTGCCCCAAGGCCGAGACTATATCATTGCCTTCGATGAAAACCTTACCCGAAACAGGTGGTAAAAGACCAATCATGTGCTTCAAAAGCGTACTTTTGCCGCAGCCGGAACCTCCTAAAATGATTAATACTTCACCGGCCTGAACCTCGAAATTGATGTCCTTAATTATCGCGATATCGCCATACCCGGCCGTAAGATTTTCGACTCGTATTACAGTTTCATAATCGGTTTTCATTGCAGCTTTTTATATCCCAAGATAAAAATAAACAACGGCGAAAACACCATCTACGAGAACTACGGCAATGATGCCGCTGACGACCGCCTTGGTCGCGGAATCTCCGACGGCACTTGCGCCGGTACCGGTCTGCAGGCCTTTCAAACATCCTATGCCGGCAATCATCGAACCAAAAACCAGGGTCTTAACCATACCTCCCGCCAAGTCACCAAGACTTGCCGCCGACTGAATTCGATTCATAAAAGTCACAGGTTGAAAACCCAGTGAAAGCATAACTAATCCACATCCTATTATGCCGGACAAGAGATTAAACATCGTTAAAAGGGGCATCATAAGCACACCGGATATCATACGCGGTACCGCTAAAAACTTCACCGGGTCAATACCCATAGTTGTCAATGCGTCAATCTCTTCGTTTACTTTCATCGTGCCGACTTCAGCGGCATAGGCCGAGCCGCTGCGGCTTGCGAAAATGACGGCCGTGATTAATGGACCAAGCTCCCTGAAAAGACAAATCACGACAAGGTCGGCCACGTATATTTGAGCTCCGAATTTCTGCATGGCTATTGCTGATTGAAATGCGAGAATCAGGCCGATTAGAAAACCAAGCAGACAGGTAATACCAACCGCGTTCGCCCCGCTTTTCTCGGCGATTAGAAAGGTATCAGTCCAGCGAATGCTCCCGGGCCTGAAAATTGTGCTGAAAAATTTTACTGTTAATTCACCCAGGAAGCTGACTTGTACCTTAAAATCATTCCAGGACTGACAGCCGATATTACCCGTTTTTTCTACTACTCTTTTTAGTGAAAACTTCTCAGGGATGTACTCACTTATTCGGCCGGGGTCGAATATTTTTATGAGCTGCTCGAATTCAGGCCTTAAATCCTTAATCAGGAACTGTCGATTTTCTTTTTCCTGTCTCTTTTTCAACTGCAGCAGCAAAGCCGCCCCGACGCCGTCACAATACTCAATCTCGGCGGCATCCACTTCCAGAACGGCAGGCCTGGTGTTAGATAATCTCTTAATGGCCTCAGGCCAGATTCGGCCTACAGAGTCTGCATCCAGCCGCCCCTGTATGACTATTTTCAGGTTCTCCCCATCTAATTTATAGTCGATATCAGCCATATTATTTCCGAAAGCCTGTTAACCGTGCCATAATAATTTATAAAATCAATCGGTACGTAAGCCGAATACAACCGAGGGTATTAGCCTGCCGAGATCGTCAGCTACGGTCCTTTCACATCGCTTGACTCGGTGACGGTAAGCAGCAGCGTCAGGTACGCGAGTGAGTTTCCTTATTATCATGACTATACCTCCGGCCAGTTGTTTTTCTTACCGGTTATGGGCTTACTCAAGTTTTTCTTTTAGCCGATTTGCCCAGTGGTCCATTACGCCCTTGGCAGTGGTCCAGTCACCAAGATTGGAAAATGGTATCCTGCTGCCTTTTCGTGTTTCAATAACCGCTCCTATCTGCTTACCTGTAACCGAATCCACGAGCTCTGCTTCCATAGCCGCTCCACCTATTCCGGCACCCATCAGACTGGCTTGCGGTAGTATATTCAACGCACTGGTCTCGCTGATATCTGTAAGGGCTATGCGGAGCCTGGCAACACCCCGACCTGACTGGTGGACAACTTTATGCCCAGAAGCCGTGATTGCCTTTACAATTGCAGAGTGGAAGTAATTCGTCAGGTCTTTCAACTCCTGCTCGGTGATCTTCCCCTCACTTTTTGCCTTTATTGCCGAAGCACCGTCGAAAAAGTGGACTTCCACCTCGTCAACGATAAAACTTGAGTACTCATCAAGGGCCTGCTCGTTCACATAGCGATAATTTTCATCAGAGGCTGCCGTAAGCTTCGAATAATCGCTCAGAAATTCCGTTCTGCTTTGCTTCACATCGCCGCAGCCGCTCTGCAGGACCATCACAAAAACCGCCGGCAGTGTTAATAGTGTTACCTTTTTCATTTTTAAAATCTCCTTTCTTTCGAGTCGTATTTTATGTACCTTTTTTGGTTTCCCGTTTTCTTTTATTTCGGGAAAAGAAACTGAATCTGGAACTGTAGCTGCCAGTCGGCGCCGCCTGTTGGAGATTCAAGGTTGTGATAGGCTCTTATAGAAGCATTCACGGGTTGTTTGCCGATTTTGAAAACCTTGCCGATACCGCCGCCGATTGGGATGGTCCACTGGTCGTCGCTGTCAGCTGCCGACCAGTTGGCCGTAATGGTAGGAGCAGCCGAAAGATACCAGCCGTCCTCCAAGTTATAGTTAATAAACGGTTGGAAAGCCGTTATGTTTACTTCGTCGTCGCTTCCGGAATATGACCAGAGTTGAGTGAGCAGGCCGCCGAATACCCAGGGGCCTTTCATTTGCAAGGCAACAAACGCGGGACCAGCCGACCAGTTATCCGACCCAAACCTGCCGTCAGGACCGGAATTCGTTGGAAATTCCAGGTAGGGACCAAAGCCTAATATCCAATCTCCCACTTTTTCTTTGGGTGAGAAGAACCCCTGAAACTGGATGTTACCGAGTCCATAGTTTCGATTCTGGGTATCTATCAACGGTGGTTGTTCCAACAGTGGAATAATGGGCCGTGCAATAAAATTCCAGTCTTCATTCAGACTAATCGGAATTACCGGCTGGATTAGAAGGATATTTTGTGTTTTTGCTTTGGGTCCTGTCTCGAAGTATGTATTATACTGGAACGGAAGGCTAATCATATCCGCTACGGGGTTCTGTGTTTTTTTAGCTAAATCAGAAGCGCTGTCATTCGCTGCTTCTTCTGCCTGAGCTGGTACAATAATACAAGCGGCCATTATTATCGCACTGATGAAAATTAAGTTTATTTTCGCTTTCATAGTTATCCATCCTTTCTTTCAATTATTTTGCAGTTAAAATTTTCCACTCAAAAATACACCTTAACTAATTTCATTAAGTTAACCTCCTTTCCTGTTTAAAGACCTGGATTCATATGTTTATTTTCAGTTCAGAACAGAATTGTCAGACCTACAAAAGGACCTTTTGCCTGCAAATCAATTCCAAGCTCATTTGAGCCGCTGCCGCGGCTGTAGTCGAGGTCAACATAACGATAGCCCGCATTGAGAATAATATTTTTTGAGAACTTATAATCCACACCTCCGGAAATTTGCCATAATAAATCGGATGCACTGCCGATTCCAAATCCACCTGCGTCACCTCTGACATTAAGTGCCAGCTTATCATTCAGGTCCCAAATAATCCGACCGCCTACAAAAGGTTCAACCCAATCCTCAGACCCGCCGAGTGTTGCACCTATCGAACCGACGCCAATGATGGTGACATTTAAATCTATCTTTTGTCTCAGATATGCGTATCGAAGTCCGCCGTAGGGTTCAAAGGCCAGTCGCTGCTCGTTATTATTACCAAATTGTGTCTCAAAGAGGCGATAAGCCACTGCAAAATCGGCCATACCTAACCTGACATCCGCATCAAGGTCGAAATTAACCGCACCCCTTGAGCCCTCAAAGCTTCCGTCTGCTCCGAGATTCATAAACAAGCCGTCGAAAGTAAGCCCCCATTTACCCTTCCACGCCTCCACACGGCCCATCGCGGCAAAGTCAAGATGATCAATGATGTCATCGAAGCCCAAATCTACACTGCCGGAGAGACCACTGAAAGTTGCATCGGCTTTCATTGAAGGCATCCAGAAATATGGTATTAAACGTATCTCCCATTCGTTAGATTTACCCATCGGCTCCTGACCATACACTGGACATGCAACAGGAACTGCGATTAAAAACACAATCAAAATTGATTGTATCGAGTTTTTCATTTCATCTCACCTAAAGAGTGTTCTTGTAAATCTTATCCGTCCTTCAAAATGAGTTTAAGGTTGTTTTCCGGGTCAATAACCCGGCCGTTGAGGATGACCAAATCATATATCTCAGCTGCAAGGACAGATGCAGTAAATATCAAAAGTATAAAGGTCATTAATAGAACATTGTATTTTGTCGTTTTCACTTTCTTTTCACACTAAAAGTCTATTTTAACCCTCATTCCCGCTATATAAGCAGTGTCAACACTCTCATCACTGGGTTCAATAATCTGGAAATCAGGGGTAATATGAATGGAGGGAGTTACTTCAATATTGTAGAAAATCTCTAAACCATCCGAATCACCAAAGCGGTCCGAAATCACATTGCCCAATTCATCGGAAAGACTAATGTGATAATAACCTACTCCAAAAGTGTCACTATCTCGTCCTTCTATAATACCCTTGCCGCCCAAGCCTATGCTGTAGAAGGTTTCCGACACATTGGTTTCATCATCAGCCAATCCAAACCGACCAAAAAGCCCAATACCCTGTGTTGGATCTTGCTTCTCTGTAAACATATATTGCGAGAAATTGTAATAGAAGCACCATGAACCTTCATTTTCCTTCAAAGTATCCAGCCCAAGAAGTGCACCGAGAATTCGTCGGTTATCCTGGTCTAAAGCTGTAAAATCCTTAGTGCTGTAAGTCGTACCAAATACTTGATTTCCGGGAAGATTAAAGAAGTTAGTGGGCTGCGAATATTCAACAGCATATACTTCCCCATTTTCGAAGTCATCCTCCCATCCTGCTGTATCCGGTTGTCCATCAGGGCCCAAAAATGCAAAATTTAAAGTTGCCGGATTCTCGGCAGTTGCACTTGGGAAGAAAAAGACTGCTCCAGCCCCAAGTGTTGAGTATGGAACGGTTGTTAGTATAACAGGATTAGCTACGAAATTCAAATTCATGAAGTTTTCTTTGCCTCTGTCTCCGGCAAAAAAGGTGTTATCTCCACTGAAAGTATCTATCTTGCCAAAGAAAATTGCAAAGCTTTCAGAAAGGAACTGTGTGAATACTACAGAGGACAATGTTGTTATATGCTTCTCTGCCAGTGGAAATACACCGTCCGTGGCCACTGGTATAACCGAACCAGTGTCACTGTTTATGAATTCTCCGAACTGTGTTTCCGCACGCAACTCGACATAAGCCCCCTCCCAAAGCCCCATCTTTTGAAAATCAAGTTTAAGCCAGTAATCTAAAGACCCTCCATACTTCCAGTTTTTCTCTTTACCTCCATGCAGTACCCCTTGAAATGTTTGTGTCATATCAATATCAATAGTAATTCCATTCTCAGCAAGCTTTGTCCGTTGGCCATACCAATCGCCAGTTAGTTTTAAACTACTGAAATCAGGTTCTTTCGGCTTTGAAGCATCTTCTGCGTAACTCCTGCCGATAAAACCAAACAAGCAAATTAAAACCATTGCTATCATAATCGTTGGTATTTTCATTTTTTAATTACTCCAGTTACTTTTATTTCTACAAGGGGCGTTTTGCGCCGCGAACCGCCCCGTGCAAATTCTTTCTATCAATTACTTAACCAGCTCGAAGTCATTAAGCTTCCAGGTCTTTTCGATATAGCCCTCGAGCGGACAGTAGAATCGGAAGACGACGAACCATCCCTTGCCGGGCACGGTCTGGATCCAGTTCTTCTCTTTACCCTTTGGCGTTTTCGGGCCGAAGTAGATGTCCACAGAGCCATCAGGATTCACGTCGGGATTCCCTAAGCTGCCGACGGTAATGTTACCTCCCGAGTCGAGCAGGCTCCGGCTCATGGAGTCATAGGCTGTCACCGCCCAGAAGCGCTTGACGGGGGCATTGGCCGATACGCACAGTCGATAGCGCTTGGCACCATCCAGGTATTTCCCGTCTTTGTCCCTAAAAGCGGTCAGGTAAGCTGTGCCGACGCCCGGGGTGGTTGAGAGCAGGTTCGGCGAGACGCAAATGGCCTGGTAGTGCCATAGTGTGCGCGCGTCGATATCCCGGTGGCCGTTGTTGACGAATTCCGTATTGCGCACAAACATCTTCTCCCAGTGCCGGTCTGGCCAGTATTTGATTTCAGGGTCACGACAGGCGTAAACAATAGCACGGGACATGGCAACGCCCTGTTTCGCCGCCTGGTCAAAGATGCGTTTCATGCGTGCATCGGGCTTGAAGGATTTGCCCTTCTCGATTCCAAGCGAGGCTAGCCGGCCGAGCTGTTCCTTGTTGAACAATTCTGAAGGCTCATGCTGGATAATCTCATTCAGCATTTTGAATGCAGAGCCGTCTTCCGGCGGCAGTGTATTCGCTCCCAGGCCCGAGCAGTTAGTAGCTGTGCTTTTTCTGGGGCCCGTTGCGAGCGGGTACACCTTGAGACGCTCCTTGAACCAGCGCACGGCCTGGTCGCTGTTACCGACCTCGCCGAATCCCCTCATCATAGCCCAGATCCGGTAGCCCGGAGAGCGGATCACAAAGTATCCTTTAGGCTCCTTGCCCTCGTAACTGGGAGGAAGGAAGAGGTATTTGCCACCCTTGCCCTTGTCGGGTCCGGTCGCACCGAAGTCGGTGAGGTATTTGAAGTAGGCGTCGTTAGCGTTGCCATACATGCCGGGGGGAATCTCAACCACCGTAGGCCCATCAACCTTCAAATCGATTGAGGCAAAAGCGTAAACGGTGACGTCATTGCCGGTCAGGTAGTTCTCACTCGGTTTCATGAAATCGGCCATTACTCCCACGTCCGAAGAGGTCTTGAAGCCGAAGTCCCGAATCTGCGACTTGACGATGGCATAGAGTGAAAGTGCCGGAAAGAAGTCCATATAGGCTTGGGTCGCGCGCTGCAAATCCAGCTCATCGTAGATCTTCTGCACTGAGGCATCCGTTGGAAAAGCTCCACCGGTAAACTTCAGCGTACCGAAGTTGGTTTTGATTTTAGCGGGGGCTGGTTTGAAATCCTTCGAGGTCTCTTTCCGGCCGGTCATTTCAAAGATGCTCTTGGTGTCCCGCCTGGTGATGCTCTTCGGAATGGCCGTGGTCATCTTCATTTTAGGCGGCCCAGTTTCCTCACAGCCGGCAATCATACTGATAAACACCACCAGTGCTAGTAGTCTGTCACATCTAAATTACTGGGTATAGTTTTTTCAATTTTACACGA
>CAYUIE010000026.1:0-18885 GCA_964444665.1 uncultured Pirellulales bacterium
GATATATCGGCAAAAAGACCTTTATATCTGTATTTTATCTGTGACAGACTACTAGAATGAATAATTGTTTTGTTTTCATTTTGCTTTCTCCTTTCGTGATGTTAATTTTGGCCTTCGGGTATTCTTAAGAATTTGATGCTGTAGGTTTCTTTTTTCACCGCCAGAAAATAAGTTCCGGTTAACAAATCCTGTTCATTCACATAAACCAGGGTATATTTTGAGCCCGGATAATTAGTATCACGCAGCTCGATAAACAGGTGAAGACGATCATCCTCAACTTTCCAATTAGAGATAGAAACATTGATCTTCTTGGGATTAAAATATGAGGCTTTCAAATATCCGTCGGGTTTGACATCTTCTATGACAAGTCTATATCCGCCATCCGGCCGAACCCATTGCCCGGCAAGACGTTGAGCTTGAGCAAAATCTTTGTTTTTGGGAACAGCCCCTTTTGTTTCAGAGGAAGGGCTTTCAGCAGACCGCCACAAAAGTACTGCTAAAGAAAATATTATGACGACTCCCAGTAGGATGATGCCGATTTTCTTCATTTTGTTCATTGGTTTTACTCCATAATCATCAATGGGCCTTTGCACGCTTTCATCACATCGGAAGCAGGGTAGCCGTTTGCAAGAAGCTGGGTCATAACGTGCAGGTATTTGCGAATATGCAGGAAGAATTTCCTGTACCCATCACAGAGATAATGCAAACCCGGTTCGTCATAATAAGTTTTCGCAAACCTATGCTTGGGGCACCCTCCCCAACATGCGTTTAATACCTTGCATTCTCGGCACTGACGCGGCAGAGCTGATTCCTTGCTGACGCCAAAACCTTTGGCAATGGACTTCTCAACCATTTCAATCGGATTATCTTTAAGGATGTTGCCTAACCTGTATTGGGGATAAACAGAATGGTCGCAGGCATATACATCACCGTTATGTTCCAAGATGACCGATTTTCCGCATTGCCGGGCAAAGGTGCACACAGGAGAAGGATTTCCGATCCACGCGTTCATAGCCCATTCAAAATTCATAACAAACGTCTGGCCCACATCATTTCTGACCCATTCGTCAAAGACCGCAATTAAAAAGTCGCCATATATATCAGGCTCAACGCTCCATTCTGTCACATGGTTATTGGCTTCGTCTTTATCCAGCGTTGCAGGAGATGCTAATCGAAGCCCGCATTGCTCTTCTTTGGAACTTGCCATTCTTTCAATGATTGGAACAAACTGGATAAACTCAACGCCCTGCTCCTTGAAAAAATGATACACTTCAAGCGGTTTATAAGCATTTTCCCTTGCTACACACGCCATAACGTTGTAGTCAACGTTATGATTCTGCAGAAGCTTCAAGCCCCGCATAGCCTCATCGAACGAGCCTCTTCCGCTGCGGTCACACCGATAGCGGTCGTGGATATCTTTGGGACCATCAATACTGATACCGACCATAAAATTATGCTTCTTTAGAAATTTGCACCATTCATCATCAAGAAGAATTCCATTTGTTTGCAGATTATTGGTAATCTTTTTTTGTCTTACAAATGGGGCCTGAAGTTCGATAACTCTTTTGAAAAAATCAAGCTTTAGTAATGTGGGTTCGCCACCATGCCAGACAAACTCAACTTCAGGTGTAGGCTGTGATGTAATGTATTTGGTAATGTAAGCGGCAAGGACTTCGTCAGACATACGAAAACTCTCGCCTTTCGGAAAGAGACTATCTTTTTCAAGATAAAAACAGTATTCACAGTTCAAATTACACGCAGGACCGATGGGCTTGGCCATCATGTGAATGCCTTGCGGCAAAGGAGTTGACTCTTTTTTCGATTCAGTCATTTTGAGAACGTCTTTCATTTTGAGAATGAACCTGCCCGCTCCTTCAGTTGGACGGGCAGGTCCGTTGTCATTTTGTCATTTCAAATACTTTACATTCATATTTTCAATCGTACCGTTGAATGCAAAGGGTGCTTCATGATAGTAATCCATGGAAACCGGCGACCCGAGATCGGTTCCTACATCCAGGCCTTCGGTGCTGAATAGCAGATTTGCCAGAATAGGCACCGTCCCTTTTGTCATTTCTTTTCCATTCACTTGAATGGTTACATCACCTGATTTCAGGATGCCATCACCTTTGGGAACCAGCACAATCTCAATGACCGATTTGCCTGCGGAGAGTTTCTTTGAGGACTTCAGCTTGGTCCTTCTCACCTCAAACTGGTTGTACTCGTAATTCAGATACCCGTCTTTTAAGTAACAGGTGAGACCTCCGGCAAAACCGCCGATTGCAAACAAGACACCTTCGCCATCTTTCGGAATATCCGCATTAATGGTGATCTTGCTATGTTTTCTGCCGATTTTTGGTGCTGAAAACTCCGGGATACGTGTTACATCGCCACCCAAATTGTATTCAGTGGCAGGATTCCCCAATGAATCTTCAGGATGCAGAAAACACCATAAGCCGCCGCCAAGCGGCAGGTTATTGTTGTTCGCGGACTCGATCAAAAACAGCTGTTTAAGAGCGTCCAACTTGTCAGGATTTTGTTTGGCCAGGTCATTGGCCTGCGAATGATCTTCCTCAAGGTTATAAAGCTCCCAGACATCCTTGTCGGGGGTCCATGTAGCCAATCCCGGCGAAACTGTTAACCAGGGAATACGTGGCCCGAAGGTGCAGGCGAACCACCCATCGGAATAAATCCCGCGACTGCCCATAATATCAAAAAACTGAGTTTTCTTTGTGGTGGGTGCCTTGGCATCGCTGAATGAATACACCATACTTACCCCATCAATGGGATCTTGAGGATAACCGTTCACCGTTCTTGGCGGTGTGATGTCCAATATCTCATAAATGGTGGGAGAAATATCAATCACATGGTGGAATTGCGGGCGTATCGTTTTATCATGCTTAATCTTCTTGGGCCAGGCGACTGCCAACGGCTGGCGGGTTCCGCCAAAATAGGCGGCTAATAATTTAGTGCCCTTGTAAGGAGTTGATCCAGCCCAGGCCCAACCCGCGTGGAACATATTGTCGGTAAATGGGCTACCCAGCACATCCATACCGCCTAATTCATCCAATGCCTTGAGATGATCTTCGATTTTGGTCGGAATCTGGTTTTGCGTAAGCAATTCACTTATTGTTCCATTGCCGCCTTCTGAGCTGGAACCGTTATCGCCCCAGATGTAGAAGATCAACGTATTGTCAGCTATTCCCATTTTATCCAGTTCATCAATAAGCCTTCCAGCATGGTGGTCGGTATGTTCGGCAAATCCGGCCAAAACCTCCATGAGTCGCCGCTGAAAAGGTTTTTCATCTTCCGGGATACCTTCCCAGGAAGCGAGGTTTTCCGGCCTTGGGGTCAGCTTGGTATTAGGCGGTATCGTGCCCGCTGCCAGCATTTTCTTATAGACTCGCTCACGATAGGCGTCCCATCCATCGTCGAATTTACCTTTATACTTGTCCGCCCACTCTTTTGGCACGTGATGAGGCCCATGAATAGCTCCGGTTGCCCAGTACATATAAAACGGTTTATCCGGATGTATAGCGCGATGATTGTGAAGCCACTCAATCGCATTATCCGCCAGATCTTCAGTGAGATGATACCCTTCTTCAGGTGTTTTGGGCGGATTTACATACGTTGTGTTCTTCACCAGGAAAGGCTCATACTGCGAGGTCTCTCCACCCAGGAAGCCATAAAAGTATTCAAACCCGAATCCCGTCGGCCAGTTATCGAACGGCCCTGCCTTACTGCACTCAGTTGCAGGCGTCATATGCCATTTTCCAAATGCTGCGGTGCTGTAACCATAATTTTTCAAAACCTCAGCAGTTGTGGCAGAGGTCTTGGGAATTAACCTGTACTTTATCGCAGGTGGTATTGGCCTACCGCCGTTACGAGGTTTGATAAAATCGGTCTTATATGGGCACGGCAACTTTGGAAAGATTAAAATCCTGTACGGTGCCAAGACTCCTAATGAGCTTTGCTTCAAAGAAGAACTCAAGGCCTGGAAGCAGGTTGACAATACCGAGATTTACCTCACGGTCGATGAGCCTGACCAAAGCTGGCAGGGAGATGTCGGAGTAGTTACAAAGTTATGGAATAAGACCGATATGGCTACTTCCGATGGAGTTGCGTATGTGTGTGGCCCGCCGGTTATGATTAGATTCGTTGTTTTGAACCTCCTGAAGTCTGGATTCAAAGATGAGAATATCTACATAACCCTTGAGCGTTATATGAAGTGCGGCATAGGAAAATGCGGCCACTGCAATATCGGCGAAAAGTTTGTCTGCACAGATGGACCCGTTTTCAACTATGCTCAACTAAAAGAATTTCCTGATAAGGAAAGAGCAATAGCTTAAAAACCTCACACCATAGACCCTATTATCTTACACGTCTATCATATACATATCGGCTCATCAATACCGGGGCCTGACTTTATACATTTGAGCTGCTGAGTGTACTTTTCGCTTATTTACGCAATATATCTCGCATAATGACAAGGAGCAACAAATTTAATTGCCCTCGTTTTCTCCGTCTTCAGCCCCCCATAGACCCGGTACGAGTACTCCATTAAACCTGCAACAACGCTATAATATTCAGGGCAGTATCCCCAGAATCCTTCCAGTCACTCTCAGTTTGTTATTTTTTATCCGCCACAAGGCAACATTTTCCTTGATTTTCGACACATCCGACATATAATTTACGTGCGTTTATACCAAGAGGGTGATGGAGATGGCCAACGGACAACATCCGATAGTTGCACGCCTGTTTTTTAGCGTTTTTACCCAAATAATACATTTCTGCAGGAGGCTAAATTATGAAAAATCTGATACTACTGACATTATTTTTGGGTACGTCCGTGGCAGCCTTTGGAGAAGTCTCGATAAGAGTATGCGAGGCTGACGGTAATACCCCATTTGACGGTCGAGAAATTATGGTCGGAACCTGGCTGACAATTATTATAAATTCAGATGTCGGAGAGTATTGGCCTGGCGACTTAATGCTTAAAGAGACAAACAAAGATTATGGATTTCTCTGGGGGGCACGCGCATTTGACGCGGCAGGAACAGAGCCGTACATATACTGCTGGGAAGATAACCAATTTCAAGCAATTTCCTTTAATACTGATATGGACGCCAATGCCGGTGATTGGTTTATTGCCGACTACCAGGCAACAGGTGTAGGTAACTGCAATGTGGGATTATACGAATGGTTTTCCACGGAACCTACCTATGAGATTTCTTTCTCCCATGTTCGCACACGCGACTTCAATAATGACACCAAAGTTAACTTTATGGACCTTTCGGTGTTTGCTTCATACTGGCAGGTTTACACTTGTAACAACCCCAACTGGTGCGAGGGGTCCGACCTCGATGTTGACGGTGACGTCGACTTCGAGGATTTAACGCTATTTCTTAACTATTGGCTTGAGGTGACGAAGTGCAACGTTTGCACTCGTGATTTTAATAAAGACGACGAGATTAACCTTATCGATTTTGCAATACTTACCTCATACTGGCTGGCAGAAGACTGCAGCTGTCCGGGATGGTGTCAGGGAACCGACATTGATAATGACAGGAATGTTAATTTTATAGATTTTGCACTGTTTAGCAATTATTGGCTTGACAAAATTCAATAATCGGCCGGTTGTCGATTTTCTGTAATTTATATTTTATATCGTGTAACTGGAGTGTATATCGCGTATCTAATATATGTGTATTTAAGGGACAGTCTTTCGTTCCTTGCAGTAAAGGCATATTGGTTCGCCTCTAATGCCAGGCTCTTTTGCCTTTTAAAAAGCCTGCCAGAAAATAATCAACATCTCTCAAGTGTGAATCGCTACAACATACAGAGGAGCAAACACGCATATTCAAGTTATTTTGCTTGCTAATTACTTTAGGTTGTCAAACCAATTTTTACAGGCCTAAATTCAAGGAAAGGTGGTAATTATGAGAACACAAAAAATTTCATTACTGATGGTGCTTGTTGTCTTATTGGTTAATTGCACTGCTCTTGCAGACAGACTCCTCGACAGAGCCCAGACCTTGCAAATCTTTCAGCAACTGACTGCTCAGCCCAGAAAAACGTGGATACCGGCAGGTACAATTGAAGCAATCAATGAAGAATACAAAGCTCCAAAAACAACAAGTTCGGAAGAAGTCAACAATCAAATCAATGAAAAAATCGCTGAGTACCAAAGCAATCCGAACAAACGGGAACTGACTGAAGATTTGAAAAAAATTAAACTCGATGCCATACCGTTCAATGTCCGTCACGAATTGTCTAATGAATACACAATGAGCTCGACGGTAATCATAAGATTTGATGGGGATAGATTTTATTGGGAAATAAACGTAAATTCACGCCACGATTCGGTAAGGCCTTCCGAAGACTTGGCAGATAATTTTATGACCGAGCAGTTTAACTTAGACTGGAATGCCAGACGTATATTCGCCTGGGACGGTCAGAATTACACCACTTATTTTCTGCCGGGCAATCATGCGATTGTTGACTCAACGGACCAAACTCCACACGTTGTCAACGGGCCGTTAACAGCCGGTGTGGTTCCCTGGGGATATGGGCGTTATTCGTATGATAATCTTACTGCTGCTGATAGCGAAGCAATTGAAAAATATGCCGATGGCCAAACCCAGGTAAATCTGTCACTTAGCAATACGGACGGCACGCAAATGTTATTTATTCTGGACCCCGCAAAAAATTATGCTGTTATTTCCTGCATAACAACAGGGGCAGACAATGCGGTCACTTCCAAAAAATATTCTGATTACCAGTTGGTATCCGGTAACTGGGTGCCTTCAACCATTTTGTTAGAAAGATATGAAGCTGGAACAAACAGGTTATTAAAGCGGGACTTCTGGGATATTACCCATATCGAAGGCAGCATTCCCGCCGCTGATAAATTCAATATTGACTACGAAGCCGATGCTCTGATTGAATACGCCTCTTCTATTACCGACAAGCCTGCGATGTATCGCTATTCGGAATTAATCGATACAGACCAGCTTTTGACTGAAAGATTAGTTTTTGCATCAAACGAAACACAGCAAAATTGTGCAACGGCGGCGTTAAAACATAGTATCTCGAAGCTGGGCAAAGATGTTACCGACCAACAACTTGCCAAACTTGCAATCGAAGCAGGTAATCAAACGAATCTGTTGGCAATGAAGCAGTTTTTACAAAGAATGGGTCTTTACTGCCGAGTCGTTACAACCGATATCGATACTCTTAAAGACCTGGAAGATTGCGAAGTAATCCTGCACATCCCGGGTAAAAAGCATTTTGTCGTGCTTGAAAGTGTAGACGAAAGCTTTGTAAGAATTATAGACCTGGCAAACAACAAATTTTACTATCGAACCGATGTTAATTTCTTTGGGATGGACTGGACTGAAGGCACGGCCCTGATAATCTCCGGTAATCCTATCGAAGGCGAATTTACAGAAATAGAAGATATTCAACTCGACAGCATAGTCGGTGCTTCAGGCTATTCCTGTACTAAACTCGTTCAGCAATACAACGTAATATTGTGCACTAAAGTCGGAGAACAATGTGAAGGCTACTACAGAGTATACGAAACAAGATATGCCTGCGAATCTGCTGAAAGCGGCAGTTGCAGTATGTCTGTTATGATTAGGTACAGGAAATGTCCCTGTATAGAAGACCCTGAATACCCGTCTGCTTGCATTGGTACAAGTGAATGGACGGTTTATTATATGCGGGCATGTTACTAATTATATTTTTTAATGTAGTTTAAATGTGGGACTGCCAAAGGTGTGAATCAAGCTTCTCTTCTACACACCTTTGGCCTTTTTTACCTATAATTGACATGCCGCAAAAAGGGGCTAAAATATACGATTATGAAATGCTCCTGTTTTACACTCATCGAATTGGTCGTAGTAATCGCAATAATTGCCCTACTTATGGCTATATTAGTCCCTTTTCTGCAAAAGTCAAAACAACAGACAGAGGCGATTATATGCAGCTCAAATATCAGGCAGTTGCTACTTGGCCTGTCAAGTTACGACAATGAAAATCAGACCCTTCCTTACGGACTTAATGATGAGCGTATGGACCCACCCCCTCCAGGCCGTTGTCCTGGCGTGCATACTTACGATAGAATGGGGTGGTGGTGGTTTAACTTCATAGGAGGATTCAATTGGCAAGATAAGAATAAAAGAACAATAGTGCGGTGTCCCTCTCAACGGTTAACGAATCCAGAACTTGAAGATAACATTCTTTGTGGCAATTATGGCGTGAACCAGTCCATATGTAAAGTCCGGCGAGGCGGACAAAGTCCTGAATTTATTGGAACTCCCTTAAGCAGCAACAATATATCGCATCCAAGCGACTCCCTGCTAATTGTGGACAGCGGCTATAGTATTATAACCTGGTGGCATGCGTGCGATTCTCCTCCTGTTACACTTGGCAACGCAATTGAGGATACTGCCTATATACCCGGCCTTTGTATAAATACTGCACGAAACTTCCGGGATGGACAGAAAAAAGATGCTATAAACGGCCGCCATCTGAAAAAAACTGTTAATGTTGGATTTGTCGACGGTCATGTTAAACGTTTGAAAGCTGATGATTTGCTTGTAGAAAAAATCGGTGAAGACGACTATGAAAACATCTCGCCTTTATGGGTACCGAAAATAAAATAATTAAGAGAGGATTAATTGAAAACAGATTGTATTTCCCTATGGTCCAGGTACTCCACTACATTCACCGATTGTAAAAGATGTTTACTATCGGTAGGTAATTTTTCATAAAATTCGGTTCTTTTGGGAAGATTCGTTTTCGGATCTACAAAAACCCGCCATTTCTTCAACACCTTAGAACTATCGCGAGTTTCTTCGGTCCATATCAAATCATATATTTCAATATCCTTAGCGGCATATTCCTGACTCTTATCAGTTATTTGTTTCCATTGAGCATCGGCAGGAATATTGGATATACTGGTAAACGGGACCAGGCCAAGATAACCGCTCATTTTCATCTTGATACTGGCGATGGTTTCTTCATCTACTGAGGTTGTCTCAAATGCGCCGGTGCTAAGGTCTTTCATCTTTTTTAGACAGTTGATAACATCCCACAGAACCATTTTGTTCTCGGTTTTCGTCATATAAATGTTCAGTATCCTTGATACCCAAATTTCTTGCTTGGGTTCTATGCCGTCTGGAGTAAACTTTGCAATGTAGACATTTTTGATATTGGAAATAGCCTCGTATAGCTTGTCTATTGTAACTGCTTTAGCGGCTGGCGTGTAAAAGAATAAGGCTGCCGCTACCAATACAATTGCCGCGGCCGCGGCCGTGGTCTTGACCAACGGTTTCAAATTCATTGACATAATTTTTTGTCTTATGACAGCACCAAAATCGATTCTTGAAGCCCTCTGCCAAGCGCTTACTCTATTATCTTGACTCGCTTTTTCTACCCTTATTGGAAAACCTGCATAAATATCATCAGACTCACCGATAGTTTGGGCCTTAGCAGACTCATCTATATGGTAAATTGTAACGGCCTCAGATTCAGTCCTTTCGATGATATAATACACGGTATTGTGCAATTGCTGCATTCTCGCCAGACAATTTGAGCAAGTAATTACATGTGAGGTGAACGATTTACGGAACTTTGCATACTGTGCATACTGATCGTTAGCCGGGTTAATTCCGTACGGCACGACATAATCGAATAAATCTCTTGTTGAAACCGATTCACAGGGAAATTCCTGAGATGGGGCACTTTCTTGCAAACTGTCACAGAGTTTTTGTCGCTCTTTGTAAACCAGCCTGCGACAAACGGAACATGTGCACAAGTGTTTCAAGACTTCTAAATCGGTTTCATTAAAAGCCATTGATACAACAGATGGGATAGCACATTGGGCTTCCGTACAGCTAATATTACTCCAGTCGGGTTTGTCTGCAAATAACTGGCTTAGTCGGTATAATTGCTTACGGTTAAGCTCTAAACATCGAATTATCTGTAAATCTTCCAAACACTGTTGACAATTATACACATGCGCTACTATCGGCGTTGGTATACGCATTCCTAAGACCTTAACGAACAAGGTAGGTAGAAAAGGTTTTACGATATTGCAACTTACAGGCTCATCAATATAGGCAAAATGAAGTTTCAGCATGGCAATAAGCGCAGAGTCGGCCTTGGTGGTGCTTTGCTCTACATTACTCCTGCCTTGAATCAGCTCATACCTAAACTTATTAGTTGCAGCTTGGCAATGCTGGCATTTGTCTATATGAGCGGTAATTTCTGGGGGAATGGGCTCACCATTCTCTTCACAAATATAATCATAATAGTATGTCCGTGCCTGCTTACACATGGACTGGAAAAGTGGTTTAATCATTCTGATCACCTACTTCCATCGTTAACAACTGACGTGCTTTCTTCAAGCCAATGGAAACATACCTGCTTACGGTTCTTACGTTCACATTCATTTTCCTAGCTACGTCTTTAATGTTACGGTCTTTCCCGTACCGTAAAGATATTGCCTGGGCTTCGCTGTGCGGCAAATGTTTTTCAATAAGTCTGAAGATTCTTTCTGCCTCCTCCACTCCTTCTATGGCGTTTTCCGGTTTACTATCGTTGATAGAATAATCAAGATATTCAGCATAGCGAATCATTAAGGACCGGTATCTTTCGACCTTACGAGTAGCGTCAATAATATCATTGGTTATTGCTTTGTACAGATAGCTTTTAATGTTATGTAGGTCCACAGGTAGTGGTTTGGAAACGAGAAAGAGGAAGAAGTTTTGGAAAAGATCGTCTGTTTCTGCTTTATTCTTAACTTGGGAACTAATAACCGCACGAATAAAATCCCCATATTCGGAAAATACTTTACCTGCTAAATTTACGTTATTTGTAAAGTCATTAGTACTTACGTTCAGCAATGTCACTTGAAGTCTTACTCCAGAGATCCCAAAAAATAGAACAAGAAGGACAAAACTAAAATCGCAGTCAATACTTGCTGAAGCATCCTTATAGGCGTCCACAGAGACATGACTTCTGAATCTCCTTGATGTCCACTGCTAATCCAGCAATCTATAAGTCAATAAGTCAATATTTGGCTTATTATATGGTAAATTATGTCCTAAAGGAAATTAATTATAAAAAATCCCCCCTTTTTACCCAAACGACCCCTTTCCCCCTTAAAAATCCCATACTTTTCCGGCAAATCACTCAAATTTAGATGAGTAATTAGCTTTTCATCGCTGGTTGTTAGCACTGAGTACTGTGTCGCTGGATGCCAATACCTATGGAGTAATCAGCGAAAAAATTCCTTCTTTTTTTCCTAAAAACACAAAATTTCCATCAACACTTCGATACTTTGCCACGCCCCCAAATAAGGTACTTCCCAACATACCAAGGTCGGTATGGGAGTTGTATTCTGCATGGATGGAGTTAGGGCCACGCCTCGCCGAGGTAAAGAGAATTTGCAAAGCCATTTTTCAGTGCTATAAAACTATTTTATCAGTCTGTCCCGCAGTACCGGAGATATGCCTCTTGCTGTTGAAATCAAAATATAAAAAAGTAATGGGCCCAGTAATACAAAAGACTTATACCCAGCGATGCTAAATTACTACATCGTATAGGTATAGCACCGGGACACAAATCCAACACTAAATGAAAGGAATCAGGTTATGCCCAACTTCCCCAGAAGAGAAGCAGATGTAGTGGCCCTTGCCAACGCAATGGTTGCTGGTTACAAAGCGTACGCAGCCGATTTTCCCAGTGCCGATTCAGTCGCTTTAACAAGGGTACTCGGAGAGTACAACAAGGCTAAGACTACTCAGATTAGTATGATGGGCTTGGCTCAGACTGCTACCGAGACGAAAAACCTAAGACTCTATGCGCTCGAAGAAATTATGAGGAACGAACTGGAAAAATCCAAAGCTGACGTGGATTCAGATAGCAAAAAGCTTGAATATATCGGATGGGATCCAAAAGCTGAACCTCCTTTACTCACCCCACCTGGTCAGCCGCGCGTCCTCGACCCTGTGAGCCATAATGCAAGTACTCTCGTTCTCGATTGGAAAGCGCCCGCACGTGCTTCTGGTGGATTTGTTCGCAATTACATCATAGAGCGGCGCTATCAGCCCGTCAGTGGCAGTGACTTGTGGATACAGGTTGGCATAGCACTGGAGACGGAGGTGACACTAAGAGACCAGCCACGAGGTCTACAGCTTGAATACCAGGTAAAGGCCGTCAATGCCGGTGGCGAAAGCGCCCCGAGTAATACAGTGGCGGTAGTACTGTGATTAGCGAATTATTTGTAGTAATTAGCAAATTTGTACAAAACGCAGAGAGAAATATGTTCAGAGCCCTTTATCATACTTGTCAAAATGATCTTCTTGTGCTCTATGTTAATTGAACGAACAGGTTTAATCATATGGAACGACAAGGCAGATCATAACCTTTTTTACCTACAACCACTTAAAATATAAGGCACAAAATAATGTAATCTCTCTCAAAATGTTTTTAGTCATAAAAATATTACGTTATTGCTGAAAAACTGTGTTTCAGATCTCAACATTCCTCACTCCACAGAGCAAAAACAGCCAGTAACATTTCTTCTTTGGGATCATTTTTTATTTTTGACTTGCCTATATAGAAGCATCTTAAATTTTTTAACGTAACAGCGCCTAAGCGGTATTTCTCATAGCCATAAGCATACTGAAACCACTCAAAAGGGTAATCGCATTCACCGGTAAATGCAAGAGTTATGGGTTGTTAAGTAATTTAAGTTACCGACTAATAATATATCTTAAATTTCGCCTGAAAAATCATGTTTATGAGTTTTTTTTGGGGGAGTATTATATGTCATGAGATACTCTGCGTGTCTTAGTCCATCGGATTGATCGTCCAAAGAGCATTAAGGGATAAACGTGTTTTTCTGCGGGACCTTCCGGACAAAATCCTAAAGGTCTCTCTCGTGAATAACAAATCGTCGTTCTTAGCCGAATAATAAAGATAAGATTACAGAAATGATGCCTTATTCATGCAAACTTGAAAAAGCGACTGACGCAAAAGTGACACACTTGGTACTTTTCGGGGGAGGTTGATTCCAAAACGATTGACATTATGTGCATCAAGTGGTTATATTACAGCAACTTAGAAATTCAAGCGCCCGTAGCTCAGCCGGACAGAGCAACGGATTTCTAATCCGAAATCGCTTCTATAAGTGTTTCCCTAATAGTAGCTTATGATGCATTTTTTACGTCAAAATTAGGATTACAAGTGGTTTGCAAGTGATTAACAAGTCTATTAACAGGTGGTTTACCACTGGCGACTGACGCATTTTTGACGCAGATTTGCTCCCAATGTGCCCGTTTTAACCGCAACTTCCTAAGCAGCTTAGGGCAAGGGTGCTACTATTACATGTAAAGTAGCAAGAACTGGTCTGATACGTGCTCTTACTAATTCCGGAGTCCATCTTTGAATATCTTCCAAGGATCTACATCCTTTTGAAAATCGGGCATGGAATGGAATTTACTTGACCCTGCCGCAGTGAATCTTATAAAATTATAGATACCTTAAGGAGTTAATTGAGTTTTTAACCGTTTAAATGGGAAATGTCAGTTAAAACTGTTCCAGCCGTATTGTTTATGATTTCTTATGTAAATATGTGGTTACTGCCATCGGATGTTCTGGCGGTGGACGAAATCTGCGGTTCTTGCGGCTATCAAGTGAGTGTAAGCGGTAATTTTACGCACTTTAAGGCCAATACTTCAGATAAAATTGAGGGCACTTCAGGCAATGTGTCCGCTTTTTATGAGGAGATTAACGGGGACGAATTTTCCGTCAGCGTTTCGAATTTGCCGGCCGGTAAATACACCATTATTATCGGTGAAACAGAATTTTTTATGGAAGCTCCTGATAAAAGGATATTCAATGTTACTTGCGGCGATGTGACACTGGCCGACCATTTCGACATTTATACCGTTGCCGGCGGGATGAGAAAAATATGTTATATCACCGGCGAAGTTGAACATACCGGCGATGAGCTTCGCGGCCCTGTGAAGGTTGTTTTTAAAGCCGTTAAGGGAACCGCAAAATTCAACACATTCGAGATTAAAAATGCCTCCGGAGCATCGGTTATCAAATTCAACGCTTCCGAAATTGCGGAGTCTTTTACCAACGATGCGACCCACATACCGGATATCAGCGAGCCGGCGATTTGGCGTGACCCGACCAAACCGTTACAACAGCGTGTAAATGACCTGATTCGCCGTATGTCGCTGTCTGAGAAGGTGGCCCAGTTGCAAAATGATGCGCCGGCAATCCAGCGGCTTGGGCTCCCGGCTTATAATTATTGGAATGAAGCGTTGCATGGCATTGCAAACAACGGTATCGCCACAGTTTTCCCGGAGCCGGTCGGAATGGCATCTACGTGGAATCCCGGTTTGCTTCGTCAGGCGGGAACCGTTATTGGCATCGAAGGTCGCGCGAAGTATAACGATTATGCTTCGAAGAATAACGGTAATTCCAAATGGTGGACCGGTCTGACCTACTGGACGCCGAATATCAATATTTTCCGCGACCCGCGCTGGGGCCGTGGTCAGGAAACCTACGGTGAAGACCCCTATCTGACGGGCGAGATTGCCGTAGAGTTCATCAAGGGTATCCAGGGCGATGACCCCAAATATATGCTGGCGATGGCTTGCGCGAAACATTATGCGGTACACAGCGGTCCGGAACAGGACCGCCACAGCTTTAACGCCCAACCGTCAGAGCGCGATTTATACGAAATGTACCTACCACAGTTTGAACGGGCGGTGCGCGAAGGGAGAGTCGCCGGTGTGATGAGCGCCTACAATGCGCTTAATGGTATTCCCTGCAGTGCCAGTACTTTTCTGCTTGAGGACCTTTTGCGTAGTCAATGGGGGTTTAAGGGGTATGTCGTCTCTGATTGTGGTGCGATTGGTGACATTTGGAACAGGCAGGCTCATCAATATGTCAACACGCAGGAGGAAGCTGCCGCTCTCGCGGTGAAAGCCGGATGCAATCTTTGCTGCGGTGGCGATTACAACATTTTGGTGCAGGCCGTACAAAAAGGGCGGATAGGTGAAAATGAAATCAATCAGGCATTATATTACACGTTGTGGACTCGTTTCCGCCTTGGCCTGTTCGACCCAGCCGAGAAAGTTCCTTATTCGAAATACACCATCAAGGACAATGACACACCCGAGCACGGGCAAGTGGCTCTGGAGGTTGCACGTCAATCCCTGGTGCTGCTGAAGAACGACGGCATCCTTCCACTCGACCGCTCCAAGTACAAACGCATTGCGGTCATCGGCCCCAATGGCAAATCAACCACCATGTTGGAGGGCAACTATCACGGGTCTGCTTCGCATCCGGTCTCCATCCTGAACGGTATCAAGCAATTAGCCGGGCCTGGTATCAAAGTTACTTTTACCATGGGTAGTCCGGTTACTACCAAGCCCGGGACTGCTGCGTGGAGTAAACAGGATAACGAAACTACCCGTCCCTTGTCGGAGCTAAAAGATGAAGCTCTCAGTCATGCGGCGGATGCGGATTTGGTCATCTATGTCGGCGGTATCACTCCGGCTCAGGAAGGCGAAAGATTCGACCGTGATTCAATCGAACTGCCCGAAGTGCAAACGCAACTGGTACAGGCGCTCTATGCCACGGGTAAGCCTATGGTAATGGTTAATTGCAGCGGGTCGGCCATTGCGCTGATGTGGGAAGACGAACATCTGTCCGCGATTCTGCAGGCGTGGTATCCAGGGCAGGAAGGTGGACGTGCCGTTGCCGAAGTCCTGTTTGGTAAGATTAATCCCTCCGGCCATTTACCTCTGACATTCTATCGTGCTACTGAAGACTTGCCTGATTTTAGAGACTATTCGATGAAAAATCGTACCTATAGATACTTCAGCGGCAAACCCCTCTATGCATTCGGTCATGGCTTGAGCTACACAACGTTCGCATACAAAAATGGCAAGCTGGATTCGAAAAAAATCCCGTCTGACGGTATAGCGAAGGTGTCGTTTACGATTAAAAACACCGGAAGTCTCGACGGTGATGATGTGGCCCAGGTCTATTTCCGACACGTCAATCCGAATGCGCCGCAATCGAAACTGGCTCTATGCGGTTTTGCTCGAGTGCACGTGAAACACGGCGAGTCAAAGGGCGTTACGATTGAAGTTCCCGCAGAACGCTTGCGCTACTGGGATACTGGGAAAAAACAGTACGTTGTTGAGCTTGGAGAGTATGAATTCCTTATTGGCACGGCCTCTGATGATATTCGGCTGAAATTACCAATGAAAATCACTGCACCGTGATATTTAAGAATAAATAACACACGATATTATCGACTTTGTTCACTTACTCTAAGCGTTGATACAGTGTATTTGCAATTAGGAGAAAAAATGAACTTCGCACAGGAATGTTATCTGACTTTAGGATTAGTAATATCGTAAAGGATAAAAACCAAACTGTAAGTCGAAGACAGCTGCTTATGGCGATAGCGATTGGGATTTTTACTTTGTTTTTTTCTGATTCTTTTGCCGAAGATACAATTTCGAATGAACAGGTAAATGCCGCTGTGGAAACAATCTGGTTATCGAGTCTCGATGTTTCTCGTGTTGAGCAGGGATGGGGTCAGGCACATTCGGACCGTTCAGTTTATAACAGACCTCTGACTGTTGCCGGCCGAATTTTTGAACGCGGTATCGGTACACACGCCGATTCCGAGATTCCACTATTATTGGACGGCAACGGTGTACAACTATCAGGAGGTGCTGGTCTGGATGATGAAACCGACGGGCGGGGTTCGGTTATTTTTAAGATCACAGCCGACGGCAAAGAGATTTGGAACAGCGGGTTGATGCGGCCGGGAGATGAGGTAAAGACGTTTTCCCTGGATATAAAGGGGAGCAAATCTTTGGTGCTTCTGGCCCTGGATGCGGGAGATGGATATGACTATGACCATGCCGACTGGGTGGACTTGAAAATCATAATGATAAACAATGGTAAACCAAAACTTGATATCCCACCTGTTGAGGACTCAGTGATTCGGACACCGAAGCCCGCTCCGACACCCCGCATCAATGGAGCGAAGGTGTTTGGAGTTCGGCCCGGTTCACCGTTTTTGTTCAGGATTGCGGCTACAGGCAATCGTCCTATGACTCTCTCGGCGGATGGACTTCCAGCGGGCCTGCGGCTTGATTCCGAGACAGGGCAAATTACCGGAAAGTTAGAAAAGGCAGGCGAGTACAAGGTGATGCTTCATGCTAAAAATGCCCTAGGCCAGGCCGACAGGGAATTAAGAATCGTTTGCGGCTCGCAAATTGGTCTTACACCTGCGATGGGCTGGAATAGCTGGAACTGTTTTGCAAGCGTGGTTACGGAAGACAAAATCAGGGCTGCAGCAGATGCGATGGTCAGCAGTGGTTTGATCGATCATGGATGGACTTACATCAATATAGATGATTACTGGCAGGTACACTGCGATTCGGGGGACGAGACCCTTCAGGGGCCACATCGTGACAATGAGGGAAGAATTCTTCCTAATCCGCGATTTCCCGACATGCAGGGACTTGTCGATTATGTCCATAGCAAGGGATTAAAGATAGGAATCTATTCATCGCCCGGACCGTGGACTTGCAGCGGATGCGTAGGCAGTTTTAACCATGAAATTCAGGATGCCCGACAATACGCAGAGTGGGGATTCGATTATCTGAAATACGACTGGTGTTCATACAGCCCCCAACTGGAAGCTAATCGCGGCAACAAATCCTGGATGCCAAACTCCGTCGGAAGCATCAGTGGTTCCTCGCCCAATAACCGGGCCCAGTTGATGTATCCCTACAAGATAATGCAGAAAGCCCTGAATGACCTGCCGCGTGACATTATTTACAATCTTTGTCAGTACGGCATGGGAAATATATGGGAGTGGGGAACCGAAGTTGGCGGTAACTCCTGGCGTACTACCTACGACATTACTGACACATGGGGCAGCATGTCGAGCATTGGTTTCAGCCAGGCTGGTCATGAAAAGTATGCCGGTCCGGGGCATTTTAACGACCCTGACATGCTGGTGGTCGGGAAAGTCGGCTGGGGGCCGCAATTGCGAGACAGTCGTTTGTCTCCGAATGAGCAATATACTCATATCAGCCTATGGTGCCTTCTTTCTTCTCCGCTCTTGATCGGATGTGACTTGACTCAGCTTGATGAATTTACCTTGAATCTGCTGACGAATGATGAGGTGTTGGAAGTCAATCAGGACCCGCTCGGATGCCAGGCCTCGCGAATTATTCAGGACGGCAAAATGGAAGTATGGGCTAAGGATATGGAAGACGGGTCTAAGGCAGTTGGACTATTTAATCGCGGTTCGTGTGAGCAACCCATTACCGTCAAGTGGTCCGACCTTGGGATAAGTGGCGAACAAACCGTTCGCGACCTTTGGCGTCAAAAGGATATTGGTATATATACAGACCAGTTCCAGGCAAATATCGGCCGCCATGATGTGGTACTGGTAAAGGTCACCCCAAAGAAATACGGAAGTGCTCCTTTGGCTTCTGTGAATGAACCCGCCGACAGCTCTCCTCAAACCGAGCGAGTCAATGTTGATATAGTCTCGCCTCATTCCGTTCAATCGGCAAAGAAGGATGTGTCCGGTGTGATAGTGAAATTAGAGACCGGTTTGCTACGCTTAGAGGTGTGTAACGAAAGTACAATTCATGTGACCTGCACTTCCGGGGATAAGTTCCCGGAGAAAAAGGAATTCGTTGTGAATAGACAATGGGCGCCGGTTCCCTTTGAATGGCACGAGGGACCGGAAAAGTTGGTTTTACGCACGATACGAATGGGTGTCGAGATAAATCGAGCTACTGGTGCCGTGCA
>CAYUIE010000027.1:0-18317 GCA_964444665.1 uncultured Pirellulales bacterium
AAATAAAAGTGAAAATAAATAAGTAAGCGGGAATATAATCACTATAAACAGGATGAATATAAAATAAAGACAACAAAAACAGTAATTTCTATCTCGATTATGTTTTCACTTTTCTCCTGTACAAGTCAAAAGCAGAGTATTGTAAAACATGCCCCACCTGGTTTTGACAGTTTGCGTGCTAATATAGCACACGGAAAAATTGATACTATCAATTACGAATCAAAAACAGTTGGCACTGAACGTAAAGCTGTCATTTATACTCCTCCGGGATATTCAAAAAATAAAAAGTATCCTGTGCTTTATCTTTTACATGGTATAGGCGGTGATGAGTTTGAATGGCTAAATGGAGGCCATCCTCAGGTTATCTTGGATAATCTTTATGCCGAAAACAAAATTAAGCCAATGATTGTTGTTATGCCCAATGGCAGAGCAATGAAGGATGACCGGGCTGTTGGGAATGTTTTCGACAGCATTAAAGTGCAGGCGTTCGCAACGTTTGAGAAAGATTTACTTAACGATTTAATTCCTTTCATAGAAAAAAATTACCCTGTTTATAAAAATCGAGAAAACCGCGCAATCGCAGGTTTATCGATGGGCGGTGGACAATCATTGAATTTCGGATTAGGCAATCTGGACAAATTTATCTGGATTGGAAGTTTCTCTGCTGCACCCAATACTAAAAAGCCTGAATTGTTAGTTCCTAATCCCGACGAGGCAAGAAAGAAACTAAAATTGCTTTGGATTTCTTGCGGCAGTAATGATAATCTGATTACTTTCAGTCAACGCACTCACGATTATTTGGAATCAAATAATGTTCCCCATATTTTTTATATCGAGCCGGGAGTACACGACTTTAAAGTTTGGAAAAACGATTTATACTTGTTTGCGCAGCTGCTTTTCAAGCCTGTAGATATTTCAAAATTCTCTCAATACAGCAATGGAGGTGTGCTCACTTCAACTAATATAAAGGAATTAAAATTCCATAGTGACAATGGTGATGGAACCTATACGAATCCCGTGATTGTCGCGGATTTTCCTGATCCGGATGTCATCCTGGTGGGCGATGTCTATTACTTTGTGTCAACGACTATGTTTGTTTTTCCCGGTGTGACCATTCTCAAATCCTATGACCTTGTGAACTGGGAGTTTTGCTCTAATGCTGTACCTCATTTTGATTTCAGCCCCTGCTACGACCTGGATAGCTGCCACCGATACGGCCATGGCCAATGGGCAACCAGCTTAAGGTATCATAACGGTAAATTTTATTTGTTGTTCAACACATTAGATGAAGGTGGTTTTGTCTGTATGGCAGATAAAGCCGAAGGTCCTTGGGAAATCAAACATCTGCCCAGAGGATTCTATGACCCGGGTCTGCTCTTTGATGACGATGGTAAGATTTATGTAGCTCATGGCTATAATAAAATTTATATCACCGAAATTGATTCGAACTTCGTCGCAAAAAATAAAGATGTTCTTGTATATACGGGTGATATTCGTAACGGGCTTGAAGGGTCTCATGTATATAAAATCAATGGTTATTATTATCTATATTGCACGTATGGAGGTTTGGACGGATTTCAGGTAGCACTTCGTTCAAAAAATATATACGGCCCTTATGAACAAAAGGTGGTAATCAGGGATACCACAAAAGGTCCGAATTATGGAATACATCAGGGAGCTCTTATACAAACGCAAACCGGAGAATGGTGGACCATGCTTTTTGTTGACAGCGGCCCGTTTGGACGATTCCCTTCATTACAACCCGTTACCTGGCAGGATGGCTGGCCAATGGTTGGAGTGGATGGAAAGGCGGTTGTAACATACAAAAAACCAGATGTAGGAAAAGAATACCCGATAAAAACTTTCCAGACTTCTGATGAATTTGAAAACGCAAAATTAGGGATGCAATGGGGATGGAACCATAATCCTGACCCTGCGAAATGGTCACTGACACAAAATCCCGGTAGCCTGAGACTGGAAACAGTAAAAGTAGTAGAAAATTTAACCGAAGCCCGTAATACGCTCACCCAAAGAATGTTTGCCTACTATTCGGATAAAATCGCTACCGTTGGTACAACAAAAATGGACTTCAGCAATATGAAGGAAGGCGATATTGCCGGTTTGGCTATTTTTCAGGATCCTTATGCATACATTGGAATAAAGAAAATAAACGGACAGAATTATGTCATCATGGTTAATAATGGCCAAACCATTGATTCAGTAGCGGTAAACGCTTCGACAATCTATCTTCGGGCTGATCCATTTTATGGTTCCGGTGCTGCCATGTATTACGGTGGACAGACGGTTACCGGCACGGGGATTGCTACTTTTTCATATAGTTTGGATAATAAGTCATTTACAAAGATTGGCAATGAAATGCAAATGCAATTCAAACTTACTGTTTTTACAGGGAATAAATTTTGTCTGTTTAACTACGCTACGAAAGAGCTCGGTGGGTATGTTGATTTTGACTGGTTTCGGATAACTCCGAATGTTAAAATATTTTAATTGAAACTAAAAAGTAAGTGAGAAATCCGGAAATGACGGCTTACGCTTTCACTGAAGTACAGACAAAAAAACCGGAATCCTCTAAATCATAAGTTTCTCCGATGTGATTATAGACCATGGGAAGCTGAGAAAAAAATGTATTCACCATCCTTGTTCATGTAAACTCGAAAAAGTGACTGACGCAAAAGTGACGCAATTAACACTTTTCGGCCATCAAAATGATTGGCATTACGTACATCAAGTGGTTATATTAAAGCAACTTAGAAATTTAAGCGCCCGTAGCTCAGCCGGATAGAGCAACGGATTTCTAATCCGAAATCACGTCTATAAGCGTTTCCCTGACAGTGACTTATAGTGCATTTTTTACGTCAAAATGAGGTTTAAGAGTGGTTGACAAGTAAGTAACAAGTGAATCTTACCATGACTTACCACTGGCGACTGACGCATTTTTGACGCAGATTGCCATCAGATTGCTGGTCCGTTGGTC
This sequence comes from uncultured Pirellulales bacterium, assembly GCA_964444665.1. GTDB lineage: Bacteria > Planctomycetota > Phycisphaerae > Sedimentisphaerales > CAYZTY01 > CAYZTY01. Next base: position 2,996 of record CAYUIE010000027.1, read on the forward strand.
TTTGATTTGCTATAATCGAACTTCGGATTGAAATATTCATTCACAATTTCAATTCATGTAATCTCAAATCAAGCGAATCCTGACATTTTTAGCTCGATATTCCTCTAGCTGTTTTTTCTGTTTCAAAACTCCAACACTACGCTTAATCCTTTTATCAAGCTCTACTCGCGGATTGCCCCTTATTCGAATTGATAGTTCTTTACACACTTCCTTAGTAAGAGTTTTTAAGGCAATACTATTATTGGGGCGTTTCTTTAGCAGAGAAAGGATTACTTCTTGAATAATTTTAGCAGTAAGATTAGTGGTTTGTTTCTTATCACTCGCATTTTCTTGAATAACTTTATCACTTTTATTCGTCTCTATCGCCTCTTTATCTATTACAAAGAGAGACTTTTGTTGAAATAAAGGTACTTTTTCTTCCTCGCTATCTACAGGAAGTGTCAAAGGTGATGTAATAGAGACCTTTCTGCTTATGCCTTTCGGGAAAATCTGTAAATATTCAAGCTCAGACCAAAGTGACGCCATAGCGACTTCTTTATCTCGGTAGTATGCACCCCCCCTAACAATCCAGAAATGCCATCCACACCTTTCCAATTCTCTCTGTCTTGACATGTCATTATCATATTCAGCAGCGCCATGCCATTTGTCCCCATAGCATTCAACAGCAAGTCTTCCATCCATACCTTCTACGACCATATCTATTCTATAGCTTCTATCAAACGGATTTACACTATATTGTGGGATCACACGAAAACCCTTGGATGCAATATCCAAGAAGACATCCACTTCGAACCAACTATCGAACGGTGGAGGTTGATTACCTTTTGTTCTATCTGAATAATGAGCTAATTTTCTTAATTCATTTAGAGAATGCCCATCTATTTCTGGTTGATCTATATGAGGTTCACAGCAATGCGAAAGAAGCTTATACCGTAAACAATCTTGCCTTAGGTCATTAAATGTTGCAGAATGAAATAGCCACATTTGATCTCTAGCACGACTTGCTGCTACATTAAACTGCCTTTGATCTTCTTGGCGAGTCATAGCACGACATCGCTTTCCATCTTCAGGTGCATCAACCATACTTAAAAAGATAACATCACGCTCATCTCCCTGAAATGTGTATGGAACACCAACGTTAATATTCCTTAGTTCAATCTCGCTAGCATCAATTTCTTTAACTAAAAGCTCTTCGATTAAAGTAGCCTGTTTGTTACCAAGTAACGTAATAATTCCCATCGATTTTCCATCATAATCTGGATCTGCACAACATTCTGTAATTTTATCAACTATTGCTTTAGCCTCTGGAATATTGATAGTGCTACCATATTTCCCTTGACGATAACCATCAACGACATGACATACGTCGACAACCGGTTCTAATCGTTCAGAACCATATTGCCTTAAAGGAATTAATGGTTCAGATGTGTAGAAATTATTATTCGAAAATTGAATTATCTCGGGCATACAACGGAAATGTTCACGCAGACGAATATAATCTGGGAACTTTAATTCGGCTAAAGAGAAATAGCTGCTGTTGAGATCGAAGGACTCGCTATGAGGAATATTCTTTAAATGCATTTTGCGTAGATACTCAACATCATCATGATTAATGCCAACATAACGAGGTTTTATTTGCTTGTCATCACCAACTACTATAACTTTTTTCGCAAGGAAGTTGAGTATTAATGCTTCAGGACCAGATTGACTTGCTTCATCAATAATAGCAATATCAAATATTTCAGGTTGCGCTGAAACACTCTCAACCACTCTGTGCAAAGGCATAACCCATGCTGGTATGGCTGACCGACACTGATTCATCTTTTCTTTTGCAATTCGCCTATGACGTTCTGCATGACGACCATAGCCTTTTCCTATCTTCTTTATTGCTTGAAGCCAAGCAACTAATGCCTGTCGCTCTTTTTCTGTTAAGCGTTTAATACAATGGCTCCATGTTAATTCTGTTGCCAATTCACCAATAAGACGAAGTTCATCTTGTTTCAGACGGTCATAGTCAATAGTAAGTTTTTGAATTGTGTCTGGATTGCACAACTCTTCAAGCCACTTATTAGTGAGTATCCATTGGGTTGCAGGCTTTAGTTGTTCAAATCTCTCTATCCAAATATCATCATTTAAGTTCTCGTCAAAGTCTGTAAATGTAATTGGAAGTGAATCTCGAAGTGGCTGCACACATGTTAGAAGACCAATATACTCTCTGGTAATATCATTGATTTCGCACAATTCTTGATAAGCTAACTTATAGTCATTACTTTTTTTTGATCTGATTGATTCTATAAGATTCTGCTGGCAGTTATTATCAATGTTAGATATTTGAGTAATCTTATCTATACAATCATTCAAATATCTCTTAAGACCTATAAGCTCTTCCTCGTATTGTACAATATCCAAAGCTTGATAAAATATTTTCAAATCATCAATGATATACCACTTAGGCGGTTTTAGTTTAGGAATGTCATCTACACATTCTTGAAGCGACCTTACAATAGGGTGTAAAGATAAGGCCAATTCAAGCGGCTCAAGTAAGTCTTCATAATGAGCTAACGTAATTGAGAATGAACCAGTTGGCGCTTGGCTTCGCCCCGCCCATAATGATTGAAGTTCAATAAGAGCATCTTTGACAGTAAGCCATTTAACCAAGCGAGCAAGCGATTCGACATTTTCAGGTTTCACTCCGTCAACTGTAACATTCTTTAGCGAAGATAGTGATTCTCTAATTTGTTTTGGGAGAAGTATTTTCAAGATAATCTTTTTGTGAACCCTTAAATATTCTAATAATTTAGTAGCGTGGGAAAGAATAACCTTGGTCTGTAGTTCGTTCACTCCCTCAATTTGGGCAGAAGATGCTTCTCTAACGATATCTTTAATTCCATCAATATGCTCTTTACTCAGTTTAAATAATTCTCGCCATGCTCTATCCTGCTCGGCTGCTATCTCACGTCCAGCACTCAAAGCCCATCCATAAACATGTTGTTCCAAATTCACCAATCCATCAATGAGTTTACTCACGTGTACTAACAGATAAGAGAATATTTCTTTATCTAAACTTCTGATTATTTCAACATTTTCAAAACTTGTCTTACTCTGCAAATGTTCTAGTTTTTGTTCTAACTCTATACATCGATTTAGCTTAATGTTGACTTTGTTAACTGGAGGAACTTCTTCAATTGGTATTCTGTGTAAATCCGTATGTTCTGTATATGAATTACGATACTCTCTCCACTTTTGAACAAACTCTCTAGGGGTAAAAGGGAAAACCGAGAAATCCAAAATGTCTTCTGGTATATCTTTCAACCAAATGTATTTTGACTGCTCAGAACTAATTTTAGCAGCTATATCCTGAAGAGATCCACAATAATAACCAAATTTATTATCATGTATAAAAGTATCCTGTTCACGAATTTCTCTTAGGCGGATTCCAATCTGTCGCAGATTACGTCTAATTCTATCTAGTTTTTCACGAAGTTCTGTTATATGTCTTTCACTTTCGTGTTGATCCCAGTAGTTTTTCTTATTACTTATTGCAGAAACTGCTTTTTCCAGCTCTTGAAAAGCTTCCTCATCATTACCCAACAATATAACACAGAGTTCAGCTAGTGGGTAAGCTCCATCGATAAATCTTGCCTTCAAAGCTTTCAGGGCCCGATTTGTTTCACTTGTAACTAATATCCTTTTGCCTAAAGCAAGTAGATGGCAGATCATGTTAACTATAGTATGTGATTTGCCTGTACCTGGTGGACCTTGCACGAGAACCCCTCGTCCTTTACTTAACCTGTGAATTATTTCCTTTTGTTCTTTATTAGCCGGCAAAGGAAAATATATCTCAGAGTCACTATATTCTAAAGTTGTCTTTCTGTGATATTCCTCTTCTGAAAATCCATTGTTATGAGATGATGTATTAGAAATTACTTCTCCTCCGGATATTATTTCTAAGATTCCCAAGGGAATTTTACCCCCGCCGTTGATATAAGTTTCTATGTTTTCTAATAACTGAATAAAACCTCGTTGAGAACGCTTTCTAAGAATAACTGCAGGGGCTAATGAAATTACTGGATTTGTAAACAAATCAAAATTGGGATTCAGAACATGTTCATAACGCCCTTTACTTTCATATCCTTTATCTCCCTCAGAACCTAAAGCATTTACAAATCCTTCCAGAATGCTTCTTAACTTGGCTTGATCCCAAAATTCTTCCCCAAGCTCCTGTACCTGGTCTTGAAGAAAACGCATTTCTTGTTCTTGGGGCCGCTCAGAAGTATCAAGCATGTCGTATTCAAGAGTCGGCGTGTTTCCTTCTGCAGTAGGCCCTACAGCTATTATTCCTCGCGATGCATCAAAATTAAGTGTACATTGAATTGTAAAGACATGTCTTTTTAAAGCTTTACTCTTGGGTGCATTCCAACAGAGAAAGCCAAAAGCAATGATCACCTCAAATTGTTCACCTAATCGTTGTTGTCTTTGATAAATAGTATAGAGCTTATTATATATTTCTTGGATTTTCTGAAGTTCACGATCTTTAGCTGCCCAAGGCTTCCAACTATTACTAATGTAATCAGTCCATTTCTGGATTAATTCCTCTCGTAATTTTTCGACGCGCTGATCATACTCAACAGTAATTTGTTCATTTAAAATAGGCTCTTTTGCCTGGAAGTCATCAAGAACATCCATTTTTAACCACGGCACTAAATCTTCTGGGGGAGGTGGTGGTTCTTCTTTAAATTCTACGTCAGACCTCCGTCTTTCTGCCCATTTACTCCACAAGTCATCAACATAAGCAATATACTTCTCAAAAACATCTTCATGTTCATCTATTTGGAGTTTCTCGGTTTCAGGTTCAAAGTCATCATCTTCCGCAAAAAAGTGACGGATTAACATTTCATTGGATAAATCAAGAAGTTGTGGCTCATCGATTGCAGAATTTTCTAATTGTTCACTTGTAATAAAAGGATCCAGCCCATCTGGGGGCTCTGGGAATGATTGTAATTTTGGTTTGTAAATTTCAATCCAATAATCTCTTTCACCAATAGCATCATCTCGGATAAGTTCCCATGCTTTGCAATAACAACCTTTATCTTTGGGTATATCAGAAAACCACAAAATTGAGTCATACTGTGTGATATCAGAAATTTGGGGCGATTGAAGACACTTCAACTCATTCAAATAATGAAAAATATTTGCCGCTTGGATTGCTAAGCCTTCCGAAAAGTGATCTTGAAAATCACTATTTAATTTGTTGTGATTCCCAACCATATTACTCCTCCCCTAGCAAAAAGCTTAATTTTAATCCAAAACCAAGATAGAATTCTATAATTATAATGACTATATAGCAAGAGGTCAATTAGGGTATTTTAGGGAGATTTTATGTTGCATTAAGTCGTTTAAGATGGCTATGCTTTGATTTTTGTCTCAATTAACTCACACAAGTATTAGATATTTAATCCGATGTTCGTTCTTAAAAATGAAGAAAGCAATACCATTTTAATCCGAATTTAATCAAGTTAAATTTAAAAAACAAATCTACCACTTCTCGCACATCTCCTGATAACCACATATACCGCACATATAACCCTCATTTGGATAATAGATCCCGGACTGAATTGCATTTTCGACCTGCCCGGCAAGCCGTGAGAAACGGCCTATATCCGCTTCCGTCCGTGTTCCTTGAAGCTGCTGGATCTTCGGCTGTTTGTTTCTGACCATCACGTCGAGACGTACGCCTTTTTCTTTCTGACCATAGAATGTGCGGAAGGCCAACGAATAAGCAGTCAACTGGATATCCTTTTCTGCCGTGTTTTCCGGGAAGCTCCGCTTTGTCGTCTTGTGGTCGATGATGCACCCCTGATCGTCAATAAGGTCGATATAACCCTTTAGAGGAAGCCGTACTCCCGGCATTTCAATCAGGAACTCCCTTTCAACCTCAACCGGCTGGATGTCCGGGGCAACCTGGTCGAAGTAAGCCTTCAGAAGATTCACACCGTCATCTTTGAGCTTCCCAGGATTTTCCCCGTTTCTGAACTCGGTTTCCCTGACTTCACGTTCCCAGTACTCGCTGAAAAGTTCCGTAATATGGGGAATTATAATATCATGGCCGGTTTTCATTTTCTGCATGTAGTTATCTTTAAGGGTGTCATGAATCGTCCGGCCCAGAGCTAGGTCGCCTGTAGGAGGTGATTTCAAGTCGCACACGTATCTGAAGAAGTATTGAAGGGGACAGCGAAGGTACATTTTAAGCTGGGAGACGGACAGGTGGGGCCTTATTGTCGTGACGGTTCCCACCTGCCTGTCTGAAGAGAATTCACTGTCGGCCCCTGCCATTATTCCCCCCGCCGTTCTGCTGTGCCACAGTTTCCAGTTCGCCCTCAAAAACGTAGCGTTCAAAAAATCTTGCCGTCTCGATGGTCAGATTCTTCTTGGCATCAGGGTCAAGTTGCACTGGCGCAAGAATCTCGCTGGCAGATTTCAGGCACGACATCCTTGCGATCTGCCTGTCCTTGCCGTTTGGCCGGTATTGCGGCAGTTCGTTGCCGTTACCATTAGCGGGCTGTATATCCGTCATGTTTTTGAAATTTCCGCTCTGCCTGAAGTCGTAGTCGATGGTTATGCCTTCCTGAAGCGTGTCGAAGTACTTATCGTCCCAGACGCTGTATCGCTCTCCTCCGACCTGGACGGTCAGGTATTTCTGTCCCTTTCTGCTTTCATTTTCCCAGATCTGTTCAATAGTCCCTCTCATGTTACACCTCCAATCATCTTCAAGGCAGCTCCTCAACGTCTGTTCCGTCCTCAAGAATTGATTTCGGGCAGAAGCGACGGCACCGCTTCACCTCCTTGGGAGTTGGTATCTTCTTCAACACGGCACACCAGATGCCTCTGCCGTTTTCAATTCCGCAGATGCAATTTTCACATTTTGCCGGGTACGGACCTTCCGAATTGTAGCTGCCTGCCATTACAAGCAGATTAGTGGCCCAGTTTTTTAGACTGTTGGAGAAGGAGGGTGCGTTTTATGCCGCTAACGATTGGTACTTACTCACCATCGTTCTGAGGAAAAATTGATTGCCCATAGCTATCTTTAACTTCCTTCCACCATTGAGATAACTCGGCGCCAGAAGGACTCTGCATCTTCATCATTCGTTCGGGTAAGCCAAAAAAAGGTTTTCGTGCTGCCTTGTACCAATCCTCATGTCTGATTTGTCCATTGCCCTCAAGGTTCTTCTTAACAACCTTAAGGGTGTTAGTATCAGCGGCAAAAATAGACTGTTCAGCCCATCCGGCAAGAAATGCATTTAGCTGTTCAGATGTAATTCTGCCCCATCTTTCAATTGCTTTCTGTAGACCACCAATTAGAACACGGTGTTTTGATAGCGGAACAATCGTTACTTGACCACCTGGATTCAGTCCATTTGTCTGACAAACAGGATTGTCTGTAAGCACAATGCAGTAATCCTGAGGAAATATCATCATCTTCCACCGAAAATCTTTTCTTGTTAGAACGTCCTGACATTCAGTATACCAAGTATACCTAATTATATTTATTAAAGCTGGTAAAAATTGACTAAGAAACTTATCCTCTTGATTAGAAATCACTTGTGCTAGGCAAACAAGGGATCGCGTTCGACACAGCATAGCTGCGATCCAGTCAATTAAAGCTGAACCACCCTCTCCAGGAAGTTCTTGATGTTTTTCTTGGTCTGCTATTATGGGATAAAATTTAGCAAATTTTAGTTCAACTTTCTGGAGAAGATCTTCATCAAAGTCTGAAAGATAGTCTTTGAAAAAATCATCTTTAAAAAGGATTCCTTTGGGACCTCTACGACGACTACCAATAGTTAGGTTTGCTTTGTAAAGCTCAACAAGTTTACCGTCTTCAGCAGCGAATCGTTTTATCATTTGTCGCGGAACTATATGTTGATGTTTACCTGAAGCCATTATTATCTAAGCTCTATTTGTTTCTAGCATTATTACAATAATATTTCGGCAAAAAATACACATTAGATAAACCTAAATATTAAGGCACTATCTACAGGCAACAAGTTGACTTAGTTTTCTTTTTAGAATATTTGCAAATTCAGTATCTTGGATGAGTCTATCCATAATCTGATCTGCCTGATTGCGTTCAAGGTTCTTCTTGATGATTTCACTGGCCGTTTTCTGATCCAAGACTGTGCCACAACGGCTGCAGAACTTATTGGCTGGGGGATTGCTGAGACTGCACCTTGGGCAGACCTTCAAAGAAAAACTATTCTTTTGTCTTTCTTCCCTGTCAACTGAAATATCGTTGAGCCTGAGCAAGGCATAATCCACATCTCGACCGGAAAGATGCACATATGTAGAAGCCATATCTGAGCCTTGGACCCATCCAAAGTATTCTTTCATCTGAGCTTCGGTGAGGTGGTTAGCAAGGTGGGTCGCTCTGCTGTGGCGAAAGTTATGAGGGTTGACCGCTTTGTGGATTCCCGCTCGCCTCGAGATTCTTTTTAAAATTGCGCTCACCTGCGCATAACTAAGCTGTGCAGCGCGATAGTCTGCTGTAACCCAGAATGGAGCCTTAGGATCATCACGCATAGGGTGCTGATTTAGCCAAGTGGTGAGGTAGGGTGCGCTCGCGATGAGGAGAAGCCGCCTGGAACCTTTTTTCCCATTGACGGCAATCTGGTAACCGTGAGGGTGCTGCTGTACGTGTTTCATACGCAAGCCAAGGAGCTCACCTATTCTACAGCCGCTTTCGTAAAGTGCTGCAATGAAAGCCTTGTCACGAGGAATCCTTGCTGCTGCAATCAATGCTTGCACCTCGTCTTGGCTAAGAATCTCATCTGGAAGCTTGGCACGCTTATTTCGAATGGTCGAGCGGAGCCACTTGACTTCAGGTGGATAGTCGTCTGTTCCTCGCAACCAGCGGAAGAACTTCTTGAGTGTAATGCGGAAATCGCGCTTGGTCCACTCTGTGTAATCTGACCTCTCGATTCCGTTTACAAGCTTTTCAATATCTTCGCGATTAGCTTTGCAGAATTCCTTTGTGAACCGTAATGATATCGTGCGAAGAGTATATAGATATTTTAGAACCCGGCGACTGCTAAGACCCTCGGTGAAGCAGTAGTCTGTGAAAGCCAGAATTGCCTTGTGGTTGCTGCGGGGAATGCTTAATTTGTTTATCTTTTTCATTACTGATTGAATGGCTCGATCACAGGATTCAACTTCGTATGGCATGAGTAATGACCCACGTGCTTATTTAATAGAGACACGTGGGCATTATGCTTTTCATGCTATGCCCCCGCCGGGCATGAAACGAAAAGTGAAATGCCCATCCTTTTGAAGATAATTCGTGCCTCTCAAGAAATAGTTGACTGAAGAGATATTTAAGCCTTGCGCTCGTAAGAATGTTGGTTAGAAATGCAGGATAGGACAAACTTTACCCACTCTGGAGTTTCAGGTCTTTCGAAAATGTCAGTATCCATGAAGAGAAATCGTATCGCTGTTATTACAGCTTTCCGAAGGCCGCTTGCATATTGTGCGGATAGTATTCTACTGAACTGCACTGAACTCCCTGACCTTTCCTTGTATCGCGGCCCGTTTCGCTCGTATTAAACCTGTCTCAACCAGCTTGTTGCAATAGTCTGAATAGGTGCGGATGGCTATAGGCTTGATTGCCTTCGATGTGCACGTCCTGAGATACAGCCGCCATAAGTCACCCGATAAAATTCCCGGATTTTCCGCGATTAACTCAAACAAGAACTTATGGTGGTCCGTGAGCTCGTGAAGGATGAACGCCTTTTTCAGGGTCTTAGAGTTGTTCCACGCCCGCTTTACATGGGAAGTCATAATTAGGCTTTGGCCGTCTCTTTCGGCAATATAAACAGCATTTTTGAGGGTCTGTATGGCCACTCTCGCATCTCCGGTTGCAAGCTGTGCTATGAGACGCAAAAGATTTTCGTCACACGCTCCGGGTGTTAGCGCATATTGCGCCCGGTGATTAAGGATGTGAAACAACTCATCGCAAGAGTAATCCTTAAAGAATACCTGAGCAGGATTGAGCCTGGATTTTACCCTTTCCTCAAGGCCAAAATAAACGTGCTCGGAATTGCAGGCACAGATTAGACCGACTGTCGGCAGATCCGAAAGGTTATATAGAATTGAGTGCCTTTCCTTCGGGGGCGGCTGGTTTATTTCATCGAGTACGATGATCAACCGCTCCCTTGAAATGTGCCTTTTGAGCCTCTCCAGTTTGAATGAGGTGCTGAGCTTCTCGGCGCCCAGCATGCGTAAATCAATCGAAATACGTTCCAGCACCGAGAAGAAGGTAGGATTCTCCCAGCAGTTGACGTATATGCCTTTGACTCCTGCTTCCTGATGAAGCTTTTTTAAGATAAGTCGCGCCGCTACGGTCTTCCCTGTACCAGGTTTACCGTGAAGCCAGGTGTGTATAGGTTTTCTGCCTTCGATGACTGGTCTAAGGCACAGAGCAATTTCCTTTAGATGCAATTCCCTACTGTGAGCCTGCTCGGGAATATGGCTGTCGATGAATATATCAGGATCCAGTAAGATTACACTGTCTTCAGGACGCATATCTATCATTCGCGCCGCACCGGCATATATTTTTCCGTTCTACTCGGTCTGCGGTTTATGCGGATAAAAATTTTAGTTTAGACAAAAGGCGGAAATGTATAAACTACAAAGCCAAAGGAGTCTCACGCTATTCGAGAGGTAACAACTCATAAAGTCACGGTCAGATTCAGAACAGACAAACCTATTCAATCCTTCGACGGCCTCAATGTGCCTATATTCTCGGCAAGTGACTCTCTGGGTCGTATTCTCGTACTCTAACGACCTTTGTGGCTACGCAAACGATGGCAACAGCTGAGTATCGAGTTGCGGGTCCACACACACCACAATGATAGCACTAGGAGCAACTCACAGCAAAGTTGTGGGAGGAAATGTTTTAGACCTTGAAAGAACAAGTCCCACGAATCCTTGGCAACACTGGTGTGGTCGAGGATCGCTTCGCCTCTTCGGCTTAGGGCGGTTACATGTAGTTCGTGGTTCGCAACTGTAATACGTAAGTTTGATGTCTTAATGACGAAAGAATAGGGTGATCTTGTGTAGAGCACATCCAGTTCCCTAGTTTTCACTTTTACCTCGTATGGGCTGACCCTTCGCATCCTACGAACTCGAATAAGAAACCTTTCCCAACTTGATATTTGAGGGAAGGCTGTAAGATAGGGGGTAATATGGGAACAAACGGGATCATGACCTGGATACCAGCCACATTTGCGGCAACGAAGGGCAATGTAGACATGACTCTCTTTGATTAATCTCCGAATGGTTGCAACCATGCAAATTTGGTCTTGGAAAGTGATTTTTTTGTGTTTAGGCATTGAATCATCTACACCCTATGGTATAATTTCAAAGTAAGCTTATATTCATTATCTTTTTAGCGGGAGGCATGATAATGGGAATCTTAGGAAAAGTATTTGGCACAGTTGTGAAGGGTATGGGGCACATACAGGTTGATCCTGGAGAGAGAAGACGTATGGTTAACCTCGGAAGGCGGATGTGTGGGCAAAAAGCTTTAAAGGACGAGTACCGTCGCATTGATGTGGATGAACAAGTTGAGATACATGAGCACGAACTCTGGGATGAACGGGGCGAGATTGTTGGCGGTGTAGTAACCGGCCGGAGTCGAAGAGGTGGAGGTAGCGTTCACGCCTACTCGACCTATGTGGGATGTCCCTTTTGCGGAGTTGTGAATGGTGTGCCGATCTATGCTAATAGAGTCGATGCTCATAGACCTGATGGCCCTGTGGGAGGTATCATACGCAGGTGCAAAGAAATTGAGCAGCATTGTACATCTTGTGGTCGACCGTTTCACGTAAAAGCTATTTAACGGCCTAAGGATCTTAAAGATTTCGCAGGCTAATTTGATGGGGTTACTACATTGTAGTCTCTATCTCAGTGTGCACAAGTAATTGAACGATGAATATGTGCACGTGGTTGGCATGGCCCAAGAAAAGCCGAGAGATTACAAAGGGAAAAGTTCAGAGTTCTTACGAGGATTGAACCTTTTTGATTCACGAACACCACCGTCTAAGGAGCAAATTTTGTCGTCTGTACCCTATTGGCTTTGTGTGAGGCGCTGGTAATCATGACAACCGGTCTTGTCTAGCCTCAGTTAAGGGATTTTCCTGCCAGAAAACATTTTTTTGGTTCACAATTATATGGAATCATGTACAATTTGGATGTAAATTCCAGACAGCTTAACAACTGCTTCAATTTGGTACACGAGTGCAGACGTCAGAAGAACAAAATATAGAAGAATTAATAGGCAAGATAGAGCCGGTCGGCAAGTTTATAGCATCACTCTATCAGGAAACAGACAGAGGGTGTGCTTTGATGGCAGCCGCTTTTCTTAATAATGCTCTATCGGAACTTCTCAAAAAGAACTTCATCAAAAACAAGAAGGTTTCAGACAGATTGTTCGAATCCAATCAACCCTTTGGAAATTTTTCATCTAAGATAGACGCTGCCTATGCGTTGGGCCTCATTGGGAAAACTGTTCACCAAAATCTACACCTAGTCCGAAAAATTAGGAACGATTTTGCACACGTGGCGGATCCAATTGGTTTCGAGCACCCCCCAATTAAATCACGATGCTATGAACTTACTTTGCATACTCTGGAGAGCAATGCTAAACCTCGAAAAATATTCACCAGGGTTGTTTCATCAGTACTTGCTGCACTTCACGTTGAAACAATACTTTCATCGCATCCAAATACAAAAAAAGACTTGATGATAAAACCTGAGTTCAAAAGGAAATTCAAGAAGTTACTTGCAGAGATAGAAAACATGGTCAAATCAAGCGTGAAATAGCTGCACGATTACTTCATTGGGCCTGTCTATATTAAGCCATCTCTGCCCAGACAAAGTCGCACGCTCAGGTAATTGGGGAATGAGTGTAATCTGCAACCCGGATGCAACCGATTTGTTGAATTGACTAAATCAAGTGATAATCAAAGGATTATATTGGGTGTTGTAATGAATTCTTGCACGTCCGCCAAGATTTTCCTTGTTTCAAAGGTAAAATTGTTCAGATTAGGTGTGAAATACGAATTTTCTATATTATTCAAAACCTAATAACGATACTGCGTTATCTTGTTATGCCACATAGCCGTAGTAATGGTGAGAACAATCAATTCGATAGCGTATTATTTCTGCTAAGCTATTCTTTTATGGGGAAAAAATGTGTTAACCGAATATCATCCTTGTAAGCTTCCACAACAATTCCAAACTTCGTTTTGTTGTTAAAGGTAACGCTGCATTCATAGTGCCCCATAGAAACTTCATTTATAAATATTTCATAGTCAACACTAATCTCACCTTTGTGGTCTTGGATATTTTCAACGGCCTTTTCATGTGACTGCTTTTTGTAGAAATCTGTGCCTTCGTTTACCGATGTTATTATTTGACCAATAAATCTCTTGACTTCTTCTGTTTCTTTCTCGGTCATGTACCTTCCTATCGCGAATATAGAAATAAGCAATATCAATATCGATAATATTATAACTGAAAAAATTATCAGCGCTGTATGACGCTTTTTTTTAATTGAATTATCAGTCACCATATTTATTTCCTTATTCTCGATTTTCCTCTTATCTAATCTCCGGCGAATAATATCTTACCCGGTAGTAACACAACTCTGTTTCGAGGGTCGTACTCCCAATCTGTAAACAGGTGCGAGTTACCACGGGACTGGTTTAGTTAACATTACCATAAACATCATAGTTGTAAGTTTTGAGATATTACTGGTCGAATCGGATAAGGTAATAGCCGACCCTATGCCATTATAGTAGGATATAGTTTCCTGAAAACCCCATTACTATACAGACTGCCTCATCAATCCCTAAGCCAGAATGGTATCGCCACTTTCAGCTTACCACTTCGTATTATTCTACTATCGCTTAGTCGCCATCCGTACAGGTATTATGTTCTCATTCTGCGGATGTTTCTGTTGATTCTTTTTCTTTCAGTCGGGCTGAGATTTTTGACTACTTGTGTTGTCAATCCGCCACCCCAGCTTATTTCGAAGAGTAGAAGTGAAAGATGTGCCCATAGTTTCTGCCTCATCACTTTCATAAGCCAGATAAAACAGCATAGCAGTCTTACTTTCCTGGAGCACCGCTATGTCACCCTTCTCCGCAATCTCAGCCAGAATATAGTAATTGCCGTCTGGTCGAACAACTTTGCGAATAGCTGAAAGACCAAATACCGTACAAGGGACACATTCAAAACCATCCACTTGCTTCAGCATTTCAATGTAATCAACCGGTAACGTTGCATCAATTTGCTTGAGAAGCATTTCTTGCTCTGCTGAAAGTAGAGGGCTTTTTATATTGAGGACTTCTATCTTAACCAATTCCCCCAGCCAACCGGTCAGTTTCACTGGAGTTTCTAGTGTGTGCCCCGATGATACCTCCACAGCGAGAGGATCAGCAAGTTTATCGAGGCCAATCACCTCAAACTTGCCCTTTCCAATTTTGGGGGGAGCATTAAATTCGAGTGATGAGAGTCGTCCGCGGTGAAAGACAATTTCCACTTTAAGATTCCGTTTTTTACCACCAGAAAAGACGCTTAACTTAATTCGGGCAACTCGAACCTCTTCACCATGCTGGGGAAACAAATCTTCGGCAGGCCACGAACTGAATGACCAATCGTCCGACCAGTAGAAAACAACAAGCTTACCTTTGGAATAACGTTTAATCAAATCAAAACGCTTGAGTTGCCGATTCAAAATACATATGGCTTCTGCCGGCAAGCTGTCCTTCCAGTAGTCGAGGCAAGCTTGCTCATACGGACGCAGCTTTGAACTGCCACCATAGATAAGTCGCACTAAAAGTCGTTTCATAAGTTTAGTCCTTTATTTGTTTAAAGCGGCGCTGCCGAAACCATATCCTGCTCCCACCAAAATTCCTAAGGGAAGCCTTGGGATACGGTATAATTGCTGCATTATGGGGTGCCATTTGGCTCCGAGCGTACGCCATCCCGCTGGAAATCTAAACGGGTCGGAAAAGTAGTGCCTTGCTGCAGAAACCCAATTGCCATTTAGCCTTGACCTGCCAAAGACATTTCGCAGCCAGCTATTCCCAAATCGTTTTAATATCCTGTCCGGAATCCAATGAGAAAATTCTTTTCCGATAGCTCTTCCGCCCGCAGCTCTTGCACCGCCTGCTGCGCTCAGTGCGATAGAATGGGCAATTCCAGTAACTTCTCCAGCCGACACTGTTCCAAAAAAACCGAATGTAAGCGTTGCTGGCCCACT
>CAYUIE010000028.1:0-13884 GCA_964444665.1 uncultured Pirellulales bacterium
CTGCAATACGTTACAGTTTTTGAAAAGGTGTTTCATTATGAATCACGAGATATATAACTGTATAGGTTTTGTCGGAAGAGCACGTTATAATTGCTTGTTCAGAGATAAATAATGGAGCAGACATTCAAGGCCACAGAAATCAATGTCGGTTTTCATCCTGACGGTTACAGGATAGATAAAACGGCTTCGCCAATGAACAGATATACAAAGTGGGATATTCTACAAGGCAATCACTGGTGCAATCCGAAACCAGTCTGTTTCGATTCGTTACCGCAGCAAGGCTGGTTCAAGAAAGATAGATTTGACTGGGACAGAGTTAATACGACTATGGAGCAAGTTTAATATGAAAATAGCGATTGCCAGTGGCAAAGGTGGGACCGGCAAGACAACCATAGCTACAAATCTTGCTTGTTCAATTGCCCGGACGGACAAAGAAGTACAGTATCTTGACTGCGACGTTGAAGAACCGAACGGACACATATTTTTGAAGCCCGACATAAAGGAAACACAGAAGGTTACGATTGGTGTGCCGGAAGTCGACACAGACTTATGCAATGGCTGTGGCAAATGCAGTCAGCTTTGTCAGTATAGTGCCATAATTTGTTTGAAAGACAAGGCGATGACCTTTGAGCAGTTATGTCATTCCTGTGGCGGATGTGAGCTTGTCTGCCCCACCGGCGCCATTAAAGAAAAACAGATAGAAATTGGATTTGTTGATTTGGGTAACGCGAGTGATGTGAAATTTGGTCAGGGTCGACTGAAGATAGGAGACGTGCGTTCACCTGCGCTAATAAAGAAGGTAAAGGAGCATGCAGCGAACAATGGGACAATCCTAATAGACGCTCCACCCGGAACCTCGTGTCCGGTAATTGAGGCAGTCAAGGGAGTAGATTTTGTTCTATTGGTCACCGAACCTACCCCGTTCGGTTTAAATGACCTGGAACTGGCGGTGGAAATGGTAAGAGAGCTTGGGATATCCTTTGCTGTTGTAATAAACCGTTGCGATATAGGTGATGAACGGGTCGTACGCTATTGTCAACAGCAAGATATAGAAATTCTGCTTGAGATACCAAATGACCGGCTAATAGCAGAAGCTTACTCACAGGGGATGAAAATAATTGATGCACTACCTGCTTACGAAGAAAGGTTCTTACAGCTATACCAGAGAATCGATGCGAGGGCTGCAGTGAAATGAAAGATGATTTTGAATTCATGGAGAAAATAACCCGCCACTTAGAGGCCCACAAGGCAGCTTGTAAGGTCCTTGGAGTTTCCGAAGATGTTAACAAGAACGAGCTGAAAAAAGCATATAGAAAAGCATCAATTAAATACCACCCTGACCATAATCAAGACGACCCTGACGCGAATAAGAAATTTGCTCTCGTCAAATGTGCCTACGAATTATTAGCTGAAGATAAACCCTGCCCGGAACTGCTGGAAGAAATCAATACC
This sequence comes from uncultured Pirellulales bacterium, assembly GCA_964444665.1. Taxonomy (GTDB): domain Bacteria; phylum Planctomycetota; class Phycisphaerae; order Sedimentisphaerales; family CAYZTY01; genus CAYZTY01. Next base: position 1,453 of record CAYUIE010000028.1, read on the forward strand.
TGGGAAGGCGTGCCAGAGGATAGCGAATACAAACTGGACAATCCATGGGGACATTTTCTGTGGTGGCGCGAGAAATTCTTTGGCTCGGAAAAGGAGAAAGGGTCAAATGGCAAACGCTCTTCTTGTGTTTAATAGAAACCCTTACGACGGTACAGGTATAACCTGGAATGGTCTTCGGTTAGCAGAACAACTGCTTAATAACGGTTTGGAAGATATCCAGGCCAAAAGAATTGAACATAAACAAACCTTTTGGGTAATGGGTTTTTGCAACAAGAATTGGTCTGAAAATAAAGAAACTATAGGTTTTGAAATTTATGAAACTCCAAAAGAGTCATTTGTTCAAGAATACAGTTTTTAAAAAAGGTGATGAACTGGCGAAGACCGTTTTTAGTGATCCGGGCGAGCTGGAAGTTGGACCAGCTCCTGAATTTAAAGGAAGTCCGGAGACGTCAAATCCGGAAGAAATGTTTGTCGCGGCAATTAATAACTGTCTGATGACAACATTTTTTTACTTTGTGCGAAAGTCGAACGTTAAGATTTTACCGTACTATTCAAAAGCCGAAGACCGGGTCGAAAAACAAGCAGATGGGTTTCGATTTACCAATGTAGAGGTTCAAGCAGAGGTTACGTTGCAACACCAAGGTCTTGTTGAGAAAGTTCGTGAATTTGGTAATCTCGCTGAGAAATACCGTCTTGCATCTTGCTCGGTAGCCTGCCCTGTGGACTATTCGTTGCAAGTTAAGACCAAAAATGAATAGCTCTTAAGGAGAATAAGGGTATGCCATGGATAAATGAAGATTTGTGTGTGGGTTGTGGAGTATGTGTGGATGACTGCCCAGTTGATGCGATTGAGTTGAAGAATGACCAAAAGGCATTTATCAACGAAGACGAATGTATTCGATGCGGCCGATGTCACGATATTTGCCCACAGGAAGCTGTCAGGCACGATAGCGAAAGGATTCCGCAGGAAGTTGAGGCAAACATAGAGAAAACCAAGGGTCTTTTGAAACATTTTGAAACTCCCCAGGAGCAACAGGCATTCCTCGAACGTATGGTTCGATATTTTAAGAAAGAACAAAAAGTGGCTAGCCTTACTATAGAGAAACTAACTGCTATCAAGAGTAATCCGGGCAACGGGACAAAACCGATATCTCCGGATAGCTCTGGTTGATGATAAGACTATCCCACTGTTAAGGAGAGGAACTTTTGTGAAGGAAATAGTAGTTATAAGCGGCAAAGGCGGAACAGGTAAAACAAGTATCGTAGCGGCCTTTGCGACACTTGCGAAAGATTCGGTGTTCGCTGATTGTGACGTTGATGCAGCGGACCTGCACCTGGTTTTAGAGCCAAAGATAAAGCAAAGATCTGATTTTTCCGGTGGTAAACGGGCAGCTATAGTCACTGAGAAATGTATCGGTTGTGGTAAGTGCCAAGACCTTTGCAGATTCGATGCTATAAACTTCAACGGTCAGGCGAATGACGTGGTTGATAGGACGTTTACTATTGACCCGGTTTCGTGCGAAGGCTGCAAGGTATGTGTGGAGTTTTGTCCTGTGAACGCAATCGAGTTTAACGACAGTATAAACGGACAGTGGTTCATATCGGATACACGATTCGGGACAATGGTTCATGCCAAACTGGGAATTGCGGAGGAAAACAGTGGAAAACTGGTAACTCTTATTCGCAAAGAGGCAAAGAGAATAGCACAGGAGCAGAAAAAGGATTTGCTGATTGTCGATGGTTCGCCGGGAATTGGCTGTCCAGTAATTGCATCGATTACAGGAGCGGATATGGTTTTGATAGTTACAGAGCCGACCCTTTCCGGCAAGCATGATTTAGGCCGAGTTACTGATTTGGCCGCTGGTTTTAAAATCCCCACCTTAGTCGCCATAAACAAATTTGATTTGAATCCCGACATGACAGAACGAATAGAGGAAGATGCCCGCAGCAAAAACATAAAAGTGGTGGGAAAAATTCGTTATGACGAGGCTTTTACAAAAGCGCAAATTCTCAAATCGACAGTGCTGGAATATACCGGTGGTGCGGTGTCGGAAGATGTAAAAGCCTTATGGAGAAATGTTACCTATGCCCTTGGTTAGAGGCAATTTGCAAATGATAACAGAGAAACGGTCACGTTTCGATTTTGACTTGTCGGCTGATAAATATGACTCGTGGTACGAAAGTGCCAAAGACCGAATGTACGACCGCCTGGAAAAGAAAGCAATCAGCCGCTATCTTTCACCACATACCAAAGGTAAAAAACTATTAGAGGTTGGCTGCGGTACCGGCCATTGGAGCCAGTTTTTCAGTGAGTATGTTTTTGAGGTTACAGGTGTTGATATTTCTGAGCGGATGATAAACATAGCTCGAGCGAAAAACATTCCAAACAGCTCGTTTCAGATAGCTGATGGACATTCTTTGCCTTTTGAAAATAGCAGTTTCGACGTTACAGCAGCTATTACAACACTGGAATTTGTTTGTGATGCCGAGGGTGTGCTACGAGAAATGGTACGCTGCACTCGCAAGCCGTCAGGTCAATTGCTCATAGGTATGCTGAACGTATCGGCACGATTAAACCGCAACAGGCAGCAAAGTTCTGAATCGTTATATGCAAAAGCCAGACTGTTTTATACAGGCCAGATAAAAAAGCTTCTACAGTCATATGGTCAATCACATTTGGGTACAGCCGGATTTATTCCCAGACAGAAGCGTCTCTTACCCTTGTCACCGTTTATCGACGCAGTCGGCCGGTTTTTTCACTTACCATACGGAGTTTTTATTGCAGGTCAGGTAAGATTATGAAAGTACAGGCAGAAATAAGCTTATATCCCCTGCGACAAGACGATGTAACCAAACCGATTCGACAGTTTATTCAGATTCTGGAGGATAATAACCTGCAGGTCAAAACCGGGCCAATGAGCAGTCTCGTTGTAGGAAAGGAGCCGGATGTTTTCGAAAGCCTGCAAAAGGCATTTGGAAAAATTGCTCAAAAATATGAGGTTGTACTGACAGCAAAAATATCTAATGCCTGCCCAGAGATTGAATAGCAGTAAATAAGTTTATATGGAGAAGAAAACATAGTATGGCAAAAGAAATGAATACAACTCAAATTAACAATGACCAGAAACTGCAGATGCAGGCCGAGCAGGAGCAAATTCGGCAAAGGATAAAACAAATAAAGCACCAGATACTTGTACTCAGCGGCAAAGGAGGTGTGGGCAAAAGCACGGTAGCGGTTAATCTTGCGGTTTCACTCGCACTTTCTGGTAAAAAGGTTGGGCTTCTTGACATCGATATACACGGCCCAAGCATCCCGAAGATCCTAAACCTCGAAGGAAAAGCTATCCGGGCGGCGGGAGATGTGATTTTGCCCGTTGAAACGTTGGAGAATCTCAAAGTTATGTCCATAGGCTTTTTGCTGCGAGGAAGTAGCGATGCTGTAATATGGAGAGGCCCTATGAAATATCAGATAATCAAACAATTTCTCAAGGATGTGCAATGGGGTAACCTGGACTTCCTGATCGTTGACTCACCACCCGGCACGGGTGACGAGCCTCTCAGTGTGGTTCAGCTTCTGGAAAATGCTGACGGTGCAATTATAGTTACAACCCCTCAAGAAGTGGCGCTGTCTGACGTTCGCAGATGCATCACCTTTTGTCATAATCTCAGGCTACCTGTTCTTGGCGTATTGGAAAATATGAGTGGTTTTGTCTGCCCGAATTGCGGCGAGAAAACCGATGTTTTTAAATCCGGCGGTGGTGAAATTATGGCTGGCCAGATGCACGTACGCTTCTTGGGCCGAATTCCCATAGATCCGCAAATCGTACAAGCCTGTGACTCCGGGAGACCATTTGTATATCACTACAATCAAAGTCAAACTGCAAAGGCTTTCGAAAAAATATTGAATCCCATTCTCGAGCTTGACACCAATGCTCAGGAACTAACTGAAACACAATCTTTACAGGCAGGAGACAAGAAAATGCGCATAGCGGTTCCATTAGCACAGGGCAAATTAAGCCTTCACTTCGGTCACTGTGACCAATTTGCAATTTTTGATATCGATGACAGTATCAAAAAAGTTATAAACAGAAAAGATGCCGCACCTCCTTCCCATGCACCTGGGGCGCTGCCGAAATGGTTGCATGAAAATAATGTTAGTGTTATTATTGCCGGCGGTATGGGCCAGCGCGCACAGCAGTTGTTTACACAAAATGATATAAAAGTGGTTATTGGCGCACCATCCGGCAAACCTGAAGAACTTATATCCGCTTTTATACAAGACACACTTGAAACGGGAGATAACATCTGTGACCACTGAGACTGCCGAGACAAAGAAAAGTAAATTAACGAATATACGTAAACAGCTTCACCCAAATTGTATAGTATGCAGCAGGTCAAATATACGAGGTTTGCAATTAGAGTTTGACTTATGTGAAGATGGTAGTGTTACTTCAGATTTCAAGCTTGACGAAACTCTCGAAGGTTATCCGGGAATACCCCACGGAGGCGTTATATCATCTGTTTTTGATGGCGCTATGGGAAACTGCCTGTTTGCACAAGGTTGCACACCAGTGACTGCTCGGTTAAATATACGGTTTCGACACCCTATTGCCATGCATCAACCGGCAACGGTGACTGCCAGAATTGACAAGTCTTCAGATTCTCTCTATGTATTAGAAGCTGATATCATTCAAAATGGGCAAATCAAAGCTACTGCCGAAGGTAAATTTGTCGACCATCCGAATCTAACGAATGAAAAAGATACTGTCTATGACTTGACATATATGGAGGACAATAATAGCTGAGAATTAGGGTAAACTCTCGGTTAAACACGGTCTATCCTTTACGAAAAGAGAGGACTAACTATTATGAAAGTGCTGGTCTGCGGCAAAGGTGGATGTGGGAAAAGCACCATTGTAACCCTGCTATCCAAGGAGATGGCCAAAAGAAAAAATAAGGTTTTAGTAATAGATAGTGATGAGTCAAATATCGGCCTTCACCATCGTCTGGGAATGAGCAAGCCGGAGGATTTTATGAATTACTTTGGCGGCAAGAAGATTCTATTTGAAAAAACTAAAGAGATAACAGGTAGATGGAAATTGGATGACTTACCTAAAGAGTATTTATCCAAGAAGGGCAATATTCAACTACTCTCGATGGGCAAGATTTACGAATTTGGCGAAGGATGTGCCTGTCCTATTAACGTACTTTCTTCGAGAATATTGGAAATTCTTGACGTAGGTGATAAAGAGTTTTTGATCGTAGATACCGATGCTGGTATAGAGCATTTTGGCAGAGGCGTAGAAAAAGGTGTCGATTCACTTGTTGTCGTCATTGAGCCTTCCAAAGATTCGATACTTTTAGCCCAGAAGATATCCGATCTGGGAAAGCAGCTTGGTAAGCCAACGTATTTAGTACTAAACAGAGTCAATAAAGAATCAGAAAAGTTGCTCCTGGAATCGGTAGACAAAGAGAAGGTGGAAGCTGTTATTCTTGAAAGCAGGGATATATTTATGTCAGGACTTGCGGGCAAAGAGCTTGAAATATCCGTTGAAGGAATTAAACAAATTGCTGACAGGCTGGAATCTGAGAAAAGAAAAATCCAATCTGAGTTAACGTAGCTAAAGGAAAGGACCGAGATATGTGTCTTGCAAATATTCATCAAAGCGGGAGGGCCGGTAAACCGCTGGTAAAAAGCGTTGCCTACCTTAGAATCAATGGCAACCGAATAGTGGCAGAGAGTCTTACAGGAGAAACTGAGGTTATGCAAGCAAAAATAAAAGAGATAGACTTTATGAACTCTGACATAATTGTAGAAGAAGTAACCGACAAAACGGGAAAGACTTAAAAAGTTAAAGCACTCTATAAACGATTTTTGTTAACTTGAAGTTTGGAAGAGAAAGAAACGGTAATAAAAAAATGGCGGCAAAAGTAGATGAAGAAAAATGTACTGGTTGTGAAAGCTGTGTAGAAGAATGTCCTGTTGAGGCAATAAAATTAGTCAATAACATAGCCAGGGTTGATTCCGAGCTTTGTACCAATTGCGGAACCTGTGTTGACGCCTGTCCTGTCGAAGCAATAAATCCGGAGTAATAAAAATGATTGGCCAAACTCAAAAACCTATAGAAGAAATTCTTGAATATTTAGAGGGCAAGGAAAGGGTTGTTCTCGTTGGGTGTGGAGGATGCGCTACGATTTTTCATACAGGTGGTGAGATCGAAGTAAAAGAAATGGCGAAAAGGCTTACTGAAACAGGAAAACAGGTTTTAGCAGCTATTGCCCCGCCCTTCGGAGAATTTACCTGTTATGCTCCGTGGAGTAAAACTCGTTTGAGTCAATATCGAAAAGAAATCGAAGAGTCTGATGCTATCCTAATGTTGACATGTGGCGATGGACTTCAAGTTGTGAGGGAGTTGATTCTGGAAGAAGAGTTTGAACTTGTAAAGCCTATTTATCCAGGAACAAATCCAATAGGACACATGGGAGGAGGCCCTACTCTATTCAGAGAGAAATGTCAACAATGTGGAGAATGTGAACTTGGTAAATTCGCTGGAATCTGTCCTTTGACTCAGTGTGCGAAAGGATTGTTAAATGGGCCGTGTGGAGGAAGTAAAGATGGAAAATGTGAAGTAGATCCCGAACGTGACTGTGCCTGGATAAAGATTTATGAACGTTTAAAAGCATTGGGTATTCTGGAGAAGATGAAAGAGATAGTTGAGCCTAAGGATTGGAGCAAAATGACAAGACCCCGAGAAATCGAAGTTGCTCCAATTGAGATGAAGTGATGTTTTCAGTCGAAACTTAAGAAGAGAGGGGTAAATATATATGAGTAATGATCCACTAACACCGTACGGTAACAAACCAATGGTTACACCTATTGTCAACGCAATCAATTATGAATACAGTTCTTTCGAAGTGCTGCGGCAGATTACAGATGGCCAAATAGATGGCTATACCTATCATAGAGATGACAATCCAACAGTCCGAGCAGTGGAGAAGAAAATAGCTGCATTGGAGGAAGCTGAGGATTGCATTATTTGCACTTCAGGGATGGCCGCATGCACGATGGTGTATTTAACATATCTTAGCACAGGTGATAACCTGATAATATTTTATGACGTGTATGGTGCTCATTATAAGGTTTCACTTCTCTTGGAACGGTTCGGCATCGATATAACATGGCTTGATGCTCGCGAAGGCCATAAAATCGCAGAGCATATCAAAGTTAATACCAAAATGATATTTTGTGAAAGTCCAAGTAATCCTTTATGCAAAGTTTTGGATATAGCTGCCTTGCGCAAGGAGGCTGACAAGGTAAATGCTCTTTTGGTAGTAGATAATACTTTTGCCACCCCCTACCATCAAAAACCACTCTCACTCGGTGCTGATATCGTAGTTCATAGCGCCACAAAGGGATTGGGTGGACATAACGACCTTATGGCAGGTGCTATAGCCGGGTCAAAGAAACACTACGACAATCTATGGTTTACCCGCCAGGCTATCGGGACAACTTTGGATGCTTATTCAGGGTCGCTACTGGAACGAGGCCTTAAAACCTTTGAAATTCGAGCGGAGAAAATGACAGCTAATGCTACGGCCATAGCAGAATATTTAGTGAGTAATCCCAAAATTTCTAAAGTTCGGTATCCTGGACTTAAAGCTGACCCGGGTTATTCGATCGCTGCTAAGCAAATGCACAATGGATTCGGGGGAATCCTGGCGTTCGATGTGGGTAACAGCCAGGAGGATGCAAAAAGGTTTATAAGTGAACTCAAAATAATATGTCATGCCGTAAGTTTAGGAGCGACTGAATCATTGATTTGTATACCATACCTTACAACTCTACTTTATATGCCGCCGGAACGAAGAACTGTTTTTGGAGTACGAGCTAATACGGTTCGTCTCTCCGCTGGAATTGAGAAAACCAAGATACTGCTTAAAGATTTAAAACAGGCATTGGACAAATTAGAAATCAAACCTGAGGCAAAAACCAGGATTGATGTTGTACAAAAGAGCCCAAAAAAGAGAGGAAGTGACTATGCCGACGTACGAATATAAGTGCGAGGATTGTGGCAACAAATTTGAAAAGTTCCAAAGTATGAAGGACAAAACCATTGCGAAATGCCCGAACTGCGGGGGTAAAGTTCAGCGATTAATCAGCAGCGGAGGGGTGTTATTTTCAAGTATTCGGGCTTTTATGCAACTGACTATGCCAAGAGTAATACTCCAGCTTGTGGGCGAGACAGACCCTGCTACGGCCGAGATGCACCTTGCGATAAAAAGCCCTGCGAATCGTAAGTACCCATACAGCGGAAATTAAATATGAGCATTTCAGCAAATTACGCAAGACTCCGGGAAGAAATTCCAGCAGATGTGACCATAATTGTATCCGCTAAGGCAAAAACGGCAGAAGAAATAGAAGAGGTAATAGAAGCCGGGGCTACGGATATTGGTGAAAATTACGTTCAGGAAGCCGGGCTAATGTACAGTGCTTTGCAGAAGAAAGCGGCTAAAGTCAGAGGGCACATGATAGGCCATTTGCAAACGAACAAAATAAATAAGGCACTAAGAATTTTCGATGTTATTCAAACTGTTGATTCTCTGGAAAAGGCGGCAGCTATTGATAGAAGGGTAGAAAAAGCAAGGAAGAAAATAATTCCGGTTTATATAGAGATAAATATAGGCAGCGAATTTTCTAAAGCTGGCATAAAGCCAGCGGAACATGAACCCTTTGGCGAATATATGGAAAAATTGGCTGGAGATATATCGGCCCTTGGGCATTTAAGGCTGGAGGGTTTGATGACAATGGGGCCTCGCTCTGGAAATCCTGAAGACGTCAGACCGTATTTTAGAAAGGCAAGAAAAATATTTGAAAGAATCAAGAATCTCGGCTTACCGAATGTAGATATGAAATATTTGTCTATGGGAATGACAAATTCGTATAGAGTTGCTATAGAGGAGGGCTCCAATATGGTCAGAATTGGAACGGCGATATTTGGGGAAAGAAAATAGGCTAGGGGAAAATGACAGAAGAGCTATCTTTTAAAGATTATGCCGTAGTTTCCTGCGGAACACTTGCCCCGGAGTTGAATTATCTGAGAAAGGAAGGTTTCCTGGATGCCGGGAAGATTGTTTATACAACACCTGGTCGGCACGAGGTTCTTAAAGAGCTTGAAAGCCAGTTGATACAAAAAATAAATATCGCTAAACAGCACTGTCAAAAAATTATAATAGTTTATGGTGGCAAATTCTGCTACGTAAACCTCGACAATTCCTACAGAACAATAGATGCGATAATTGCCGAGCAGGCAGTTGGAGTTTCAATTTCCAGAGTAAATGCAACTCATTGCATGGATATGTTAGCCGGTGAACGCCAAAGAGAGGAAATACGCGGCGGACAGAAAGTCTGGTGGCTTACGCCGGGATGGATAATCTATCGAGACTATGTCTTTCAGGATTGGGATAAAGGCAAAGCCAATGAGAATTTCCCGCAACATACGGGAGGAGCTATTTTGTTAGATGGCATCGACTTTTGGGATAAGTATTGCGGTGAGCATCCTGAGAAAATCCTTGAATTCTCTGATTGGATGGGAATAGAAATTAGACCCCATAAGATTAATTTAGATAGACTGAAAAATCTGCTTTTAGACTGTTTAACCTGAAATGTGGACAATTATATGGAACAGTGGGAAAAGAACCAGGGACCTATATTCTTGAGAAAAATTGGAATTACATCTGGCCAAACAGTGTTAGATTTTGGTTGTAGAGTAGGGCATTATACAATTCCAGCAGCAAAAATCGTTGGAAACCTCGGTATTGTTTATGCCATAGACACTGAAGAATACGCTTTAAAAGAACTACACCAGAAAGCTGACGCCCATAAGCTAACAAACATAAGAATAATAAAAACTTCAGGCCGGATGAAGTTACCACTGGAAGGCGGAACTGCCGATGTAGTCCTATTCTATGATGTTTTGCATTATCTTGGCAAAGGAAGCAGGAAAAGTCTCTATCAGGAGGCTTTCCGTGTTTTAAAACAAGATGGTTTCCTTTCAGTTTATCCCAAGCATACTCTGGAAGATAATCCTTTACGGGAATTCAGCAGTTTAAGCGTAAGTGATGTTAAACGCGAAATTGAAGATTCAAAATTTGTTTTTGAGTGCAAATTCTGTGGTCTTATAAGCCATGATGATAGTCTTAACCAGGGTTGTGTTCTGAATTTTACCGAGTACGTGCAAAAGGGAAAAACATGAAAGAAATTGAGATTTCAAGAATAATTATAGGGCAATATCACAGTAAACTGCTGGGCTGTCTTGACAATGATGTTGTCGTAGTAGGAGCAGGGCCAGCCGGTCTGACAGCCGCGTACTATCTTGCGAAAAACGGGGTCAAGACAACGGTTCTGGAAAAAAGGCTTTCGACAGGCGGAGGAACATGGGGCGGGGCTGCAGGGTATAATATCATTACCGTAGAAGACAAAACCATTTTAGAGACAATAGGTGTTGCTGCGCAGAAAAAAGGCAATTTATACACAGCAGATGCTGTAGAATTTGCCACGGCTCTGGGTTATAAAGCTAAAAAAGCAGGAGCAGAAATACTCACTCTTATAGAAGCTGAAGATATTATTTTACAAGAAGATCGCGTTAAGGGGGTTGTTGTTAACAATACAAATATAAGAGCATCAGGCTTATTGGTAGATCCCTTTTGTATTGCTGCCAAATATGTAATCGACGCCACCGGTCATCAGGCAGAATTGGTTAATATGATAAGAAGAAAAAGAGCGGATTTTCATCCGGGCCAATTACAGGAAGGTTTCATGGATGTAGAAAGGGCTGAGGTCGGTGTTGTAGAAAAAGCGGGCGAAGTTTTCCCAGGCCTTTATGTTGCAGGTATGTCGGTATGCTCTGTCTTCGGCCTGCCAAGAATGGGGCCTATTTTTGGTGGCATGTTAAAATCCGGTAAAAAAGTTGCTGAGTTAATAAATGAAAGAATTTAATCTGCCAACACGGGCTGAATGCTTCAAGTTAATACGACAGTACCATGTCCCTTCACATATCGTAAAACACAACTTAGCTGTGTCAAAACTGGCTGTCTTTTTAGCTCGACAGTTAAAGGAAAAAAGCCTGCGAGTAAATGTTGAGCAGGTAGACAAAGCCTGTTTGCTGCACGATATTGTCAGAATCTGTGATTTTAAGGAATTAAATTACAGCAGGTTTAACGAAACTGTTTCTAAGGAGGATAAAGCAAAATGGAACCAGATAAGGCACAGATACCATAATCTTGGTCATGAAGATGTCGCTTACGAGATTTTGAAAGGAAAATATCCCACACTTGCTTTAACGGTTAAGAAGCACAGATATATGGCCATGTTAAATAAGGATGAAAGGCCGATCAGTTGGGAAGAAAAGTTAGTCTACTACGCAGATATGAGGGTTATGCACGATAAAATTGTGCCTTTAAAAGATAGACTGGAAGATGGCCATAAAAGAAATGCATTTTCACATGGAGCAAACCCTCAAAGCAAGATTAATATGGCCAAAGTCGACGGCTTAATTTACCGGTTGGAAAAAGAAATTTTTGAGAAAATAGGCTTAGACCCAACTGCGGTTACGGATGAGTTTATCGATTTGTATAATCATAATATAAAGGATAATTCCAACGAAAATAACAATCGTATATGACAACCAGGCAGATGAGGGTCTAAAATCAGGATGGGGTTTTTCCTGCTTGATAGAAGCAAAAGAAAAAATTCTATTTGATACAGGCGATAGCGGCGAAAATTTGCTTTACAACCTCAGACATTTAAACATTCAGCCGGAAAGCATAGCTGCCGTTGTAATCTCGCATAACCATTGGGACCATACGGGCGGGCTAAAAGAATTTTTAAAATTAAACAATAACGCTAAGGTTTTTCATCCGAAATCCTTCTCAAAACCGACCGAGATATCGCCGACAGTTCATTCTACCGGTGCACTTGGAGGACTTATCAAAGAGCAGTCTCTGGTAGTAAACACAGAGAAAGGAAATTTGGTTATAACCGGCTGTGCTCATCCCGGATTGGAAAAAATAATTGAAAAAGCAACTCAATTAGGTGAAATCTATGCTGTTTTAGGGGGCTTTCACGGATTTTCAAAATTAGAGAAACTTCAGGGAATCAAATTAATCGCTCCCTGTCATTGTACGAGATATATTGAACAAATAAGGGAAAAGTATCCCCAGCAGTTCAAACAGGTAAAAGCAGGTACTGTTGTTGAAATATAAGAAGGTTTTTTATGGTAGGCTTTTTCGATTGGATCAAAAGACGTTCGGACGTTGAATAAAAGCAATCAGATGGCACCGGCTTGGTCATTCAAACACTTGAGAAATTCAAGGACAGGACCTTTAAATTCAAAGGGCCTGGAATGAAGCATTCACACATACCATCAGAAGAAA
>CAYUIE010000029.1:0-11925 GCA_964444665.1 uncultured Pirellulales bacterium
TCTACTATCTGGCCCACCTCCAGGCCTAAAGTCTTCATATCTTCAGGGTCTATCCTTGCAATAGCCCTTCCCACATCCTTAGGTAAAGCTTCCTTTACTTTAAATTGCTTCATGCTGCTTGCTTTTCTTTTGTTTTTAATTGAATAGCTGGTTCTTAAAATCCGCCAATGCCTTTAGCCCCTTGACCTCGTGGGGACACGAGGAAACAATTGTCGCTTTTAAACCATTAAATTTTCCTCTTATGTAGTTTATATACTTATCTTGTTCTTTTCTTTTCTTCCTGCAAAACTCACAGCCATCTGACGCTAAAACATTATTTATTACCAACTGTCTGACTTTTATTCCGTATTTGCCCAGACTATTTATCAACCTCTCTGTTTCCAAAATCGCCATATCCTCCGGGATAGTAACAGCTATAAACTCACACCTGCTTGTATCACGCAGCAAATCCTCTATTCTTTTCACAGTTTTCTTCATAGACAAGAGAAAGTCATCGCCTTGGTCGCCAGTATACTCGCCGGCAAATCTCTCGATCATATACCTGTACTTCCATCTCATCTTTGCCATTACCTTGACCCAGTCATCCAATAGCTTCGGTGATGTTAAAAGCCTTAAAGCATGGCCGGTAGGTGCGGTATCCACGACGTATTTATCGAACTTTGCCTCATCTATCAGGTCAATCATCGTCTTAAAACCCATTACTTCATCCATGCCCGGGATAGGCAGGGCGAAGACCGAATCGATGTCTTCTGCATCAAGGTTAGTGCCGGTTTCCACGATTTTCTTTATCTCATCCTCGTGTTCTGTTTTGAATTTCCAAAGAGCCTTCTCTGCGTTCACTTCCAGAGCACTTAAATTTTTAATTCCCGTTATTTCTCTGGGCTCATCGCCAAGTTTCTGCTCCAAGCTGTCAGCAAGTGAATGGGCAGGGTCGGTCGAAAAAATCAGCGTCTTAAACTCTTCTGCCAAATGCAAACCCGCAGCAGATGCACAGGTTGTCTTTCCTACACCGCCTTTTCCACCAAACAGGATTAACTTCAGTGGAGTCTCTTTTAGCCCTTTTAATCCCATTCACTTTTTCACCTTGATCTCTAAAATGCCGTTGTTGTAAGAAGAAGTCATTGTGTCGGCCTGTACCTTTGCTGGAAGTAAGATCTCTTTGTGATATTTCCTATCTCCGGTCTGGGCTGAAATATCCAGGATGTCTTCTTTCAAATCCAGCTTTATGTCCTCTTGGTTAACTCCAGGCATCTCGGCATAGATTTGAATTTCTTCGTCCTCATCAAAGACATCTGTGAGAGGCTCTCTTTCTTCCTCAACTGTTGGACCCTCGGGAGTCTTTTTGACATTGCCAAACGACTCAACTACAGGCTTGCCGCCGACCGCTGTTTTTATGGAAACCCCAAATACTCCTTTCATACCTTTTTTAAGGTGACTGAAGTCGATTTCACCTTCTTTATTGATTTCACCACCTGCATCTTTTAACTTAGCAGCTAAGTCAACCAGGTTTCCAATACCATCCAATAGCCCTCCTAGACCAAGGCTCAATTTCCCTATGCCAAAATCGATATTCAGCTCTTCGTTTTCCTTATCTTTTTTCTTCTTATCTTTAGCCATTGACGAATCTCCTTTTTCTTAGCTTACCATGCTTTTTCCTTTTGCTGTTATCCTGCAAATCTTTCGACTGCATATCCTTTTCTTGTTATCTTATCTTTGCTTCTACTCGCTCTAATCTGCTCTTCAAGGTTTTATTTTCTTTCTCTAACCTTCCCTCTTTTGCATTCGAGGAAAGATAAGGGTCCTGCTGCCACCAGTTTATTCCCATCTCCATAGCCTTGTCCACGGAGGCAACAAGGAGCCTTATTTTGATATTGAGAAGGTCAACATCGGCAATTGAAATTTTTATATCTCCGGCAATTACAATACCTTTATCCAATACCCTCTCCAGGATATCAGCAAGGTTTGTTGCTTGAACTGCATGTACTATCTGATCCGCCACTCGTAATGCCTCTATTTCGTAACTACGCCTTTACCTTTACACTTTAAGCAAGAAAGTTTATTGCCTGGCTCGGCGCCGGTGCCTTTGCAATAAGCACATACCTCTATAGGCTTTGTAATGCTCACCAACCCCTTTCCTCTGCAAACGGTGCAGGTAATATTCGTTCTGGGGGGATAATCACCTCTGCCTTTACAATACGCACATACCACAACCGGCCCGCTTAAAGAGACCATACCCTCACCTCTACACACAGGACATTTTGTTCCTTCGCTTCTGGGAAGTGTTCCCTTGCCCGAACACAACGAGCATGTAAAATTATCAGCTTCTAAGATTTGGCCAGCTTGTCGGCCTAACCTTGTACCACTGCTTTTAAAGTCCACTGTATTCCATTCCATATCAGCAATCTCTTCTGCCTAATAACTTAGAGCCATTGTTTTAAACTCCTTTTTGATTCCATTTGTTTGAGCAAATGCGCACTTGGAAGATGCTGTGTCTTTGCTGGCTTTCGAGGTAACTTCAGTCTTTTGTATCCTACTCATCTCGTGCTCTATTTCTTCGAGCCGCTTTCGGATACCATCTTTTCTCATTGATAATTCTTTGTCTTCCTTCAGGAGTCTTTCCTTTTCCTTGTTAAGCATATACAAATCTAAATAAGTCGAGCTTTGGACCCTGGGGATAGAGCGTTTCTTTCTGCTCTGCATAGTCCTCGCTCCATGGATTCCCTTCAGGTTATTAACATCCTTCATTTTTAACTCCTTTCCGTAAGGAATTTATAACTCTATCTTGTAGAACTTTTTGCCGAGACCAAAATGCTCTTCTTTCTGCTTGCTCCTGTAATCTTCAATTCAACCAACTGGCCTTCTTTTAGCTCTGCCGCTCGCTGAATATTGTTGGGGAGTTTGATCTTTCCATTTTTATCTACTTTTGAAAATGCTCGCATAAGTGTCATTTGACTATCCTTTCATATTGTTTTCTTTATCAGCCGAGTACCCCAGCAAGACTCTCGCTTTCTTTTTCCTCTTTCTTGGCATGAACTGTCTCAATAGCAGCAGCACTCTTGGCAGCTTTCTTTCCGACATCAATTGTCCTTCCTATGCCAAGCTCTTTAGCGACAAACTCTCTTACTATTCCTTTAACTCTATCCTGATTTGTCTTTGAGCCGACCCTGCTTGTTTCTGATGCCAGAATGTCCTGGCATATCTGCATAAAAGTGCTGCTTGATTTGGAAGGAGTTAATTTTTGAACTTTAAGCGTCTTTGCAATCATAATGCAGCCGCGAACGGTGGGAGCGAACTCGCATTTTCCGGATTCCCTCAGGCCCCTTACGATGTTTACTATTATCTGAGAGTCCTGCTTGGACAGCTTGGCCTTGGCCTGCGTTACGGCCAGTTCAGTATCGTAGTCAAAGTGGTCCAAATCCATAGTTATCATTCTGTCCCTTAAAGCATCCTGGCTTCTGTGCACACCGGCGTATTCCTCCGGGTTGCTCGTAAAAATAGCCGTAAAATCAGGGTCAACCTTCAAGTACGGCTCTTCACCGCCACGTCCAACCGGCAAATCCATCATCTTCTCCTGTAAGATAGATAGCAGGATATTATTTGCCTCAGGCCGGGAACGCGTGAACTCATCATATATCAATGTAAATCCATACTTGCAGGCTACGGTCAGACGGTTGTCCACCCAGCGTTTGACCATGTCCTCTTCAGTTTTTAGTACTCTTGAAATAAAGCGGTCTACTACCTTTCGGATCCTATAGCCATGTTCACCGCCAACCAAATCCGAGGTTGAGAACTCTTCGTCTCCGTGAATCATTACCACAGGCCTTTCAATTTTACTTGCCAGGTGCATTGCCAGCGTCGTTTTACCGGTACCGGAAGGACCTCTAAGGTGGACTGGAAAACCAGCCTTAATGTAGGATAGGGCTCTGTTGGTAATATCCTTTACGTACTTTGTTTCCACAAAGTCCGACAAAGGTCTCGGTTCCAATACTGTTGTCATTTCGTCAATCATTTCTATTTCACTCCTTTTCTGTCAGAAATGCTGTTTTCTTTATGGCAGCGACTGCCACCACTTAAATCTTTCACCTAATTTTCCCCAGATTTTGCTCGCTTTTTCTAAATCCGCCCTTATTTTCTTTTCTCTGCTTCTAAAGTTTTCTCTCAATAACTGATGCTTACTCAGAGCCTCTCTGCTCTTTTTGATATAGTCTTCTACTCTGGGCAAATTTGGTCTGGTTGCACCTTTCACTTTGAAACGATCCCTTTGCCTTTGCACTTAAGACAGGGCATTCTGCTATCCGTTGCTACACCCGCACCCTTACATTCAGTACATTGGATGGCTTCGCCTTTCGGAGCTGTAACCGAGCCTTTGCCTCCACAAACGGTGCAGGTAATGCGGCTGTCATAATAAACACCGGTGCCTCTGCAAAAGGCACATCTAATCGCCGGCTCTTCAACCTCAATCTTGCCTGTTCCGTTACAGACCTGGCAGGCGGCAAGTTCAGAGAGTAGGTCAAAGGGGTCTTTTCCCTTGCCTTTGCAAAAAGCACACGTTATCTGAGCCGTAGCAGATGTTGTCTGGCCCATAATTAATACCTCCTTGAATTTGTATTTACCCGCCTGCGGCGGGTTTACACTTCCCTGGCCTTTTTCGCCAACGACAGCCCAATTCCCGCTGATAACTTTAACTTTGCTTAGACACCAACAGCTACTTTTCGTCTGCTGCTCTTGCTTTTCTTTGCGGGCTTTTTTGCGGGCTTCTTTTTAGCTTTGGCCTTGCGTGTTGCCTGCTTAACAGTGGTTACTTTTTCTCCGGCGTCAATCTCAGGCATCATGAAGCCGGCTTTTCTTGCCTTGCCCATCGTAGCAGACATGCTTTGCCATGCTTTCTTTGCCTGTGCCATGTCGGAGCTATATTCCTTTAGGAGATTCTTGGTCTCTTTAACAATGCCCATTACATAGTCATTTAGTTCCTTTTTGAACTCCTCGCTCATATCAGCATGAGCCTTGTTGAATTCTTTGAGCTTTTTCGCAACATGGGTTTCAATGTCTTTTATGGCCTTCTGAATATCAGACATCATTTTCTGGAAATCCTTAAGTCTTTCGGTTTCTCCGTTCTCAAGGTTTTCCTTAAGATTTTCTGCCATTTCTTTGTGCATCTTCTGGATATTTTCCATCATACTTCCAACATTCTTGGTGAGGTCCATCATAAAATCTGAAAGACTTTTTGATAGCATCCCACTCATATCCCTATGTTCTTTCTGAAATCCCTTGAGCATATCCTCAACATTTTTGGCTAACTCCTTTACGAAATCAGCCAATGATTTAGCTTGTTCCGTTGCCATCTTTCTCCGGTCGCGTCCGAACTCTTTCAAGGTCTTATGGGTATCTGCCACCAGACTGCCCAGTGCCTTTACCCGAACATCATGGGAAGTAATGATGTTCTCTGCGAGATTTTTCATGTCAGTTGCCATTACCATTTTGATTCTCCTTTAAATTTCTAAACCTTTTGGAAACAATTTGAGTTTACATTATTAGACGTTGTCACTTCTTTAACTTCCAAAAACGAAAAGCTTTCTGCTTTTGTGCTTTCTCCAAGCGTGGTTATTAGACCTTCAATTTGGGTTATTTCGCCTTTGTTGTTAAAAGCAGGCTCACCCTTATCGCAGACAAAACGCAGCGAACCATCCTTATGGACAATTCGGTATTCTATATAAAAAGATGTCCCCTCATTTCTACATTGAGCGAAAGCATCGAAAACAAGCTCTTGATCATCAGGATGAATCATATTGGCCCAATGTTCCCTATCATATAGGATTTCATTGACATCGTAGCCGGTCAGTTCCTTGATTTTCCCCGAAAAACAAATAATTTCTGGTTTTTCTGAAGGCATAGCAACATACGGAATTTCACCAATCGTATCGATAAATCGATGAAGCTCTCTACTCAAATGACTTAAAACAGTCTGTATTTTTGCCTCGTTCATTCTTCTTATACTTTTGAATATGCTTGAAATTTTGATTTATTGATTCTTTTCCGGGTTGATGTTACATCTAAGCTACATACAAAACTTTCCAGCTCTTCATCAGGAGAGTTTACAACAAGGCTGAAAATTTCATCTTTATTGTTATATAGCTGTTCTTCAGGTTGCTTCGAAAGTGTAAGTTGTTTTGACTTCTGAGTACTAAACCGACGCTGTGTAAAAAGCTTCCGAACGGTTTCTGAGAGGATATTGGCGTATTTGCCCAAACGAATCGCCAGGGTATCAGGTTTCTCCTCCAGAATTTCGTTAAATCTTTTTAATTGAGCTTTTATATGGGCTTCCAATTCTTTCATGTCTTTGTCGACCTTTTCTGCAAAGGTTGGACTTTTTCGGAAATATTTCAATACGGACGGCACTTTTGGGGTTAGAGACTTGACCCAGTGTGCAAAATCAACCATAGCGTTTACCTGGTCCGGCGTCATTTCTTCATGGCGTCTTTTCTTACGTTCTTTAAGCCAGTAAAACTTTGTCAGCACATTATTCAAATTCATAATCAAATCCTTTACGAAGTTCTCCACTCTTTGTATCTGCTCATTAGCTTTTCTTTTTCCGTCCGATTCCTTCAATGCTTTTTGAGTATTAGCTACTAAAATGCCCAGTGCCTTCGCCTGCATATCATAGGAAGCTATAATATTATCTATAATACCTCTCATACGCTTTTCTAAGCACTTGCGTCAACCGCTACCTGTGAACCAGTTCTTTTTTGAGCTATTTTCTTTTGCATAGCCTGCCAGTTTTCCGCAGCCTCTGACCGCTCTTTTTTAAAACCACCGAGCATATCCTGTACTTCTTCTTTCCTTTCTTTCTGCTGAGCCGTCCGCTCTTTATGTTGGATTTTGAATTCAGCCAGCATCGATTTGAGATCTTTTATTTTAAGCTCCCTGCCCTTCGCCAGGAGTTCCTTGAGCCTTTGGGCCATTTCTTGCTGATTTCTCTGAAACTCTTTTAGTTCGGAACTAACCTCTTGTTTTCTTTGTTCCTGCTTCGCAAGTATCTCTGTAATCGCTGTCTGGAATTCTTTGACCCTTTGGGCTTCGCCTTTGGCAAGGGCATCTTTGGCCTTGCCTAAACTCTCCCCTAAAGTGTTTGCCATCTCTTTCTGTTCATTAAGGTAGTCTTTCAGCAAGCTTCTAACCTGTTTTTCTCTTTTCTCTTGAGCTGAAAGTATATCTCGCATCATATTGTCAAAATCCTTCTTTCGCAGAGATTCGTTCTTAGCGAGGTTTCCCCGCAATTCAGTATTTATCTTTTCTCTCTCCTGCCTTGTATCAAGGAGGTTATCCTGAAATCCTTCGAGGAGCTGATGAGTAGTATCAAAAATGGCCCCAATACTTTGAATTCGGGCCTGGTAAGAAGAAATTATGTTCTCGACAATGTTTTTCATATCTTCAGCTAATAGCATTGTTTTCCTTTCTGAGGAGAGGTTTTTCTTGGCGAGTCATGCTTTCTGCGGTCCCCCATAGTGTTGCATAAGGATGGCCCGGCAAGAATCCTCTGTTAGGTTGGGAATCTCATTCCCTACCGTTCCTTACGCAGCTGTTGCGGTAAGACCAATGGCCTCGGCATACTTCAGATAGGTCTCGACTGATGACACAACTACTCTGGCCTCTATGGCGAGCAGCTCAATACCCACCAAAGAGATTCTCACCCAGGCATCAACTACGACGCCCTTGTCCAGGATTCGGTCAATAACTTCCACTAAACTACTTGAACCAATTGCTTTTTCGACTGCCATGATAATGCTCCTTTCGTTCCCCCTAAGGGGAAACAATAAAAATAGAAACAAAAAACGCACGCTACACACGTGCGTTTGAACCTAACTCATTTATGTCCACACTGGAGACTACGACTTGTTTAGTGGCGATTCTATTATTTTCTGCCTTTTTGCTGAATCTAGTATGTTTCTTAGAAATTCCCCATTGCAGCCCCATTTTAAGCCCCCATTTGAAGCTTTTCTTGTGGTTTCATCTATGGCAAGCGAAAACCAAAGCATTTTGTGAACTGTGAACTAAGTCAAGTTGTGTTTTCCGCTTCTTTATCTGCGATACACTTCGGTATTATCGCACTCAACATTAAAAAGTTTTTCACTAACCTTACAGTAGCCTGAGGATGACAAAACCTAAAGAGCAAACAGAATAATTGAAAGCAACTCACGCAGTCTAAGTATTTAAAAACAATTGTTTCCCGACGGATTGAAGTTATTAATGAGGAATATTCGGGGTTTTTAATACTGATATTATCTTTTACAAAAAGACGAGAGGCCAAAAACTAAACCATCCAAAGGAGCTTTCTGTTATAACCATTGGCTATAGCAACGCTCCTGTAGAGGGAAGGGGGGGGTAATGGAGTCAATGGATACGTCGGCACCTTAAATTTTTTTTACTAAACTGTAGTTAAGCCCTTGCGAATAGCATACTTGGTCAGATCCACAAGGTTATCAACATTTGCCTTTCCCATAATCTGCCTGCGACTTGCTTCGATGGTCTTAACGCTCAGGCCAAGCCGCGAAGCGATTTGTTTGGCCGGTCTGCCCTCTGTTAAAAGTTGAAGGATTTGCTTCTCTCTCGCGGAAAGAAGTTCATATCTGTTACTGGTAATATCGAAGATACTGTCTTTTATAATATCCTCCAGAACAATACTTGCGATCTGAGGACTCAAATACGATTGATTATCTATAACAGCCTTAATGGCCCGGACTAAATCGTCAAGTACACACTCCTTGACTACGTAACCTGAAACACCTGCCTTTACCATATCCAGCACAAATTCCCTTTTAGCATGCACTGATAAAGCTAGTACTTTAGTTTCTGGCAGTTCCTGCTTGATTTGGCGTGTAGCTTCGATACCATTCAATATCGGCATAGTCACGTCCATAAGAACCACGTCTGGCTGTAACTCTCGCGTCATTTCCACTGCCGTCAGGCCATTGTCGGCCTGGCCTACTACTTCCATATCGCTTTGTTTTTCAATCAAAGCCTGGATACCCTGTCGCAGAATCCCATGATTATCAGCCACTAAAATTCTTATGCTCATAACAACCCTCTATCGAATCAGTTTTTCCACATTTTATTGGTGCCACCAATGTAACCTGTGTACCCTCTCCGGGTTTGGATTCAATATCAACATTACCGCCAAAGTAGCTTAATCTCTCACGAATGCTGAAAAGCCCAAAACCAGCCGTTTTGCCAGAAGCAAATTCTTCTGCAGGCGGTTTGAATCCGATTCCATCATCGACAACGTTAATGCGTATATTGCCATTATCTTTGTAAATGGAAACCTTCACATACTGCGCTTGAGCATGTTTGACAACATTAATCAATAGCTCCCGCACTGCTCGATATAGAAGAGCACAGACATCGTCGTCCAGGGGTTTGGGCGGAGCATCATCTTTGAATTCAGTTTTGATTCCATGCTTTTGCTGAATTTCCTCATTGAGATATTCTCGCACCGCGGCTTCAAGGCCCAGCTCATACAGGGTAGGAGAACCCAAATCAAAGGTCAAAGACCGCATATTGCCAATTATCTGGTCGAGATGTTTATAGGTTTCATTCAAGGGTTCAATCAGTTCTCCTGGCAAATCTTTTCCCCGCAATTCACCTAAATTAATTTTAAACAGAATCAGATTTTGCGTAACCTGGTCATGTAACTCAATTGCGATGCGTTTGCGCTGGCGTTCTTCGGTTAACGACATTTCTGAAGCAAGATCTCGAAGTCGCTTTTGATAAGCCAGCAGTCTTCTTTGAGCCCGTCTTTGTGCAGTGATGTCCCAGAAAATGCCCAATATCCCTGTAATATTACCTTCCTCGTCTCTGGCAGGTGTCTTGATAATATGGACAATTACTTCCCGACCATTCTGAATGTATTTCTCATTGATATCTTCTGTTTCGCCGGATTTCATAATTCTTCCATCATCAGCTCTGTATTTTTCAGCCAACTTCTTTGGGAAGAAATCATAATCTGTTTTACCGGCAATTTCCTTGGCCTTAATCTCTAAAACTTTAGCATAATTCTCATTGCAGGACACATAAACCGAGTTCCTATCTTTAAGAAATATCTTTTGTGGGAGATTCTCAAGAAGCGTTCTATACCTGTTTTCGCTAGCTTGTAACACCTCCATTGCCCTTTTACGCTCGGCACTTTCAATAACCTCCCATTTGCCTTCTCGCCTGATAATGGCAGATTGGTGAGAGCCGACCATATCTACGATCTCAGATGCGCCACATTTATCAACGCAATAACTGCAAATAGCAATCATTCGATACTTGCCAATCGCCTTATTTACCTCTTTTTCATAGTCAGCAAGCTCTCTCCATATCTCTTTTTCAAACCCGCTCCCATTACCTGTTACCCTCATACCAGCAAAACCAGAAGCCAGGGCTTGATTGAGTTGGTCAACCCATGCGTTAAGAGCCTTCTGTAGGTTAAAAACGCCGTCTTTAAGATACCAATCTGAATGCGGAATGAACTGGACTTGTCCTTTTTCTATATACCGGTCAAAATCAGGTATGGATTTTCTTAACGCTTCTTTGGCCTCTTCTACGCTTAGCCCTGAAGTGACCCACATGCAGAATTCATTGTTTTCCAATCCTGCTTTGAAGTAGGGTACCAGAATATCGAACAAATCTTCTTTGGTTTTGTAAAATAGGCAAAAGTGTGTGCCCCATGAGATATTACCTAATATATCGATCCCCATTTTTCTGTTTGATTGTTCAGTCTTAGTCAGCATCTTTGCCAATATCTCTGATAATCTGTACTGCTCCCATTCCTCAATGAAATAAAGACCTCATGCATCCGTATACCACAAGAATATACAAAAGGTTAGCCTACAGAATTCTTTGACAGATTTCCCCTTCTATGTGCCCCCAAGCCCCACTTTGAGACCAAGTTTCTTTCAGCACATAGGTAACCGCTACATCAGCAATGTATCTATTCCCCGCCATATTTACCCCTAATTATATATCGGATTATACGGCTCGGGAAAAATAGGTCAAATAAAATTTTTGATTAACACGACTTTTTCTCATACCCAATTTGAAAGGCCAAACCTCAAGGTGGGCTGATAATATAGATAATATAGGCGAGGTGATGAAACCGGCGGAGATGATTACTGCTTCAATTTCTTCCGATTGTTTGGCGATTTTGATGGTAGCCGAGGTGCCAGTTTTGTCGACTACTCAACATTCGCAGAAAAGTGGCAAAGCGCCAACTGTACCGAGCCATACTGGTGCAGTGGGGCCGACTGTGAACCAGATGGTAACGTAGATTTCTTTGACTTAGCTATATTTGCAGCTAACTGGCTTTGGATGGAACCGTAGCAGAATCCTTACACTGATTTTTTGCTTGCATGAGCCAGTGATAACAATAAAATTATACACAGGCGTCAAAGGTTCAGAAATGATGCGAATTCTGAACCTTTTTATTTGCGATAACAATCATTTTGCACCACAATATTTTCCCCGAACCGCTTGATAACACTGTCATTATGGTTACTTCGTTCTCTTCCTCTTCAGGCTGGGGGCCAAAAAAACAAGCTTTATAAATACCGCTGTCTAAAACTAATTCAGAGAACTTAATCCTTTCGAAATAAAGCAGTTACGTTAATTTACCCTCACTTCAAAGGTTCGCATGCCGCATCCATTCGTAACCTTTTCGAAAGGAGAAAGAACATGTGTAAAAAAATATGTTCAGGTCCAACTGGGTACTGGATCCAGGCAAATTCCTCTCACGGGAAGAAGCAAACAGACTCTTAGAGACAGCGAGAAAAAGGGCCAGCATAGCAATCTCCCGCGGTCACAAGGTAGCTGTCAGGGACTATTTCGTTGTGGACCTGGCCCTGGCCACCGGCCTGCGTGTGATGGAGATTGCTCAACTGAAGTGCAGCGATG
>CAYUIE010000030.1:0-11851 GCA_964444665.1 uncultured Pirellulales bacterium
GCCATGCTCGACTTCATCGGATTTGGAAAGCTGGAGTTCGTGCGAGCCAATGTCAGAGACGGCCATCACCACATCATAATTCACGTGAGAGACAATCCTGTCATCGAGCACGGAGTGAGGATGTTCGGAGACGAGGCCGTAGCCTGCAAGTGGTTCATGGGTGTGTATGCCGCTCACGGAGAAATGGAACTGGGCCTCAAACACGCGAAACTCAAGGAAAACAGATGCATAAGGTTGGGAGCCCCGTACTGTGAGTGGGAAACGAAATGGTAAGAAAACCAAAAGGCACAAGAGACTTGCTGCCAACCTGATCGCGGGAGTAATCAGACCCATTGCACGGCGGCTGAGTTATCTGGTGGACGAGTCCCTGAAACAACCCGGCAGTTGGCGTTGTTTGGAAATTATCTATCGAAACGAGCCCCGCAAACTACTTGACTACTTATTTCTGAGTAGCTCCTCTGTCAAAGGTACAAGAAACAGGTTGCGGATTTTTCAAGAAGAAATCTACAAGTGCGTTCACCAATATAGCCAAATTAGCAATCCCGTCAGTTTGATAAATTTCGGCTCCGGGCCGGGATATGAGATTCTCGGTTGCATGGAAAGACTCAAAAACAAGGTGGCCGTAAAGGCAACCTGTATAGACAGGGAGCCCAGTGCCCTCGAACATGGAAGGGACTTGGCTTTGCAAAAAGGATTGAGCAACTGTGTCAGATATATTCAAGGTAATGTCCTGCGAATGAACTCGACGAACGCTGAGTACCACGTTGGCATCCTCTCCGGCATACTTGACTACTTCGATTTTGAAACGGCCGTGTCGGTACTTAAGCAGGTCAGTGAAACGCTTATTCCAGGCGGCACCGTCCTAATCGCCAACATGAGACGGCACCGACTTGAATCAACAATGAAAGTTCTCGGAAACTGGAACCTCGTGTACAGGGAACCTGAAGATGTTGGGGCAATCCTCAGAGAAAGTGGCTATGGAAATATTGAGGTTTGGCTGGAACCAGAGAAGGTCTTCTGCATTGGAAAAGCAAAAAGACATGATTAAAGTTCTCCGATTGCTGTAATCCGAGACCATATTGACTTCCTTGAGTTGCTTCTACTCAATGATAGAAGATCCAAGGAACACAGGATTTTGAATGGTTTTTTAACTGTTTTTTTACGATTACGATTGAAATTGAGCTTTATGATGAATTTTATACTGGACAAGTTTATGATTTACTTGGTATAAATTAAGAAGATTTTGGCACGATGGGTGGTATTCCAATATGATATTTCACATTTTTAGAGTGTTTCTATGCGTTTAAAGAAGAGAAAAATCAAGAAAAAGCCGGGGAAATTTTCTGCGTGGTTGGTCAAACATTTTGTCATTGTTATCAGTTATTTTTTAGCGTTCGCCTTTGGAGTAATCATTACGGCAATTTTCTTTTTTGTTATCGAGTCAAAGCCCTGGAAAAGAGGTGAACGCACTCGCACTGTTGTCTATTCAACAGATGCTGCGAAAATTGCAAACCAAAAATTTTCAGAATTAGAAGCCTCGAAAATTCACTCACTTCATCAGTTGTTAGCCCTGCCTCCGGAAGAGTTAGAAAAAGTCGATATCGGTCTTATGAATCTGTTATGCACTCAGGGATTGAAAGAAGCAGAAAGTATCGATATTGACAGCTACCTAAGGCAGCTTGATGAATGGGCGGAGACTGTTGGAAAAGATGTGGAAAAACTCTTGTATAAGTACCATGAGCATCCTAAGGAATATGACAATTCAGAGAATATGTTTCGTGCCGTCACAATGTGTTATGGGCTAAAGCACTTATTCAAGATTCACTATAACCTCGAGAATATGGAGAGTATGGATTACTCAGACAGCTCACAGATTTTTATACATGGCCTCTTGGGGCCAAAACGAGAAGGCAGTTGTGTTTCATTGCCTGTTTTGTGTGCTGCCGTTGGCAGGCGCCTGGGCTATCCATTGAAGCTTGTTGAGACCGGCCTTCACCTTTTCATTCGATGGGAGGATGACGAAACGGGCGAGCGTTTTAACATCGAAGTAGCGTGTCCCGGAGTCCAAACCCCGCCTGATGATGAATATAAGGAACGTCCCAGGAAACTCAGCGACCTCGAATTGAAAAGAGGTCGATACCTTAAATCTTTCAGTGCCGCCGATGCCTTATCGTTCTTTTTAGTATGCAGGGGACATAATCTGACCGATTGCGGCAGGGTCTGTGAGGCTCAGGTTGCCTTTGCAAACGCCTACCGGTATTCGCCTGATTATGTGAATAACATAATTCCTCTGGCCGCTACTGTAGATGCTGAGTTACGCCGAATGTGGGAAGAAGACTGTGAGTTAATGGGTAATAATAAAATCAGATACACAAGCTGGGCCGGATTGAGAATCGATAAACAGTTACCTACATGGTCATATCCACCATTGCCGGGTCCTGAATTTTTGAATGAGCTGTTTCTGATCCAGCAGGAGCTTAACAAAATGCGAGTGTTTAACAGGGTTTTGGCCGAAGATACCTCCGGCCCGGACCGTAGGCGATATAATCAGTTAAGGCAGGCATTCGCCCCTGATTATTCAATCGGCAGACGGTCTTATCCTGTGAAACCTCGTCCTGAACAGCACCAGATACAACACATCAATCCGACTACAAACCAGCAGGAACCCCCTCAGGTGCCGAATATTTCAGAAGAGCTATTACAAAAGATGGCTCCGCCGGGCGCATTAAATTCTGGACAGAGATAAATAATATGATAAAATTGTAAATGGAGTTATTTTGTTAAATTTTACCGGGGAGTGAAAAGATGAAACTCAATTTCAGAAAATCTCTCGTTGTTTTAGTTGCATTAGCTATCTTGTTGTCGTCTTCCGGACTGTCAATGGCTTACTATAATCCCACTACAGGCCGGTTCAGCCGAATGGACCCGTATACAGGCCAAAAAGCAAAACCACAGAGTCTGCACAAGTACGTCTACTGCTGGAATGACCCGGTTAATCGGATAGACCCTTCCGGTGAATTCAGTTTAACTGAAATTACTGTCAGTATGGCGATAAACAGCCTTATGATGGATATCGGAATGCCTGTAATTGCACCTATTGCTAATAAAGCTGCAGGTAGATTACTCCCAGTCGGATTAACAAACACAATAATGAATAAAGTAACCCCAAGTGCGATTGTTGGTGGTATTAGCGGACAAGCGCGATTTGTCGGCTATGGTGTTCTTGGGGGTGGATATGTTGGTAATGCAGAAGTACTCTGGTCACCTCGAACTCATAACACCGCTTTTTATACAGCTCAAGGATGGACTGGAGGATTAGGGGGATATGGTGTATCAGGTTCAGTCTATGGTGGATTGGTCTATGGGGCCTCTAGATCGTCAATGTATGAAGGACCTTTTACTACTTTTACAATACCCTTGAGAGCAGTCCCGACGCGTTTATATGGAAAAATACAAACAGATATTGCTTCTATGATGACAAGGCACTTGATAATTAGAACGCCGACAGGGCTTGACACGGAAATGTGGATGCGTGCTAACAGAGCAATACACGATTCCGCAAGAAGAATGAGTCGAGTCTTGAAAAATTCTTCACAGGCTGAAATAAATTTATTTATTGACAATGCAAGGCAAGTTGGTGGTTTTTCATTAGGTGTGAGTGGTGGAATAGCAACGAGACCATGTAATAGTTTCTCCATATCTCACACATGGTATACACAAGCTTGGCCGTCGTATCCAGTACCTTTTGAGTAATACGTCTTTTTAATAAAGCAAATAAGGCTGAAAATATTAGGTGCTACAAAAGTTGAAAAATATCGCTGATGTACCCTATACCTCCATAGAAAGGCTTGTTGAATGGCATAAATCTTCAAAGACCTTTTTAGGTGGCTTAGTAAGGGGCATTCCTATACTTTTATTCCTTGTTCTCATTGCAGCACTGATAGGAATTTTTGGGCTTATATTGTTCTACTTATCCAAACTTTCTGCTTTATTAATCCTTCTTTGCATACTTCTTCCGCCAATAATAATCACCTATAGTCGTTTTTCTGGTAACCAAATAAATGGGAAAGTATGGAAGACAAGCAATTTTCTTTCGGCTCTTTTGATTCTTTTTGCAATGGGCTTCTGGATGTTTTCAGCAGTTATAGGTTGGTTGCCTGCTAAAGCAAGAGATTTTCTTCTGCCTTATAGAATACAGTTTCCCCTTAGTTACGTCGAGAGTATGGCAGTTGATAACAACGGTAAAGTTTTTCTGGCCATACCGTTTTACCAGCGAATTCAAGCATATGATAATGAAGGAAATTTTCTCAAAGGATGGTTTATCGAATCTTCCGGAGGTTTATTCAACATCTGGATTGAGGATAATTTACTCCATGTTGCAGTTTCAAGGACTAATAAGCGTTTAGTTATGGACACGGACGGACGAATTCTTGACAGTTTTGATATTTCTTCGTTTGAAGAGTCGCAGCGCTTAACACAGAAAGGTTCTATTACCGGATATAACGACAAAGATGGCAATAGGTATACGTTCCAGAAATCATCTTTCTTTCCTAAGGTATTAAAGAGAAGCTATGACGATAACGAATCTGTCTTGATTTCTGATCCTATGCATCTTTGGATGTTTAAGGCTCCCTATCCTGACATGCTGTTTTTTGTTTGGGGTGCTTTTATGCTATTATTGATTAAGTTGGAGAAGTTACGTTACAAATACAGACAAATGGTTCTCGACAAAAGCCGAACTTTATCTGATGATTAAGTATGATGATTTGCATTATACCAGAGACTGAAATTTAGCTTATGAATCTGGACGAATGGCTAGATTTATCTCCCGAACAGAGAGATGTGATTCGACAGGAATGGAAACAGAGTCGGAATGATTGGTACGATTTAATATGCGAAGCTATAGAAAGCTTCAAAAAGAAATATGAAGGTATTAAGGAAATCTCACGTATAGACCCCGCTTCTGGATATGGGCATGTTCCTGACGTAGTAATGGAACCGTGCATACATGTCACAACAACTCTAAGAGGAAACCAACTTATAAAAGAATTGCCCTCAGAATATGCCTTCTTCAAAGTTGTTCAGGAACCATTTGGTGATACTGGCGAGGCGTATTTGAGGGAATGGGTATTGATATTAGGGAATCTCCTTGGATGGCCTGAAGAAAAAGTAATATCGTGGGCAGAAAAGCACCATTCCGAAGATTTAAAAGGGGAAAATGTCTTGTTTGACCATGAATTTCCATGTCATTATGTAGTTCATTTACTCATTCTAGAGGAAAAGTTAATTTTATTAGATGGCAGCAAGAGAATTAAATTCTTAGCTAAAATCGAGTCGGCAATAAAAAATTCCAGCCAGGGTTTTATGAATACGGATTACGATTGGCCTGAGACTCGCAAACGAGTTAATGAGGTTCTTGAAGAAATTGATGAAGTTCTCCCATACCCGTGAAGCGGCTACGTATCGTGCCGTAGGTTAAACTATAGGCAGTACAGGAGTGTCCGTGGCTGCAAACCAAAATCTATTATTCTGTCAACGTGTCACTCTTTTGTATAGACGGTTACTATTTCTTCGAAACCGGCTTTTTTACATTTCACCTTGTTACCCTCAACATCTGATCTACCCGTTTCAATCTCAATTGCTATCCTCTTAGAGTCTTTTGTCGCAACTAAGTCAACCGCTTTGCCGTCACCGATAGGCACCTCCTCCTCTACTGTGTAGCCTTTCCTGCGGTATCTCTCCGCAACCATGCGTCCCCAGTATTCGTGCTCCAAGCTGGCGTTCTTGGGTAGGGTCCCTACCTTGACACCTTGGGAAGCCAGTAATTCCTTGCCTTTTTCGATAGCCTTCAACAGCGTAACGCTGCCGTTTGGAATGCTTACCTTCTCCTGCTCAATCACCCCCTTTTGGAGCAACTTCTTTTTTACTCTGGTTCCGGCATATACATTGCAACCAAGACGGCTGTACCTTTCGGTGACCATCGACAAAGGATGCTTTGCGATATCCAACAACAAACTCCGTTCTTGTGTGGTTATTTGGCCTTCTTTGTTTTCCCTTCTGTCTGTGTACCTAAGAGCCCTAATCGCCTCGTTCAGAGCGGATTGAAGTTCCTCCACGCTTTGCTTAACCAAATCGCTTCCAGAATCTCCTCTTTTAGCCTGCGGAGGCTGGAAAGAGCTTGAGACAGGAAACGGAGGAAAGCGCACAAGAAATGGCTTCACCCATCTGTCCTGCAACTTGACGATGGCGTGTCCGACCGGCAACCTGCCGATATACTCCCAGTTCTCACGTGGTAACGTAAGGGCTTTTCCGGCAGCCTCCACGTCATCTCCGTGCTTGAGATTAAGACATATGGAGACGCCAGTATTCCCAAGCGCTGGGATGGTTAACAGGCTGGGATTCTGATCCAGGAGAATCAGCCCCTGCCCGAGTTCGCGCATCTGCCTGAGTATCAGGTCGTGAACGGATTGCCCTGCACCGGGGCGTCGGAGAAAAAGATTGTGTGCCTCCTCGACGACCATTGCATGTTTGAAGGATGACGATTTACCCTCCGCAAGGCGATAATAGTAAAGCCATAGAAGCAGTGTCTGGGTGAACAATGAACGGTCGGTTTCACTGCCTAAACCGGTAAGCTCCAAGATCACTGGCTTATCAAGGATATCCGCCAGGGTTGTCGAACTGTCAGAGTTTGTGAGCCGACCGATAGGACCGGTTGTCAATTTGAACAGAATATTCAGCGCGGAAACCTTCCAGTCTTTTTCCCTTGAATCTATGGGATAGCTTTGCATGTAGTTGTGAATATCTTTGAAGATTATCGCTCTATCATTGGTAGCTCCCAGATAGTCGAGGGCCTTCAGAAAGAAATATTCTACCCCTCGCGTGCTGAGCAGGTGATGGCCAGGCAGATAAGTCGTGCAAATGACGGAGACGATGTCCCGCAAATAGGCCTGTTGCTGACTTTCAGAGAGATTCGGCGGCGGGTCAAGTGGATTGAAGCATAGCGATTTCTCTTCTCCCAAAGTGAAAAAGAGAATGTCTCTTCCCTCTGGTCTATTTTGGAAGTGCTTGTAGGTCCCCCGCCAGTCCAGAACCATAAAAGGTTTTCCTGCCCGGAGCAAATTCCAGACAAGCAGGTAACTAACGTTCGTTTTGCCCGCTCCTGACCTGCCCAAAATCGCGATATGTTGCGGAATGTCGTCCTGTCTCAGCCCAAAAGAGCATACAGGTTTGTTAGCGTACGTTATAGTCCCGAGGCGATACTCACCTTTGACTTTGTCTCGTGGCGGAGGTTCCAGCAGGATGTTTCTTCCGATATAGCTCTCGTCAAGTAATTCAGCCGCCATGGCCTGGGCCACAGCGTGGATGTCTTTCTCTTGAGCGGGATCGAGAAGCGTGGCTAACCAGAAGGCGTCAGCCATTTCGCCTATAACAGGACGGAGCTTTGCCAGGAGTTCCTTGAATTCTGTGGAATACATACAAATCACGTTGGAGGTTGTTGGTTTTCAGCAGAGCCGGCGGTTCTGCTGATAGCATCTATTTCACGTTGAAGCTTCCTGATTTCGCCTCTGAGCCAGACCAAATCCCGCCAGCTCATCAGTGCTTCATGTCTGCGCTCCCGTTTTAGCTCGAACAATCTGCGTTCGAGATTGTGTCTGCGTTCGCTATTGTTCATAGAAGCTTTGAGTTCTGAGAGGGATAATTCGCAGTCCTGTATTACTGGATCGAGCTCATCCAGGGAACGTTGTATTAAATGTTCTCTGGCTTTCTTGTCCGCTTCAAGTTCATCAAGAGCTCGTTGTAAAAAGTTGAGACGGTCTGTAAACAAAGACCGTAATAGGCGTAAAGGCCTGAAGGGCTTTTCATCACTGGATGGCAATCGTCCTTCCTGAAACCATTCGGAACGGTCGGATTCGCCTATGAGGTTGTGGAAATCTTCGTCAGCAGCGTGTTCGCCATCGGCTATGCCTGGATGGGGACCATCCAGGTTTTCAGCCGAATACGTCTCTTCTTTCAAATCCCACGTCAATGGGTAAGGCTGATACTTCGGATATATCTTGCCTACCGTATTTTTCCGGCCACGCATTTTTCACCTGTAGAATCAGGATTGAGTGTTGGCATTATGTTAATAAATGGGCAAATAAGATACAGGTTGCCATTTGCACATTTGAGTCAAGTCGATAGGCCCTTCGTTGTAATCGCTTCAAAACAGTTTGGGCAACCGGAGAAATTGGGATGGATGGGGGGCAATTTCCCCGGCTGGGGACCTGGGCTGTTTTAAGGCATGAAGAGTTACTCGGAGAGTAAGGTTGAGGTTTTGATTTGACCCGAACCATGATTTCGGGTAGTTTTATATAGGATAAATGATGTAGTTTAATTGGTGGTTTAAAGTCCTCTCAGGCCGTGTGCAAAGGAGGAAATAGAAATGACAAATGGCTCTAAAGATTTTCTCGGAGCTAGATTCTACAAAACCGATCTGCATATCCACACTCCAGCCTCAAAGTGTTGGAAGGGTGAAAAAAGCGAACAGACAATAGAGAAGATATTTAGAAAGCTACAACAGGAGAAAATAGAAATTGTTGCAATAACAGACCATAACACCGCAGAAAGCGTTGATAAAGCAAAGCGATTAGGTAAGGAATATGGAATTAATGTATTCCCAGGAGTTGAAGTCAGTACAAAGGAAGGGCATGTTTTAGCTATATTTGACCCGAGCAAGACAAAAAAAGAAATTCAAGACTGGCTAGCCAAAATGGGTTTTGTTGGAGAGAGGCTTGGCGATCTGAATACGATGGCGGAAGATCAGGATGGTACGGCTCTTGGGATAGAAAAGGTTTTTTCTTTGATAGAAAATAACGCTGGAATTGCAATTGCCCCACATCCCAACTCAAAAGGTACAGGTTTTCTTGAAATCATGAAGCAAAAAGGGCTTGCTAAGCAGGCTGCCTACCATAGTTATTGTTTGAGAGGATTAGAAGTTGGACAAGACAAGGAAAAAATCCTTAGACTCGCTTCGGGGAAAATTAGTGGTTACAACAAGAAATATGGGTGCATTGCCACTTCGGATGCTCACAACATACAAGATATTGGAAAGTCATTCACATATATCAAGGTGGGTGATTTTAGCATCAGCGCTCTAAAACAAGTTTTTTATGATCCTTCAATGCGAATAAGGTTTGCAGATGACTGGCCACTCAAACATCACGCTTGGATCAAGAATATTGAGGTAAGTCAAGGATTTTTTGATGGCGTCGCTTTTCGGCTCCATCCAGACATGAATTGCTTAGTGGGAGGCAAAGCGGTAGGGAAATCTCTTTTGATCGAACTAATAAAATTTGCCTTGGGTGTTAGGTCTCCCATAAAAGAGATAAATAAATCTTCGGAAAACATTATGCGGGCTAAGACTTGCCTGGGTGAGGGAGGCACGGTCACGCTTCACGTTGTTTCAGATAATGACGAAACTTACAGGGTCCAGCGTACTGTTAGTGAGCTGGATTCGGGACCCGAGGTCTATTACAAGGACACCCAAGCAAAAGCCACTCCTAGTGTTGAGGATGTCTTTAAGTGTAAAGTATATAGCCAGAATGAAGTTATAGAATTGGGGAAAACGTTGCCGGCGCTTCTCGATTGGCTTGATGGATTCATTAACTTAGCTGACGAACGACAACGGATAAAGGACTTAAGAACAAGGTTCAAGACCTTGCTCACTACTTTGGATGAACAACATAACAACGCGAAACAGATTCCTTCTATTGTTAAGAAAAAAGAGGAGTTGGAGGCAAAAAAAGAACATCTGGAGAAAATGATAAAAAAACCAATCTTGAAGAGTTTTCCAAATTGGAAAAAAGAGGAACGCAAATTACGTAACTTCCAGAAGGGCCTGAAAAAGCTGAAAGAGGAAATTGTTGAACCGGTTAAGAATGCAAAGATTGATAAGTACATTCCAAAACCTGAAAAGGGCACGCCCAACTATAAAGATATTTCGGCTCAGCGGGATGCTATAGTTAAGATGGTGCTGCAGTTTCAGGGCTTAGGTAAACAACTAGAGCAACTTGTGACGGCTTCCGAAAAAGCATTGGAAGGTTATATCCTCGGTTGGCGGAAGAAGTTTGAGAAAGCTCGGAAAGAACATGAAGCGGTAATCAAAACAGCCGGAGTCAAAAATGCTTCTGCGCTAACCTCGGAATTGGACAAGGTCATTGAGACAATCGAGGAGCTTGAAGTAGACTTAGAAGCTGCTCGAAATGCATTAAGAAAAAAACAGGCAATTGAGAATGAGTTACGACAAAAAGTAATCCCCAGCTTCACTCAATGTTTTAGTGATATTTTTAAGAAGAGAATTGATAAGGCTAAAGCTATAAGTGACTCGCTGGATTCTTTTGTAAGGATAAACGTTCTTCAAATGAACGACAGGACGGAATATAGAAACGTTGTGGGGAGACTTGCTAAAGGCAGTGGCTTGCGCGGAGAGCAGTTGGACCAAATTGTGGCAAAGGTATCACCTGTTGAACTGGCAGAATTAGTGGTAGACAGAAATGAAGGGAAGCTAACCACAGCAACTGGTCTAACAGATAGAAATGCAATCGTTTTAATAGAGCACATTTGGGCAAAGAATACTTCTGACGAAGGACAAGAATATCCATCAAAGTTATACGAGTTGATGCT
This sequence comes from uncultured Pirellulales bacterium, assembly GCA_964444665.1. GTDB lineage: Bacteria > Planctomycetota > Phycisphaerae > Sedimentisphaerales > CAYZTY01 > CAYZTY01. Next base: position 10,663 of record CAYUIE010000030.1, read on the forward strand.
CGCTGAACTGAAGGACTCTGTAACCGTAGAGCTTGAGGTCACTGATGGTTTGTACAAACCAATGAAGGAGCTTTCAGTTGGGTCGAAATGCACTGCAATACTATCTGTGGCGCTCGTTGAAGGCAACTGCCCGTTAATTGTTGACCAACCGGAAGATGCTCTTGACAATCCCTTTGTGTTTGAACAGATTGTGAAGACGGTTCGAAGAAGCAAGACGGGAAGGCAATACATACTTGCAACGCATAATCCAAATGTAGCTGTCTCCAGCGATGCAGATCTGATTTATTGCTTAAAAGCAACGGCAAGCGCGGGAAGTGTTGAAAAACAAGGATCTATTGACGAGATTTCCACTAAGGACAAAGTCGTGGCCAACTTGGAAGGTGGTAAAAGCGCTTTTCGACTAAGAAGTCAGAAGTACGACATTGTAGTGGAGGATCCCAGTGCTGTTGTGCTCGATATACAATCATCGGAGAAATAAGTGACTTGAAATTAGCCCACAGGCTCAGGATTAAAAGTTACTCAATTTGCTCAAAGATAGAATCCAATGTTTTCGATCGTGCTGTTTGCTTTCTTTTATAGATAGCCATATTAGTTGTAACATTTTCACTTTAGAGGCAGAAATATGGTCAAAACAAAATCCGTGTATGACCCGGTAGAAGAATCTGACGGCGAAAGGATACTGGTCATGAGATACTGGCCGCGTGGCCTATCCCGTGAGCGTTTGGAGTTGTCCGATTATGCAAAGAATTTGGCCCCAAGCGTTGAGTTGCTTAATGAATGGAAGAAAGGAAATATCACTTGGCAAGAATATGAGAGCCGTTACTTCAAGGAAATGACTGCACAAGCTGAGAAGATAAAGGAACTTAAAAAGAAAGCGAAAAGAAAGACGATTACCTTGATTTGTGTTGAGCGGGAAAATAATCCGAATTGCCACAGGCACTTGCTCAAGCGCCTAATAGAAAGTGTTTAGGTGTGTGGAGGAATATTGCTTTAGAAAACTACAATCGGATATGACAAATTTTCTCACAAATCACCAAACAGTAACAACTGTTCGCTCTCGGCCCCAGCCTTTTTCCTCCTGCGCCTGGTTCTCTTCTTGTTAAGGAAGCTTTCAGGGTCGGCATAAAACAGCCAGCCGTCCGGCGCAACCTCTCGGTACTCTCCCTTATTCGCCTTGTTTAATTTCGAC
>CAYUIE010000031.1:0-8956 GCA_964444665.1 uncultured Pirellulales bacterium
TGGTTTGACGCCAAACGTGGTGTTTCCAACCGGCCTTTTAATTCGGGGCGACAAGCTGTGGATGTACTACGGAGCTGCTGATACGCACACCTGCCTGGCAACAGCAAAACTTGACGACGTTATGGCAACTCTCACAGCTTAAAAAATTATTAATTAACAAAAACCAGGAGTAGGGTGGGGCCGCTTGCTTCGGCGAAGCGCTTCGCGGAGACGAGTGCCCCACCAATTTTTTATTATTTCATTGCCGTGGCATCAAAATCCGTAAGCCCCCACTTTCATAGTGGTGATTGGTTAGCCCCGTCATTTTAATGACGGGGTTTCTTAAGGGGCAATTTTTTTCCCCCTGCACCGTGGGGGTTTCTTGTATTTTTTGAATACCTGCATTGTCGTGGGTTTCTTCTCTTTTTGAATCCCTGCACTGTAGGGAGTCTCTTCAAATTGTAGGGTGGGGTCGCTTGCTTCGGCGAAGCGCTTCGCGGAGACGAGCACCCCACCAATCCAATTGGTTAGCCCCCTGCACTGTAGGGGGTTTCTTGTATTTTTTGAATACCTGCATTGCCGCGGCAATCTCTTCTTGTCATCCCGAGCGCACTTGTGGTGAGCTTTTTGTGCTGAGCCTGTCGAAGCAGTCGAATCCAGCGCGGCAATCTTAAACGTTTAGCCCCGTTGCTCGCGACGGGGGTCATTTAACTGTTAGCCCACGGCATTGTCGTGGGTTTCTCAAAACTCCGCCTTCGGCGACTCCATCAAATCAAGGCTTTGAATAAATCTTGTGTTTCCTGACAAAAAAGGTATAATTCTGAACTGACATCGGGGATGGGCCAAAAAGATTTACAAGGAAAAAAGAGTCGTTTGGTTAATCCCGCTCAGACGATGCGAAGACTTTGCAAATAATTTTGACGGAGAATAAATGGGATTTTATAGTTAATTTGGCAGATACTTAAGGCCGGAAATAGTAAACTGCGAAATTTTAGTTTTATGAGAATTATAAGGTGATCAGTATTGGATCTACTCAGTTTTGACATTGAAATTTCTGATGTTTTTGAATTAAAACCACAGGAGGATATTGAAAAATACGCTCCTTTTCATATCTCGGTGGCGTCGACTGTAATAGATGAAGGAGAAGAACAGATTTGGTTTTCAGTAAATGCCTTCAAGAAACCTCTTTTGCAGATGTCAAAGGCGACGGCAAACGATCTTCTAGCATTTTTAAAATCAAAGCAGGATGAAGGATATTGTATTTGTGCGTGGAATGGTTTACGGTTTGACCTGCAATGGATTGGCTATAATGCCCAAAACATGGATCTAGCTTACCAAATTGCGATCAAAATGTATGATCCTATGTTTCAATTCTTCAACCAGCGTGGTTTCCCGATTAGTCTTGCATCCGCTGGAAAAGCTATGGACATAAAGCAATCGAAATTAATGAATGGTGTAGATGCTCCAAGAGAATGGCATGCAGGAAATTACCAGAAAGTCATGGATTATGTATTGGGTGATAGCCAAATTACAAATCTAATCCTAAAAGATATTATAAAGCGCAAGGAAATAGCATGGGTTACTAAAAAAAATGAAATTAAAAGTGAACCAGTTGCGCGACTAAAAACAGTTGAAGAAATACTCCGAGATCCAGAACCAGATCAATCATGGATGAAAACTAAAATACTGCGAAAGACTTTTTATCAATGGTTTCCAAAAGAGAAATAGAACAAACAATATTAACGTAATTATGAAACACAGCAAGAAAAGTAAAATTATTTCTAAAAAACTAGCTAGAAAAAAAAAGTTTCTTCGTAATTTTGCGGCTAAAAAACTTAAAAACATATTTAATGACCGAATTTCCAGCAAAGACGATGCTGGTATTGATGGTATCCACCCTCATGATTTAAAACAAAAAGAATCTTTTGAAGTTATAGAACGCAAAGTGTCTCTTGGCACATACCATTTTACGCCTTATGCTGAAATACTGTTTCCTAAAGGACGACGAAAACTACCACGTATTATTGCATTAGCAACAGTGCGTGACCAGATAGTACTCTCAGTATTAAAAGATTATTTACATAAGGTTTTTCCTGGTGCCGTGAACCGTAAATTACCCAACTCTCATATTTTTGAACTGAACGACGAGATACAAAATGTAAAAAAGGATGACCAATCCTTTGGATTCATACATACCGACATATCAGGTTTTTATGATAATATCGACCGCGAAAAATTAATGAACTTTATCAGAAGAAAATTTAAAATACCAGAGGCATTGAAACTGATCTACAGAGCTATCGCGAATCCTATTGTGCCGCGTAATAGCAAAAGAGTGAAACGCTTTCATTATTACACTCCCAAAGGCGTTCCACAAGGATTAGCTATTTCAAATATTTTGGCCAGCATCTATATGATAAATTTTGACCAGACCATAAAAGCGCTATCTCCATATTATGTAAGATACGTTGATGACATTTTGGTGCTCTGTCCAACAGAAAATATTTCCATAATTATGGAGCGATTGCATTTTGAGGCATCGAAACTAGGTTTGGAATTAAACAAAGAAAAAACAAATACCGGTATATTAAATAAAGACTATTTTATTTTTTTAGGTTACAAACTAAAGCCTAATGGGCTAATTAGCGTAAAAGATGATTCTGTGTGTAGAAAAATATCTAGCTTAGCAGGAGTAATATCATCAGCAGACCATAGAAAAAATAATTCTCTTATACCAGACAGGAAAATATATAAGAAAGTTCTTATTGAAGACATAAATGAACATATTACAGGAGCTATTAGTGGCAAAAAAAGATATGGTTGGCTCTTTTATTTTTCACAAATTAATGATATGGCATTACTTCACCGTTTAGACCGTATAGTGAAAAAGCTGTGTCAACAATGTCATACCTTTTCAAAACGTAGACCCAAAAAGATAAAATCATTTGTGATTGCATTTAGGGAGATTCACAAAATGAGACCAGATATAATTCCATCATATATTCCAGATTATGACAATTGGAGCATTAAGAAAAAGATTGAATTTCTTCGTGAGCGTGGACAACTCGTAAAAAGAAAAAGCTATACTGAAGCAGATGTCAACCGGTTAATGTATAGAAGATTACGTTACCTAGAAAAGGATGTGAAAAATATATCTTAGAATTTTGGCAAGGTGGGCAGTTCCGATTTTTCGGAAGGCTTGTTTCAACGGTGATCACAAGCACATTTAATCTACTTGTTTACAAGTGTAGCTCACTTCAAGGGAAGATTGGGTATTACTTACTTTTTTAAACGCCCACCTTGTCACTTTTATAGGAGCATAGATATGATAGAAAAGATCAAATTAAGCCTCTGGGACTTTTTTGTGTCGATATTGTCGGGGTATGCCATAGTATTAAGTATATTAATCCATTGTCTACTAAAGGGTTTGATCACTTGGAAAGCAATTTTAGATTCGTCTACAGTTTTGATACCTATTGCTGGATTGCTGACTATTATATTGGTTGGTTTGCTTTTTGAGCCTTTAGCCAATTACGTGACTAAACTTTTAACCACATGTCCACGTCGCTATTTAAAAGAACTTGGCTTAAAGAACTGGGATAATAACATCAGATATCTTGAACAAAAAGCTCGTCAATATATCCCTAGTGATATTGAAGGAAGTATATTTCAATATTGCAAGAATTGGATAAATCAAAATGCTCCTGATGATTCATATATGCCTTTTTTAGCAAAGTATGGCTTCTATCGAAGCATGTTTATTTTAACATTATTGAATGCTATAAGTATTCCATTCATATACCAATTAAGTTTGATTAAAACAATTATGGTATTATCGTCTATGATTATTTTAGCATTAGTATATTTGCGTCGTAGTAGTGATTTTTATCGACATATATCCATCACAATTTATTCACGATTTATATCATCATTTAATACAAATACTATGGGGAATTAGTTTGCTTTTTCACACTCTTTTTACTGTTGCATCCTCCAGTTCGGATTTAATTTAATTACTGCGTCCTGATAAATCAGGACTGCGTGATACATGATGTGCCTCATCGCGGCTTCCGGATGCTACAGCAATTAGGTTAACAGCCAAAGCAATACTATGTTTCCTCCCTGTGGTGAGCTTTTTGTGCTGAGCCTGTCGAAGCAGTCGAACCAATCGCGGCCTCCGGGCAGTGCGCAAGCATCCCATAGGGACCGCGACTAATTCAAAAAGAACAAGACCCCTCCCGACCTTAACGGCTGACTTTGGCGCTACCTGTCATTGACAGGTAGTGAAACACTGCCAAATTCAAAGCAGTGTAAATTTATGCCTTAGGTATCCGTGTCTAATCAATGCTTTGACGTTTGTCCCGATGCATCGGGACTGTGGGCAAGCCTGAAAGATGGAGAAAGCGCGCTGCTTTCGGGAATCTTCACGGCGAAGAATACATAAGGCCCATCCGGGCCGCCGCCAAAGCTTAATCTCTGAGCTCTCTGAGGCTGAAAAAAATCCCCCTATTTTGGCACTAACTGTTATTAACAGGTAGTGATATCCTCCCCAGTTTTTTTAAAATTTCGGTTTTCGGTAATTAGAATTTGTTTAGGATTTCGATATTCGGATTTCGTATTTCAACCCTCTCTGCCATCCATCATCAAGTATCGGGAATCCAATTAACTAATCCACCAATTCGCTAATTCACTAATTCGCTTGCCCCCGGCCTCCGAATGCCTGCCCTGTGGGCAGTTCTTCTCAAATCTTAAATCTCAAATAGAAAATCATAAATAGTAAATAATCAATCAAAGGTCCCGCCTTCGGCGTTTCAACTCTCGAGTCACGGGCCACGAGTCATGAGCGACGAAGCCTTGACAAGCGCCAAACCTCTGTATATATTGATTAATCCCCGTTTTGAGTGAATCGGCGGGGATTTGTACCGGTTAAAAACATTATCCTAAGGAGATTTGACGAATGGCAAAGAAACAGGTTTACTCTTTCGGAGGGGGCAAGGCGGACGGCAACGCAAAAATGAAAAACCTCCTCGGCGGCAAGGGCGCCAATCTCGCCGAGATGGCCAGTCTCGGCGTGCCGGTCCCACCCGGCTTTACAATCACCACTGAGGTGTGCACTTATTTCTATCAAAACAGGAAAAAGTATCCGCCCGGCATAAAGCAGCAGGTCGAGCAGGCCCTGCGCAAGGTCGAAAAAATTATGGGTAAAAAGTTAGGCGACCCGAAAAATCCACTGCTGGTCTCGGTCCGTTCGGGCGCGCGCCAGTCGATGCCCGGAATGATGGAGACCGTATTAAACGTGGGCCTAACCTCGAAGACAATCCCCGGCCTTGTAAAGCAGAGCGGCGATGAGCGTTTTGTCTATGACGCCTACCGAAGGTTAATAACGATGTACTCTGACGTTGTTATGGAAAAGGCTGCCGGCATCGAGCCGAAGGAAGGGCGCGGCATTCGACTTCAACTTGAAGAGCTGATGAACGAATTAAAAAAGAAGAAAGGCTACAAAGGCGATACGGACATGACGACCGAAGACCTGAAGCAGCTTTGCAGCCGGTACAAGGCGAAGGTCAAGCAGGTACTCGGCAAGGCCTTCCCGGACGAGCACACAAAGCAGCTTTGGGGCGGCATTGACGCGGTCTTTTCATCCTGGAATGGCAGGCGGGCCGTCAGTTATCGCCGGATTGAGGGCATACCTGACGAGTGGGGCACCGCCGTAAACGTCCAGACGATGGTCTTTGGCAACATCGGCGAGAACTCCGCCACCGGCGTGGCCTTCACCCGAAACCCCGGCAACGGCGAGAACAAGTTCTACGGCGAGTATCTAATGAACGCGCAAGGGGAAGACGTTGTAGCGGGGACTCGCACGCCGGCGCCGGTTAATGAAGATTCCAAGTCCGAGCATAACAAAACCGAGGTATCACTCGAAAAGGCGATGCCAAAAATTTACAAGCAGCTTTTCCAAATCCAAAAGAAGCTCGAAAAACACTACCGCGATATGCAGGACCTCGAGTTCACGGTCGAAAATTCTCGATTATTTATGCTTCAGACGCGAACGGGCAAGCGGAACGGGCCGGCGGCGTTGAAGATGGCGATGGATATGGTTCGTGAAAAGCTGATTACAAAAAAAGATGCGGTGATGCGCGTGAGTCCCGCTCAGCTCGATGAGCTTCTGCACCCGGTTATTGACCCAGCCGAAGAGAAAAAGAAAACGCCGATAGCCAAGGGTCTGCCGGCCGGGCCGGGCGGAGCAGGTGGGCAAATCGTGTTCACCGCGCAGGATGCCGTCGACTGGAATAACGAGGGCAAAAAGGTAGTGCTCGTTCGCGAAGAAACCAATCCCGAAGACGTAGAAGGCATGAGGGCGGCACAGGCTATTCTTACCGCACGAGGCGGGATGACATCGCACGCGGCACTGGTTGCGCGCGGATGGGGCAAATGCTGTATCGTCGGATGCGGAGCACTCGACGTCGATTATAGCAAGAAACAATTCAGCGTTGACGGCATGACGTTAAAAGAAGGCGACTTTATTACACTAAACGGAACCAAAGGCTTAGTCTATGAAGGCCAGCTGCCTATGATGGACGCGGCCCAGGAAAACAAACTGCTAAACAGCTTCCTTAAAATATGCGACGGAATTAGAAAACTTGGTGTGCGCACCAATGCGGACACGCCGGAAGACGCGAAAAAGGCAAAACAATTAGGCGCAGAGGGCATCGGACTTTTCCGAACCGAACATATGTTCTACGGCAAAGGAAGCGACGAGGCACTGTTCGTACTGCGAAAAATGATTGTCTCCAAGGATTCCAATGAAAGACAAAAGGCGATAAACGAGCTGTTCAAGTACGTGAAAAAAGACATCAAAGGAACACTCGCGGCGATGGATAATATGCCGGTTGTGATTCGCCTGCTCGACCCGCCGCTGCACGAGTTTGTGCCGCGTGAAAAGGCCAGATTAGAACAACTGGCAAAAGAATTAAACATAACCTTAGACGAGCTTGCCAAACGGGCAGACGCGCTGCATGAATCTAACCCGATGATGGGACACCGGGGTGTGCGCTTAGGCGTTACGTATCCTGAGATAAGCAGGATGCAGATAAAGGCGGTATTCGAGGCGGCGGCCGAGCTTATAAAGAAAGGGAAAAAGCCTTATCCGGAGATAATGATACCGGTTGTGTGTGATATGAAAGAGCTGGCGCTGCAATTAGATATCGCGAAAGAAATTTATAAGCAGGTGCTTGGCAAATATAAGCTAAAGAAAATCAGGCACAAATTAGGAACAATGATAGAGATTCCGCGAGCGGCCCTGGTCGCGAACAGGATTGCCGAGCAGGCTGAGTTCTTCTCGTACGGGACAAACGACCTGACGCAGATGGGCTTCGGCTTCTCGCGCGATGATATCGGCGGCTTCCTGCCGGACTATCTGAACAAAGGCATTCTGCCGCAGGACCCGTTCCAGAGCATCGACCAGGACGGCATCGGCGAGCTGATTCAAATTGGTATCGAGCGCGGCCGAAAGACCCGAAAGAATTTGGAGATTGGCATCTGCGGCGAGCACGGCGGCGACCCGGCCAGTGTGGAGTTCTGCCATCGGGTCGGGATGGATTATGTTTCCTGCTCGCCGTTCAGAGTTCCTATTGCGAGACTTGCAGCGGCACAAGCAGCATTGAAATAGTCGCTCGTATCTCGTCGTTCGTATATCGACAGTTGAAGGCGTGGTTTTGGCCGCGTCTTTTTTTAAGCCCCGCTCAAGCGCCGCGGGGGCTTTCTGCTACTCGTATTCCACCGAAGGCGGTTAGATATAGACACAGATTAACACGGATACCTAAGGCATAAATTTACACTGCTGATAATTAACCACGAATAAACACGAATGAACTAAGGTGGATTAGGGAATTTCACTACCTGTTGATAACAGGTAGTGCTGTTAAAGAGCAATTTTTTGGGAAAGCGGAAGCAGAGCAAGGGAAAGATGTCTTCACTAGCTGTTAATAACAGTTAGTGCCGAAATAGGGGATTTTTTAGCCACAGCCCCGAGGTGTCGGGATGAGGAAACAGAGAACAGGAAACAGGAGCCAGAAGTCAGAATACAGAAGGTAAAAAACAGACAGAAAATTGATTCCCGAATCCGCCAATCCACCTGCCCGCATTCGGCGGGTAAACGGCGGACAAGCGGCGAGACAGGTTGTAGGATGCAAAGCAATTGATTAATGATAATAAATTGGCAACGGAGGAGAATACCTAAGATACTTAGGTATTCTCTTAATATCAAACTCAAAGCCACTTTGTAGGAATTCTCGAAGCATAATACCAAAGATACTCAGGTATTCATGGTCAGCTTGTTTATGCACCTTGAAAAGGTGAGCCATTCGGTTCGGTTCGCCAAGAGTAACTGCCTGCCTTTGGCAGTAAGACGGTAGTATTTTCGTTTTCTGGCAATGCCCGCAGATTTCCATCTGCTTTTAATCAGCCCAGCATTTTCCATCTTTTGCAGAGCTGTATAGACCGCGGATTGACGCCATTCAAAAAAGCCTTTGGTTTTCCGATTGACGGTTTGGATAAGTCCATAGCCGTACGTCTCTTTATGTTCGAGGATCGAGAGGATCACAAATTTGATGCTTCCCTTTATAATTTGGTGATAAAACATTAGGCAATTCTCCTTTTACAGCCCGCAGGCGATTTTCAAGAGATACCTAAGATACTTAGGTATCCTCTATATGTCAAACATAAAACTGCTTTGTCGGAATTCTCGGAAGGGAATACCTAAGATACTTAGGTATTCAGAGTTAGCAGGCAAATCAGGATAAGCCGTGATGGATTTGTCGATTGTATCCTTCGACTGCGCTCAGGACAGGGCTCGACAGTTGAAGGCGCGGTTTCGGCCGCGTCTTTTTTTAAGCCCCGCTCAAGCGCCGCGGGGGCTTTCTGCGGTACAAACCGGTAAGATGGGTTACAGATTATGCTAAGGACATGGGTAACAGTT
>CAYUIE010000032.1:0-8648 GCA_964444665.1 uncultured Pirellulales bacterium
CCGCCACCGGAATTTAGTGCCCAATTTCTGTTGAATATACAGTTTTGTATAGTGGGATTGCTAAATCCGTGGTTGTATATCCCGGCGCCATAACATTCTGTAACGTTTTCTATAAATTTGCAATTGATAATACTGGGATTGCTGTTGAAGTTGGCCATCCCGCCCCCAGAGCCACAAGCGATCATGCGAACATCGGCTGAGTTGCCTGTAATAATACAGTTGCGAATCGTAGGGCTGCTATTTTCACATAAGATTCCTCCACCGTGTTCAAACCAGGCTAAACCATTCGTAATAGTCAGACCATCCAATACAGAATTGGCATCTTCGCTGCTGTAAAAATGAAAACCACGATGTGCTTCTGGCAAACCTCCGCTGTAATCTTTGCAATCAATGATACAACTTTCCGGGCCGTTTTCACTTCGGATTATTATAGCTTTACCTAGAAAATCGATATCTCGATTACCGTCACCGATGTATGTGCCGGGCTGCAACTCGATGATATCGCTGTTGTTGGCGTCGTTAATAGCTGCCTGAATAGTTGGATAATCACCTGTGCCGTTTGAATCAACGATGATGGTTATTGCCTGGCAGGGAGTAATTAGGAACAGGTATGTCAAAGCTAAAATTAGCTTTTTCATAATTAACCCTCCTAAATCTTATTTACATTTTATAGTGGAAAATTGACAATTTCAAGCCCAAAATAATTTTTATGCGAATATAAAGGCTCCAAAAGAGGGTATTTAAAGATAAGTTTATTATAACGCCGATATCTTTAATTGGCCCACACATACGATAATAACGCCCCAACGGCGGTAAAATAATGTGATTTTACGGTGATTTTGATGACCTCAAGGCAGACACAAAGCCTTTATGAGAAGTTCTCTTCGCTGCCTTTGAGCGAAGCAGTTCGCCACTTCCTGAACTATCTTCAGGTTGAAGCGGGCCTGGCGGAAAACACTGTCCTCGGATACGGTCGCGACCTGAAGAGTTTTATGGAGTTCTGCAAGATTAATAATCTGACCGGCCTGGAGCAGGTAACTGCGCCGCTTATACACAAGTACATTCGCCGGCTTTCTATCCGCAACAGGGCCGAGACATCCATAATTCGCGGGCTGGTTGCGATAAAGCTGTTTCTTCGCTTTGCCAAATATACCGGACTTATGCAGGATGACTATACGGCAGTTCTCGAGGGCCCGAAGCTCTGGCAGAGGTTGCCTGTTACGTGTAACAAAAAGCAGGTCCTCGACCTTCTTAACGCGCCTGTTCCGGATGAGCCTTTCTATTTTCGCGACAAGGCAATGCTGGAGCTGCTTTATGCGACGGGTATGCGTGCCAGCGAATTGAGCGGCTTAAAGATAAACGGGCTTAATCTGGACATTGGTTATTTAAGATGTTTAGGCAAAGGCAACAGGGAGCGCGTAATCCCGCTTGGCAAGGCTGCAATTGCAGCGACGCGGGAATATATGTTAAGGCTTCGGCCGTTGTTAGTAAAACCGTATAGCGGTGATTATCTCTTGCTTTCTCGAACGGGCCGAGCGATAAGTCGTATCGATATCTGGCGGCTGACTAAAAAATACGCTATGCGTGCGGGTATGCCGCGAAACTTGACCGTACATACATTGAGACATTGTTTTGCATCTCACCTCCTGGCCGGCGGAGCGGACCTGCGCAGTGTTCAGGAGATGCTGGGCCATGTTGACGTCGCTACTACTCAAATCTATACACACGTTGACCAGGAGCGATTGAAAAGCGTGCACTGCAAGTATCACCCACGACCGTAATTCCAGGTCGATGTTGCATATCAAGACATTATTGTAAATTTTTGTATTATTTCTTGATTTTTACCGGTTTATGTGGTAATTTGTTCGGTTAGGAGAAAAACGGCAGAGGAGTAGCAAGAAAGTTTTCATCCTGTTTCTTCATTGAGAATGTTTATGTACTTTCCTGTTGGAATAATATTTCGTTATTAAGGAATATCTGATGTGCTTTTATTAGGAAGGAGGTTCGTTATGAAGAATCAAATCTTTTTCTCAGGTGCAAAGGTCATCCCATTTTTACCTGTGGTCTTTATTCTTATTTTTACGACGGCCCTGGTGTTAGCTGACTGGCAGAAGACTAATTCACCGCCGGATGTGGACAAGGCTCACCATCTGCACGGGGCGAAGCCGACGTGTTGGATGGCGGCGGCTGCCAATATGCTCGCGGGGGCCGGCTATGGCGACGGCAACAATGTCCAGGAACGGGCCGACGATATTTACCTCGAGTTATGGCAGCATCTGGTTGACGGCAACAATTGCGGGTGGGCCGATACTGCTATTGATGCCTGGCTTGATTCGGATTACAACACCTGGAGCAATAATCCTTACTCAGTGGTAACGGTCCGCGGCAGAACGGCTAACCGATACCCCTGGGCCGATACCGAATTGCCGAAGATAGTGGGCAATGAGCTGCGTGATTGTCATTACGTGAGGCTGGGTATTCGCAAGCCTACCTTCGTCCCAATATCGGCAAGGGTGGTCACGCCATCACCGCCTGGGGTGACAGCGGCGATAGCAACGACCTTACCGGTAATCCGAGTCAGGTGAAGGTTTCCGATTCGGATTTCTGGAACCACGCACAGGATGTCCAGACGTACACTTACGACGACTTTAACGACCCGAATCCAGTCGGCAACGATTGTAATGAGGGCGTCGGCTGGTACATTAACTATAGCAATAGCGATAACCACAGATATATCGATGACATTGTAATACTCAGTGATACCGGCGAGGGTAACAATCCAGGGACGCAGACGGTCGTTGGTTCGTACAAAATTCACCAAAACAGGGAGGACTCCAATGCCACCGACCTGCACAGCACAATTACCGCGGGAGTTGATATTCTGGGCTATCGTATTAGCGTTGATGTGGATGTTAACGAGCCGGACATCGAGGAAAGCGGTGGGCCGCCGCCGACCTCGCTTAGCGTTGATTGGGATTTCCCGAGCCCGGTGCCGCATTGCACCTGGGTGACTATAACGGCCGAGCTTATCGAGCCCTACGACCCAAATACCAGCAATATCTGTATGGCAAACACGTACTTTACCTACCCCCTCATACTTGAAGGAAAGGCGGAGTTTATCTGGGACCTAAGGACACCGGAGTTGCCGGGTGGGCCGCCTATGTACGAGCCGAATATGTGCGGCGGTTACGTTGTCTGTGCCTTCGATATCTATAAAGATACGGGTACTTATATGGAACTGGCAGGCGAGTTCCGGTCTCAGCACAGGTACAGATACTACCAAAGTCCCGAAGTTCACGAGTATATGCTGGCACCGGCGGGGCCGTCAACGGACTACTATGCGCAAAACTTCAGATTCGGCCACAGTTATGGAATTCTCGATGACGATGAGCTGTGGCAGTTCAGCGACTGGCTTAGCCAGGACTATACGATGCGGTCAATGGCGGCGCCAACGGGCTGGATTCCAGTTCCGCCTTGGCCCCCGCTTCCATACCCGCATGGCCAGGATTATACAACAGACTTACCACGGGAATGTGGTGACCCCGGCACGCCGTACCAAACCGCGGACGTCAACAAGGACTGCTATGTTAACCTAAAGGACCTGGCAGTGTTTGGACAGGAATGGCTCAAATGTACGGACCCGAACAACGCGGCCTGTGCACCGTGAGATTTGTAAAATTCGGGTTTAAACGTTTGTGAAGATTTTCAGTTAGGGGCTGCGAGCAGGCGCTTGCAGCCCCTGTTTTATTTTGGTAGTCTTAGGTTCACATCCGGACAAAGTTTTATATATCCGATGCTTTGGTTTTGTGTTTAGCTTGATCGAAATCAAAGCAACCGGATTCAATGCACTCTCGTCAGATGTTACTATGCAAATAAAAAAATGTGGCTAATCGTGTTTTTAAAGCCCACGATGCGGATTTTCGCGAGAGTAGCAATAAAAATTGCAAACAATGCTTTGTATTATTATGTTTTAGAAAAGATGTTTACATTATTAAGGAATTGTAAGATTTGGTTGCGTAACCAAGCGTTTAATAAAGGAAATCCAAGTTGGGGTAAAATGTCATGAAAGACGGTTCCCGATTTCTCTTGGCAACGAATCAATAATGTACGACTATCTAATCTACAAGGAGACGAACAATGTGGATCAAGCAACTTCAAACGCTGTTGATGGTAAGCATCGCCGGCATCCTGCTTCAAAGTGGGTGTATCACAACTGCAGAATCACCGCGAAAGTGCATTTCCATCAATGAAGACTAGCGTTTCCTTCACACGAGCGTGAGGCTCTCAGTGGTTTAGCTTTGGTGATCATTCGCTCAAAGCCACATGAGTCAGGTCAAATAACGATTACTGAAAATTACCGGGACTCAAGGAAGGCTAGGTGGTTGTTTAAAGTCAATAATTAAAGAACATTTATAATATTTTATTAACTCTCGATGCAATTTAACCTTTCTATTTTTACCGGGAACAAATTCTGTCTTTATAATTATGCGACATTACGCGATAAAATCTCTTGACGGATTCGTTGATTTTGACTGGTTTAGGATAGAGAAGCCTGTACAATCTGATTAGACTATGAAGATAAACAGGATATCATAACATGCTAATAAATATCAAACTGAAGATCCTAGGTTTCCTTCTTTTCTTATTCATATTCTATTTACTGTTTAAACTAAATGTACGAACACAAAGCAGTTCAATACTCAAACTATGGTATAATCAACCTGCTAATCAATGGGTTGAAGCGATGCCTATCGGTAATGGTCGCTTAGGTGCTATGGTATTTGGAAATCCTTTAAAAGAAGAAGTTCAGCTTAATGAAAATACCGTCTGGGCAGGTCAGCCATACCGTAATGACAATCCTGATGCCAAGGAAGCTTTACCGAAAGTCAGGCAATTGATTTTTGAAGGTAAGTATAAGGAAGCACAGGATCTGGTAGATCAGAAATTCATCAGCCGGAATTCGCAAGGTATGCCTTATCAAACTGTCGGAAATCTTAGCCTTTTGTTTCCAGGGCATGAAAAATTTACAAATTACTATCGGGAACTGAATATTGAAACGGCTGTGGCTATTACCCGCTATGATGTTGATGGTGTGACATATAAACGTGAAGTTTATGCTTCATTTCCAGACCAGGTTATTATTGTTCGAGTTACGGCCAGCAAACCCGGCAAAATTAATTTTACTGCTTCAATGAATCGCCCTGCTCCGGTAAATATTTCAACTAACGGCAGTGATAAATTAATTATGTCCGGAATAACAGGCGATTGCGATTCTATAAAAGGCGCGGTAAGGTTTCAAACACAGGTTCAAATAGCAGCCGAACGAGGTTCGGTATCAGCAACCAATAACAGTATAATTGCAAGCAATGCAAATGCTGCAACCCTCTATATTTCTATTGCATCAAGCTTTAAAAATTATAATGATATCAGTGCCAATGCCGGTGAAAGAGCCGATACGTATCTTCAAAATGCTCTGAAAAAAAAATATGAACAGGCTTTAAGAGATCATATTGCCGACTTTCAGTGCTATTTTAACAGAGTAAGCATTAATCTGGGAGTAACTGATTCTGTAAAAAATCCCACCAACGTTCGGATTGAACAATTTGCCAAAAGTAATGACCCGCAACTGGTGGCATTATGTTTTCAGTTTGGTCGTTATTTGCTGATTTCTTCATCACGGCCCGGGGGCCAGCCCGCTAATCTACAGGGGATTTGGAACAATCAGCTTTACCCGCCCTGGGACAGTAAATATACTGTAAATATAAACACAGAGATGAATTATTGGCCGTCTGAAATCACTAACCTTGGCCAAATGAACGAACCGCTGATTCAAATGATACGTGAACTTTCTCAGACCGGTAAACAAACAGCAAAGGATATGTACGGCGCAGAAGGATGGGTGCTTCATCACAATACGGATATCTGGCGGATGAACGGACCTATAGATGGATCATTTTGGGGGATGTGGCCTATGGGTAGTGCCTGGCTTTGCCAGCATCTATGGGAAAAATATGAATTCAACGGTGACAGAGAATATCTTAAATCGGTATATCCGGTAATGAGAAGTGCGGTTGAATTTTACCTTAGTTTTTTAGTAGAAGAACCGCAGCATAAATGGCTGGTTGTTTGTCCTTCCGTTTCTCCCGAAAATTCTCCATCCTGTCATCCTGAATCATCCATTTCTGCCGGAACAACAATGGATAATCAACTGCTGTTCGATCTTTTTACCAGGACAATAAGAGCAGCGAAAATTCTGAATGTTGATAAAGAATTCATTGATAAAATTAACGACGCACTTAAAAGACTACCTCCGATGCAGATTGGACAATGGGGTCAATTACAGGAATGGATGCAGGATTGGGACAGTCAGGACGACAAACACCGCCATGTCTCACATTTGTATGGCTTGTATCCTTCCAGTCAGATATCACCTTATCGGACACCGGAATTATTTTCTGCTGCAAAAACATCGTTGATAGCAAGAGGTGATGAATCCACCGGCTGGTCTATGGGATGGAAAGTAAACTTGTGGGCGCGTCTTCTTGACGGCGATCATGCTTTAAAACTAATTACCGACCAATTAACACCTTCTATCCAGCCCGGTGGAAAACAAAAAGGGGGTACTTATCCCAATCTTTTCGATGCTCATCCTCCTTTTCAAATTGATGGAAATTTTGGTTTTACTGCCGGCGTTACTGAAATGCTTATTCAAAGCCATGACGGTTCTATTTTTGTTCTGCCTGCATTACCGAATATCTGGAAAAATGGAAGTATAAAGGGTATTCGTGCGCGTGGCGGTTTCGAAATTGAATCTATGGAGTGGGAAAACGGAGAAATCTCAAAGTTAGTTATTAAATCAAACCTGGGAGGAAACTGTAGGATTCGTTCTTATACAAAATTAAGAGCAGAAGGCAAAACAATTCTTAAATCTGCAACAAGTGAAAATCAAAATCCTTTTTACCAAACACCAAAAATAAAAGAACCTATAATTTCCAATAAGTCAACTCTGAAAGATGTTAAGCTGAAAAATACTTTTGTTTATGATTTTGAAACCAAACCAGGGGGAAAATATATATTTTCGGAGGCAATATGAAAACTGTATTCTTTATTTTATTGCTTGTTCTTCCTTTTTCCTCATTTACTCAGGCAGCAAAAATCAAAATTGATGTTGACAGAACAATTGGCCAGATTGATCCCAACATCTACGGGGTCTTTATGGAACCCATTACATTTTCCCCTAAAATATTTGGTCTGGAAGGCACCGCACCAATGAATACGCTTTATGGACCATTATACAATCCGGATTCTCCCCAGGCTGATGAAAATGGATTCAATAAGGTATACATCGAAGCGGCGAAGGAACTTAGGATAACCAATATGCGCTGGCCGGGTGGAAATTACGTGGCAGGATATCACTGGCAGGACGGTATTGGTCCAAAAGAAGAACGTCCGGTCCGCAAAGAACTGGCATGGGGCGGTATTGAAAACAACCATGTTGGAACCGATGAATGGGTTCAGTTGAACAGGTCCATCGGCTCTGAAAATGTCGTTTGCATCAATCTTGGAACAGGAACCGTCAATGAAGCCCGCTACTGGGTTGAATACTGCAATAGTCCGCCAGGCACTTACTATGCGGACCTGAGGAAGAAATATGGAAATGAAAAACCATTCGATATTAAGTACTGGTGCCTGGGCAATGAGGTGGACGGCGAGCCCTGGATTATAGGGTACAAGAACGCGGAAGACTATTGCAAAATTGCGAAAGTAGCGGCCAGAGTAATGCGAAATACGGACAGGAGTATAAAGCTGATTGCCAACGGCTCATCCAATTATGACGCCTCGGGTAAATGGGTCGACTGGAACTGGAAAATTATAAATGAATTAAGAGACTTTGCCGATTACATCTCCATTCACCGCTATTGGGACCATTCCGACGATTATTATGTTTATGTCGGTCAACGGGCAATAGACCTCGAACAAAGAATTTCTATGGTTGCCTCGCAGATTGAAACAGTCAGGATTCGATACGGGCTGGGTAAGCCAATTTATTTGTCAATAGATGAATATGGAGCCTTTGGAAGAAGTATGTTGCAAGTACTCGCAACCGCCCAATACTTTAATGCGTTCATCCGTAATGCCGACGTTGTTAAAATGGCAAACTATACGCTTTTTACCTCATTATTGAGTTTTGACAAAGATAAAGGTTTGTTTAAAAGTCCGTTATTCCACACATTCAAATTATTTTCAAACAATTGTCATGGTAATTCCGTTGACGTTTTCGTAGACTGCGATAAGTATGATACAGAGGAATGTAAGGATATTCCCTACCTCGATGTAACATCCGTTTTTGATGACGCGACTGATATGCTACTCATTAATGTCGTAAACAGACATAAAGATGAACCAATCGAGACTGAAATTCTAAGCACTTCCGGAACATTTTTCGGCAAGGCTGTGGTAAGCATAGTTAACAGACAAGATATTTATGAAGATTTTACTTTTGATAAAAAGGAAGAATACATTCCAACAACAAATAGATTATCGGTTAAAGGGAAAAAGATAACCTACTCTTTCCCGGCACATTCATTTGTGCAAATAAAAGTGAAAATAAATAAGTAAGCGGGAATATAATCACTATAAACAGGATG
>CAYUIE010000033.1:0-7728 GCA_964444665.1 uncultured Pirellulales bacterium
TTGAAATTCATGATTCCCGTTTCATAAATAGCCATGTCTGTTCTCCTAAAATTTTATTTTGGATTTCCCAACTTCTGCTTATACGGCTTCTGCATACTACGCAGCCATTTATCCTTTTCTCACAAAACCGCCATCACAACTTTCGGCCTTTCCCCGCTATTCCTTCTCTTTCCAATGCCACCATAATATCAAAATCTTCCTCGAATTATAATGTAAGCCAGCAACATCACGATGTAACCTCCCCAAGCCACGGAGTAAACTTACAATGTCATGTTGTAAGCCTGCAACGCCTTGATGTAAGCCTACAATGCCTTAATGTAAGCCCGCAATGCAACGATGTAAAGCTATTTCTTGCGTTTCTTTCCGCCAGGCCGTATCTGCGACCATATAAACGGCAATGGCCTCGACAACCGCGCCGCTAATTTACGCCCCGCCACCGTTTCGCAGAACCTCGCTAACAGGCCGAAGCGAAAAGCGCCTGCTCGCTCGAAATACAAAGGCCTTGAATGGGACAAAATCTCGAAGAAATGGAAGGCAAGGGTTCAGTTCGAAGGCAGAAAAATCTACATCGGCTCATTCGATTCCGAACTCGCCGCCGCCCGTGCCTATGACTCCGCCGCAAAAAAAATCCAAAAAGATTTCGCCTCCCCAAACTTCGACGATTAGTCCCGGCACCTGTGGCCGGGGAACCTTAAGCCCGCCGATTTATTCGGCTGGTCTCTTCTGGGATTGTTTAGCCGTCGCCGGAACGGCGACGTGATTATTTCTCAAATCTTAAATCGGAAATTGCTTTGCATCCTCCAGCTTGCCTCGCCGGATGTGTTTTATTCACCGAAGGCGGATTCGGAAATCAATTCACCTGTTCACCTTCGGCGAACTACTTGCTGGTTTCCTCATCGCGGCGTATCCTGAGCTTGTCGAAGGGCCTCCGGCAGCATGCCCTGTGGGCAATGTATCTCTCTCATATTTCCGCATAACAATGGGCATTAGAGACTCGTTCTATCTCGCTCGCTGTATGCCCTAATCGGGTTGTATCTATTTCTATTTCTCTAAATTTTGTACTTGAGTATTACGTTTTGTGTCAAGTCAATTATGAAGTCCGTTGTCTTGACTTGGGAAATGATTACAGCTGAAGGGTGCGCATAGGAGTTTCTGATTCCTAGTTTTACGTCTAGTATTTTTTGCACATCGTTTGAGATTACTTTTGAAGTACGTGCAACATGTATAAAGATAGACTCAGGAATCTCCGAGAAATCATCAACACAAGTGACTTTCTGTATCTTTACTCGTTTGTCTTTGATTTTTGCTAGGGCGGTGTTGAATTCCGATAGCTTGTGCTTAAGAATGTATTTGTAGAGATGGTGTACTGTTAGTATCCATACCATAACAATTGCTGCACGGCGAGCATCGATTGAGTAACAATCGATTGCTTCCTGTAGGAATACCTTTTCATCTCTATCGACTAACTGTGTCAGTAGCCCGCTCAGTGCTTGAGTCGCTTCTGTACGTGCTGGTCCCGTCTGTAATGTCTTGCCGAGTTCTTCTTCATGTGTTCGTTCCAATTGATAGCCCGTTGATGTCTTGATAAATAAAGGACGTTTGCCCTTCTTGCGGACAGAGTTGCGAGATAAATAGGCAGGAATGTTTGAGTATTGCTTAAGTCGTACAAGAGCAAAACAATCTGAAACCTGTGAGGCAGTCGCAGCTTCGAGTTCTCTCACAACAATGAGGAAGTAAACAAAATAGTTTACTAGCCTACTGGCAGACATACTCTGCCACTCTGGGATTTGAGCAAGGAACGCATTGAGTTCTTCACGCATCCTCGGCTTCTGCCTTCTTCATATCATGTTCAAGATAGTTGATTCCCGGAACAGTCAGTTTGATATCATCAAGAGACGATGTGTCGAACCAACCTTTGAGAATGTTAGTGTCGATAAGACTCTGTTTAAGACTACCTGGAACCTTCAAGCTTTTGATGTTTCGATAACACGTGAAAACATGATCAATCGTAATATGCTCGATTCCAGCAACTTGTTTGAGGTAGTAGACAAACACAAGATTACGCTCAAGATTTGAGGATGGCTTATACTTAGAGAAGAAATCACGGAGGCTTTCACCTTTCTTACCACCAGAGAGGTCAAGATCTTTGGATATCTTCGGGACCGTTGTTCCCCCTTTTTTGCCCTGCTTGCTCTTCTTTTTAATCTTTTTCTTGCCAGCATCACTGCCAGTACCACTTGTTTTCTGAGAAGAAAATCTTTCTAGAAGCAAAGCAACTTCCTCAGCATTCCCTTCGATATTAACTGTAGTCCCGTCTGGAAGAACTAAATTAGCTTTTGCCACTTTTAGACTCCTTAAAACACAATAATAATTATACACTCATTATAACACTCATATCACAAAACCGCCATTACCGTATTAATAACCGAATTGTTTTATTGTTTTTGTCTCAAATTATATTTTTGGGCTGCTTCTTCTCCTATTTTTTTAAAGGCATCCCATTTATTTTCATTATTATCATGCTTACGCTTATCGTGAACAAGTTTTTCTAAGATTATCCACGATTTTCCCATAGGTATGCCCCATGTTTCTATGATTTTTTCCTTGTCTACATACCATTCAAGACGGGCAAGTTCATCCATCTTGCGGCACACAAGAAGAGCATGCTCTCTCATCTTATCTATAAAAGCTGGCTTTTCTTTACACCCAAAATACCCAAGGACTTTCTCTCGTGCCTCGCGAAATTCTTTATCCATGTAGATTTCCTGTGCTTTGAGCCATGTGTTGAACCTAAATGTCCATGCTGCATAAACAATACCACCTGCACCTATAATTGCAGCAGTGGCACCTAAGCCAGTGAAAACAAGATTTAATACTTCCTTAGTAATCATACTTTCCCTTTCGAATAGTTTATACTACTTTCATATTACCAATTACTTTACTTGCTGCTGCCTGCGGTTCGGATATCTATTTAGTTTTCCTCCCTGTGGTGAGCTTGTCGAACCAATCGCGGCTTCCGGATGGGAAATCAATATTATGTTTCCTTATCGCCTGCCCCGTTAGATGTATTAGTTTTCATCTAACCTTGGGGCGGCCTCCGGCAGCATCGGTTAATTAACTTTCTCGCCCTATGTTTGTTACGGATGCGATATCTTTAAATCCCTATTCCTCAGATATTGCAATGGTCCCCTTTTCCCAAGCCTTTGTCCAATCCTCCTTTAGTAACTTAGTAATGTTTAGCTTCTGCCGATTTGTACTTCCCCAGAAAACCAAGAATTGGCCTAGTCTGCCCGCAATCATCAAAAGATACTCGGTGGGGAATATATAATACCTGAATACTTTTGTTTTCAAATGTGACAGTGCCATAGTAGGAGCTTTCTTTCGTATATCGCGTGCTATTTTTCTATATCTACTCGGTTTGCCCACCATGATTCCAATTTTTACATTATGATCCTTATTTTCCAAAGCAGCTAATGCAGGAAATACTTCTTCGAAATGGGTAAATTCACCCTTTGATAACCAAGCTTTTAATCTCAAGGTAATTGCACCACCTGCCGCACTTGTTCCAATTTGAATTGCTATTGCCGGCCATTCTTCTTTCAAAAATAATTTTGTCTTTTCTATAATACGCTTTGCATATCCCTTCCTTAATTCTTCTCTAACGTTTGGTGGAAATAACTCATTAAATTGAGCTAAACTGTGACTTTTTGCTTCTAATAGTCCAGCGATATTACGCCTAATAAAATTCCTGACGAACTGGTAGTTCGTACGTGCGCTACCTTTAGCTCCCTTCACTATACCTCTGAGGGCGTCTTGTCTTGGATTGTTTCCTCCAACAAGACCTATTATTACACATGCAGAAATCGAGTCAGCCACCAACTGATGCTTTTGTGGATTCATTATTTCACGCTTGATACCAATGTATTTCTTTGCTTGTTCGATTCGCTTTTCTATATTGTGTTCGCAAGATTTTTCTATGCTGTCATTTTCCAACTTGCCGCCTAAATCATCTACGAATCGTTTTCTTCCAACCAGTTCTAAAATATCATTTGGTATTACTATTTCATCAGGCCGCTTTTTCAGTTTGAGAGATTTACCCCTTTTGCCCATATCCTATCTCCTTAAAACGCCTCGAATTACATTTCCTCACTCTGTTTCGGATGAATACAAATAATAAATTCCCCTGTTGTTTTCCCCGATTGTTGTGCTTCCCGATTATACCCTCAAAACTCGATATTGAAAACCATAAATTTATAATCCTGCCCGTCTTGAGCGTAGTCGAAAGGCTTGCCTCGGCGTAGTCCCGTAGGGACGAAGACGGGCCTGCCCTGCGGGCAGCTTAACTCAAAACTAATCCTTGTTTATAACTCGCTTACTTTGGTTTTATAAAATCCAATATGCCCTTGATGTTATCACCCGAAAGCGTCGGCAGAACCACTTCGCCCTCTTTACTCAGGGGCAGCTTTATCAGCCCTAAAGCTGGCGCGTCCACGGACAGCCCCAAATCCGCCTTATATGGAATCTTTGAGCCGGGCCTTATACCCTTCAAAGCCTTTAACATATCCAGGTAGTTAATGTTGGCCGGCAGCGAGACTGTTTTTTTACTCTTCGCAGGCACTGTGGTTTGCAGTTCGGCACTGCCGGTAAGAAATGGCTCAGCCCCGCTCGACAGACCATAATCCAGGTTCATCAGCGGCAAAGCCACTGGATACGGATTATCCACCTCGACATCGAACAGCAGAGTGGCCGAATCCAGCTTGACGTTCTCGAACTTCAGGCCGGCCAACCGTGCGGTAGGTTTGTCAAGGCTAAGGGCTTGCTGTATTGTTTCGCATCCTGTGAAAAAAACAGAAACTAATACTGTTGTCCAGACGCTGAATCTTTTCGTACTCATAAATTCACCTCTTGAGGAATAAGATTTTAACATCACCGGCCCTGCTGGGCTCAATTGTCGAGCGACGAATCACGGTTCACGGTTCACGAGTCACGGTTCACGGGTCACGAAAACCGGCCTTGCCGGCCTCAACTGGCGACATACGACCGACAAATCCATCGCGGCCTCCGGATGCGAAATCAATCAGGGGAAAGAAACCAAAACCGCCTTTGCCTTACCATCTATCATCTTATTGGCTTTGGATATAAACCATAAATGCGCCAATTACCGAGCCCGCGGCAAGGCTCATCATCGCCACAAATAATCCGCCTTCTTTGACTCGGCCTCTAAACACCGCAAGGCCGACAATAAACCCGGTCACTGAATAACCAAAAATCACCTTCGGATTTCCTGCTGCCATAATAATAAGCAGAATAGTTATGGCTATTACGGCGCACGCCTCATCACGGCCCTTCCGTATTCTTCTGCGGTACATTCTATATTCTTCTTGTTTGTCAAACATAGCCGCTTATATGCCTTAATAATAAATTCCCCGGTTGTCATCCCCTGCGGTCATCGATAAACAATTCCCCGGCCTTGCCGGACTCAACTGGCGATATACGAGAAGCGAACGACGAAATACGTAAGCAATCATACCAATTCTCGACAAAATAGCAACATTTTTTGATTTATTGCCAATCCTGAGTCCCGGCGCGCCGGGGTCGAAGGACCGCAACCTTTTTTTGAGTATTGCTGCCTATAGTTTAGATTTGTTTCTACTATGTCCTGCCGTAAGGCATCCCTTACGGGACTAAGGGGCCAGAATTTTGCGTTTTAAACTATGGTTTTGGCGTTTACATTTTAACTTTTAACCTTCCCCGCTTCTTGCCCCCTAATCCCCAACCCCTAAGTGCTGTATGCTACCCGCTCCACGCCACTTTTTTGTCTTAAGCCCGCCATCTCCACTTTCAGCGGCCGCCTTTGGCTTTTGTTGCTCATCGACATCCAAATTTTGAATTTTGAACTGTAACTTTGCCTTTTACACTTTAACTTTTTACTTTTCCCTGGCTTCAGCCGTGTATTCGCCTTACCCCTCAACTGGCGGGTCACGGGGCACGAGTCACGGGGCACTCCACCGTCCTATGGACTCCTCACGGAGGACGCCTTACGGCGGAGTCACGAAAACCGGCCTGCCGGACTCAACTGGCGAGTCACGAGTCACGAGCGACGGGCGACGAACAAAGGCCCCTCCTGCCAGTACTAATAATTAGGCCTAAAAAAAAATTTGTTAAAATATTTCTTGACTGCTTGCCGATACTGAAATAGACTATATTATTAATACGGTGGGCAAGGTTTGGAGATTGCCCACTGGAAAGGGTGAATATTGAACATTAAGGCGGTTTTTCACAAAATTTGCATTCTTGCTCGTGACGGTTGGTAGTTCAGCGACTTTATAGATGCGCAGACTGAAAAATGTCGCTGCCGCCAGAGAGCAGCGGCATTTTTATTTGCTCTTTTAGAAGGTCATAAAATCGAACGAGGCCGAAGGCCGAGCTGAGCCATTCGAGTTGGTCTCTGCAAGTCGGGCCCCGCTATTATACGTCGGCAGTTTTAATCGGCTGCCGGCCGGAAGATTATTGCTGACTTCTTGCTTCCGCGTCTCCCGGCTTATATAATTGGCAGGCCGATTTAGCGGTGGGGCTCGTAGCTCAGCTGGTTAGAGCGCACGCCTGATAAGCGTGAGGTCGGAAGTTCGACTCTTCCCGGGCCCACTCTGATTACTGGTAAATAATCAATAATCATTTATCAATAATCAATTACGCTGGCCCGGGGACGTAGCTCAATCGGGAGAGCGCCGGCTTTGCAAGCCGGAGGTTGTCGGTTCGAGCCCGATCGTCTCCATTTTTCTTTAGCCTTCAGGTTAATCCTGGTGGTTAATTAGTTCTGTTCTTTTAAAAGTGAAGATGCGGATAGATATGCGGGATTTCTCGTATAATGAGCGTCGGAAAGTTCTCATAAAAACCGTAACAATCAATGATTGATATGGTCAAGTTACTAAGGGTGTATGGGGGATGTCTTGGTGTCGAGAGGCGATGAAGGACGTGGCTGGCTGCGATAAGCCCGGGGCAGGTGCCTAGCAACCGTTAATCCCGGGATTTCCGAATGGGGCAACCCGGCAGGACTGGGCAACCAGATCTTGTCATTCACGCCTGAATGCATAGGGCGTGAAGGCGAACGCAGGGAACTGAAACATCTTAGTACCTGCAGGAAAGGAAATCAATTGAGACTCCGTAAGTAGCGGCGAGCGAAAGCGGAATAGCCCAAACCGAGAGGCTTGCTTCTCGGGGTTCCGGGCGCTAATTGGGGTTTTACCCCGGCAGTTACAAAAGCTTCGCCAGCAGAATCCGCTGGAAAGCGGAACCGCAGAAGGTGATAGTCCTGTACGCGCAAGCGATAGCTCTGCTTTATGGTTAGCGTTCCAGAGTAGCACGGAGCTCGTGGAACTCCGTGTGAATCAGGGGGGACCACCCTCCAAGGCTAAGTACTACTCGACAACCGATAGTGAATCAGTAGGGCGATTGAAAGATGAAAAGTACCCCTATTAGGGGAGTCAAAAGTACCTGAAACCATACACCTACAAACTGTGGGAGGGCTATGACGCGCTCTTCGGAGTGCGTAATGCCTGACCGCGTGCCTTTTGCATAATGAGCCGGCGAGTTACCGTTTGTGGCAAGGTTAAGCATTTAAGGTGTGGAGCCGAAGCGAAAGCGAGTCTGAATAGGGCGCATTAGTCGCAGGCGGTAGACGCGAAACCAGGTGATCTACCCATGGCCAGGTTGAAGGGGATGTAAAAA
>CAYUIE010000034.1:0-7557 GCA_964444665.1 uncultured Pirellulales bacterium
CTCTTCTCTACTTCCTTTCGAAAAAAGCGAAAGGTACGCGATCTAAGGCCAAAAAGTGGAACATCCGATAAAAAACTTCGCATTTTTGTCTTTTTATCCCAAGCTTCTGGCCAGTATAAAGGAACCGCTTCCATATTTGATTTTCCCTTTTAACTTAAACCATAGATCAATACGCTCTTTTATTTAATGCACACGCTCCAGCGCAATATACCTCAACTCCCGCCATGGTAAGACCATATCCGTAAAACATTGCATTAGCGAAACGCCCAATAATTCTTAGAGCACTTTGTGCCTTAAGCCCGGTCGCATTAGATATCATACCAGGTATAGTCGTAAAAGGCGATTTCTTGGCTGCAGGACCAAAACCTGATCTGGTCCAAGCCTCTATGTCAAGAACTTCTCCAAGCTTTTTAGCAAGAACCTTGGGTATTGGTGCACCTGCAATTGTTAATGTAGCTTTTTGCCATATTTTCTCAAGAGGGTCGTTAGTTTGGACACAAGCGCCTACACAGCCAAGATATTCACCTCCATGATCAAGATACCATTCTGCTAACGAACCAGACCGCTCATTCCACCACTCTTTCAAGGCTTTTTTATCTACGGCCAAAAATGCGTGACTTTGATGTACCTCATACAGAAATTCCGCAGCTTCCCATGCATCATCTGATATAGCCAAAGCTGCTGTCATCATCGTGGCTCTTGAATTAACAACACCTGTGATGATTTTAGCCCTTTGTAACACCCCCCAGTAGCATCCTGTAGGATCTGTTCTGTTAATCGGATCGTTTAGGCAATACAGGTATGGATGTAAGGCCATAGGTTCCCTGAAATTGCCTGCTACCGGGTCTCTTGACATAAATCGACCGGAATAGTAATTGCGGGCGTTGCAATGATAGCCGTCGACTTCGTCATCGAAGTAGTAACCAGCCCAGCCATACCCGTTGTCAATAGTCTCATCAGTTTCACTGCCGGTGCAGCTACCCCAGGGAGTGTAATAGTAGCAATTCTGCACATTGCCGCTTGTATCAATAACCTGGCGGACGCTTCCAAGTCTGTCGTGCAGATAAAAATATCTGCTCGTGTTGTAGTCACCGTCGTGCTGGGCGATAACTTGATTCTGGGCGTGAATATATGTCTTAAGAATGTTATTGTTGTCATTCGCATCGAGAACCAACAAGACTCTGGGGACATTCCCGACCATATCAACAATGTATTTATGTTCATAACTTGAAAGATTCCAGTTGCGTTTCTTCCAGATACGAACACCGTCTGGCGTGTATTTCGCTTCCATACCAAGGCCGCTTAAGAGGTACTGGTTCCGGCGAATTCTACCATTCCAGTCATACTCTACTGGAAAATCGCCTGGGTCGTCCTGCCATAGGCTGGTTTGTCCGCCGTTTTTGTCATAGGTGCAATGCTTGCCTCCGGTCTTGCTGGTCCTCAAATCACCCGTATATGTGTAATAGTAGGTTACTTCATTGTCAGGATTGTAATTATTGAATGTGTAGCTGGTCATATTACCCGCACTATCGTAATTATAATTATATTCTCTGGCAGGTGTCGGCGGGACATTCGATGTATAAGCGTGTAGCAGGCGTGAAAGCATATCGTATTCATACGTGTAACTATGGTCGACTGTGTTGCTATCGGTTTGTGTAATAGTTTCGTCGGAATACAGTAATCTGCCCAAGCCGTCAACAGTAGTATTGCCCAGGCTAAAAGTCGGTCCGCCGCTTGTGCTAAAACCTCTTAAGTTATTCTCAAGGTCGTAAGTATTATCGATTGAAACCTTTGCCCCAAGGGGATTACCCGTTCTGTAATATGTGAGCTTCTTGCTGTTGCCGTTTTTATCATACCCAAATTCCGCAATAAAGCCATCTAATCCCAGTGGTGGCTCAATAACATACTCAAGCCTGCTTGCAGCGTCATAGTAGTACTCAACGGAGTAAATCTGCTGCTCACATGGATCGTATACGGCGATGCTTTGCTTCTGTCCATCGGCCTGATAGGTGTATTCGATGCTATAATTATCATGTTCGGTGACTCCTGCCCTCCGGTCAAGAACATCATATTGGTAAGTGATTGTATTTGTACCGCCAATTCTGTCGTCTGCGTTCCTGTTATCTTTAGTGCGGACTTTTCTGCCGAAACCATCATAGCTGTAATGCACATTCCCGCAACTGCATACCAAAAGCTTTTTCCAGAAATAATATTGTTTCAAATGCTTCCACATACACATGGTTGAACAACCTGTAAAATCGCCACCTGACTAAAAATCCAAACTCAAAAGCGATTTACCGAACGATGGGGTCTCTGGCCTTCACCGCAGCGGCAAGGGCAGTCTGGGTAGTCTCAAAAGATAAAGACGACCCAAACCGAAGGCTTTTTACACCCTGTAAGTGCAATCTTTCTATCGAGCCGACAAGCCTGGCGTTTAAGATAATAGACAGTATGGTCTGCTTTGAGCCGGAGCGGTTTAACATAAGCACGGACGAAGCACTTTCAATAGAGCCAAGTGAGGACAAAGGAGCGCTGGAAGAAGCTGAGGATTTCCTTCGTGAGGTATTGAAAGAAGGGCCGATGCCTTCAAGAGATGTTTGGAAAGAAGCAGCCGAAAATA
The DNA here is from genome assembly GCA_964444665.1 of uncultured Pirellulales bacterium. GTDB lineage: Bacteria > Planctomycetota > Phycisphaerae > Sedimentisphaerales > CAYZTY01 > CAYZTY01. The sequence goes on from CAYUIE010000034.1 coordinate 2,621, forward strand.
AGATTGCTGAAAGAACCCTCAAAAGAGCAAAGGCCAATTTAGGCATAGTAAGCAAAAAGTCCTCATCGGGCTGGACTATGGAGCTACCGGAAGATGTACCGTTCTGATATAGAGTTAGGCAGAAAAAGTTGGCCCTCTTGACACTGTTGGTACTCTTTGGGATTTTGGCCTGAAAATAGTGGTTCAAGAGTGCCAAGAAAGCGGAGAAAAATCCTGATAATGAGCGAAAAAAACCAAAGAAGGCCAAGAAGGCCAACAGTGCCAAAGAAATATACAAAGAAAAGCTGAAAAATTTATTACTATTCACTTGCAAAGTATCTATACTGGTGTATAATTTTATTATGAGCAAGGATATTGAAAAGAAATTACGTAAGGCAATTGTTAAGTCAAAAATGAGCCGGTACAGAATTAGCCAGTTATCAGGGGTAAGCGAAGGGCAGCTTTCTTTATTTGTCAATGGCAAGCGGACGCTAACACTACCGGCAGCGGCAAAGCTGGCGAAAGTTTTGGGGCTTGAATTGACCAAGAAAAGTGAGAAAAAATGAGTGAAGAAAAAGGGGAACGCAAATTCAGTCAGGAGCAGTTCGATATGCTTAAACGCTGCTCAGAGAAGAAGGATATGACGGAATGGAACGAATGGCGGATAAATAATCCAGGAAAGGATGTCTTATTGGAGGAAGCCCCGCTTAATAAATCCTATCTCAAAGGTGCATTGTTAAATAAAGGGGAGGGTGAATGGGATAATAAGGAATATGATTTTACAGGAGAAGTATGTCTTATAGGTGCTCATTTGGAAAATGCCGAACTTTGGAGCGCCCATCTGGAAAATGCCCGTCTTTGGGACGCCCATTTGGAAAATGCCGGCTTTGAGTACGCCCACATGGAAAATGCTGGCCTTGAGGGCGCCCATTTAGAGAATACCGCCCTTGGGAGCGCCTGTCTAGAAAATGCTGACCTTGAGGGCGCCCATCTGGAAAATGCCAACCTTTTGGGCACCTATTTGAAGAATGCCAACTTTGTATACGCCCATCTTGAATATGCTTGTCTAAATGACTCTTATATAAAAGGTGCAAGTTTTATTGAGGCTTTTTTACAAAATACAGAATTTCAGCGTGCTATAGTAGATGGTGAAACTTTAGTATGGATGTGTAGTGTTGATAAGCATATTACTCAGAAAAACAATGGCACAGATTTTAGTGGCGTCGGCCTCGAAAGCATTCGCATTGACCCAGATACAAAGCAGCTTTTGAAATATAATATCAGAAGGATGAATTGGGAGGAGTGGTATACAGGTGAATCAAGGGGAATTGAAAATAAATGGATACAGTTTTTGCGAAAGATTATTACACATCCGATACGCTGGTTTTGGGAAATAAGTGATTACGGTATTTCCACAGGACGGATAATAGCTGTTTTTTTTATATTAGCTTTTATTTTTGCATGTGTTTACAGAATGTGGTCTGATTGTGTTATTCTATCTGATAGGAGTGAATTACGTGGTTTTGTGCATGCTTTATACTTTTCAGTTGTCACTATGACGACTTTGGGGTTTGGGGATATTGCGGCCAATCCAGATTCTTGGTACGGACAGGTAACGCTAATGATTCAGGTAATACTTGGATATGTCCTGTTGGGAGCCTTGGTGACTCGGTTTGCAGTATTATTTACTGCAAGTGGCCCGGCAGGTAACTTTGTATCAATGGATGAGAAAACAAAGCAGTTATTAGCAAAACTCTAAGAAGATAAAGAAGAAGCGAGAAAAAGATAAGGTGATATTATGGCAAGTGTATTTAAACAAAAGTATACAGTAGCCGGTAATAACGGAAAGCGGATTTGCAAGCAGTCAAAGTACTGGTACATCGACTACAAGACCGCTGACGGTACGAGAAAGCGTGTCAAAGGCTTTAAGGACAAGCAAGCTACTGTTCAACTGGCAGCTAAACTTGAAAAAGAAGCTGAACTCGGTAAAGCCGGGATTTTCGATAAGTATGCGGAGCAAAGAAAAAGGCCGCTGAAAGAACACCTTGCAGACTTTAAGGCTTCTTTGGAGAAAAAAGGCAATACAGTAAGCTATGTAATTCAGACTATCAGCCGAATCGAAAAGGCTTTTAAGCAATGCAAATTTATCTTCTGGAACGATATTACAGCGGACGAAGTAGAGAATTTTCTTTCTGACTTGAGGGATAATGGCGCAAGCGACCAGACCAGCAACTACTATTTGCAATCCTTGAAAGCCTTTTGCAAGTGGATGGTAAAGCGTAAAAGGGCTGGTGAATCACCGCTTACACCCCTTGATAACAGGACTATAACGAACAAAGGGAAACGCAGGGCACTATCATCGGACGAAGTCAGAAAGCTATTAGAGGCCAAAGAATCCGAACCAGAGCGTTATAATACAACAGGACATCAAAGAGCGACACTTTACCTTTTGGCTGTAGAAACTGGGCTAAGAGCCTCAGAATTGAGAAGCCTGACTGTATCATCGTTTGACCTTAATCAATGTACTGTTACCGTCAAAACAGAGGATGCTAAGAACAACAAAGAATCCACTTTGCCGCTAAGAGAAGAAACAGCCGTACTGTTGAAAAACTTTTTGTCTGGCAAGCTGCCCGGAACGCCAGCTTTTGTAATGCCAAGTAAATACAATATGGCAAATATGCTACGAGCAGACCTTGAAGCTGCTGGGATTGACCACAAAGACAACGGAGAGGGCAAAATAGATTTTCACAGCCTCAGACACACTACGGGAAGTCTGCTTGCTGCCAGTGGTACTCACCCCAAGGTTGCTCAGTCTATTATGCGACACAGCGATATAAATCTGACTATGTCCAGATATACGCATATTTTCAGGGGACAGGAATCAGAGGCTATTGCAAACTTGCCAGATTTTTCTTTGAAGAACGGCCAGCGTCAAGTTTCGACTGGGACTGACGGTAAGCCAGAAGGACACACTGAAAGCGCTTACAAAAAACTTACAAAAAAATCTGACTTTAATAGGAATCAGAACGGTGCAAATACAACCAACTGGCAAACTGGGGCTGAAAATAAAAGACTGAAACCTGATACGTCTAAGTCTTTGAAATCCGGACAGTTAGACACAAAAAAAGAGCCAATGTCATCGACTGACACAGCCTCAAAAAGTAACACGCCCGGCAGGACTCGAACCTGCGACCTACGGATTAGAAATCCGTTGCTCTGTCCGGCTGAGCTACGGGCGCTTATATCTTTAAGTGCTTTTAATATAACAACTTCCTACAGACACTGCCAATCCTTTTAGCCTGAAAAACCCTTGAATACACCCAATTGCGTCAGTTTTGCGTCAGTCGGAATGCGTTCTCACCAGAATTTTGTTTAGCCACTTATTCGCAGATTGAAGATCTTCCGTACGTACCGCCAGATAATATTTCCTCGTTGTTGTTATGCTTGAGTGTCCCGCCAGCTGCTGCACCACCTGGATTGGCAGTTTCTTAGCCCAGTTGGTAATGGCAGACCTGCGAAAATCGTGCAGCGTGCAGTCAGCTACGTTTGATCTACGTCGAATCACTTTAAAGTTCCTGCTGAGATTGTTTATCAATCCCGAACGAGGGTTCCACTTGTTCATCTTGCGGCGTTCCTTTATCTTCCCAAGACGCTCGTGTGAAACGAAAATGTATGGGTGACCTTCATGAGCCAGGGCTTGCATATCGACTAACAACTGAGCAGTCTCATCTGACATGGGGACGATACGATTTTTTCGATTTTTGGGCTCCCACTCGAGAATATCTTTAGTGGGCTTCTTGGCTACGATTTTGATTCGCTGGTTTTCGAAGTCAACGTCAAGCCACGTCAGATGAAGTATTTCCTCACGCCTTAAGCCACTGCCATAGGCTACAGAAAACAAAGCCTTCCACCAGATATTCTCGGTTGCTTTCATCAGTTGATGGTATTCCTTTACCGTAACATAGCGTATTTCATTATCTGTAATTTTGCGTTCCTTGATCTTAGCAAACGGATTTCGTCCCTCGGTCAAATATCCCCTCGGTTCAATTGCCAGGTTGAAAATGCTCCGCAAGGTGCGAATATCTTTATTCACGGTTGCAACGCTGGGGACGGTCGACAAACGGTAGGCAACGAAAGATTCAGCATGCCGGGGTGTAATCTTAGATAAAAGGATTGACTCACCTATGTACTTTTCAAATAACTCCAGTGCCCGCCTTTGGTCGGATAATGTGGCGTACGCTACCTGGCCCTTCATGATTTCTTTATGTTCATCGATGAACTCGTGCAACGTGATTTTTTCGGGCCTGTCCTGCCTTCCTCGTTTAACCTGATCCTGTAAATCCTGGGCATACCTTTCGGCCAGCTTTTTGGTTTTGAAGTCTTTGGAATACCTCTTGCCAATAGTTCCATACCACCTGACCGTCCATGAATGACGGCGTTTTTTAGACCACTGCGATTTCGGGACAGGTTTTCCATTAACTTCAGGTACTGACTCCAACCACCTGCGATAAACACCGACTTTTTCTACTGCCATGGGTAACCTCCTTCCCTTGACGGGATATAGTTACCACTGGCAACTGACAGGCCGGATTCTAACAGAGATTGGCCCCGCGCGCAAGTGTTTTCCAAAATCGGCAAAAGATATAGCAACATAATCAACCAACCTCAGTTTTTTGCCGAAGAAATCTCTCAAGTTCATCTTTCAGGTACCACACTCGACGGGCATATTTGGTAGCTTTTAGTTCTCCACGGTCTCTCCAGTAATTCAGCGTCCGGCAAGCGGATACGGGAGAATGATTAGTTTGGTCGAGTCTCAAAAACATCGCGGCTTCGAACGGAGTCATAAGATCTGGAAAAGTATCAGGTCTATCATCAGGCCAATTGCAATTTTTCGATAATGTTACCTGCTTCATACGGCTTTCCTTTTACGGAATGTTGCGTCTTCATAGCCGGGTAAA
>CAYUIE010000035.1:0-4423 GCA_964444665.1 uncultured Pirellulales bacterium
TTATAAGACCCCTCGGGACTTAAGAGACCCCCTGCAATGCAGGGGGTTAACCGCCAATTATGTGGACCAGAAAAAAGTAGTCCCTCCTAAAACAGTTGAATTTGATCCTTCGACTGCGCTCAGGATTTCGCCAATTATGGAGGTTCGAAAAAAAGTAGTCCCTCCATAATTGGCTCAACCTGCGCATTTTGGCGAAAAATCGGTGATTTTTTGGGGGTCCAAAAACGCTAAGTGCTTTTATGGAAGTGATTAAAAAAATTTTATTTTTTCGCCAAAACAGGCATTACCACCTGCGCATTTTGGCGAAAATCGCGTAATTTGAGGAATTGATTTTTTAATAGATAAAACGAATAACTATTTAACCATTTACCAGTCACCAATAACCAGTTACTCATTATCTTCGTTTTGTGCCCGGCCGTTGTTTATGCCGAGGAATGGGCCGAAGATGTTTCGAAGCGGGCGGGTGACGATGGCGATGACCTGCATCGTGGGCTTTTCGTGTGCGACCTGAAGCTTGTTTCGCAGCCGGTGTGGCACGATGAAAAGGAAGGCGGTTACAATAAACAGCAGGTCATAATTATTGAAGCCGGCCGGGCCGGTGCCGAAGCTGATGCCCCGGCTGGTCGCGAGAAAGAATCCGCCGAGCAGCGGCGCCAGGCCGGCGGCAAGGCTGAGGAACACGTTTATAATTGTGATATAGTTCTGTTTGCCGGCCGGCACGGTATGCATCATATACCGCGTCTGGGCGATGCCGTTACCGCTATGAAACAAAGACCACAGGAAGAACAGCACAAAGACGAGCACCCGGCTGAACTGGTTGTAGCCGACGAGGACCCAGCAGAGGCTGCAGAGGAACAATCCGATATGTGCGATTGTAAAGATAAAGCGGTTGCCGAACCGGTCGGCCAGTTTGCCCCAGGGCCTTAATGAAATTATCGCACCGGCGCCAATCATTGCCGTGGCTGTAAGAATAAACCGGTAAGTATAGCCGAGGTCTCTTAGGAGCTTAATCTTGAACGGCTCGGTCATCGTCGCGGCCAGTATATAGCTGAATATGTAAAAAATGAGTATGCGCATTTCGGGCACGCCGAAGGTCTCGCGGAACCTTGCGGCTATGCCCGGCTGTTTTTGGCGGGCTTTTTGCGGGGGATTCTCGGCCAGAGGTATGATTGAGAACGCCCGCAGCAGGTATGCGAGGAAGCCGAAAATGAAAATAATTTGGAATTTCCACCATTCGGGATTTCGGCCGAGGAATAGTGCGCAGGCCAGAATTATTATCAGGCTCGCGGTCTGCCAGCCCGTCCGCATATTCGCAAAGAACCTGCCCGTGATTTGCCTCGGCACAATGTCCTGCAATAATGGAAACCATCCAGTATTACCCAGGGCGTAGGTGATGTTTCTGCCGAGGCTGGCAATGAGGAGAAGGGCCAGGCACATCCAGGCGGGCCAGAACTCCGCAAGAAACGGAATGAAAACAAAGGGCAAAATAAAAAGCAATACCACCCAGTACCAAAAGAGCATCACCCTGCGTTTGCCGATGCGCTCAATCGCGGACATCGTGAATACGCGGAAACACCACGAGCCCATAGTAACAAAACTGAGCACGCCGAGGTAAACTTCCGAGGCCCCCAGCTTGAGCACCGCCAGATTCAGCACGTTGCCGCCGACGCAACAGCCGCCCGTCACCGCGCTGATAGCACCTAATATCGCAAAAGTGATGCTTCGCCGACGCTGCTTTTTGCTCAGTCGGCGAGTTGTTCTTTCATTATCATTGGCCATCGGCCTGTTTCTTTACGTAGAGAGTCTGGGTCGGGAAGGCGAATTCGATTCCCTCGGCCTCAAAACGTTTCATCATCTCGAGATTGACCCGCTGGTTCACATCCTTGAAAATCCAGTAGTCGGCCGGTTTTACCCAATAACTCATATAAATATTCAAGGAGCAATTGTTGAATTTGTCAAAAAAGACACGCGGCGGCCTGTCCGCGTCGGTGTTTACCTCGGGTACGCCTGAGAGAATGTCCTTTATAATCTCCACCGCCCTTTGCGCCTTTTGATGTCCGGAGTCATAAGTGATGGTTATATCCGAAGTCCGTCTGATAAACGGGCGCTTGCCCACATTTTCGACAATCGAATTGGCGATTATGCTGTTCGGCACAGTTACAAGGTGGCCTTCGAGTGTGCGTATGCGGGTGCTTCTGAAGCCGACGTCCTCGACCGGGCCGAAATGGCCGTCGATTTTGACATATTCGTCTATCTGGAATGGCCGGTCGGCGAAAATCGTGATGGAGCCGAAGAAGTTGGCAATCGTCTCTTTTGCCGCTAAGGCGATGGCAATGCCGCCGATGCCCGCACTGAACAGGAGAGACTTGATTCTGTCGGCGCCCATAATGTTTTCCGCGATGAGCAGGGCGGCGATGATGGCAATGGTTATTCGCAGACTCTTACGGACGACCGGCACGAGCATATCGTCCAGCTTGGTCTCGCTTCTCTGGACGATGCGGTTTAGGTAATATTCCATAACGTCAACGAGGCGATAGAGCGCATAGGCCATAGCGATAGCGCCGACGGCCTGGGCGATTCTTGCCCAGTTATCGCCGATGGCAGTTCTTATGCCGGTCTCGTCATTAAAGACCAACGGCAGCTTGCATAAATGCAGGCCGAGTGCGAAAACCGCCACATAAAGCGGCTTCGGCAGTGCCCTGATGAACAATGTCAGGGCCGTTGTGCCCTTTTTCTTCTCCCGGCGATTGGCGATGCCGTACAGTATAAACTGCACGATTCGGCCGGCCGCTAAGGTGAACAGCACTACAACCAGGACCGCCGCGAACCGCCAAATTGCGTTGCCTTTGACAATTTCCATGCCGATTGTGCCGGACCACCAATCGGCCGACTTCGGCGGGTTTAGTGGAGCCGCGGCAAGCGGGCCTATTAGACTCGAGATGTTCATATTCTCTCCTGTAAAGCAGATTGGGCTACACGGCCCAAATTTTGTTCTCACTCTTATACCGTATCTGTGGCGTATTTTCCACAAAAACCGGCCCGGCCGGGGGCGGGCAGATAATAAACCGCGGATTAACGCGGATTGACACGGATAAAATTATAGCCACAGAATTCACCGAGTACTCAGAGGAGAGCTTTGGCGATAGACCAAAGGGCCTTTTGTGTTCTCGCCTTGAAGATTTCCACAAATATAATTTGCTCCATCTTCCAGACTTGCCCACAGTCCCGATGCCCCGATAGATCGGGATCTTTGCTTCACTTCGACATCGGGACAAACGCCAAAGCATTAATTAACCGCGGATAGACGCGGATTAACGCAGATTAACACTGTTACTAATTAACCACGAATGAACACGAATAAATTATAGCCGCAGCCCCGAATTATCGGGATACAGACAAGAGCACCGAGTACTCAGAGATTAGCTTTGGCGACGGCCGAGAAGGCCTGTTGTGTTCTCGCCTTGAAGATTTCCGAAAGCGTAGCTTTCTCCATCTTACAGGCTCGCACGCCGTTGTTTCACAACTAACGCCAAAGCCTAATTAACCACGAATACACACGAATAGACACTATTTACAATTAGACACGGATTCACACAGATTTACACTGTTGATAAATAGATATAAGAAATACCAGCCGGCAAAGGCAAAATTGTTGATATTTCAGGTTGTGTAAATTATATTGGAGGTGGGAAAAAGTATAGAAGTGGATTATTTTGTTAGGCCAAAGGTTAGCTTAATGGCTGTCAAATATGATATTTCTCCAGGTACTGTTTCCAAAATTCTCTGGCATTTTACTGGAGGACCTATTTGGAATGTAAAGGCAAAAAGACAGAGTAACACACCTAAACCAGCAACTAAGGCATATGAGAACCTCAAGTCTATACTGAGGACTAGGGAACTACGTCTAGGTACATATAAAGAAGTAGTTAAAGTAATAATTCCAGAAAAGAAAAGATTTAATTCTGAAACAAGAAAAGTTGAAGTTCATAAAAATGTTCCTGTTGATATAGAATCCTCCCCTATCTGTTGTTTATCTGACATCCCTGCACCTCATCTTCGCTACCACGCTTATAGATATGGAAAGTTTGCAATTGGCTTTCATAGGAATTCCATTATCCGCGCTGGATTTAATCCAGTGTTTTACACTCTGCAAGACACACCTATTATTCGGTCTATATACGAAGGCTTTTCTTCTATTAGATTAGCCGATCCTCATACAATACATGACTTCGCTATATCTTTAGAACTGCAAATTTCTGACGTTGAAAATATCTATGATGGTCTAGAGATTGACTCGCTTGGTGATTTATGGGAAATTAAAACTGAACTTGATTCCCTAGAGACTTCCATTGATGACGTAAAGCAAAGTCTAGTAGTCTGTCACATCTAAATTACTGGGTATAGTTTTTTCAATTTTACACGA
>CAYUIE010000036.1:0-3168 GCA_964444665.1 uncultured Pirellulales bacterium
AGTAGGTGAATTATTCAGTTAAACGCAAATGACTCGGAAAAGTGTTTGCCAGAAGGGATATTGTAATGGCAATGAGTAGAAACCGTGAGCGAACGAATAGCCGAGCTGTGATTTACAGTCGGCTCTCCCCTCGTATCAGACCGGATGGGAGTGAGAGTTGCGAGAAGCAGATAGAGATATGTCAGAGATACTGCGATTTTTGTAAGCTTGAAGTGATTGGTGTCTTTTACGACAAGAATAAGTCAGGAGTGAAAGCTGCTAATCGGCCGGGTTTGCAGTTAGCACTGCACAAGACCATTAAGAATCAAGCCATACTTGTTGTTCACTCTCTGAGCAGACTGGCATGGAATACCAAAGAAACCATCAAAATAATCGAACGGCTGGAACATGCTAAGGCCGACCTGTGTAGCTTTTCCGAGAAAATAGACACGACAAAAGACTACAGCCAGTATTTTTACAAGACGGTAGCACTTTTCGTAAAATTGGAGCGTGAACTCGTATCAGAGAGGACTTCAGACGCAATGCTTAGGCACCAACGAGCGGGTAGACGTATCAATGGCATACCAGAACCTAACCGAGTTTACCTCTATATTTTGAGACATCCTATCGAAGGTGATATGGCAATAACAGCAAGTGATATATCATTTGGTGTTACAAATCTACTACAAGGAACTTTTGTTGATATTAATGCTGTCATCCATAATTTGGGTGATGTGGCAGAGGTAAATGTTCCAATAGCATTCTTTCATGGTAATCCCGATTCTAATGGTGTGTTAATTGACGATATTATAACCGTCGTTGGGCCAATAGCGGCCGGAGATATAGCTATTGCTACTATCTCCTGGTTTATACCTGCTGTAAATGGGCCACAACAGATATATGTCGTAATTGACCCGAATTTTGTTATAGAAGATGCTAACAGGAGTAATAATATTGCTTCAGTCTCAACAATAGCGCCAGATTTTGCGGTAGCCAGTATAAGCTCTGAGCGAATCGGGCCTAAGAATAGAGGAATAACCGCACGTATAAGGAATAGTGGTGGATTACCTGCAGAAAATGTTGGTGTTGTAATTCGGCGAGGTTCTGCAGATGGCCCAGAGCTTGCGAGTTTCAACATAACTCAACTGAATTCAGATTCATTATATGATATTTGGTATGTATGGAACATAGCCGCTGAAGATTTTAACAGTGTTGAAATCCCATTATATATCATTGCAGATGAACCTGATAGTATCAGTGAATCAGATGAGGATAACAATCTAAGCTTTAATTTAGTCCAAGTCGGAAAAGTTGCAGACGCAACTGATAATGGCCAAATTGATTTTGCAGATTTTGCCAAGTTTGCAAACAACTGGCTCGATAGTTGTGTTGCACCTGAGTGGTGTGAGGCTTGTGATTTCAATCAAAATCAGGAAGTTGATTTTAATGATTTAGCTAAAATATGTGAGAGTTGGCTTTGGCAGGCAAGCTGGTATAACTACTAATTCTAAAATATAGAGTTTTGTGTTATGTTTGTAACCGGTTAGGTTGTGAATGAAAGTTTTTATGGTGTCAAAAAGGAGTCAATCGCTACTTGTAAACTTAGTTAGAGTCAACTTGTTACTGAGTTGCAAACCACGTGCAATCCTTATCTTTAGCTCATAACAGCGTTTTACTCCCTTGTTAATACAGAACTTATAACCTAAACTGTGGATTTCTAATCCACTGGTTTTGAATTGGTTTTAAGCCATGCTTCTCTGTCTCCATTATGTCTCCATAAGTCAGCTTTTTAGCACATTGAATGAAAAATGTACCTCATTATTTTTTGAAAATCTCACTTTTTAAGAAAATTTTGAAAAAATCGGATATATAATCCGAAGGTTGCAGGTTCCATTATAAGATGCCCTGTAGAGAATCCTGCCAGGCGCATTTTCTTTTCCCCGATGTCAATGTATATGTTGCTGGATCTGATATAAATTCCATACTATACTAAAACCGCCGTCTGCATCCGCAAACGGCGGCATAAGTCCCCTTATATTAAAGTGACTAAAAGCACTTCAAAAGCAAATTGCACAAACTTCCAAACTTAAAAGAATATCTTACCATCCGTAAACAACATCAGCATAGTCCAGGAAATCAACTGTATCATTCTCATCCTTGTGAATATCACCTGGAACATCAGGACCAGTCACGAGCCAGTTGTCACATATTATTACCAGGTCCTCCCACTCAATGAAGCCATTACCGTCAACATCACCAACCGGCGGCCAACCAAGAAGCTCGGCCGTCGACATCTCAAAGTCGTCAAGATAAGCTGCGCCAGAACCGAGTGCAGCAACATCCGTCCCGCCACCGACAGCTACATCAACCGGAGAAGACCACTGGATTTGCAGCGGGTCGGTTATGGTCTGCCAGGTGTAGGCATTACCACTTCCATATCCGGTATGGCTCAAGTATACATTGTTCAACGTCGCATCATATGAGACATAAAGTGTACCATCATCCTGAGTTCTGAGTTCCTTCTCCAATACTGTATTACTATCGACTATAGTCTCGTAGTAATAATAGGACTCATTGCCGTCAGAACCAACAGAGATTGAGATATACTGAGTGTCATTTTCAATAGTCATACCCGCCCAGCTATCTCGCTCACTGACACCGCTATAGTGGAAATCAACCTCTACTGCAAAATTCTCATTGGCGTCAAAATGCCAGCCGTTCGCTGTATAAAGGGCAACAAGAGGATTACTCTCGATGGGCAGAGTTTCTGTCCCGTTTCCTGAGTTATACAAAGCCTCTATCTCTCCGGCAGTCAACGCCCTGTCGAATATCATCACGTTGTCAATTGCGCCGTTGAAGTATTCACCTCCGCCGTATCTTCCAATATAGGTCTTATTGCTGCTTCCCGGCGCGGGCACAGACGTGGCTGTATCTACCGGAACGCCGTCTTTGTACAGAACCATCGTACCTGAATCCACGTCTGGGTCGAAGGTAACCGCCACGTGATACCAGACATCTGCTGCTATTCCGGTACTGTCCTCAACTATAAGCCAACTGGAGTTATGCCCTGCCGAAAGCTTAAACTGCCGGTAACGAGGAGCCCAAAACTTGTGAGCGCTGGTATCCGAGGCTATTATAGTGTTATATTCTTTGGTTGTGTCCTGCCGCTTAATCCAGGCAACCTTCGTA
>CAYUIE010000037.1:0-3015 GCA_964444665.1 uncultured Pirellulales bacterium
TTAAAATGCCTGTCAAACGAGTGGCCAGTTCCCGTCCCTTTAGTTTGACCTTCTCGCTCTTACTCATATTTGATATCCTTCATTCGTCCTACGTAGCGTTCAACGGCGAGAGGCGTTTGCGCGTCCGCTGGAACACATGGTTAAGTGTTTCTGTGTCAATCCTATGCTAATCCTATTTCAGATTTAGAAAGTACTGTCGGACTTTTGCTGCAATCTGAGGATCGGTCATCTTGTCAGTTGTTTCAATACCAACTATACGTCCACCGAGTCCTTCTCGCTCGAGATGTTTTTTGAGTTCTCCTTTTGACTCACCAGGACCAAATATCAGAATAGATTCTGAATCACGAATACACGAAATTGCCTCATTGTAATAAGTGTTGAGATGTCCCGTAAACTCTCGCTGTTGGCGATCATCTGATGGAACTGCCTGTGATTCAAATGGGCCACCTGAACGTGAAGCAGCAGAACGTCGTATCTGTTTTTCAATATTAGATTTTATTACTTTTATTTCTTCCTCTTCGCCAGCAAGAAACACGATAACAGCCTTCCTATGGTCAATCCACAAACCCACTTTTCTTTTCATATACCTTCCCTTTTTCCATTATGTTCGCTTAACATTAAAACTCGGCGAGGGGATAATCGCCTACTTCAGCGATTGGGTAAAACTATAATCAGCTCTTTTCATATTCTATCAGCTACTCCAATTGTTTTGTTGGCAAATTTAATCAAATCCCGCAAAAATCAAGTGTACCTGTCGCCCCAGTAACCCTTGAAGTCCGCATATGCCTTACTATTTAGTCTGACATTTCTCCTGTACGAGAGATTGCTGACCAGGCTGATTAGCGGCTGGCGGCGATGCCATAAGCTACCCAAGGCCCTGCGCAGAATGTGCGGCATGGAATAGAAATCCCGTTCGCACGAGACCATTTCTTCGATGGTACTGTCTACAGACAAATGCTTATACCGAGCTACCGGAAAGGTCAGTGTGTAATATTTCCAGTCTTGTGGGAACGTATCGAGGGCGATGCGGTCCTGTGATTTCATCTGGTCCCACAGGCGCGTGCCGGGCAAGGGAGTCAAAAACAGCACGTTGAGATTGTCCACGCCGTACTGACGGGCCACCTTGGCGATACGTTTACCGATTCCAGCTTCGTCTATATCCAAACCGATGATAAACGAACCGGCTACCAGAATGTTGTGCCGCCGTATGCGCCGTACCGAGGTGCGGAAGTCCCGGCCTTTGAGAAGATTGAATTTCTTGCCGACCTCCCGAAGCCCTTCGGCCGAGAGGGACTCAAAGCCGATGAAGACGCCTTTGCACCCTGCCTTTGCTGCCAATACGAGAAGTTCTTCATCATCAGCGAAATTAATGGTGGCCTGGGCAATCCATTCTTTTCGCAGGTTCGCTTGTGCCATAGCGCGGAACATTTCCTTAGCGCGGGCGATGTGTTCAGGACGCGTGCCTATAAGGTTGTCGTCCACCACCAGCACATGTTTCTCACGAATAGACTGGAACTCCCGCACGACATCCGCAATTGGACGCTGCCGGTAACGGGCTCCGTTAAACGCCGTTACGCTGCAAAAGCTGCAGTTCAAGGGACAGCCGCGGGTGGTCTGAATGGCTCCAAAGGCATATCCCGAAGCCAGTAAATCGTGACGAGCTAATGGGACATCGTTTATCTCGGCAAACCCTCCGTCGTACCGGCGTTTCAGGTTGCCACGCTGGGCATCCTCCAGGACCTGCGGCCAGATGCCCTCGGCTTCCCCCGTGACGACTGAATCCACACGCTCCATAACCTCTTCCAGACACATAGTTGCATGAATACCGCCTATGACTACGGGCACACCCATATTGCGGAATTGAGCGGCCACCTCATATGCACGGTTCGCCTGCGAGGTAAAAGCGGTAATGCCCACCAGGTCCGGCCGAGGCATGGCCGGATAGTCCGGCACGCTAAGGTTCTCATCCACGATCGTGATTTCCCACGACGGTGGTGTTAGCCCGGCCAGAACCATAAGACCGAGTGGTTTCCACACGCGGTAACGGTTCCAGCGGCTCTCCTTGACTTTGACGATACTCACAAGCGGATTTGACGGATTTATCAGATATAATCGCATGGCAGTGCCCTACTGTTCACTTTGGCCCGAGAATAATGATGCGTGATTTACCCGGGACGAGACTATCTTCTCCTGTTTTGACCGGGACATCTTTTCCCATCGCACAAAATCTCTTTTGTACCTTCCAGTATATATTATCTGGTATTCCCAAATTTATATCTGCCCGGGTACGCTCCGTTGAGTCACATCGATACTAATATAAAAATCCTGTACAGTATTACAACTGTTATTTTATAACTCTTTCGCCCTCATAAATCACATCCCCACAAAGCCCTTTAAAGTGGCTTTACGGAGTAAAAGTCGTGAAAGTCGTGTTTTTGAGGATTTCTGGGTGCAGTTGGCATCAAAAGTAAAAAAAGATGAATTTTTTCAACTTTTTCCTTTGCGTAATATCGGTTATTACGTTATAGTTGACTTTTTAATGGTGAATATTCTTCCATCTCTCAGGAGTATCCCCCAATAAAATAAGTTCGAGAGATGTTTTAGATGGCCTGTAAACAGGCCAGGGAGAAGTAAAAGTGAGTAAAGGTACTGTAAAATGGTTCAATTCGGCAAAGGGATTCGGCTTTATTAATCCTGATGATGGCGGCGATGATTTATTCGTCCACCACTCAGAGGTTAAAACGACTGGCTATTCATCACTCGATGAAGGCCAAAAGGTTGACTTTGAAGTCGGCCAGGGCAAAAAAGGCCCCTGTGCGACGAACGTAGTTCCCTGCTAAGCAGAAAACAACGCTCGAGAACCGAAAGGCCCCGCCAAACCGCAGGGCCTTTTTATTTGCGCTCGTTTCCTAAAGGGGGCCATTTAACTGTTAGCCCCTTGCACTGCAAGGGGTTTTTCCTTCGGTACAAACCGGTAAGATGGGTTACAGATTATGCTAAGGACATGGGTAACAG
>CAYUIE010000038.1:0-1636 GCA_964444665.1 uncultured Pirellulales bacterium
ATGAATGAGTTTGATAGTGTCCTTCCGGTTCGATTTGGCACTATTGCCTCCAGTGCCGATGAGATAAGGAATCTGTTGGACAGAAGATACAGAGAATTCAAGAGTACCCTAACAGATATGGATCACAAAGTTGAGTTAGGTGTTAAAGGTATATGGAAAAATATGAATGTTATTTTTGATGAGATCGTAGAAGACAATAAAGAGATCAAGAGCTTGAAAGAAAGAATAGCAAACGGACCAAACGGAAATAATACCCAAGCCAAAATGCAAGTTGGCAAGATGGTCGAACAGGCTTTGCAAAAGAAGAAAGAGCAGGAGGCTGAAAGAGTGGTGGATGCATTAAGGAGAACAGCTTTTGACCATAAGCTCAATAAGACCATCGGCGATGAAATGTTCATAAATGCTGCTTTCTTGGTAAGTAAGGGTAGGGAAAAAGAATTTGATAATATCATGGACGATCTAAGTGACCAGTACCAGGACAAAATGAAGTTTATGTATGCCGGGCCGCTGCCGGTATTTAACTTTGTCAATATTGTCATTTATCCAGAGGAATGGGAAAAATAGAGATGGATGTAGCAACAAAAGAAGGCAAGTACATTTATTGTGTAATGGACTCAAATCAACCCCAGTCATTTGGCCCATTGGGAATTGGAGGCCGAGGCGATGAGGTATACACAATCTGTTTCGATGATATAGCCGCTTTGGTTAGCAATGCACCGATCAAAAAATATCGTATCTCGAGAGAAAACTCACTTGCTCATGAAAAAGCGATTGAGGAGGTAATGGCGGAATATACGGTTTTGCCTGTCAGATTCGCCACAATCGCTGAAGATGAAGCAGAAGTAAAGAGGATATTGGAAGCCGAGCACGATAAATTCAGAGAACTATTGTGCCAAATGAAGGACAAAACTGAGCTTAGTATTAAAGCGATATTTAAGGAAGATGTGGTTTATAAGGACATCCTGGAAAAGTATGAGGACGTAAGGGGATTAAAAGAAAAAATTGCGGTGCTGCCTCCTGAAAAGACGTATCATCAGCGTATGAAGATAGGAGAGATGGTTGAGGCAGCCTTACAGCAGGAAAAACAGATCGTTGAAGAGGATATCTTAAATTCTCTGTCGCCTTTAACCGTGGAAGTCAAGACTAACGATCCTTATGGCGAGTTGATGATTATTAATGCTGCCTTTTTAGTAGAGAAGGAAAAAGAATCTGAGTTTGACCACCAGGTACAGGAACTTGGAGATAAATATGGTGAAAAAGTAAAATTTAACTTTGTAGGAACGCTGCCGCCATTTAATTTTGTCAACCTCGTAATTGAAACGGGAAAATACTAATGTTCTTAGTTGATAGTATATTGCTGGCACCATTAAAAGGTGTGGTGTGGTTGGGAGAAAAGCTCAACGAAATAGCCGAGAAAGAATTAAGTGATACCGGGCGTATAAAAGAGGAACTTATGGCATTGCAGTTACAGTTTGAATTGGACCAGATAGATGAACAGGAATATAACGAAAAGGAAAAGGAACTTTTAGATCGATTAGATGCTATTACAGAATCAAAAGAAAGGTAGGTGCAAAAATGGCCAATATAGGTGAAGCAGGACAAGCAGTCGTTGAGTTTTTGAAGAGGACCCTCAACA